>JAEWVC010000110.1 GCA_023459275.1 Bacillota bacterium | reverse complement strand
CCCGCGGGGCCGGCGGTGCCGCGGGGCCCCCCGTTTGTGTTGCGCTATAGACGAGGCTACGCCATTTTCAGCCGGTATCCCAGCTTGTACACGGTTTCGATCCTGTCCACGCCCAGCTTTTTGCGAAGCCTTTGTACATGCACATCCACCGTGCGCGTTTCACCGATGCCCTGATACCCCCAGGCGGTCCTTAAAAGCTGTTCTCTGGATAAGGCGGTCTCCGGGTTTTCCATGAGCGCCTGTAAAAGCGCGAACTCCTGGGCGGTGAGATTCAGCGGCTCGCCCTCCAACCGCACGGCCTTGTCGGCAAGATCGATCTCCAGGCCCCCCAGCGTAAGCCGGTTTTCCGTCTCCTTCATCAGCGATTCCGCCAGCGCCACCAGTTCCTGGTCGGAAAACGGCCTTACCAAAACCCGGCTGGGGCCGGCATACATCGCTTGCAGGTGGGCTTTGGCGTTGGGCTCCCTGGTGATAAACAGCACGGGGCATTTGCGCATGGAGAGGCCAGCTAAAAAGGAATGGCTTTCCTTCCAGGGGAGGCGTGCGTTGATGATCACCAAACCGCCGCCAAGCGCGTTTAGATACTCCTTGGCCTGAGCGGGATTTTCTGTGGCCCGGCAGCCATGGCCCGCCTTTGTCAAGGCTTGCGCCATCGCTATGGCCGACGATTTATCGCTTTCGATGATGAGCAGTTCAGCCATGAATTTCACCTCAACCATTCAACGCGCCAAGGTTGGGAAATCATGCCTTGCTTTCCCAGAAGATATGAACAATTTGTGAAGTTTTTTACAAACAACGGATAGCCTTTACCAATGGCGCCTGTTTTTGAACAATTCGCCAAGCCCCAGGCCGGCAGCCAGCCAGCCCAAAGGACCGCAGCCGCAGCCCATGCAGCCTGCGCGGTCGCCCATGTGCCGCCTGCGGGAGCCGAAGATCAGGGAGAACAGGAGCAATAAGATGATCAGGGAACCAAAGCTGAAGCCGGAAGCCTTTTCCACTTGCGACCGGCGGCTGGCGGGGTGTTCCGTGGCATAGGGACCGTTCAACAGCCCGGAGAGAAAATCACTGCCGCCGGGAAGATAATTCATCCAGCCGTTGTCATTGGCCGGCTGCACGGTGGGCTCCGGCGTGGGCGAAGCGGCGGGAATGCCAAACAGGGCTCCGGTGGAAACCGTCACGCCGAACTTTTTGCCGAGGAAAGCGGCCAATTCGGGAATATATCTGGAAAAGGCCTCCTCATATTGCTCGTGTTGGAAACTGTCCAGGAAGTGGGCGTTCAGCAGATTCCGCTGGTTATCCACGGAAAAGTATCCCTTGAGGGATTTTCCGGCGACAGTCACCGCCTGCTCATCCCCCGAGGACATGAGCAGCAGCAGGTCGTTGTCATTAAGCTGCCACCGGTCAAACACTTGCTGACCATAGCCTTCCACGCTCTCCCCGTCCAGAAAGTTGACAGTGACGACCCAAAGCTTAACGCCGGTTGCGTTTTCCAGCGTTTTGCGAAAAGCCGTCAAGTCGTCGACGATCTTCCGGCTGAAGATGTTCGCATTGTCGGAGACCGTCAGGTCCGTCTTCCCGGGGTATCTGGGTTCGGCCGGCGCGCCTGTCAACATGCCCGACAGCAGCACTATGATAAACGCGAGGCCCAGGCTTTTTAAAAATCCGCGGCGCGCCATGTTCCTTCTCCTTCTCCTTTGCCAGATCAAAAGGTTCTGATATCAATCGAAAAGCTGCATTTGGGGGACGCCCGTCAACATGGCAAACCAGCCGCTGAAGGATTCCCGCAGGCCCTTGTTGTATGCGCCGGCCGCATCGTTGTACGCGGCCACGGCCTCCCCGTCCAGGTATACCTCCAGGGCTTTTGTAAGCGCGATCACATAGTTCAAGTCCTTTGGGTCGCCCTGAAGGGATTTTTGGCTTTTCAGCGCATCAGCCAGCGTGCCCACGGCATCCGTCAACGCCTGGTTGGCTTCGTGCTTCTGGGAAAGAGAGGAGCTTTCGCTTTTGAGCACATCCCGGGCCTGCGCTACAGCCTGTATGCGGGCATCCTCCTTGTCAAGGTGGCGCCTGGCCACCACCAGCAGGTTGCCGGCATCCGTGGCGCGAAGGGCCAATATGCTTTTCAGGCCGCCTTCCTGCTCCACCATATCCGTGATCTTCCCGGCCTTGGCTGTCCAGCCCTTGCGGGCGCCCAGCGCCAGGCCGCCAAGCACCAGCGCCAGGGTGATCACCAGGCACAGGAATGTCCGCCCGGCGTTTTTCATGCTGATTCCTCCATACTGTCATACTGTTGAGCGGATGTGTAATATAATACCATAAATGTTTAATATTTCCATTTCAGAATCAAAACAAACAGACCTTCCTGCGGAGGGCTTTTCGGAAGCTGCCCGTTTCAGCCTTTACCTTTTCAGCTCCAGGAGCTTGCTTTTCAGCTCGCCCTCCATTTTGTACAGGGTGGCTTCGGCCGCCAGGCGCTTTTGATGGCCTTCGGTCTGAATGCGCATCACCTCGTTGAAGGTGTCGATAAGGGACTGGTTGGTCTGCACCAGCGTCTCGATATCGATGATGCCGCGCTCGGCCTCCTTGGCGGTTTCGATGGTGCCCATTTTGAGGGTTTCGGCGTTCTTCTTCAAAAGCTCGTTGGTCATGTTGGTGACGGCTGTCTGCGCTTTCAGCGCCGACTGGCTGTGGTACAGCCCCAGGGCCAGCACCATTTGACTCTTCCACAGGGGAAGGGTGTTGCTCAGCGTGCTTTGGATGCGCTCCACCAGCAGGCTGTCGTTGTTTTGCAAAAGGCGGATCTGGGGGGCCATCTGCAGCGCCACCTGGCGGGTGAGCTTCAGGTCATGGAGCTTTTTTTCAAACCTGTCGCACATGGCGGCAAGGTCGTTGGCCCGCTGCGCGTCCATGGCGTCGCCGGAGGAGGCAGCCTTGTCCCGCAGTTCCTTGAGCCGGCTGTCCCGCACGGTTTGCAGCTTTTCATCCCCGGCGATGATGTACATGGTCAGCTCTTTGAAGTAAAGGGTGTTCTGGTCGTACAGGTGGTTGAACATGGCCACATCCTTCAGCAGCTGCACCTGGTACTTTTCCAGGCTTCCGGCGATGTTCTCCACGTTGACGTCCACTTTTTCATAGCGGGCCTTGAGCATCTCAATCTGCCGGCCGGCGCTCTTGAAAAGCTTCCTAATACCTTTGGGTTCTTCCGCGTCCGTCTCAAAGCCCTTGAGCTCCGTGACCAGCCCGGCCAGCATGTCGCCCACTTCGCCGGTTTCGCTGCTTTTCACATACTCCAGCGCCTTGTCGGAAAAGTCCGCGATCTTCTTTTGGGCATCCGCGCCAAAAAGGAGCACATGGTCGGGATTTTCAATATTCAGCCTGCCGATGAAATCCTGGATGCTCTTTTTTTCCTCCTGGGTAAGCTGGCTGTCGTCCAGCCTGGCCACCACCACCTGGGTGGTATCCGCAGCCTTGGGAGCCAGTGCCTGGGTGGCAGCGATGGTCTCTTCCAGCACCTGCTTGTCCTTGAGGGATACATCGGGGGTCAAGGTGAGAACGGGGACGGATTCCTGCTGGCTGTTCATACTGGCTCCTCCTTGTTTTGATCGCTTTCTATTGCGCCGGGAACATCGGCCGTCTTGCCCATGGCCGAAAAATCGGTGTCCACCAGGCCGTCACGCTTGAGCATCTGCTCCAGCACCTCGATATCGGTGGTGACGTCCAGCATATCGTCATGGTAGAGGGTTTCCAGCTGCTTTCCGCATGCGGTGAGCACTACGCCCATGGCTTTCACGATGCGGCTGCGGGCATCCTGGGCGTTTTGCCCCGTGACCTCCCTTTGATCCATGACCCGGTAGCTTTTGAGCATCTTCAGGGTGGTGGGCAGGTAGTAATCCATGAACCGGCGGATTTGAGGGGCCTTTTTGGGCCGTTCCGCCACGGTTTTGAAGATCTGCCCGCACAGCCTTTCCAGATCATCCATCTGCCTGGACAGCGCCGGATCGGGGATCAGGTCGTTCTCCTCCCGGATTTGCCGCATCATTTCATTGCCCTTGCGGATCACCTCGTCGGCGGCGGGGTCGCCCGTTTCCGGCAGGACTTCCTCCGCCTGTTCCTGCTCCTGCTGTTTGTTGGGCTTCAGATCCAGGCCGGAGCCCATGATGCCCACGATCCTGCCAAGAAGCAGCGAAACGGCGGCGGCCAGGATGTAGTCCCATACTCTATACAGGGGGAACAGCAGAGCGTAGAGCACAAAAACAACCCCGAAGGTCAGTATGCCGGCTCCGGTGCCTTTTCTGTTTTTCTTCCCCCGGGGGGAAACCTGCCTGTTTGCCATGACCGATCCTCCATCCGGTAACAGTTACGGAACTATCCTAAAACAGCTTTTCCCCGCCGTAAAGGCACAGCCGCGCAAAGCAGCATTTTTATGCGCAAAGCATGCGCGCGGGGCACCAAGGGTTTAGGATCAGCTTCCATTATAACACAGTTATACGCGGGTTCAAACAATGGGGCATGAGAAAAGAATGAGAATTCCATGAGAGGAAAGGCTTTGCGGAAACGATGCAATTTATTATAGGATATGAAGCATTTTCTGTCAAACGGAGGCCTGAGAACCTATCAGACAAAAAATGCCGCCGGACATACACTTTGTCCGGCGGCAAGGGTCCCGGCTGATTTATTTGTAATAGCTTTGACCGTAAATGAACTCGTGGAGCGCTTCGATATTCGTTTTGAAGTTTTTGCTGTTCATGTATACGAGGCTTGCCCCGTTGACGGTCTTGTAGCCGTAGGTCTGGTCCATGGGCAGGCGGTGCTGGGCGATGAGCGGTTCCCCGGTGCTGAGTTTGTCCTTGAGGCCGGACTGCAGGACGGTGATCCCGAGCTCCAGTATTTCGCCGGCGCTGATATTGGTGTATACATAGGGCAGCACCGAATCCATCAGGTCCATCATCTTGTTCATGTCCATATCCTTGATGACCATGTCCAGAAGGACCTCCAGGAGTTTGCGCTGGCGGGCGGTGCGCATAAAATCGTTGTCGATGCCGCGGATGCGGGCGTAGGTCACGGCCTGCATGCCGTCCAGATGGTGCACGCCGGCGGTGCCTTCCACCTTGTCCCGCTTCACGTTGTCCAGAGGCTCCTTGCGCAGTTCATAGTTGATGCGGTTGGCTTCCGCCTTGGTCAGTTCGATGTCCACGCCCCCCAGGCTGTCGATGATGGCGGCCAGCCCGAAGAAGTTGATGGTCACGAACCGCTCGGCGTTCATTTGAAAATTGCGGTTCACGGTGCGCATGGCCAGCTTCGGGCCGCCGTCCGCCTTCTGCTCCGCTTCCGTATCGGAGCCGAACTTGTAGGCCACGTTGATGCGGTAGACGTTTTTGAAGCCCGGAACCGCCACGGCGGTATCCCTCGCGATGGAGGACAGCTTGATTTCTCCGGTCTCCTTGTTGATGGACAGGATCATGATCACGTCGGAAAGACCTGTTTTCGTGTTATCCGTGCGGCTGTCCACGCCCAGCAGAAGAATGTTTACATAGGTGTCCGGCAAATCCGTATTGATTTCCAACTCTTCAGGGTCGATGTCGGCCAAGCCGCTGTCCTGAAGGTCGGCCAGCATCTGCGCGTGCTCGTCGTCCAGGTCGTCCAGGGAAATGGCGCCTTCCGCGTCCGCCCAGGTGACGGCGGATTCCTCCGCCTCCCACTGGTCCCACTGGGCCTGGTCCTCCGCGTCCAAGTCACTCTTGTCCTCGGTGCCAAAAAGCGACACATCCTTGTCCTCTTCGCCCAGCGCGGCGGAGGATAACGACAGCAGCAGCGCCAAAACGCACAAAAGGCTTACCAGCCGTTTTTCCCATGTATAACGCAAGATATGGTCCTCCTCCCCTGCGGGGATGGATTTTGAAATACGGTTTCCAGCTTCCCGGCCCATTATACCCGCGGGCTGCGTAAATTGCAATCCTGGGATCAAGGGCCCGAAATATGTCAAATTAACGAATCAACGCACCCGGTTCATCCCGGAATACGCGAGAAAGCCAGCACATTTTCCACGCCGCCCGTCCAGCAGAACATGTCCACGCTCTGGCAGCGGGTGATGCGGTATCCTTTTTGTAAAAAAAGCGCGGCATCCCTTGCCTGGGTGGCGGGGTTGCAGCTTACATACACCACCCTTTCGGGGCCGGCTTTGGCGATGGCTTCAACAACCCCGGGCTCCACGCCCTTGCGGGGCGGGTCCAGCACGATGACCTCCGGACGGAGGCCCTCCTCGACCAGCCTGGGCAGCAGCGCCTCCGCCGGCCCTGCCAGGAATTCGGCGTTTGCGATGCCGTTTGCGCGTGCGTTTTCCCGGGCATCCCGCACCGCTGCTTCCACGGCTTCCAGGCCGATCACGCGCTGCGCGTGCCGGGCCAGCATCAGGGAGATGGTGCCCGCGCCGCAGTAGACATCCATCACCGTTTCCGTGCCGTGAAGCTCCGCAAAGTTAAGGGCTGTCTGGTACAGCACTTCCGTTTGGACGGGGTTGATCTGAAAGAAGGAAAGAGGCGACAGGGAGAAGGCCAGGCCGCACAGCCTGTCCGTAAGCCGCTCCGCCCCCCAGAGCACACGGTACGTATCCCCAAGGATCACATTGCCGCGGGCCGTATGAACGCTTACGCACAACGACACAAAGGCGGGTACTTCCTTTTGCAGGGCGTAAAGCAGCTCCTTTTCCCGGGGCAGCGTCTGCCCGTTGATCACGATCACCGCCATCACCTCGCCTTGCCGGGAGGCCCTGGCCATGATGTGGCGCACCAGCCCCGTATGGGTTTCCTCCCGGTAGGGCGGGACACGGTATGCTTCCATCCAGGAACGGACAGCCTTCAACACGCCGTTCAGCCCACCCATGGTGATGGGGCAGGAATCAATCTCCACAATGGTGTGGCTCCGGGGCGCGTAAAAGCCGATCTTTGGGCTGCCCGGCTCCCCGCCAACCGGCAGCGCGGTTTTGTTGCGGTATTCCCAGGGGTCCGCCATGCCGATAACAGGCGGCACCGCAACCGTAAGGCCCCCGATGTGGCGGAAGCAGTCCTCCACCTGGGTGCGCTTGTACTGCAGCGTCTGGTCATAGGCCATGTGCTGGGCGGCGCAGCCTCCGCAGCGGTAAAACACGGGACAGGGCGGCTCCCGCCTTGCCGGGGCGGGCGTTTTCACTTCCTTCAGCTTGCCGAAAGCATGCCTTTTTTCCACCTTGGTGATCAGGCAGCGGATGTCCTCCCCCGGCAGCGCATAGGGCACGAATACAGCCATGCCCTCATGAAAACAGACACCTTCCATCTGGGCGCCCAGCCGCAGGCAGGTGGTTTCGATGACCTGGTTTTTCTGCATCAGGCTTCTCCTTTTTCCGCCTCCGGGATCTTATGGGGGATAGATTCCTGAAATTCAGGCTTCGCCTTGTTCTTTCCGCCCCGTTTGCCCTCCTTCTGTGCAGGGACAGGCTGGCTGAACAGCTTTTGCGCGCAAAGGTAGCGGAAGGCCGCGGCTTCGATGGCGTACTGCATGGCGGTGGCTTCCCCTGGTCTTGCGTTCAGGGACGCGACCACCCGCTGATTGGTGATCAAAAAGGCGTCGTACAGATCCCGGATGCTCTCCCCCTTGGGCGGGGTCAGAAGCTGCTTCATTTCTTCCAGGGAGGCGGCCTGCTTGAGGGTCAGCAGCATCATAAGCTGCGCCAGCTGCTCCCTGTCATATTTCTTTCCAACGGGCCGGGTCACCAGCCCATACTTCACATAGTTGTTGATCATGGAGGGCGTCAAGATGCTTCCGGACTGCGGATACAGCGCCCGGTAATGCCTTTCCATGTAGGTGATCACCTGATCCATGTACAGCCCCAGATCCGGGAGTTGGTCCCAAGCCGGCGGCGCGTAAGCGCTCAGGCCCGCGAGGTTATTTTCTGTGTCCTGCATCGCCTGGTCCCTTCCTGAATGGTTTGCTTCCATACTATCATACCGCTTAAAAATCCACAATCCTATACAGGAAAATTACTTGACATAAACAAAACGATGATGTAATCTAGTATTAAATACCAGATGTATCGGAGGAGAAAGCGCGTATGGATATGCGTCCCATTTATGTGTTCGGGGATTCCATCGGAAAGGGAATCCTGTTTGACGAAAACCGCGGCCGGTATGCCATCGCCAAGGACCGCTGCGATGTGCGTCTGCAAGCCGCCCTGAACGTGCCGGTGGAAAACTACGCCAGGATGGGCGCGACGGTGGAAGAGGGGCTGCAGGATTTTCTAAGCAGCAGCATCCCGGCGGGCGCCATTGTGGCCATCGAGTACGGCGGGAACGACTGTGACCTGAACTGGGCGGAAGTGGCGCAGGCGCCGGAAAAATATCACGAGGCAAAGGTACCTTTGGAAAGATTCCGGCAGACGCTGGTCTCGTTTGTCCGCCAGGTGGAAAAGGCCGGGTCTCTGCCGCTGCTGGTGACGCCGCCGCCCCTTGAAGCTCAGCGGTTTTTCGACTGGGTCACCAAAGGCCTTAACGCCCAGGCCGTGATGAAAAACATGATGGATGTACAGAACATTTACCGCTGGCAGGAGCGGTACGCCATTGCCGTGCGGGACGCAGCGCAGATCACAGGATGCACCGTGTTTGACCTTCGGGATGCCTTTCTGGCCCGGCGGGATGTGTACGATTACCTTTCCCTGGACGGGATGCACCCCAACGCCCGGGGACATGAGCTTATCGCCGAGGCGGCGCTGCGGCGGGACAGGGCGTATATGAAGGGCGGGGAAGGGAATTTTTAAAAAAATCCCCTTCCCCGTGCCCCATCCCCAAAACTTCGGATTTTTTTCTATTGTACGATGGCTTCCGCGATCTGGGCGCCTTCGGCACCGGTGTTTTTGGTAAAGAGGATTTTCAAGGCCAGCAGGCTCGTTCCCGGAAGACCGACGGTGATGCTGTTGCCCGCGGCGGGGTCGAAGGTGTAACCGGCGGAAGGGACGATTTCAGAAAAGGTTTGCCCATCCGCGCTGCCTAGGACGGAGAAGGTCTGCGTCCTGGCGCCCCAGGTGGAGGAAGGGTTCAGCCGGAGGATGAGCTTTGCGGGGGAGGCAGGCTGCGCAAAGCTGAGGGTCAGTTCATCCTGCCCGCTGCCCGCGCCCTCCCAGTAGGTGTTCAGGTTGCCATCCGCCGCGCCCGCCCCGGCGTAGGACTCCGTCTGGCCGTTGGCAGAGGCGGTAAGGGGCAGGCCGGTTTCCAGGACAACGGGAGATTCCTTGGCCTTGTAGGTGTGCAGATAGCCGGGGTACGTGGTTGTTACATTGCCGGCGCCGGCCTCTACCCGGATGTTTTCGCCGATGTTTTTGTTTTTGTTGAGGGTCAAATCATCAAGGGAAATAATCCGTTTCCCAAGAATCTCCATGTTTTTGAAGAGCACACCGTCGATGGTGGCGTCCTTGCTGAAGGCGAAGATGCGGACGGATGCCTCCTTGCCGCCCAGCACCCTGATGTTTTCAAAGGTGACGCCCCGGATATTTCCCCGCTCCTTTGTTTTGGACCACTGGGATTTGGTGGTGGTGAGCTCAATGAGCAGCCTCATCCCATCGCCTTCGCCCATCTGGGCGTCCTCCACGGTGATATTTTCAAAGTGTACGTTCTGTACCAGGGCGCTGTCGCTGTTGTGCACGGACATGACCGGCTTGTGAAAGTTGTGCAGCACCGTGATGTTGCGGAAGGTGATGTCCTCCATGACAGCGGCCCTGGTTTCATAGCCCACCTCGCAGGACTGGGCCAGGTCCGTCCAGAGCACGCAGTTTTCAAAAAGGATATTCTCCACATCGCCGTCGTAGCCTTTTACCACCAGGTTGTCGTCCCATCCCCTGACGAAGCAGTTGCGGGCTGTGATGTTTTGGCAGGACTGGGTGGTGATGCCATCGGAATTGGACCTGGCGCCCACAATGTTCACGCCGTCCACCGTGACGGTGTCGCACTTGTACAGGTTCACCGTCCAGGCGGCAGGGTCCAAAATGGTGATGCCCCCGATGGTGATGTTTTTGCTGTCCGTGAAATTGACGGGCACGACGGTGTCCTCCCACCTGTCGTACTGGCTGCCGTCGATGATGCCCCGGCCCATGATTTTGACGTTTTCCACATTCCCGGCCTGGATATAGCCCCGCAGCACGCAGCCGCCCGCCAGGTAAACGGTCTGCCCGCTTTTGGGTTCTATAAGCCCGGCCTCATGCAGGCCCGGCCCGAAATAGATCACGTCCGGGTCCTTTTTATCGGGGACTTCCGTCTCCGGTTCCATGGCGAACAGGTGCAGCGCGCCCTTTACCTGGTCATTGTATTCCACGGTGACGGGGGCGGGCCGGTCCAGCACGAACTGCACCGTATCCCCCTTGATGTACGGTGCGATGCCCAGGGACAGGGGACGCACCGTGACGGAAGTAAGTTCCACGCCCGGGAACTGCACTTTGACCGACACCGGCCCGCCCATGGAGAAAAGCGCCACAGGGGTGGTGCTCAGCATGGGGCGGGAGGTCCAGGTCCGGGTATGGTTCACCGCGGTATCCATTACGGTAAGGGGCTGGCCATCGATCCACACCTTGCAGGCTTCGCTTTGGGGAATGTTCACAGGCTGGCTGTAGAGCGTCACGGGGTATTCCTCCTGGGCGAAGGCAGGCATCAGCGGCAGCAGAAGCAGCAGACACATCCACAGAACGGCAAGCTTTTTCACGGCGAACGCCTCCTTATGCAAAATGAATTCCGGATGCTGTCCCGGCGGGCGGTTGATAACCGCCCCTACAAGGAATCGGTCATTGAAGTTTTCCCGGAAGGGGTCCGGGGCTGTCGTGCTAAGCAGTTATTTTGCATAAACTTATTCATGAAGAAGGATTTCATGCCTGCGGGCATGACCAAAGGGCTTTCCGGTCGCCCTTTGGAAACCTTCGGATGCCATCTTCTTGTATAATTATGCTGTTATGCAACTATCACGACAACCCCCTACAATCATTGGAGTTTTCCTGGAGGGAGCTCGAGGGAACCTCCTTTTGCAAAAGGAGGTTCCCCCGGCTCCGTCACTCCCGGTACTCCCTTGGCAGCGGCAGCGTGATCCCCTCCCGGGTAACGGTGGCTTCCCGGCCGTAGACCCGAAGGCTTACGGCTTCGCCGCTTTCAAGGGAGAGGGTGACTGTTTCTTTTTCCACCCGCACGTTGAGGGTGCTACCGCGAAGGGTCAGGCTGAACCGGTAGCCCTGCCACGCGGCGGGAATGGAGGGGGCCAGGGAAGGGACGGGCCCGTCGGTGCGCAATCCGCCGAAGCCGAAAACGATGGTCACCCAGGCAGCGGCGATGTTGGCAAGATGCAGCCCCTCGGCGGTATTGCAGTTGTAGTTGTCCAGGTCCAGCCTTGCGGCGAAGCCGAAGAAGCGGAAGGCTTCGCTGTGCCGCTTGAGTTCGCTGGCGAAGATGGCATGGATGGAGGGGGACAGGGAGCTTTCGTGGATGCACCGGGGCTCATAATAGTCGTAATTGGCGGCCTTTTCAACCGGGGTGTAGTCGCCGGGATACAGGTACATGGCCATCAGCACATCCGGCTGCTTGATCATATCGGTGCGGTAGATGCGGTCGTAGCTCCAATGGCTGTACAGGGGGAAATCGGCCTGCGGAATGTTGCGTACGTCTATGTGAGGCAGGGAAAAGTATCCCTCGTGCTGCTCAAAGACCAGGTGTGCGTCCTGCTTGAGCAGCATGGCCTTGGCGCAGGCCGCCCAGTCCGCGCGCTCCTTCGGGGTGACGGCCATTTTCTCACAGAAAGCCTGGAAAGCCTTCGGCGCTTCCGTTTCCATGCGGACAAGCGCGTGCAGTGTGAACTCCAGGGTCTTCTTGCCCAGGAGGTTGGTGTAATAGTTGTTGTTCACCATCATGTGGAATTCATCCGGCCCCATAACGCCGTAATAGCCGTAGGCGGTGCGGTCCTGGTTCCAGTCCCCGCGGGAGGCGCAGTACCGGCTGATCTCCGTAAGCATTTCGATCCCTTCCCTAAACAGGAACGCATCGTCGCCGGTGAGATGGTGGTAATTCCAGATGGCGTAGGCTACGGAAGTGCTGGGCTGCATCTGCAGGCTGGCGTGCTGCCAGAGGGTGCAGGCTTCCTTGCCGTTTAAGGTGGCGATGGGGTAACAGGCGCCTTTGCAGTCCAGCTGCCTTGCCCGATCCCTGGCCTGGGGCAAGGTATGATAGCGGAACATCAGCAGGTTCCTGGCCGCCTGCACATCGTTCAGGAGGTAATAGGGCAGGCAATAGGTTTCCGTATCCCAGAAGGCGTGGCCGTTGTAGGCCTCCCCGGTCAGACCCTTGGCGCCGATGTTGTTGCGGCCGTCAAAGCCCCGGTAGGTTTGATGCAGTTGAAAGATGCAGTAGCGGATGCCCTGCTGGTTGATGGGATCGCCCTCGATCACCACATCCGCGGTGCGCCACAGGGCGGCGTAGTGGTCCGTATTGCTTTTAAGGAGGCTGTCAAAGCCCGGGAGCGCCCTGGCGCTTTGAAGCGCCTTTTCCAACAGAACAATTGCGCCCGCGCTCTGACCCTCCCGGCGGATGGAATCCACCCAGATCTTTTTTTCGAACACCGCCGTCTGGCCGGGACGCAAAGCGATCTCCACTTGAAAGCCTGAAAACAGCGGCTTTTCCACGGGCTTGACGGCACAGTTTTCGGGCAGCAGGAGCTCAAAGCCGTACAGCGCCTTCTGCCCGGTGGTTTTCGTCTCGTACAAATGGGCCGCGCAAAGCCCGTCCACGCGCCCGCCCCGGTCCTGCCAGTCGCACCGGCCGGTGGTTTGATGGATCACATGCCCGTTCACGCCGAAAAGAAGGCGCAGGGACACAGGCTTTTTCCCGGCCCGGACGGTTACCTGCTGGGCGGCGTGGCGGGGATCCTCCATGCAAAGCAGCCGCTTAAAGGAAACAGAGATATTGGCCCCGCCATGCTTCCATAAAAAGCTGCGGGACATGAGCCCCGTCGTAAGGTCCAGGCTCCGCTCAAAATCCGAAAAAGCACAAAGGCCAAGGTCCAGCTTTTCGCCGTCGGCCTCTATGGGGCAGAACAAAAAATCAGGCGCACAGACCATATAATGGGTCTGCTTCACGATGCCCTTGTAACCGCCGGGGGTGTCTTCCCCGTCCAGCTCATAAATGCCGCCCAGATAGCTGCCCAGCAGGCTGTCCACGCTGCCGCCTTCCTCGAAGTAGCCGCGCACCCCCATATGTTCGTTGGCAAGGGAAAAGACAGATTCGCTCACGCGGCTGTGGCCGGGGTCAAACCCCTTTTCCGCCACTGCAAAGGGCAGGCACTGAAAGTATACGTCCGCATTTTTGGCCATGGTATCAGTCCTTTAATAAGAAAGTAGGCGAAGGAAAAGCTCGCCGCAGCGGCGTATGCCGCTGCGGCGATACGCGAAAGCATTATCCCTTGATGCCGGCGGAGACCACGTTTTGGGTGATCTGCCGCTGGAAAGCGATGAACAGCAGGATGGGCGGGATGATGGCGAACACAATGGCCCGGATCACGTCCATGTCGTTGACGCGGTCGGAAGTCCGGTAGGTGAACAGGCGGACCATCACCGTCTCCAGGGGCGTATTGCTAAGCACCAGGTAGGGCAGCAGGAAATCCGACCAGGCTGCATTCACCGCGTAGATGAGGATGACCATGTTGATGGGCATGCTCAGGGGCATCACGATGCGGAAGAACAGGGACAAATCGTTGCAGCCGTCCAGGCGCGCGGCCTCCAGGAGCGAGGTGGGCATGGCGTCGTAGAAGCTTTTGAAAAGCACTACATAGAAAGCGTTGGCGCCGATGCATAGCCACAGGGGAAGGAAACTGCCGATCATCCTGAGGTTGGTGATGTTGATGAACAGGGGCACCATGCTGGTGGTGGCGGGAAGCATCAGGCTGCCAAGGATCAGCGCGTATACGATTTTGTGGCCCCTGGGCTTCAGTCTGGAGATAACATAGGCGATGAGCCCGTTGAACAAAAGGGCGCTTACGCAACTTCCCAGGACAACCCACAGGCTGTTTAGGTAAAAGCGGTAATACTTCATCTGGTTCCAGGTTTTCAGGTATCCGTCCAGCTTGAAGGACGCCGGGAAAAACTGGGGATGGTAATGGTTATCCAGGCCTTTGATACCCCTTGTAAACTCCTGAAGCTCCTTGAAGCCCGCCAGCACCACCCACAGGATAGGCAGCAGGGAGACCACAAAGGCGATGACAAGGACTACAAACATGATGCTGTAACCGATGGATACGGAGGGCCTGCGCAGGTCATAGCCGCGGATGGCTCCGTCCGATTTTGCCTTCAGCCGTTTCATACGCTCGCCTCCCCTCACATGTCCTTCGGTCTGTTGAGCTTGTTGTAGAGCAAGGTAAGCGTGACCAGCGCCACGGAGATGATCACGGACACCGCCGCGGCCTTGGAATAGTCATACCGTTCGAAGGCGTAGCGGAACACCAGCTGCATCAGGGAGATGGAGGCGTTGTTGGGGCCGCCGTTGGTCATGACCAGGGGCTCGTAAAGCACCTGGAACACGGCGATCACCTGCAATATAAGCAGCGTCCGGCCCAGGTTATACAGCTGGGGAACCGTGATGTGGGCGATGCGCTGGCGCACATTGGCCCCGTCGATGATGGCGGCTTCGTAAAGCTCCGGGTTGATGCCCTGCAAACCCGCAAGATAGATGAGGGTGGTAGCCCCGGCGCCTTTCCAGGTCATAGCCACAACGATCACCGGAATGGCCAGGCTGGCGTTGCTCAGCCACGTGCCGGAAGGCAGGCCGACGGCATTTAAAAGCATGTTCAGCCCGCCGTTGTCGCCGCTTTTAAACAGGTACCGCCACAAAAACACTGTGGCAAGGCCGGGCACGATGTTGGGCAGGTACACAGACACCCGGAACAGGCTCTTGCCGTATACCATCTCCTGGATCAATACCGCCAGCACAATGGGAACCAAGAAGCCGATGACCAGGGACCAGAGGGTATACAGGAGGGTGTTGCGCACCGCGGGCCAGAAATCCGGGTGGGCAAACACCGCCTTGAAGTTCTCAAGGCCGGTGTACTGGACGATGCGGATGCCTTCGGTTTCATACAGGCTCAGCCGGATGCTTTGCACCAGGGGAACCCACACGAAAAATGCGAACAGCGCGATGCTGGGCAGCATGATCAGCCAAGCGATCACATCCCTGCCGTATCTGGCGCGCAATGTGCGGTGCGGCTTTACCGGCGCTGTGGATAACATGTTCCTCTCCTCCTTGATCCTTTCTTGGGAGGCGCTTGGGAAAACGCGCGGAGATGAAGAAGCGGCAGGCATGGATCCGTTCAAAGAAGCGCGCTTTCCCAAAGGCCCGTTTGGGCAATGGGCATGACCAGCACCAGGATACTATCATAACACAATGCCGGGAGAGCCGGCAGGACCGGCTCTCCCGGCAACAGGGAAGGGTTGAAAGGAGGGATTACTTGTTCACGCCATCGTCCAGCAGCGTCTGGAGGTTTGCATCGGCGGTATCCAGCAGCGCCTGCACATCGGCATTCTGGTCGGTGACCACGGCCTGCAGCACCTTGGTGAGCTCCGCGTACATATCCTGGGTCTGGGCGGGCTCTTCCATTTTCAGGGCTCCGGAATTGATGAGGTCGAAGTAGGGGGCAAACATCCTGGCATCCACATTGCTGTACTTTGCGGTTACAGACTCGCGGAAGCCGTTGTACTCATCGTCATCCCAGGCGGGAACTGGCAGGTTGATCACCGGGATGCCCTGCTCAACGCGGGTATTGGCGTCGCTCTCCATGCCTTGCTTGGCGGCGTCGGTGAGGACGGGGGCGCGGCCCATGCATTCCAGATACTTGAGGCCGGCCATGATCTGCTCATGGGTGGAACCCTTGGCGAACATGTAAGGCGTGCCGCCGCCCAGCGCGTAGGCTTTTCCGCCATCGCCGGCGGGGATGCCGACCATCATCAGCTTGTCAACGGGCAAGCCGTTCTGGGCGGTGGGCATGTTCACGGCGTCATTGGCGCCAATATACATGGCAGCCGCGCCGGTGCCCAGCTGGGCAAAGCCCGTGCCCCAGTTTTCGGTGGTGGGATCGCTGGTCAGAAGGTCATACTTCCATTTCAGGTCCTTGACCATGCTCATGGCGGCCACGGCTTCGGGGCTGTTCAGGTTGGCCTGCCATTTGCCGTTTTCGTCCTGGGTCTCCAGCACGGCGCCATAGTTCCAGGCGATGTTGCTGAAGTGCCAGCCGCCGGCGTTGTCGGCAGCCAGGAGGCACAGGGCGGCAGAACCGGTTTTTTCCTTGATGGTCTGGCCGGCGGTGATGAATTCATCCCAGGTCTTGGGGTACAAGGGAATGCCGTTTTCATCCACCAGGCCAGCGTCTTCAAACACCTGCGCGTTGATCATCAGGCCCAGGGCGTAGCTGTCACGGGGCATGCCGTACACGCGGCCGTTCTCATCGGAAAGGAGCGTGCGGACCATGGGGTTCATCCTGTCCAGCCAGCCAAGCTCCTGGAGCTCATCGGTGATGTCGGCCACAAAGCCGCCCTTGATGAGCTTCTGGGGTTCGGTGTACCAGGTCTCAAACAAGGTGGGCACCGTGCCGGCTTCCGCCATGGAGATGAAGGTATCCACGGCGTACTTGTAGTGAGCCTTCACCACTTCCACGTCGGGCATGGCCGCCTGGAAGGCGGGCAGAAAATCGTTCTCGTGGGCGGCCAGGCCGCTGGTATCCGTGTCCTCCGGCCAGATGCCCAGCGTGAGGACGACCTTGTCGGCCGCCAGGGCGGATGCGGCGCCCAGAGCCAGTATCAGGCTCAGGAGCAGGGCTACGAATTTTTTCATGGGGGTTCCTCCTTTTTGTTGGGTGATGGTATGCATAGGGAGAAGCGCCGCCTCTCCTTAGGCCCGGATTGGGAAAAGGAAGCCTGTGGGATTTGGCAAGGTTTTACGTTCAACTAGCCAAAGTATATCACCGGCTTTTCCCCGTGTCAATACCGTTTCACGCAAAACGTACAAAAAAACTTGTTATGGTCTAAACAGGTCGTCCTTGCAAACCATCCATTCTATGATATAATGAAACAACATGGAATCGGGGAAAAACGGAGGCGGAACGTTTGGTCACCATCAAGGATGTGGCAAGGGCGGTGGGCGTGAGCACCACCACGGTATCCAACGTGATCCACGGCAGCGTGGGGCGCGTATCGCCGGAAATGGTGGCAAGGATCCAGGCCGCCATCACGCGGCTGAAGTATGTCCCCAACATGTCCGCCCGGGCACTGGTGAACAACACCTCCAAAATCATTGGGGTCATCAACCATCTGGTGCCCTTGGAGAGCGGCGGTTTTTTCCAGGACCCTTTCCATGGGGCGCTGCTGGCGGGGATCGAGCAGACGCTTCGGGAGCGGGGCTACTACCTGATGGTGCGCACCATTGACAACGTACCGGAACTGCTCTCCCTTTTGAATAACTGGAACCTGGACGGGCTGATCCTGACGGGTATCTTCCCCACGGACTTTTATCAAAGCCTGATGGCCCACAAGACGCCCACTCTGCTTATCGACAGCTACATCCAGGATGAACGGGTGCTGCAGGTACGCTTGGAGGACGAGCAGGGCGGATACCTGGGCGCGAAGCACCTGCTGGAAAACGGCCACCGGGAGATCCTCTTCTGCGGCCCGCCCATTTTGCAGGAAGGCGTGCTAGCCCGGCGCTTCAAAGGGTATTGCCGGGCGCTTGAAGAATTTGGCGTGCCTGTCAGGACGGAAAATGTATACCAGCGGGAGATCGGCATTGAGCAGGGTACGGCGCTGGGCCGGGAGCTGGCCCGGAGGACGGACTGCACCGCCATCTTCGCCACCGCCGACATCCTGGCCGCGGGGCTTATCTCGGGGCTGCACGAAGCGGGCAGGAAGGTGCCGGAGGACATTTCCCTGGTGGGCTTTGACGATCTGAACATTGCCCGCCTCACCAGCCCGCAGCTGACCACCGTACACCAGGATGTGGTGGACAAGGGCGTCATTGCCGCCAGAATGCTCACCGATGAATTGCAGGGCCTGAAACCCAATGCCCCAAGAAGCATCGTGCTGCCTGTCCGGCTGGTATCCCGGCAGTCGGTGCGCAGCCTTTTGGGATCAACGGAGGAAATATGACCGATCGTATACTGTCCATCGTCCGCGCGGCGGGGGATGTGATGCTGGGCTTTGAAAATCCGGAGGTCTTTCAAAAGGAAGGCCACGCCAACTTTGTGACAAAGGCGGACATGGAGGTACAGGCGTTTCTGCTTAAGCAGCTTCATGAGGCCATGCCGGAGGCCTCCTTTTTTGCTGAGGAACAGGAAAATGAACAGCTAACAGACGCGCCCACCTTTCTGGTGGACCCCATCGACGGCACCACCAACTTTATGCGGGGCAGAAAATGCTCCTCCATTTCCGTGGCGCTTTTGAAGAACCGGGAGCCCGTGCTGGCCGCTATACTGAACCCCTATACCGGGGAACTTTTTCATGCGGAGAAGGGAAGGGGCGCCTGTATGAACGGAAAGCCCATCCACGTTTCCGGGCAGGATTTTTCCCAGGCGCTGGTGACCTTCGGCACCTCCCCCTACAATGCGGCACTGGCGAAAAAGACGCTGCGGGCGGCGGAAGCTTTCCTGCTTGGCTGCGCGGATCTTCGGCGCACAGGCTCCGCGGCCATCGACCTGTGCGACATCGCCTGCGGCCGGGGCGATATTTTCTGGGAGCTGCAGCTTTCCCCCTGGGATTTTGCGGCGGGTTCGCTGCTGGTTTCGGAGGCCGGCGGCAAAGCGGGCTGCCCGGGCCGGGGGCCGTTTGACTACGGGGAGAAATCACCGGTGCTGGCGGCGAACACCGCCTGCTATGAGGCGGCGGAACGTATCCTGCCGGGCTTTTTGGACGGTTGAAAGGCGGATCAGTCCCGTTCGTTTTCCCTGGGGTAGATCACCTTTACGTTGGCCTTTTGGAGCGCCTCCAGCCAGGCATCCGAGGGCTTTTCGTTTGTCACCAGGCAGTCGATCTCCTCAAGGCCGCAGAATACCCGGTAGCTTACCCGGTCGAATTTTGAGCTGTCGCAGAGGAACACCGCCTTGCGGGCGCATTTCAGCATCTGCTTCTTAATGCACACATCCTCCTCGTTCACGTCGGTGACCCCGGCCTCCATGGAGAGGGACCTGGCGGAAAAAAAGAGCACGTCACATATGAAGTCTGCCACCCGCTGGCGGGCCGCTTCCCCGGTAAAGCCCCTGGCAAAGGTGCTCAGGCTGCCGCCGGTGCAGGTGATCTGCGCGCCGGGGAGGGTATCCAGGCAGTCCAAAGCAAGCTGGGCGCTGTTGGTGAGGATTTTGAGGTTTGTTTTCTTTTGCAGGAAGCGCACCATATGGGCCACGGTGCTGGTGCAGTCCATGGAGATGTGCATGTCGTCCTTGACAAGGCGTGCCGCCAGCCGGCCGATGATGTTTTTTTCCGCCTTGTTTTCAAAGGTACGCAGCGTATAGGGGATCTCAATGGTGGCCTGGGGCTCGATGAGCATGGCCCCGCCGTAGGTGCGCCGCAAAAGCCCCTGCTCCTCCAGGTCCGCAAAGTCCCGGCGGATGGTGGAGGGGCTGACGCCGTACTGCCTGGCAAGCTGGTTTACCAGCACGGCCTTTTTCAGCCGCAGCTCCTTCATGATGCTGTCGGTGCGCTCAATGTTCAGCATTTTTTGGTTCCTCCGCGCTTTTTTAAAGAACGCCGCTTCTTTTTGCGCGCTTGCGCGCGCTTCCAGCATAGCACAGGTTGGCTGTGGTGTAAATGAGATGGAGGAATATGGCGGAGAAGGGGCTTTTCTCAAAAGGGTCCCTCCCCGCCCTTGCCAGCAGGGCAGCTACATGGTATACTCTCCCCGGAAAGTATTTTCCGCCGTACGGGTGCCCCGCAAGGGGTGAAAAGGGAAAGCGGTGATCCCGTTTCCGGGCATTCTTGCCCGGAGGCGGGGCGAGTCCGCTGCAGCCCCCGCTACTGTGAGGTGGACGGGCGCGGCAACACGCCACTGGAGCGATCCGGGAAGGCGCCGCGGCCGGAGGAAGCCAAGCCAGGAGACCTGCCCGTATTTGTGTAAAAGCCACCCGTTCCCGGAGGGGGAAGGGGCGGCTGTCCGGCATATGTCCGGACTATGGGGGCTGTTTCGGCCGGCGTTTTTGCGCAGGACCGGGACGGCCTTTTTTTGCCGGCGGAAACCTAAAAAAGGAGGTTTCCCATGAAAAAGACCCTTCGGTTCCTGACGGTGTTCCTGGTCGCCCTGTCCCTGTGCTTCCCCGCGATGGCCGCAACGGTAACGGATGTGCTGGGCCGCGAGGTGGAGGTGGCTTCCGCGCAGCGCATTATTTCCCTGACCCCCAGCAACACGGAGATCCTGTTTGCCCTGGGCCTTGGGGAAAGGGTGGTGGGGGTGGACGCGTATTCCAACTATCCCGCCGAGGCCGCGGCCATCGAAGCCAAATGTGGCGACTATGCCGGCCCCAACGTGGAATTGATCGTATCCCTGCAGCCGGATCTGATCCTGGCCGGGAACAAGCTGCAGGCGGATGCCATCGCGCAGCTTGAGGGGCTGGGGCTTACGGTGGTAGCAGCGGAAGCGGATACCTACGCGGGAATCCCGGATAGCATTCGCCTTATTGCCAAGGCGGCGGGGGCGGACCCGGAGCCGCTGCTTGGCGATATTGCGGCGAAGGAGAAATCGATCCTCGGCGCTGTGGCGGGAAAGGAGCCGGTCTCCGTCTATTATGCGGTGAGCTTCGGCGATTGGGGGGATTACACGGTAGGCCCCGGCAGCTTTATTTACGAAATTTTGGAAAAACTGGGCGCTGAGCCTGTGACCTCCGATTCTCCGGTGGCCTGGCCCATGTACAGCTTGGAGCAGCTCGTTTCGAAAAATCCACAGGTGGTTCTCCTGGGTGCGGACGAAACAAGGGCCAAGGAGTTTTTTGTGCAGACGGGCTACAAGGACCTGCCCGCCGTGAAGGAGGGGCGCGTGTACAGCATTGATCCCGATATGGCCAGCCGGCCCACGCCCAGGGCCCTGGAGGCCATGCGGCAGATGGCCGAGGCGATATATGGGATAGAAATCACCTGGTAACGCCGCCTGAACGGCGCGATCCATACAGGGTCATGGTTGACAATCTTGATTAAATTGTGTAAAATTGAATTGCACAAAATCAAGGAGGCGGTCATCATGACCCTGTATGATTTTATCATGAAGGATGCCGGGGGACAGGAAGTGCCCCTTTCGAATTATAAGGGGAAGGTGCTGCTGGTGGTGAACACCGCCACGGCCTGCGGCTTCACTCCGCAGTACAAGGGATTGCAGGAACTGTACGCCGCGTACAGGGACCGGGGGTTTGAGGTCCTGGACTTTCCCTGCAACCAATTCATGAATCAGGCGCCGGGCACGGACGCGGAAATCGCGCAGTTTTGTGAGCTTCGCTATGGCACCACCTTCAAAACCTTTGCGAAAATCCTGGTGAACGGCCGCAATGCGCATCCCCTTTTCGGATACCTGAAGCGGAACACGGGCCGCAGGATCATCCCCTGGAATTTCACCAAGTTTTTGGTGGACCGGGAAGGGAAGGTGGTCAGGCGCTTCTCTCCCAAGACGAAGCCGGAAGCGCTGAAGGAATCCATTGAGGCGCTGCTGTGAGGGAAGGGTCCATGGAAGATATATTGAGCCTTGACAATCAGCTTTGCTTTGCGCTGTATGCCTGCTCCAAGGAGCTTTTGCGTAAATACGAGCCCGTTTTGGCTCCCCTGGGATTGACGTACACCCAGTACATCGTGATGCTGGCATTGTGGGAGCGGGACGTACAGACGGTGAAATCCCTGGGGGATACGCTCTGCCTGGATTCGGGCACGCTGACACCGCTGCTGAAGCGGATGGAGGCCAAGGGGTTTTTGGAAAAACGCCGCAGCGCAAGGGACGAGCGGCTGGTGGAGGTGCTCCTTACCGGCAAGGGCCGTGCCTTGCGGGAACAGGCCCGGGGAATCCCTGAAAAAATGCTTTGTATCACCGGCTTTTCCCCCGAAGGCGCGGCGGCGCTGCGGGAGACGCTCCGGGATTTTTTGGTCCGCCTGCGGGAGGAAGAAGAACCGGGCCGCTCATGAATATTACAGCCGGGCGCCCAGGATGTGGATCAGGCGGAGCTTGTTATAGGTGTAGGTATTCAGCAGCCGGTAGTCGGAGTCCCGGGTGTGGGTGGTGATCCGTATGTTGTCAGGGGCAGGGGGTTCCCCCGCCGCGACGATGAACAGGGAGTGGGTGAATTTATACCCGTCCGGGCTCAGCTGGATCACGTCGGCGATCATAGCCTGATCCAAGGGAAGCGGTACGCCGTAGGGGCCGGCGCCCTTGTTGCCCGTCAGAAAATTGTACAAAAACTGGACCCCCGTCCACGCGGGGGCCCTGTTGTTTAAGGAAATAAAATACCAGCCCGTCACCGGGGTATAGTTCATTACGCCGCACCCGGCATAGATGCATTGGGAGATAAAGTTGGTGCAGTCCCCGCCAATGTTTTCAAAGTCGTAAAACTGAGGGTTCCGGCGGAAAGCCCATTCCCTGGCGTAGGCGACGGCCTTTTCCCTGTCGTACGGCATGACGTATCCTCCAAGGGAAGGATTTTCCACATCCTATGACGGTTGAAAGCGGGCGGTCACCCCTGTGCCCTTAAATATTCCGCGTACACGGCGTTGTGCACGGTCCTGCGCAGCCGCAGGTGGCCGCTTTGCTGCCTGGTGGGATGCACCCGGTTGGTGAGCAGCACCACATACAGCCCTGTTTTAGGGTCCACCGCCAGGGAGGTACCGGTAAACCCCGTATGCCCGAAGCTTTCGGGCGGGAAGAGGTCGCCCGTGAAATTCCCCTCGGTGCCGCCCAGGTGGAAGCCCAGGCCCCGGTGCTGGTCCATGCCGGGGGTATAGTTGCGGAGGGCGGCCGTCATCATGGCCGGGGAAAGATAGGGCTTGCCCCCGTGCTTCCCGCCGCAGGCCAGCATGGAAGCAAAGACGGCGCAGTCGCCGATGGTGGAAAAAAGCCCCGCATTGGCGGCGACGCCGCCCAGAAAGCGGGCGTTTTCATCGTGCACCGCGCCGCAGAGGGTTTCGCCGGTAGCAGGATCGATCTCCGTGGCGGCGATGTTGCCCCCCTTGGGCAGGTAGCCGGTATGCTCCATGCTAAGGGGATCAAACACCAGTTCCCGGGCAAGGACGTCCAGCGGCTTGCCGTAAATGGTTTCCAATATGCTTCCCAGCAGCAGGTAGCCCATGCAGCTATAGATCACCTGCCCGCCAGGCACGCCCTGAAGGGGTGAAGAAAGGATGCAGGATACCGCTTCGCCGGGGTCTTTGACCGCGTTTTGCAGCATGATGTGGTCCGTAAGCCCGCTGGTATGCGTCATCAAGTGCCTGACGGTGATGGAGGCCTTATCCTTTGGCGCGGGGAGGAACCGCTCCAGGGGGTCGTACAGGGTGAGCAGCCCATTTTCCAGCGCGTGGAAGGCCACCATAGTGGAAGCAAAGACCTTTGTCAGGGAGGCCAGGTCATAAAGCGTGTCGTCATCCGCCGCGGGCCCGTCCGGGAAGCGCAGGAGCCCCCATGCCTTTTTGACATAGAGGTCGCCGCCCCGGCCAATGGCCAAGGCGGCGCAGGAACAGACTTTGTTTTGGACGGCTTCCTCCACAAGGTGGCAAGCGGATTCAAAGGATGGCAAGGCGATCCCTCCGTTTCATTTGTGTGTCATTCCCTGATATACAGCTCCCCCTGGGGATCCACATCAATGGTCAGCGTCCTTCCGGGCTCCACGCCCCCGCTCACGATCCTGCGGGCCACCAGCGTTTCCACATGGCTTTGCAGGTACCGCTTCAGGGGCCGCGCCCCGTAAACCGGGTCGAAACCGCGGTCCACCACCAGGTTCTTTGCACCTTCGGTCAGGATGATGCCGATCTGCCTGTCGGAAAGCCTTTCCTGCAAATTGCGTATGAGTAGCTCCACGATGCGGCCGATCTCCTCGCGGTTTAAGGGTTTGTAAAACACAATCTCATCGATGCGGTTCAAAAATTCCGGCCGGAACTGCATCCGAAGCAGCATCTCCACCCGCTGGCGGGCTTCGATAGAAATCTGCCCGTCCTTGCCGATCCCCTCCAGGATATCGGAGGAGCCCAGGTTGCTGGTCATAATGAGGATGGTGTTCTTGAAGTCTACCGTCCGGCCCTGGGAATCGGTGATGCGCCCGTCATCCAGCACCTGCAGAAGCACGTTGAATACCTCCGGGTGCGCCTTTTCGATCTCGTCAAAGAGCACCACGGAATAGGGCCTGCGGCGCACGGCCTCGGTTAATTGCCCGCCCTCGTCATACCCCACATAGCCCGGAGGCGCCCCGATCAGCCGGGACACGGAGAATTTCTCCATATACTCCGACATATCGATGCGCACCAAGTTTTTTTCATCGTCGAAGAGGGCCTGGGCCAGGGCCTTGGCCAGCTCCGTCTTGCCCACGCCCGTGGGGCCCAGGAACAGGAAGGAGCCGATAGGCCTGTTGGGGTCGGAAATGCCGGCCCGGCTGCGAAGGATGGCTTCCGAAACCTTTGAGACGGCCTCCTCCTGGCCGATGACCCGCTTGTGGAGGATCTCCGGCAGCTGCATCAGCTTCTCGCGCTCGCCTTCCACCAGCTTCTGCACGGGGATACCCGTCCAGCGGGCCACGATCCTTGCGATCTCCTCCTCGGTAACCTTGTTGCGGAGCAGGCTCTGCCCGTTCTTATTCTTTTCGGCGATGGCTTCCTCCTCCTCAAGCTCCTTTTGCAGCCTGGGAAGTTCGCCGTATTTCAATTCCGCGGCCTTGTTCAGGTCGTAGTTCCGCTCCGCTTTTTCAATCTCCGCACCAAGGCGCTCTAGGTCCTCCCGGAGCTTTTGCACCTTGCCGATGGCGTTTTTCTCGTTCTCCCACTGGGCTTTCATCCGGGAAAATTCCGCCCTTAGATCGCCAAGCTCCTTTTGCAGCGCTGCCAAGCGCTCCTTGGAGAGGGCATCCTCCTCCTTTTTCAGCGCGGCCTCCTCAATTTCCAGCTGCATGATCTTGCGGGAGATCTCATCCAGCTCCACCGGCAGGCTGTCGATTTCGGTACGGATCATGGCGCAGGCTTCGTCCACCAGGTCGATGGCCTTGTCGGGCAGGAATCGGTCGGTAATATAGCGGTTGGACAGCGTGGCCGCGGCAATCAGCGCCCCGTCCTGGATCTTGACGCCGTGGAACACCTCATAGCGCTCCTTCAGGCCTCTTAAGATGGAAATGGTATCCTCCACCGTGGGCTCGTTCACCATCACCGGCTGGAAGCGCCGCTCCAGGGCCGCGTCCTTTTCGATATATTTGCGGTATTCGTCCAGCGTTGTGGCGCCGATGCAGTGGAGTTCGCCCCGGGCCAGCATGGGCTTTAGCAGGTTGCCCGCGTCCATGGCGCCCTCCGCCTTGCCCGCGCCCACAATGTTGTGCAGCTCGTCGATAAACAGCAGGGTCTTGCCCTCGCTTTTTTTGATCTCCGCCAGCACGGCCTTCAGCCGTTCCTCAAATTCGCCCCGGAACTTGGCCCCGGCAATCAGGCTGCCCATGTCCAGGGAAAAGAGGCTGCGGTCTTTGAGGCTTTCGGGCACATCGCCCCGCACGATACGGATAGCCAAGCCCTCGGCGATGGCTGTCTTGCCCACGCCCGGTTCGCCGATCAAAACGGGGTTGTTCTTCGTTTTGCGGGATAGGATTCTGATCACGTTGCGGATCTCGCTGTCCCGGCCGATCACAGGGTCCAGCTTCTGGCTTCTGGCCAGGGCGGTAAGGTCCGATCCGTACTTGGCCAGCGCGTCGTAGGTGCCCTCTGGGCTGTCCGTGGTCACCCGGGCCGCTCCCCGCACCGTGGACAGCGCCTTTAAAAAAGCGTCCGTCCTGATGCCAAAGCGGTCCAGAATGGGCTTGACCGCCCGGTCCGCCTTTTCCATCAGGCCCAGCCACACATGCTCCACGGACATGTATTCGTCCTTCATCTGGGCAGCCCGCTGCTGTCCCGCCAGCAGGGCCTTTTCCACATCGGGGGAAACATACACCTTGTCCGGCTCCCGGCCCGGCCCCGAAATTTTGGGCAGGCGGCTTACCACCTCCTCCATGGCGCCGGCCACAAGGTTTGCGTCGGTCTCCATTTTATTCAAAAGCTGGGGGATCAGCCCCTCCGGCTGCGCCAATAAAGCATGGCAAAGGTGGGCCTGCTCCACCTGCATATTCTGATAGGCGATGGCCATGCTCTGCGCTTCCTTCAGCGCTTCCATGGTTTTTTGGGTGAACTTGTTGGTGTCCATATCCGCATCCTCCTCCGCGGGTTATTTGACTATCTTTGACCTTATTTATTGTACCGCATCCCGGCCTGATGTCAAGCCCCGCTGACGCGGTTTCGGAAAATTTTCAAAGAGAGGTCTTCCGGCGGTATAAACGCTATGGTAATTTTTCTCCAGCTGCGACAATCTATTTATCGTATGAAGTTTTTTGGGTGGGGTACGGGGAGGAAATTTTTTGCAAAAAATTCCCTCCCCGCCCTTGTTCACAAAGCCATTGACGCAAGGGATTTTCAGGCTGTATGATACAATGTATGGAAGGGAGGCAAAACCATGCTGTACGAACAAAAGATATGGGCGGGCACCGCTTTGGAGCCGGTGTTTTTGCTGCCGCAGATGGCCAACAGGCACGGCCTGATCGCCGGGGCAACGGGCACGGGCAAGACGGTGACGCTGAAGGTATTGGCGGAAGGGTTTTCCCAGATGGGGGTGCCCGTATTCGTCAGCGACGTCAAGGGGGATATCGCGGGGCTGGTAAAGCCCGGCGAGCATTCCGACACCCTGGCCCAAAGGCTGATGGAAACAGGGGTGCCAGGGTTTTCCTATAAAGGGTTCCCCGCTGTATTCTGGGATGTGTACGGCAAGCAGGGCCATCCCCTCCGCGCCACGGTGAGCGAGATGGGCCCGCTGCTCCTGTCCCGGATGCTGGGGCTGAACGATACGCAGATGGGCGTTTTGAACATCCTTTTCCGGGTGGCGGACGACAAGGGCCTGCCGCTGCTGGACATCAAGGACCTGAAGGCCATGCTGGCCTATGTGGGAGAGCACGCCGGGGAGTATACCCTGGATTACGGCAATATCGCCAAGCCCACCATCGGGGCGATCCAGCGGGCGGTGGCCATCCTGGAGGACCAGGGCGGTGACGTGTTCTTTGGGGAGCCGGCCTTCGACATTGCCGACTGGCTGGCCCCGGGCGAGGACGGCCAGGGCCCCATCCACATCCTGGCGGCGGATAAGCTGTTTTTGAAACCCGCCATGTACAGCACTTTCCTGCTTTGGATGCTCAGCGAGCTGTACGAGAGTTTGCCGGAATCCGGCGACCTTGACAAGCCCCGGATGGTGTTCTTCTTTGACGAGGCACACCTGCTGTTCAACGACTGCCCCAAGCTTTTGATGGAAAAAATCGAGCTGACGGTGCGGCTCATCCGCAGCAAGGGCGTGGGCGTGTACTTTATCACGCAAAACCCCGCCGATGTGCCCATGACCATCCTGAGCCAGCTTGGCAACCGGGTGCAGCACGCGCTGCGCGCCTTCACGCCCCTGGACCAGAAGGCGGTGAAGGCCGCGGCCCAGACCTTCAGGCCCAATCCCGCCTTTGACACCGAGCAGGCGATCACGGAGCTGAAAACGGGCGAGGCCCTTCTGTCCTTCCTGGATGCCTCCGGCGCGCCGGGCGTGGTAGCCCGGGCCACCATCCTGCCGCCCCAGTCCTCCTTTGGCGCTATCGACGACGGGCTGCGCAGCACCTTTATTAAAACCAGCCCTTTCTTCGGTAAGTATGAGGAAATGGTGGACCGGGAAAGCGCCTATGAGATGCTCTCCGTGCTCTTTGGCGGCGGCCGGGCCCAGGTGAAGCCTGTACCGGCTCCCGCGGCAGCGCCGGTTTTCCAGCCGGCGCCCCAGCCGGCCCCCGTTCTTACGCCTGCGGCGCGGCCCGCCCAGACCTTCATGGTCTACGACGCGGCCACCGGCGGATACGCGGCAAAGGAAATCCCCACCTTGTCGCCCCTGCCGGCGAAGGAGCCGGTGCAGGCTCCCTCCCCGCAGCAGATGATGCCTGTATTGGTGTATGATGCCGCAAGCGGCCAGTACGTGCAGCAGATGATGCCGGTTAAAAAGGACCCACAGACCGGCGCGTACATGCCCGCCGCACCCGCCCAGGCACCTGCCGTCCAGCCCGCGCAAAAGGTGCTGAGCAAAGAAGAAAAAGAACGGGAGGCCGCCCAGAAGAAGGCTGAAAAGGAGCGCATCGCCGAGGAACGCCGCCAGAAGGCCGACGAACTCCGGGACGAGCGCGTGCAGCGCGCCCGCAAGAACGATTCCATCCTGGGCCGCCTGGCCAACAGCGCCCTGAGCGGCGCCGGCCGGGAGGTGGGCCGCTCCGTGGTCCGGGGGCTGCTGGGTTCACTGACGAGAAAGTAAATACTGGGGAGGCTCTGCCTCCCCAGACCCTACCGCCCAAGGGATATATCCCATGGGTATCCCTGTTAGGGATAGGATAAGAATCCTATCATTCTTTAGGCAGGGAGAAAGCTACGAGACGCCCAAGGGTTGGCATCCCCTTGACAAGGCTGTAGACAAAATACGGGCCGATTTACAGGGATGCATTGAAGGGGCAGAGCCCCTTCAATTGAAATCGTGTCGCCCGGCGTTGCCGGGCGCGCGGTCAAAAAAAGGACATTGTCATTTTTTTGAAGAGGTTTGGGGGCGGCGCCCCCAAGAAAGGGTTTTATGGAAAAACGTTCCCTTTGGAGCAAGCTGGCCCTCTTGTCCGCCTCGCTGATCTGGGGCAGCTCTTTTTTTATGATGAAGAACTCGGTGGACGTATTCCCCATGTTCGCGCTGTTGGGGATCCGTTTTTCCATCGGGTGCGGGCTGCTGTGCCTGATTTTTATGAAAAGGCTGAAGCGTGTTACCCCCAAGACCCTTTGGCGGGGCGCGCTGCTGGGCCTTTTGCTGTTTCTGGCCTACACGCTGCAAACCTTGGGGCTCATGGGGACCACGCCCGGCAAGAATGCTTTTTTGACGGCCATCTATTGCATCATGGTGCCGTTTTTGTTCTGGCTGGTATCCAGGAGAAAGCCGGATATCTATAATTGCCTGGCGGGTATTCTGTGCCTGCTGGGGATCGGGCTGGTATCGCTGCAGGGGGATTTTACCATAGGCTTGGGGGACGGGCTGACCATGCTGGGCGGCGTGATGTATGCCGTGCATATCGTGGCGGTGGCCATCGTAAGCCGCGACGAGGACCCGGTGCTTTTGACGCTGGTCCAGTTCGGCGCGGCTGCCGTCCTGTCCTGGGGCTTTTCCCTGCCCCTGGAGACATTCCCGGCCTCCATTCCCGTGGAAAGCTGGACGGGCCTGATCTATCTTGCGGTATTTGCCACCACCGCGGCACTGCTTTTGCAAAACGTGGGACAAAAATATACGCACCCCGCGGCGGCCTCCATCCTGCTAAGCCTGGAATCGGTGTTCGGCGTGATCTTTTCCATGATCTTTTACGGCGAGGCGCTGACCGCGAGGCTGGTGGCAGGCTTTTTGCTTATCTTTTTCTCGGTGATCGTTTCGGAGACAAAGCTTAAGTTTCTTTTCAAACCGGCACAGGAACAAAAGAGCCGCCCCCTTCAGCAAAGCTGAGAAGGGAAGCGGCCCATACCTGTATCCGTGAGATTAGGATTCCAAAGGGATGCATCCCTTTGGCGGAGGGGTCCAGCGTTTCTTTATTTCCCGTTCCACTCCGGCACCAGGTCGGAGGTCCCGATGCCAATCAATTCCGTGGTGGTCCTGGGCGAAGTCTTTCCGCCGGCGTAGGAGCCGATGCGGATGATCTGTTTGCCCAGGAAATACATCACCGCCGTCTGGCCGCCGTCCAGGTTAAGGGCGGACTGGCAGCCGGCATCCAGCATCATATCCACCATATCCGGCACGCTGACGCCAACGCTCTCGTTCTTGAGCCGCGCCTCCACCAGCAGCGCGTAATAGTGGCCGGGTTCGATCATTCCAATGGCGCATCTGGGCTGGTCGGACTTGCCATAGTTGAATTCCAATACATCTTTGTTCGCCTGCCCGTCCCTGACCAGGATGGGGCCGAAGGCGAATACATCCGTAGCCCCCATGTCCAGGTATTCCTGGGCGGTGAGCTCATCGGAGCGGAAAACGCTCATGACGCCGCCGGGCAAAAGCGCCAGGGTGTCCAGCGTGGGAAAGCGGAAACGGGGATAGACAGAAGTTTTTTCGCTGATGATCTTGCCGTCCCTGATGATGATACCCACCATCAGCGTGCCCTTGCTGGCCACGCGGTAGGTGTAGTAGTCCGTGTTCATGGCGAACACCAGCTTTTTTTCCGCGGCGATGCGGGCAGGCTGCACATGCCTGGCCTTGCCCCATTTTTCCGCGTCATAGGGGACGGCGGAAAACACCTCGCCCTGGTCGATATCGCTCCAGATATTGGCCTCATACCAGACCAGCACCTTGTTTGGATCCTTGACTCTTACGATCTGTACGTGCAGCGTGTTGGAAGCGTAGATCCATACACCCTCCTCGTCGTTGTCGTATACGAACTCCCCCTCCGGCAAAAAGCCCTTCTCGTTGGTGGGCGGCAGAGTGGGCAGGTTCGTAGGGCGGACGGTGGGCTGCGGCGTGGGGGTGGGCTTGGGGGTTTTGGTGGGTTTGGCGGTTTTGGCTGCGGCGGCAGCCACCGGCGCGGGTGTTACAGTGGGGCCGGCCGGGAGGGCGAAGGCCGCGGCGGGCAGCAGCAGGAGTGACACAATCAGTGCGGGGAGCCACTTTTTCCATTGCATGGTCAAACAATAACCTCCGTACTTTATGGAATATTTTCAAAAAAATCATTCCGGGCGGCATCCTGCCCCACCAGGGAGCGGTACAGGCCGAAGCGGTTGCAGGCATATTCCCCTTCATCCGTGACCGCGAAATCCGTGCCCATTACCGCGGAGCCGGCGTTCTGCTGCGTCACGTGGAAAGCGTAGGCTTCCTGGGCGGCTTCAAGCGGCGTCCGCCCATCAAGGAGCGCTTCCGGTGTGCGCCAGTCCATCACTACCGGATTCTCTTGGTACAGGTGCAAATAAAGCTTGGGCACATCCCATACCCCGTACGCCTGCGCGGACTCCGGCATGACTGCCGCGTCAGCGGCGTTATTCACGCACCAGACGGCCGCGTCGGCGCAGACCCGGTGGGCGCCGTGGCCGTACTCGCCGTTTACGTCATGGGTCACGATGACCTCGGGTTTCAGCCTGCGGATGGTTTCCATGAGGTAAGTTCTTACCCTCCCCATGCCGCCCCACTTGCGGTATCCGTCCGTGAGGGTGCTGCTGTACCCATCCCCGAACGGGCCGATGATAGGGTACGTTTTCACGCCCATGGACCACAGGCCGTTTAACAGCTCGCTGCTTCTGGTGGTGTTGCTCCGGGTCATGTAGACCACGGCCACGCGCTTTTGCTTTACAACCGCGTAATACGCAATGGTACCGCCCATAAAGATCAGTTCATCGTCGGGATGGGCCGCCAAAATCATCAAATCCGGCTTTTCCGGCGCGGGCTCCCACCTTTGCACCCAATCGGGGGCTTCCCCCGGCCCGAAGAGAAAAAGCTCATTGATCAGCAGGGAGGTCTTTTTCCCGCCTGTCGCCTGAATGCGCAGGCTGGTGACGGCCTTTGGGAGCGCCAGGAAGGTATGCAGATAATCGGTGGCCCCGGCGGCCAGGGTGACCCATGCGCCCTCCTCCAGCGTCTGAACCTCCCAGGAGGAAGGGATATTCCCAAAGCAAATGTACAGGGAGGCGCAGGGCATATCTTCGGGCAGCAGCGCCTGCACATACGGGTCCTTCCGGGTGGCCGTTTCCCAGGGGGTGGTGTACTTCCGGTCCGTAAGGGATTTCAGGCCATACTTGGGCGAGCGGGGGGAGATTTCGGCAAAAGCGGTGATATCCTCCGCCGCGGGCTGTTCCGCCCTGGCAATGGACAGGCCGCCCGACAAAATCAGCGCGGCACACAGGAAAAAGCCGGCCAGCCGCCTTGATATAGCGCAATTACGGTCTTTCCGCATAAGCGATGACGAAGGGAAGCTCCTTCGTGCCCTCCCCGGAGATGATTTCCGCAGAAGCCATGGACAGCCGCAGGGCGGGCCGCCATCCCTCGTTTTCCACCTCGCAGCGGATATAGCCCAGCGCGCCCTTCACCTTGGTGCACCGCACCCCGGAGGAAAGGGTGGTGGACCGGCTCCTGGTCCAGTAGGGGCTGGATTTGTTGGAATACTTAAATAATCCGTTGGCCAGGGCGTAGGGTGTGCCATAGCCCATGCGGGCGGTGTCGCCGGAAAAGCCGTAGGCTTTGTTTTTCAGGTCGTCCGCGGAGAGCAGAAAGACGGTGCCCAGTTCCTCGCTTAAAAGCAGGGGCAGCTTTTCTTCCCCGGAAAAGGCCTGCTCCAAAAATTCCCCGTTCAGGAATTGAAACATGTCCGTTCTGTTCCAGGCACCGCCGAAGGCGGGATATTCCTCGTAAGGCCGGTGGATCCATCCGTTGCCCAGCACATATTCGCTGAAAAGCAACGCCTCTTCCCCGTCCGCAGCCAGCACCCGCCAGAGGATAGGCGCGGTTTCTCCATTTTCCCCCTGGGGCCAGGCGCCCAGCGCGATGTACTGATAGCCGGCCTTGGCGTCATATCCCCGAAGCTCCTGTGCCTCGGCCAGCCCGGGAAACAGAAATACTGCCAGCAGGAAGCAGGCCAGCACACGGCGCAGCGCGGAATTCATGCAGTCTCCCCCTTGTATCGCGGTTGCTTGGACAACGTATTTCCATGATAGCATAAAAGAAAACCCTGTAAAGGGCTTTCAGGCAAAAATTACATTTTGGACGGTCCTGCCTATCAGGGCGTAATCCCTTTGCGCAAGGCGTCCCCCATGGCTTTGAGCAGCACCTTGCTGCTGTAGGTGGCGCCGGCGGCCGTATCCACCTGAAGGGAGTTGGCCTTGACTGCTCTGTCCACAACAGCCTCCCCGGCGCTGCCCTGGCCATTTTGATGTTTCAGGATCCTGGCGGAGGCGATTTGATGGTCCCTGACCGTAACTTCCACCGTGGCAAGCACCGGGAATACGCCGTATTCCCCCACATACACGCCGTCCGCGACCTTATCCATGGGAACAGTCTCAATCACCGAAGCGGAAAGGCGGTCAAGATTGCCCCGTATAATCTGAAAAGCGGCCACTCCCCCGATGGTACAGACCAGAACCGTCGACGCGATGGAAAGAAGAATGATTTTTGTCTTTTTTTTCATAGGATACCTCCCGGCTGGAGAAGGGAATGGACCAAGCTGTCGATCTGTTTTTCCCGGCTTTCAGCCTGCCAATGGATGATCCCGGCGATGTATGCGTCGGCGCCCCTTTTCCGGCATGCAGCCGCCATCTGTTTTCCGGCATGCCTTCCGCCCATAAATGATCAGGAAAGGGACTGCGTCACGAAGCAGGCAATCTTTTTGCCCGATAGTCCGGGAAGCAGCTTCAAATATGCCGCCATCACTTTGGAAAGGGAAAAACCCCACACCGGCGCGCCAAGGACCAGCGCGTCATATGGCTTTGGGTCCGGCGTGCTGTCAAGCGTGAGCTTCGCCTGCCCCTTGCTGAGGGCTTCCTCATCGTGGGCGCTAACCCGTTCAACACGGCAATCATAGCCCTGTTCCTGCAGCTTCTTTTCGATTCGTTCAGCGACTAAAAGCGTATGGCCGGTCATGGAATGGACAAGGATCCCTATGCGCATGGGATGCTCCTTTCATTTGGGTCGGTCGGATGGTGACGCGTATCCTTTCGCAGCTAACAGATCAGGCCATACCTTTGCCAAAGATTCACAGCCGCCGCCCACTCTTTCACCAGCAGCTGCCCGGCCGGGGTATGCCAGTCCCTTTCCAAGGCATCATGGCACTTTTGGCCAAGCCCGCGGCGGGCATGATGACAGAAGCGGCATTCCAGCGGCTGAAAACCTGTGCCGTGGAGCTCGCACAGCCCCCCCTGCAAAAAGCAGCAGCTGCAGCGGGCATACGCCTGAAGCGCAAAATTGCCCTCGCATCCCGAAAACGCGGGAGACAGCACGCCGAAGGACTTGTCCCCGGGCATTTCCAGCATCATGCGTTTGGCATATCCCGCACGCAGGGCCAACGCCGCCTCCTTCACCGTCCACCAGCCGGGGCGCATGCAATACTCCCGGCAAATAGCACAGCTGCAGGGCGGGGAGGGCGGAAACGCCTCCGCGAGGGTGGGCACCGTATGCGCTTTTTTCATAGGGCCCCCATTGAAGCCGGGTTTTCCGGCGGACGGCAGATGCGGCCTGCGGGAACAGGGCCTCAGCGGTTTTCGCTGTTCAGGCTCTTATTGCGGTATACAAGGTCCTTTCTTGTTTCGAAACCAATGGCCTCCCAGAACGCGTTTCCGGTTTCGTTTGCGGCAAATACCACCAAGGCTGCCTTCATGATGCCTTCTGCCCGGAGCGCGCCAAGGGCCGCGTCCACAAGCGCTTTGCCAAGGCCGCGCCTTCTGAAATCCGGGTGCACCGCGGTATGGTAGATATATCCCCTGCGCCCGTCATGGCCGCACAGGAGGAGGCCCGCAAGGCGGCCCCCCTCCTCCGCCACAAAGCAGGTGGCGGGGTTGCGGCGCAGAAACCTGGCGATGCCTTCCCTGGAATCGTCCAGGCTGCGCAGCCCCATGCCGGGCGTGCCGGTCCAAAGGGCGTAGGCCCTGTCATAATCCGCGATGGTCATCACCCGCAAAAGCATGAAGCGCCTCCTGAAGATAATCCGCCGCGTCCTGGAGCGTCTCAAAGCAGGGGAAGGAGGGAGTAGGTGCTTTTGTATGCACCAAAAGCGCGGGGATGCCCGCGCTTTTTGCGCCCTCTCCGTCGGCGTAGGGGTTGTCTCCGATCATGAAGCAGCGGCCTGGATTTCCCGCCCTTTTCAGGGCGTACTGGAAGATTTCCTTCCGGGGCTTGTCAAAGCCGATGATCCCGGAGACGACGGTATCCGCAAAATATGGCGCGAGCCCAAGGGCATCAAGCAGCCTGCCCAGGTCCGGATGGTTGTTGGACAGGATGTACTGGGAAAACCCCATTTTTTCGCACCGCTCAAGGACGGCTATGGTGTCATCATACAATGCATATTGCCCCGGATCAAGGATCATGTCCCTTAAGAGGCGGGGGACCGAATGCACCGCATCGCCGGGGGCGTGAAGCGCCATACATATTTTCTCGAAATGGCGGTCCATGTGCGCCCACCAGGCTTCCCCCGTCACGCGGGTAAAGTCCGCCTCCGGGGTGTGCCAGGGAAACCCGGACCGTAAATGCGGGCGGATGTCGTCCAGGGTAAGGGGGCAGCCGGGCCACGCGCTTTGAAGCGCCTTCAAAAACGATCCGCTCCACAGATGCGGGCTGCTGGCCAGCGTGCCGTCAAAATCCCAGAACAGAGCCGGTTTCATGGCTCCCTCCGGCAGGGTTTTTCATAGCAGACGCTTTCCGCCATCCCCACATAGGGCGCAAAGTTTGCGATGCGGCGGTAGCCGATGTGTTCATACAGCGCGATGGCCTCGGGCTGGTGAAGGCCAGTTTCCAGCACAGCCCTTGAAAATCCTTCCGCCGCCGCCCAGGCCTCCAGCTCCGCCATAATACGCTTTGCGGCACCGCGGCCCCGGAAAGCGGGCTTCACAAACACGCGCTTGATTTCCACGCCGCCCTCACCAAAGGGCTTGAACGCGCCGCAGGCGAAGGGCTCATCCTCATGAAGGGCAAGGACCACGGCGGTGATTTTGTTGAGGGCATTGAAGGTGGAATATTGAACATTCCCGTCCGCGTACCGGGAAGCCAGGTCCGCATCCAGAAGGGATACCAGGGAAAGAAACCGGGGGTCATCCTTGTTTGTGCGGATCAGCCTCATGCTTCGCCGTCTTCCCCCTCCCGCGTCCAGGCTTGCCAGGCGGCGCCGGACATATCGCTGGGCATGCGCCAGTCCCCCCGGGGAGACAGGCTCACGCTGCCCACCTTGGGGCCGTCGGGGATGCAGCTTCGTTTGAACTGCTGGGCAAAGAACCTGCGCAGGAACAGCCGCAGCGCCTTTTCGATAGCGTCATCGGTATGCACATCTTGAAAGGCCTGCCGGGCGAAGGCGTACAGCCGCTTGGGGCCGCTGCCGGAATCCATCAGATGGTACAGGAAAAAGTCGTGAAGCGCGTAGTCGCCCAGAATCTCCTCGGTTCGCTGGTTCAATTCCCCCTTGTCTGTAGGAAGCAGCTCCGGCGAGATGGGGGTATCGATGATATCCTCGCACGTTTTTTCCACCTGCCCGCCGAACACGTGCTCCCCCAGGTACTTGACCAGTGCCCGCACAAGGGTTTTGGGGATGGAGCAGTTCACGTTGTACATGCTCATGTGGTCGCCGTTGTAGGTGGAAAAGCCCAAAGCGGCCTCGCTCAGGTCCCCGGTGCCCAGCACCAGCGCGCCGATGCGGTTGGCGTAGTCCATGGCGATTTGGGTGCGCTCCCTGGCCTGGCTGTTTTCATAGGCCACGTCGTGCACGTTTTCATCCTGGCCGATGTCCAAAAAATGCTGGCGGACGGCTGGGGAGATATTTACCTCCCTTATGGTGCAGTGAAGGGCATTCATCAGTTGCCGGGCGTTTGCAAGGGTACGGCTGCCTGTGCCGAAGCCGGGCAGCGTGAGGGCGTGCAGATTTTCAGGCGGGATGCCCGCCTCCTTGAAAGCCCTGGCGGCCACCAGCAGCGCCAGGGTGCTGTCCAGCCCGCCGGATACATTTACCACCAATCTTTGGCTGTGCGCGGCTTCCAGCCGGGTGCGCAGCGCCAAGGTCTGAATGGCCGTGATCTCAGCGCAGCGGTCGCCGCGGCGGGGCTCCTCCGGCACAAAGGGCAGGGGCGGAATGGGCCGCCTGAAGGGCGCGTCCGCCTCCGGGAGGCTGCCTAAGGGAACAAGGCGCATGGGCGCGGCGGCCGTATCGAAAAAGCTGCCGGTGCGCTGGCGCTGGTAGCGCAGGCGCTGGATGTCCATGTCCGCCGCCACATAGGACCCGGCTGTGAGAAACCGCCGGGATTCCGCCAAGGTGCGCCCGTTTTCATACAGCCCGCTGAATCCCGAAAACACCAGGTCCGTGGTGGATTCGCCGAAGCCCGCCCCGGCATAGGCGTAGCCGCAGAAGCACCGGGCGCTCTGCTGGCGAAGCAGCTCCCGGCGGTAATCGTGCTTGGCTACCAGCTCGTTGCTGGCGCTTAAGTTGAACATGATCTCCGCGCCGGCGGGGGCATACATACTGGAAGGGGGAGTAGGCGTCCACAAGTCCTCGCAGATTTCCACGGCAAAGCGGAATTCCGGCGTTTCAAACAGCAGGTTCAGGCCAAAGGGCACCGCTTCCCCCTGGATTTGAACGGATTCCGGAGCGTTCACCCCGCTTACGAACCAGCGGGTTTCATAAAATTCCCCGCCGTTGGGCAGGTGGCGCTTGGCAACGATCCCCTGTATTTTTCCATCCTGCAAAACGGCGGCGCAGTTGTACAGCCGCCCCTGGTTGGTTAAAGGGAGCCCTACGATAACGATCATGGGCCCGGTCTTTTCCGCGATCCGCAAAAGGGCGTCCAGGGCCTCCTTCTGCAGCGTTTCGTTCAGCAACAAGTCGCCGCAGGTGTAGCCGGTGATGCCAAGCTCCGGAAACACCGCCGCCTGGACGCCTTCCTTTTGCAGCGTATCCATCCAAACCAGGGTTTCTTCCGCGTTCCGCTTGCAGTCTCCCAAGTATACTCTCGGGGATACGGCGGCCACGCGGTTAAGATGCAGGTTTTTCATGCTACCCACCTTGCCTTCCAGGGACATGCTACCATAAACGGGGAAGGGATACAAGAAGGGGAAAGGCGGGGACAGGACTTTTTGAAAAAAGCCCTGTCCGGCTTGCTCAACCGCCGTTTTATTTCGTTCGGCTGCCGGCTTGCGGCGCATAGGCACCCCCAAAATATCTTTCCCGGCATCCTTATGAACGTTCTCCCGAGGTGCCTCCTCCGCGTTGACATTCCGCAGGCTTTAGGGTAATATAGCTGTACGGGAAGCCTGCTAAGGCATACCCGAAGTGAGTAAAAGTGAGGAATGGCTATGACCATTGATAAATCCATGACCATTGGCGAGGTCCTTCGCATACATCGCGGCACAGCCCGCATTTTGATGGAGTTTGGCATGCACTGCATTGGCTGCCCCGCATCCTCCGCGGAAAGCCTGGAGGAAGCCTGCGCCGTGCACGGCAGCAATCCGGACGAACTGGTGGATCAGCTCAACGTGTTCCTGGAGGAACATAAGGCGTAACATAACCTGTGGAAAAAGCCGGATTCATTTCAGGTACACAGGGCATTTCCCGGGGCTTTTCGGGGATATGCTGTGGAAAAAGCAGTGGAAAAGAGGAGGCGCCTGTGCAAAACATGTGCAGTGGGAAGGGACCCTTGCAAGTTGCAAATGAGCAGGAGGCGCTGTATCTTGCCTGTGAAATGGAGCGGCGGGCCATCCGCATGTACGAGCGCGGCCAGCTTCTGGCCCACAAACCCGGCGTCAAGGCGTTGATGCAAAAGCTGCAGGGGGACGAACAGACGCATCTTGCAAGATTTAGCCACTTGGGGGACGTATCCGTGGAGGGCGGGGACCGGGAGAGGCAGTTGCTGATGCAGTCCTACGCGGCCCAGGTGCTTTTTCCGGGCGGCCTGATGCAGGCGCAGCGGGAAGGGGCCCTTGACAGCCTGAAGGCGCTTTTGGTGTTTGCCAGAGACAGCGAGGAGACGGCTGTGCGTTGCTATAAGAACTTTGCTTCCGCCTGCGAACGGAAGGAAGCCGGGGACATGTTCCTGGCCATCGCCATGGAGGAGCAATCGCATTTGAAGGCGCTGGAGGAGCAGTTAAGCACGCTGAACTAGCGCCGTATCCGGAACAAATGAAAAAAAGCAGCCTGGTTGAGGGCTGCTTTTTTTGTATGCTTTCAGGCCAGGTGCCTTTGCGCCGCATTGACCCGCCATTTGCCGGAGACAAAGAACGCAAGGATAATCACCAAAGACATCAGGGAGGCCACCGGCGCGCCCAATCCCAGGCCCGGAAGGCCCATATCCAGCGTCTTGCCGAAAATGTAGGCGGCGGGGATGCGGGCCAGCAGCGCGGAGGTCAGGCCCGTGAACATGGTGAAGGTGGTGTGCCCCGCACCAATGTACAGGCCGTTCAAACAGAACACGAAGGGCACCACCAGGTAGTCGAAGCTGAAGGTGCGCATATAGGCGACGCCGTCGGCGATGGTTTTCGGGTTCTTGTCAAACAGTTCCAGAATGACCTGGGGATAGATTTGGGCGACGGCAAAGGCAATCAGGCTGAAGCCGATGGAAAGGAGCATGCCGACCTTGGCGGTCTTGACGGCCCTGTCCCATTTGCCGGCACCGATGTTCTGGGCGGCCATGGTGGATACGGCGGCGCTCATGCCGATGGCGGGCAGGATGGCAAAGCTGTTGAACTTGCCCACCACCCCTACGGCAGCCGAGGCGGTAACACCGCCGATGGTATTGACCAAAGCGGTGATGACCAGAAAGGACAGGCTGACAACCGTGTTTTGCAGCGCGGAAGGCGAGCCGATCTTGAGGATGGCTTTCAGCTGTTCCCGGTCCATGCGGAAGGAACGGAGCTTGAAATCGAATAGAAAATTATTGCGTTTCAAATACAGGATACACAGCACCATGGACAGCCCCTGGGAAATCACCGTGGCGATGGCGGCACCCAGCGCGGCCAGCTTCAGCGGGCCGACGAAGAGGAGGTCCAGCAGAATGTTGGTGACGCAGGCGATGGCGACAAAGATCAAAGGCCGCTTGCTGTCGCCCATGCCGCGCAGAACCGCGCTCAGGGCGTTGTAGCTGAAGATGAAAAAGACGCCCAGGACCGTGACCAGCAGATAATTGCTGGCCTCCTGAAAGGATTCCGCCGGCGTTTGAAGAAGCCTAAGGACGCCGTCCTTCAGCAGCAGCATGATCAGTGTAATCACTGCCGCGGCGATCATCAAACCGGTAAACAGTGTGGATACGTTCTTGCGCAATTTCTCCTGACTGCCGCTGCCCACATACTGGGCGATAAGCACTGTGCCGCCGGTGCAAAGGCCCATGATCAGGTTGGTGAGGATAAAAGTCACCTGCCCGCCGATGGTAACGCCGGATACGCTGTAGGTGCTGTTGGCGCCGCTCAGATTTCCCACGATCAGCATATCCGCCACGTTGTACAGGGATTGTATAATGTTGGATATCAAGAAGGGCATGGAAAAGCGGATCAGCCCGCTGACCAGGCTTCCGTGAGAAAGGTTGGTTTCAAACCGGTTCATGTGCGCTTCCTTTCTGATACTATATAAATATGCTATATAAATGCGTTATGCCGCATTTTCAAGCGAACATAACGCATTGTAGCAGAAACCTGTGGAAGATGCAAAGGGATAATGTGATATTTACTCCTTCACCGTGGCCCGCCGGATCAGCAGGAAGCAGAGCACGCCTGCCGCCGCGATGCTTAAAACGCTGTACAGGATGGCATGGTAAGGATACAGGCCGATGCCTCCCTCCATCATGGCAAGCTGCCTAAACAGGTCGAACAAGCTTGTGAAGGGGGAAATGCTGATGCCGTAACCAAAGGCAAAGGAGACCACATTGATGCCAAAGGCAGTAATGACGCCTTTGGTAAGCAGGCTGTCCAGCAGGGGAACCCCCACAAACACGAATGCGGGGAGTCCGATGGAAACGATCAGCTTCAGCGCCTTGTTCATGCGGTAATACAGGCTGGTGATCAAAAAGCCCGTCATGCCGGCTGTCAGATAGGACAGGAAACTCCATAGCAGCCCGTCGAAAAAGGCGTTCAGCTCTTTCCCATCCCTGTACATGCTGCCGAACCGTTCCATGTATGTGGAGGTGTAACGGACAAACAAGCCGCGGAACCAGCCGAAGGCAAGGTCAAAAAGCGTGGTGGCGGCCGCCAGCAGGCAAAGGCTTGCCACAACACCCACATACAGCGTTTTTCGGGAAAGGCCGTTTTGCAGAAACAGCCGGAATGGGGCCTTGAAAGTGTTCAAACCTACTACGAACAGAAAAATAGTCGTGGCGAATTCCATTCCGCCGGAAGATGGGTTTTTGACTTTCAGCAGGGCGGAGATGACGAGCTGCAGTACAAACAGGGTCATCAATACGCCGTAATAGATGATCACAGGCTTTTTGAAATCGTTCAGGTAATACCGAACGGCAGCTTTCAATTTCATATATGTCGCCTCCCCCTTACTCGTTGGTCAGCCGGATGAACAGCTTTTGAAGATCCATTTTGCTGATTTGAAGGGTTTCCGGCAAGTCCTCACCGCCGGGCTGGCCCAAGATATAGGCGGTCTTCAGGCCGCCCAAGGCATCCTCGCCCAGGGATTCCCTCCCCTTAACATAAGCGTCCACCTGGGCGGCGGGGCCGGATACGGTATATCCCATGGCCAGCAGATCCTCCGTGGGTTGGTGGCGGATGATTTGCCCCTTTTTGATGATGATAACTTCCTCAATGAGGCCTGAAATTTCTTCGATGAGGTGGGTGGAAAGTACGATGGTGCGGGGATTTTGGGTATAGGTCTCCAAAATCACCCTGTATAAAAGCTCACGGTGGTTGGCGTCCAGCCCCAGCACGGGCTCGTCCAGCAGCACATAGGGAACTGGGACGGACAGCGCCGCGATCAGCTTGAAGATGGAGCCGTATCCTGTGGACAGCTCCTTTACTTTTTTTCTTGGATTGAGGCCGAACAGGTCGCACAGCCTGGCGGCGTAGTCCTTGGAAAAGCCGCCGTAAAACGCTTCCGTGCACTTGAAGGCATCGGCCACCCGCATGCTGTCCGGGTAGTAGCTTTTTTCGCTCATCATGTACAGCTTTTGCTGGGCCGCGTCGTTTTCCCGGGCCGGCAGGCCGTCCACCAGCACTTCTCCTAAGTCGGGGAAGATGCGGTTGGTGAGGATGTTCAAAAGCGTGGACTTTCCCGCGCCGTTGCGGCCCAGAAGGCCGTAAATCTTCCCTTCCGCAAGCGTAAGGGTTACGTTGTCCAAAGCCTTTACCTGCCCAAAGGTTTTTGTGATATTTCTGACTTCGATGCCGTTCATTTGGAGAACCCCCTTTCCATCCATTCCATAACGTCCTCTTTAGTGAGTTTCAGCTTGCGCGCTTCTGCCACCAGACTTACCACGTATTTTTCGTAAAACTGCCGCCGCCGCTTTTCCCGGATCCTTTCCGCCGCGCCTTCCGCCACGAACAGGCCCAGGCCTCTTTTCTTGTACAGCAGCCCCTCATCCGCCAGCAGGTTCATGCCCTTCAACACCGTTGCCGGGTTGACCTGAAGGGAAGCCGAAAGCTCCGTGGTGGAGGGTACCTGCGCATCCTCCGGGAAGGCACCGGTGAAGATGGCGTCCTCCATCCCCGCCGTGATTTGAAGATAAATGGGCACTTCACTGGAAAAATCCAGCTTCATGGCCCCACCCCCTTCGTTCACTAGTTAATTACTTACATAACTAAGTATAAAACAGATGGGAAGCATTGTCAAGCGGCCGCCAAAAATTTTTGATCCCCTTCCCTTTGCGTGCTACAATGAGCAAAAGGACATCAAAGGAAAACCGGGAGGAAAGCACATGTTTCCGGTAGGCGAAAAATGGAATCCCCTGCAGGCGCAGCTTCGGGAGCTTCTGGCGGGGAAGGATTCGTTTCAGGAGGCCATGGCGCTGCTGGCCGTGATGCACGCCATGCTCCACACCCGGGAGGTATACGGCGGGGCGGAGGCCACGCTGATGGATGCGGTGTGGGAAAACCTTTCCCCAAGCGCGTTTGTTACCATGCCCACGGCAAAGGATGTGACGGTGGCCTGGAACATTTGGCATGTGACCCGCATCGAGGACCTGACGGCCAACCTTCTTATCGCGGATGGGGGTCAGGTGCTTGATGAATCCTGGCAGGCGAAGCTGCATACCAAGGTCAGGGACACGGGCAACGCCATGGCAGATGAAGAGATTTTGTCCTTCAGCGGCGAGGTGGACAGGGAGGCTCTCAAGGAATACCGGAATGCCGTGGGCAGGCGCACCAGGGAGATCCTGAAGCACCTTTCGCCAAAGGACCTTTCCAGGAAATTTGAAAAACGCCAGACCGGCCGCATCCTGGCGGAGGGCGGCGTGCTGCCCCATCCCGACTCCGTCTGGCTTTTGGATTTCTGGGGGCGCAAGAACGTGGCGGGAATTCTCCTGATGCCCATGACGCGCCACCAGATGGGACACTTAAATGATTGCTTAAAACTGAAGGAAAAATGCGGAAAAATGTCTTCCAAAAAGGGGGGAAGCGTGCAATGACCAGGTATGTGGCGCTGCTCCGGGGGATCAACGTAGGTGCGCAGCACCGGGTGAACATGGCGGAATTGAAGCAGACGTTCATGGAGGCGGGGTTTGAAAAAATCGAAACCTATATACAAAGCGGCAACGTGGTGTTCTCGGCGGAGGGCGGGGAGGATGCGCTGCGAAAGCACCTGGAGGAAATAATCGGGAAGCGGTTCGGATTTCCGGTGCCGGCGGTGCTCCGCACGGCGGAGGAGCTTGCCTCCATCCTGGAAAATTGCCCCTTCTCCCCGGAAGAAGTGCGGGCTGCGGAGGAGGCTTCCGGGGCGGAGAGCCTGCATGCGGCCATGATGCTGGCGCCCCTGTCCCGGGAGGCGGAGGCCGCGCTGGCGGCGGTTCCCGGCGGCGACCGCTTTGCGGCCAGGGGCAAAGAGGTGTATTTTCTCCTGGAAAACGGCGTCCATGCCTCCAAGCTGGTGGCCAAATTTCTGAAGATGGAGGCGCATAACACCCTGCGCAACTGGAAGACGGTCAGGGCACTTGCGCAGCTGGCGGCGGAGACGGAGGAAAAAGGGCCCCGGAAGAGCTTTTCCATTGAAAAAGGGGTATCGCATAAATCATAGCTATAGGGATTCCAAAGGGATTTTATCCCTTTGGCGGGGGTCCGGGGCAGCGCCCCCGGGTCAACTGCTGGCACTTTTGTAATGCTTCAGGCCGAACCGCCAGAAGGCCAGGGCAAAAACGGTAAAGAGCACGGCCACGCCGCAGCCCTGCAGAAGGGCTGGGAGGGACAGAGCACCGGTAAGCATCTGCGTGGGCAGCGTGGCGATGAGCCCATAGGGCAAAAGCACCTGAAACAGGAGTTTCCACACGCCCTGAAAGACGGCGCCGGGCACTTTCATGCTCAGTTCAAGAAGCGATTCCTCCATTTGGTTTACCGCGGCGGCGGAGATCACAAAAAAGGGCACCGTGCGGATGATCAGCATCAGGTCGTACCACAGGACCGTCATCAGGAGGGTCAAAAGCACATACCCTGCTGCCGCCGCCGGGGAAGGCGGCATGCTTAACAAGGAAACACCCCGAAGCAGGAGGACAAGGCTCAGGGCGATCAGGGGCAGGGAGCCCAGGTTCACCTGTTCAAAGGACAGGCGCAGAAGGAGGCTGCCGGGCTTGACGATGTACTGGTCCAGCATGCCGGTGCGGATCTTGTCGGGAATGGTGATCAGTCCGAAAAAGAAGGTGCTCATGTTCAGGGCGTTCACCATGGAAAAGGTGCCCACAAAAACCATTACGTCTCCACGCCCCCAGCCGCCGATGGACCCCGCCCGGCTATACAGCACATCAAAGAGCAAAAGATTGATAATGAATAGGCTGCCGTCCACAAAAAACGCGCCGAAGAAGGAAAGCCGGAACACCATCAAATGGCCAAGGCGCAGCTTGACCAGCGTCAAAAGCAGCCGCAGGTTTCTTTTCATATGCCCACCCCGTCATAGCGCGTGCGAAGGCGCGCGTACGTCCGCCTGTTGAGAAAGAAGAAAAGCAGATTCCACGCGGCCAGCACCAACAATCCTTCCGGCGCCTCGCCGCCGCCCCTGCCCATCAGCAGCAGCGCCGGCAGGTAGGAGACGTGGTAAAACGGCGTCAGGCGCAGCGCGCAGAGCACCGGTTCAGGCAGCAGCGCAAGGGGAACCAGGGCCCCTGTCACAAAGGCCAGCACGTTGCTTTTGATCATTAAAAAAAGCCAGATGTCCTGATACCGGAAGGTGAGTATCCCAAGATAAAAGTGAAGCTGGGACAGAAAGACCCGGCCGAGCAGCAAAAGCGCGGCGGCAGGCAGCAGGCTGTTCAAGCCCGGCGCCGGAGCCATCCGGACAGGGAAAAGGGCCAGGCACAGCGCGCCCGCCGCCAGGCCGAAAAGGGCCGTATAGGCGGCGGAGCCCAGGGTTTGGGCGGCAAGGTAGGGCTGCACCCGCATGGGCAGCACCAGAAACTTTGAAAACGTGCCGCTGCGGATGCTTGTGCCAAGTTCCTTTGCGATCTGCTCCGTATTGTCCAGCAGAACCAAAACGGACTGGATCAGATAGTACAGGAGCATGGCGGGAAGGGTAAAGCCCATGATTTGATCCTGTCCCTGAAAGAGGGCCGACCACAAAAGCCAGGCGAACAGCACCCTTGCCACGCCGGAAAGGGCTTGCATGGCGGTATCGAACCGGTAGGCCATGCGGGTTTTGAAGGCGATACAGGCCGCTTCCCAATATTTTTTCATCAGGCGGGATTCTCCTTCATGCGGTAGAGCTTGGAAACCACACTGCCGATCTCCTCTTCCTCCACCGTGATATCCCGGATGGGATACTGCGACAGCAGGGACTGCAAAAGAGGCTTGACATGGGCAATGGGCAGCAGAAAGGAGATTTTGAGGGGTTCCCGCGCAACCTGCTCACACCAGCCGGGCAGCACCATGCTGCATTCTGCGCTAAGGGCAAGGGTGATCCTGCGGTGGGTCTGATACTGCGCAAAAAGTGTGTCTGTAGGCCCATCGCCCAGCTTTTCCCCATGGCTCACCACCACACACCGGCGGCAGAGGCTTACGATATCTTCCATGTAATGGGAAGTAAGCAGGATGGTAGTGCCCCGTTCCCTGTTCACCTCTTTCAGGAAGGAGCGCATTTGATGCTGGGCCGCCGCGTCCAGGCCGATGGTGGGTTCGTCCAGAAACAGCACCCGGGGGCTGTGAAGCAGCGCGGCGATGAGCTCCATCTTCATCCGCTCCCCCAGGGACAGGGTGCGCACCTGCACGCCCATCAGGGGCCCGACACCGAACAGCTCCGTAAAATACTTCAAGCTGCGCCGGTACTCGTTTTCCGGGATCTCATACAGCGCCTTGAACAGGCGGAAGGTATCCGCGGGCGTCAGGTCAAAAAAGAGCTGGCTTTTTTGTCCCATCACCACGGCGAACTGCTTTTTGAAGGCGCTTTCCAGGCGGCTGGGGGTATGCTGAAGCACGGAAGCGCTGCCGGAGGTGGGGGCGATGATCCCGGTGAGGAGCTTGACCAAGGTTGTCTTGCCCGCGCCATTGGGGCCGATGAGCCCCACGAATTCCCCTTCCGATACCGCAAGGTCAAAGTTGTCCAGCGCCTTCTTTTCAGTGTAGGTCCTGTGGAAAAGGCTTTTCAGGCTGCCCCGGAGGCCGGGCTCCTTTTCAAAGCGGCGGTAGACCTTGGTAAGTCCGGCTGTTTCAATCAACATCATGGGAGGGCTCCTTTTCATAGCCAATCTGCAGGTCCGGCCGGTGGCGCTTTTCCATCTGATGCCGGGCCTTGCGGTTTTGCACGCTGTCAAAGACGATGGAAAAATCGTAATTTTCGGGGTACATGCTTTCTGCGGCAACATGCTTTTTCAGCCGCTTGTGGGGGATGCGGCGTTTGACGCCTTTGATTTGCACGCCCACCAGCCCCTTTTCATCGGCGGGATCGTAGACCAGGCCCAGCTCCCGGCCGGGATAAACCAGCACGCTGTCCCCCAGCTGGAATTGCGCGGCATGGGTGGACAAGGGCTTTGGCGGCTGCTCCTTCTGAATACGGGGCAGAGCAGCGGCGGGCGGGAGGCCCAGGCCGGCGGATTTCGGGTTCAGGCCGGCGGGAAGGGCACCGCGGGTTTTTCCGCCGCCGTAGGCCGCTTCCCTGGCCCTTGCGATAAGGGGCTCCGGAAAGCCAAGTTTTTTGACAATGTGCAGCGCGCAGCTTTCCCCCGCCTCCCCCATCATAAGGCGGTACAGGGGCGAAAGCGTTTCCCGGTCAAAGGCCATCCTGGCGTTTGTAAGGCCCGGTGTCTTTTCCGCATACTCCTTCACCTCCGGATAATGGGTGGTGGCCACAAACAGGCAGCCCTTTTCACGCAGCGCATCCATGATGGCCACGGCCATGCCCATGCCTTCCGCGGGGTCGGTGCCGGAGCCCAGCTCATCCAACAGCACCAGACTTTCCGGGCCGGTTTCCCGAAGGATCGCCAGGATGTTGGTCATGTGGGAGGAGAAGGTGGACAGGTTTTCCAAAATGCTTTGCCCGTCGCCGATGTCGCACAGCACATTGCCCAGCATGCACAGCTCCGTTCCTAAAGAGGCGGGCACATGGAGCCCGCTTTGGGCCATAAGGGACAGGAGGCCCACGGTCTTGAGCGCCACAGTCTTGCCGCCGGTATTGGGCCCGGTGATCACCACGCCGGAGATTTCCCCGCCCAGGGCAAAATCCAGGGGTACGCACTTTTCCCGGCTCAACAAGGGATGGCGTCCTTTTTCAATGTGCATCCGGCGGTCTGTGTTCATTACGGGCGCCACAGCGTCCATGGAGGCACTCAATGCGCCTTTTGCGAAGGCAAAGTCCAGCGCCTCAAATACGTCCCGGTTGGCCTGCAAAGCTGCCATGCGGTCAAACACCAAGGCCGTAAGCTGGTACAGGATCCGACGGACCTCGTTTTCCTCCCTGATCTTCCACTCGCTCAACTGCTCCTGGAGCTTGCCAACGGCGGAAGGCTCAATGAACACGGTGCCGCCGGAGGAGGACATATCCACCACCGTGCCCGGGACCTGCGCCTTGTGCTCCCGCTTTACGGGCAGCGTGAGCCGGCCGCTCCGCAGGGCCACCAGGCTGTCGGAGAAATACGCGCGGTTGTTTTGAAGCAGGCTGTTGAGCTTTGCCTTGATCTGCGCGGAAGCCTGCTCCGCTTTCCTGCGCACGTCCCGAAGCTCCGGGGAGGCGCTGTCGTCCACCGCCTCGCCCCGGATGCAGCGCCCGATTTCGCCCTCCAGCTCCTTTTCTTCCTGGAAAGCCCGGCCGTAAAAAGCAAGCTCTGATTGCAAATATTCGCCACGCTTCAGGTAAGCTTTCATCCGGCGGCAGGAGGACAAAAATTGCGCTACGCCTAAAATTTGCTCCGGCAGGAGCATGGCGCCGGCCTTGACAAGGGGCAGCACCTTGTCAAGCACTTCCGTGGTGCTAAGGGGCGGGCTGCCCAGCGCATTAAGCATGGTTCGGGCTTCGCCGGTCTGCGCGAGGCGGCTACGGCATTCCTTTTCGCTCAAGGCGGGGGTAAGGTTCAGCAGCCGCTCCTTTGCCCCCTTGGTGAAGGCAAAGGAGGAAAGCGTCTGCTTGATCTGATCAAATTCCAGGGTTTTTTCAGGCGTTGCCAAGGTGATCCCTCCATCATACTATTGGAAAATATTGTTTCGCCCAACGCGGCGAGGAAATAATGTTTGGAAAGAGTATCAAATCAAAAAAATGCCCGCGGATGCATCCGCCGTTTGGCAGAATGCTCCCGCGGGCTTTGGACATAAAAAAAGAACGGCAGATCATCGCTGTCCGTCCGTTTTTTAGAGATACCTGCTTTTTCCTCTAAGAGCCCGAGGAAAAAGGAGAAATCTCAAAAACGGCCCGGAGGGCGCGCCCTCTGTCGTTTCCTATGCCAGGCGGAAATCAGGAAGCAGTCTGTAAAGGGCTGATGCGGGAGGACACACAAACAAACAGGCAAAGCCTGCGCTTGCAGCCCATTCCCTCAAGGATTCAGTTAAGAATTCCCTTTACAGCCAAGACCGACATCAAAAATCCTCCTGAGCGTTATTCCAGGGGCAGTATAGCAAAGGATAAAGCGGCTGTCAACAGAAAAATGGCGGCCGGGGTTCAGCCCGCATTCCGAAACGCCAGGTTCTGATAATGGAGATACAGCGCATGGAACACGCCCGCGTAATTCTTTTGCCAGGGCTTTTTCTTTCCGCAAAAATGGAGGATGGAGGTATTCCGCATGATATAATCCGCGTCCAGCGCACCGTTGCGCAGGAGCTTGTTGTATTGGTAAAATCTTGTGTCATAGTTGAAGCGGAATTCGTCCACCGTTTTGATGTCCCTGCCATACAGCGCGTTCAGCACATCCTGGTCGGGACATATCAGACGGTTTTTGCATCTTAAGATAAACGAGTAGATCTCTTCCTCGTTGATTTTCTCCCTTTGCAGCGCAAGGTTCATCAGCAGCACGCCGGAATTGAAATACTCCTTGATATCATAGGTCTTGAGCCTGAGCCTGTTGACTTCCTTGCGGGAGACCTTGTTATGGTAGACCGCGGCGTAAAGGTAGCCGTCCAAGGAGGTATTGTACAGCTCGTCGATGGGGTTGACGATGAGGATATCCGGATCAAGGTAGAGGATCCTGTCCAGCCCGGCGGGAAGAAACTTGTAGGCAAGCAGCCGGTAATACATGGCTTTGGTATAATGCAGAAGAACCGGCGCGTTTGCAAACCAGTCCTCCTGAACGGTGAGGACGGTAAGCGACTGCCCCAGCCCCTCGATATAGCCGCGAAGGGGTTTCAGTTCCTCCTCCGGAATGGAGGCGTGCATCAGGTAGATATGAAACTTCTGCCCTGGGTGCTGGAAAAAAAGAGACCAAAGCATGACTTTCAAGGGGTTCAGGTAGTTGGCATCCAAAGTGACGAGAATATTCATCTTCTCCGCCCTCCTCTTTCCACGCTCAGAAAAAGCAGCAATGCAAGGGTACGGGGCATGGCATTTCCTTTTTTATTGGCGAAAGCTTTTTGATTTCTATTGTGCGGCGGTTACGTACTGCAGCTGAGCGCCTTTTGGAAAAAACGGACAAAGCCCGGGCGGATATCCTTGTGGCTCTTCTCCCGCTCCGCAAAGGACAGGTCAAACCAGTACCTTTTTGTTTCCGCCGACACCGACAGCGAATCCAGCGGCCAGCCGGGGGTACGCAGGGGATGGGGCGTATCCGTTAAAAGAAATTCGCCGGAGCAGATGTCCTCCCCGTCGTATTCGAAAATTTCCCTGTCTTCCAGGACGATGCAGACGGCATTTTGATACAGCGCCCTCAAGTAGCCGGCCTTGCCGTACTGCCGGACCAGGGAAGCATAATAGACCAGCATTTCCTCGTCGGAAAGCGGCCTGCCTTCCGGCCGGCGGGTATGGACGCCGGGGTTTTTCTCCCGGGGGACCTCCGGCAAAAGCAGGCCGGAATCGCAGGAAAAAACAGGCCGGTGATAGGTTTCAAAGTAGCAAAGTGCCTTTTGACGGGCGTTTTGAAGAGGTGTTTGCCCGTCCTCCGGAACGTCCGGGGCATTTTTATCAAGCCCGTCGATGGTCATGGGCAGTTCCTTCAGCCAGTCACGCATGGCGTCAAGCTTGGCCGGGTTGCCCGTTCCGTACAGCAAACGGTATGCGTTCAATTTCCAAGCGCCTCTTTCAGCACCCGCATATTTTCGCGCATGCCGTCCTCATAAGCGGTCAGCGCGCTCTCATCTATGGGGCCGGTGACGAGGGGATCCAGCTGGTATACGGGCGCGCCTGTTTCCGCCGCCAGCGTTCTGGCGGCAAGATCGGGGTATTGGGGCTCTGTAAACAGCGGCGGGGCACCAAGGGAGCGCACCAGCTGTACAAGCTCCGCCAACTGCGCGGGGCTCAGCGCCTCCCCCGGCTCCCTGGTCACCACGGCGGCCACGTGGAGCCCGTAGGCCTTTGCGAAGTAGGGAAAGGCTTCATGAAAGGTAATGATGTCCTTATGGGCCAGCCCCATCAGCCCTTCCTTCAATTCCTGGTCAAGAGCCTGAAGGCGCTGAATGTACTGTTGTGTGTTTTGACGGAGGATATCCGCGTGCTCCGGGAAAGCTGCCGCCAGGCCATCCCCCAGGTTTTGCACCATTTGGGCGGCGTTTGACGCATCCAGCCAGATGTGGGGGTTGCCTTGGTGCAGGTGGTCCGCGTCCTCCGTTTCGGGCTCCGGATCGCCCTGGTCATCCAGCAGCGGGACGCCTTGGGACGCATCGACAATCACAAGGGACGGGAACTGCGCCGTGACCGTATCAAGATAGCTTTCCATGCCCGCACCGTTGGTCAGCAGCACCTGGGCCTGGCTCAAAACCCGCATATCCCCGGACAAAAGCTGGTAATCGTGCAGGCAGCCGGTGTCCGGTGCGGCCAGGTTATGCAAAGTGATGCCGGAGACGCCCTCCGTCAGATTCCTGGCCAGGATATAGATCGGATAGAAGGAGGTCACCACGGTTTTTTGCTGGGCCACTGCCGTGGGAGGGATCAAGAGAAGGGTTATCGCCAGTGCGCAAAGCAGAAGTTTTTTCATAAAGATCACCTTTTCCATGGGTTGCGTGCCCATTGTAGCACAAACCTGCACCATAAAACAAGCCGCCCGGCCAGGATCATCCCCCGGCCGGGCGGCAGTATGAAAGCAGCGTGTCAATTCCCGGCAGGGGCTGCCGTTGGCGTCTCCACGGGCTCTTCGGCGACGGTTTCATCCGGCGCCGCGGTTGACTCCGCCTCAGGCGCTTCAGTGGCTTCCGCCTGGGCGTACACGATCTGGGCCGCTGCCATCCATTCCTCCATGGCATCAGGCAGCACTTTGCTCGTCCGGGTATTCTCCATTTCCTGAAGCAGGGAGGCGTTGAGCTCTTCGGTCAAAGCCACCGGGCCGCTGGGAACATCCCTAAGATAGTACAGGATATGCACGCCGTAGCTGCCGATCACGGGCTGGCCATAATCGCCGACATTTTGAAGCTCGGGGGCGAAGGCGCCGTCGGTGAATTCCGGAATGTAGCCTTCAAAACCCTTGTGGACGCTGTAGCCCTCGGACTTGTAGGGCTCCTGCTGCATGCCGGGATCCTCGCCGTATGCCTCCACCAGGGAGGCAAAGGCTTCCCCGGCGGCAAGACGGCTGTAAATATCGTCCAGCTTGTCTTTGATGGAATCCAGCACCGCCTGGCGCGCCGCATCCACATCCGCCTGGGTCGCCGGCGCGGGGGTCGCAGTGGCGGAAGGGTCGGCGGTAAGTTCCGGTGTGGCGGACGGTTCGGGCGTTTCGGTCAAGGAAGGATCCAAAGTGGCCTCGTCCGCCGGGATAGGATCAAGATCTTCTTCCGCCAGGGCATCCACCTGGGTCTGCTGGTTGTCAAGCCGCTCCTTCAAATCAAGATAGGTGTTCAGCAGATCATCGTCAACGCTCAAAAGAATATGGGCGATGCCCCGGACGCCCTCCGGCACATACCAAATATCTGCGTCCCCGGAGGAATAAGCGTCTTCGTAGGCCGCGATGTCGTTCTCGTAGGCCGCATGATCCTCTTGAACGCGCTTTTCATACTCGGCCTGTACATCCTCCTGGGTATAGGGGACGGCATCCTTCAGCAGGGCATCGGTAAGCCGGTTCTGGATTTCCCCGTCCTTCACCTGTCCTGCGATCATTTCCAGAGAATAACCCATCGACGCCAGGTCATCCGCGACCTTCGTCTTTGCGGCGGCAATTTCCTCCTCGGTGGGGGTATCCCCGGCCGCGGTGAGGTAATACGTGTAGTACTGCTCAAGGGCGTCATCCCATTGGGTCTGCGCCTCGGTCAGGAATCCGGCTTCCTCATCCGCGGTAAACTGGTCCACGCCAAACTCCGCCGCCTTTTGCTTGAAAAGGGCGTCCTGGATGGCATACTCCACTGCCAAAGACGAAAGTTGGGATTCCAGCCCCGTCAGGTCATACCCCTGGCCGGCATATTGGGTATAAATCGCATTAAAAATCTTCTGTACGGCAGAGGCATGAACAGGCGCCCCGTTGACCGTAACGACTACGTTGTCGGTGGCCTCCGGAGCAGCGGTGGCTTCCGCGGGCACAGCCTGGGTCTCAGCCGGCTGGGCTGTTTCGCCCACCGCGCCTGTCATCGCCAGGGACATGCACATGACCAACGCCAGGCAGAGCGCAAAAAAACGGGTGGATTTCTTCATGGAATCATTTTGTCCTTTCTTTGTGTCCGGCGCTGGCGCCGGTATAGTAAATCTATTATGGCATATGCCATGCGCGACTGCAAGCAAAAGGCTTGGAAAACCCAAAAGTTACACCCTGTTCACGTTTGGTACCTGAAAGACGTCCCAACGAAAAACGCCCTTCCCCTTCAACCAAAGCCGGATTCCTGCCGCCACGCCACCGTAAGACGATGACGGCCCGGAGATTGTTTCATAAAGCCGCATGGGAATCCATGGCGATGCAGCATATCAACAATGAAGACACACAAAGAAATTTGAAATTCAAAAAGGGGCAAGGGGATACCCCTTGCCTCTTTTTAAGAATAGAATTTAGATATGGGGTTTCCAAAGGGAGGATGTTCCCACTGGCTCAATCGTCGCGCTGCTGCGCTACCGCTTGCATCGCTCGTTTCGCCAGCCTCCTCCATCCCGCCCTTATCCGCCATTGGCGGGGGCGGAGTTTCGGAGCCTTTGGTGGGGGTGCAGGGGGCTAGGCCCCATGCTACTGGCCGATGGAAGCGAGGTACTCCCTGCTGAGCCGCGCGGCTTCCAGCGGGGGACGCTCGGGGGACAGGTCCTGCTCCACGACCAGCCATTTCGCGCCGCTTTCCAGGGCGGCGGCCACAACGGCGGGCATATCCTGGCAGCCCATGCCTACGGGTTTGAAGGAAAAAGCCACATCCGCATCCGCCGCTTTCTGGGAACCGATGAGGCCGTAGGGCGTTTTGCCGTCCCGGCGGCCCACGTAATCCTTCAAATGTACCAAGGGGCAGCGGCCGGCATACTTGCGCACGTACTGCGCGGGGTCCAGACCCGCGTATTTCACCCAGCAGGTGTCGATCTCGGTTTGAAGGATGTCGGCGGAAATGGCCTCGTAGAGGAAGTCCAGGCCGTATTGGCCGGACAGGGTCACGAACTCAAAGTCGTGGTTGTGGTAAAGGAGTGTGATGCCGCCCTCCCTGCATAGCCTGCCGAATTTGTAGATCACATGCAGCATGGCGGAAAAACCTGCCGAACCGGGGCGGTGGGCTTCATCCAGGTATGGCACGGCGATGTAGGGGCAGCCGATGGCCTGGTGATAGGCGATGACGCCGAACATGTCGGCCTGAATTTGGGCCATGGGTACATGGCTGGAAACGGCCTTGAGGCCGCTTGCTTCCAGCATGGCCTTGACCTCTTCCGCCGTGTGGCCGTAAAAGCCCGCGAACTCCACGCCGTCATAGCCCAGGGATTTGATCTTTGCAAGGGTGCCGCCGAGGTCCGCTTGCGCCTCTTCCCGGGCGGAATACACCTGATACGCGATGGGCAGTTTCATAGGCAACTCTCCTTTGGTCAGTCAAAGTACACGGGTTTGCCCGTTTTCGCGGATTCATAGATGGCGTCCAGAATCTGCGTCACCACCAGCGCCTGCTCAGGCTTCACCAGCAGGGGCTTGGTATCGTCCAGAACATGATCGATCCACATTTTGGCTTCCAGGTCGGCAGGAGAAACGGTGACTCCGTCATAGAAGGCCGCCCCGCCGGCTTTCAGATCGGGCATGGTAACATAGGTGCGGGAAAATTTTTCGCCGTTGATCCGCAGCGCGCCGCCTTCACCCAGCATATCCGCGCCGCCTTCGGTGCCGCAGAGCATGGTCTTGGCCTCGTGAACAAACAGGGTATTCAATGCCCAGGAAGACTCCAGGCTGATGGTGGCGCCGTTCTTCATGCGGATGAAGCCGAAGGCCGCATCCTCCACAGTGAACTTCTCCGGATCCCAGGGGCCCCAGGCGTTGGCGGAGTTGGGCTTGGGGGCCAGCTCGTGGTATTTGGTGCCCACCACCATTTCCGGCTCATAGTTGTCCATGCACCAGAGTGTCAGATCCAACGCATGGGTGCCGATGTCGATCAGCGGCCCGCCGCCCTGTTTTTCCTCATCCAGGAATACGCCCCAGGTGGGCACGGCCCGGCGGCGGATAGCCAGCGCCCGGGCATAATAAACCTTTCCCAGGTCGCCGTTTTCGCAGCACTGTTTCAAATACAGGCTGTCGGGGCGGAAGCGGTTCTGATAGCCGATGGTCAGCTTTTTGCCGGTGCGTTTTGCGGCCTCCAGCATCAGTTTGGCCTCGGCGGGATTCTTGGCCATGGGTTTTTCGCACATGACATGCTTGCCGGAATTAAGCGCGGCAATGGTGATGGGCGCATGGCTTACATTGGGGGTCAGCACATGCACCACGTCCAAATCAAGCTTCAACAGCTCCGTATAATCGGTGAACACCTTGGCCTCGGGAGCGCCGTATTCCTTCGCGGCTTTTTCCGCGCGTTCCCCGATAATGTCACAGAATGCCGCCATCTCCACATTGGGAAGCTTTTTCAGGCTGGGCATATGCTTTCCGTTGGCAATGCCGCCGCAGCCGATGATGCCTACGCGAACCTTGTTCATAAAGCTATTTCCTTTCATGCATTCGCAGGAATAGAGAATTTTCCTATGTTCATTGTAGCGCATATACGGTATAATTGTCATGACAAAGGGCGAGGATTTCATGACAAAACTTGCTGCCGGAGGAAGTGTGATTGTGGCTGAGTTTTATGAGCAGGCGCGGGACGATATGGCGCAGGCCGTATGCTTGCGGTCCAGAAACAACGGCTGCCTGCCCCACTTCCATTCCAGTATAGAGCTTGTCTACGCGGTGGACGGGAGGATGAGCGCCGTCCTGGACGGCCAGCGGTACGATATTTCCAGGGGGGAATTGCTGATCACCTCCGGCTACACGGTGCACCGGTACTTCACCGAAAGCTTCTCAGACGTTATTATCTTTATCATCCCCGTCTCCTTCGTGCCCAGCCTGGAGAAAGCACTGGCCAACAAGCGGTTCGCTTCCGCCATTTACCAGGATGCGGGCGGGGAGCTTCATACGCTGGTCCCCCTGATGCAGCGCCGCTGGGAAGCCTTGGGAACGGAGGCGAAGCGGGGCTTCAGCCAGCTGCTGCTGGGTATTTTGATGGACCGGGTGGGGCTGTGCTCCATGCCCATGAAGGCCCCTGCCGGGTTGATGCGCAACATGCTTTCCTACCTGCAGGAGAACAGCGCCTCGGATCTTACCATGGAAAAGCTGGCCAGGCATCTGGGGTACAGCCGCAGCCGGCTTTCCCACCTGTTTCGTGACAATTTCGGCTGTTCCTTTTCGGAGTATGTCAACAGCCTGCGCTGCCGGCGGGCGGCGCAGCTTTTGGCCCAGAGCGACCTGAAGCAGCTGGAGATCGCGATGATGACGGGGTTTGACTGCATCCGCACCTTTTACAGGGCCTTTCACCGGTGCTATGGCATGACGCCCAGGCAGTATGTGCGCTCCCTAAGCCTGCCGGAAGCCCAACATGAAGCCCATTCCTGAATTTTACGTGGCAAGGAGGAAAATGCATGGCCATGGACAGCCGGTTTGCCGTCCGCTATGAGGACGGCGCCTATGAGATCACCCGGGAAAAAAGGGACGGTGTCCCGAAGCTGTATTACGATCTTTCACCTGATGGCGGGGAGCGCCGGTTCCTTAGGGATATGGGGGAAGAGCGGCTTTTGCTCCCCTCGCCCATGCCGGGAGAGCGGTTGTACTTCTTCTTGGAATACGGAAGCGGCCCCGTGCTGACCGCCGCTTCCCGGGGTGTGGAGACCGGCGGCGTGGAAAACTTCCGGGATATGGGCGGCTACCGGACGGCGGAGGGCAAAGCGGTGCGCTGGGGAAGGTTTTTCCGGGGCGGGCCGCTGTACGGGTTGAACGGGCATCAAACGGCGGCTTTAAGCAGGCTGGGGATCAAGAGGGTAGTGGATTACAGGACAAAGCTGGAAGCGGGGCGCGCTCCGGACGAATGCCCGGAGGGCGCCGATAGGCTGCATCTTCCCGCCGTGCCATCCGTCAAGCGGTTCCAGGACTTTACGGACAGGGATATGCTGACACATCTTCGCCTGGTGAACACAGAGGAGGCGGCAGCGGAGCAGTTTTTGCTCTTTAAGGAACTGTATACCGCCTTGCCCTTTGGGACGGATGCCTTCCGGCAGATGCTTCTTTCGTTGGACAGCGAAGGTGGCGTGCCTTTGTACCAGCACTGCAGCGCCGGCAAGGACCGCACGGGGGTTGGAAGCGTGCTGCTCCTGCTGGCCTTGGGAGTCGACGAGGAAACTGCGGTCAGGGATTATCTGCTTTCCCGGGACTTCCGGGCGGAAGCCAACCGCCGCAAGGTGCAGGAGATGACGGCAGCGGGCATCTCCCGGGAGGCGGCGGCGCTGCTCCAGAGGATGATGAACGTGAGCGAAGAATTGATCTTCAGCGCGCTGCACGCCATCCGTGAAAAGTATCCTTCCTACGAGGCGTTTTTTGAGAAGGAATATGGTTTCGGCGGAGATACGCTTTCGCGATGGCGGCAGATGTATACGGCATAATAATGCTTCCAACCCGCTGTATCAGCGGGAGACCGGGGAAAAGGGGCGAGCTTGTGACAAGAGCGGAAATGTACCTGCGGCTGTACGATATGGCCGCCTGCATTCCCAGGGGCAAAGTGGCAACCTACGGACAGCTTGCCTTTTTGGCCGGTTTTCCCCGGGGAGGGCGGATGGCGGGCCAGGCCATGGCCCATGCGCCGGAGGGCCGGAAGATCCCCTGCCACCGGGTGGTGAACAGCCGGGGGTGTCTGGCGCCGGGATTTGATGAGCAGCGGGCGCTGCTCACGGAAGAGGGCATTGCATTTTTGGCGGACGGCCGGGTGGATATGAAGCGCCATCTGTGGCACCCGGGGCCGGAAACGGATGAGGAGGGCTTCGGCCTGTAAATTTGGAAGAAATCCTCAAAAAAGAGACGAAATGCAACCGTTGGTTGCGGCTTTGAAAAGCAGAGTGGGTGGCGCAACCGGTAAGACATCCGGTATACTGGGGGCGTATCAACAGGAAGGGATGCATCAATATGAACGTGGAAATCGCCAACCGCCTTGTCCAGCTTCGCAAACAGAACAACCTTTCCCAGGAAGAATTGGCCATGCGGCTGGGCATCAGCAGGCAGGCGGTTTCCAAGTGGGAGAGGGCCGAGTCCTCCCCGGATACCGACAACCTCATCGCGCTGGCCGCCTTGTACAAGATGTCCCTGGACGATTTGGTGCGTTCCGATCTGCCCCCGGAGCCTGCGGCCTACACGCCGCCTTACCGCCCGGAAGCTGTTTTTACAGTGGAGGCTCCCACGCTGGACGGGAGCTACTATGAGGTGAAGGGCGAGGAGGAAAGGGAGCAGCAGCCGCCGGCGGACTGGCGGGAGGAAAGCGACCCCCTGCCCGAAGGGAGCTACTACGATACGGACAAGGGGAAAAGCTACAGGGAGGACTGGCTGCACCAGCTTCCCTATCCCCTTGTGATCACCGCGCTGTATCTGGTCCTGGGTGTCCTGCTTCATGAATGGGGCCGCGCCTGGCTCCTTTTCCTGACCATCCCCATCCATTATATGCCGGAATGGATGAAGTCCTTTCCCTATCTGCTGGGCAACCCAGTGCTTATTACCCTGGTGTATCTGGTGCTGGGCTTTTATTTCAATCTGTGGGGGTACGCCTGGCTGGTCTTCCTGCTGATCCCCATTATGGGAAGCATCCGGCACAGCGAAAAAAAGACAAAGTGATATTATTTCCAAACATTATTTCGTCGTTGCGGCGGTTCTTTTCGCGCAGCGTAGCGCGGCGTTGCCTTGCTCCGGCTCCTTGCCCTGCATCGAAAATCCATCGCCGCCATGAACGAATAATGTTCTCCAATAGTATGAAAAATCCGCCCCGGTTTTTCGGGGCGGATTTTTTACGGCACTTTTTGAGATCACGCGCTGATTTCCTGTCCGGCAGGGGCGGGCGTTCCCGGCTTGTTCACATGGTATTCGCACCTGGGATCGTAGCGCACGGAATCCGGCGGCGTTTCCAGTTCCTCCGGATGACTCAGGCTGTGGAGCATGGAGGCAAACAGGCGCGCATATGTGGCTCCGGCGCATACGCGCTCATCCACCGTGGCACCCACCGGCAAAACGCGCCTGCGCACCACTTTGCCATCCGGCGTCATGGCCACCTTGCGTTCCACCGTACCCATGCTGAAAAACAGGCTGCTGTTGCCAAAGTTGTAAATGTGATGGTACACCGAGCTCACGCCGATGGAGGCCATATTGGTGATCCACAGGCCCGCGTGGAAAGGGCTGGCGTCGATGAGCACCTTGGGGACCAGGCCGTAGCGGTCCAACAGCCGGACAAGCCCCATGACAGTGTTGGGCAGCAGGGGCAGCGACAGCATGCACCTGGCGAATTTCATGGTAAAGTTGGCTTTTTCCATGGGCCGGTTGGCCTCAATCCCCTCATTGACGCGGCGGGCCACATCATAGATGGTATCCGTGGGGTCAAAAAAAAGCTTGATGGTGGTTTCTTCGATGGATTCGTCCTGCGTATCCCTAAGAAGGGCGAAGGAAACGGAGAGTTCCCTGCGGGAATAGAGCCGCTTGTTCATGATGAAACGGTTGACGTCCGGCAGCTGGGAAACCCCCCGCACATAGGCGGCGATGATCAGCTGCATAAAGGTGATCTTGCAGCCTTTGCAGGCCTGGTCCGCAATGTACCGGGCCAGGGGTTCATACTCCAGCTCCTTTTGCAAAAATACCTGGGCGTCGCTGCGGTGGGGCATGAAGTAGGGGGTGGCCTGAACAATGGGATCCTTCAGCTTGTATCTGCGCCCTTCCGGCCGGAATCCAAACATGCGATCCTTCCTTTCCCAATAGAGCATGATCGGAACGTGGGCGGCAAGGCGAAGATAATAGCAAAATGATTCAAATAGCAAGAACGGCCCGAACGCATGACACGTTTGGGCTTTTCACCGTCAGGCCGGCGGACCGGCCTCTTTGCCGCACAACGCTATTGTATCCTGTTGCGGTCCCGCCGTCAATGAGAAATGGAAGCAGGCGCTGGGAGCACGGCTGCAGGGAAGGACCGGTTGCCGCAAAAAGGCCCTTCCCCATACCCCATCCCTAAAAACCTTCCATGGCTGAGGGAAAGGGAGCGCTTGCGCGGAAACCCATCACCCGCTCTTTTGAAGGAGCCAGGCCGCGAGGTCGGCGTAAACCTGCGCGCGGTTCACCTCGTTGAAAACCTCATGCCGGGCGTCCGGATACAGCTTTACAGTTATATCCCCGGTTCCGGCAGCCAGGAGCGCATCCGCCATGCGCCGCATGCCTTTGCCATTTTGGCCCACCGTGTCGCGGCCGCCTGAAAGGAAGAGCACGGAAAGCCCGGGTCCGATGGCTTTCAGGGCATCCGGCCGGGCAAGGCGCAACAGGCCCGTGAACAGGTCGTGGTAGCCGCTGCCGGTAAACGGGAAGCCGCAGAGCGGGTCTTTTAGGTAAGCGGCCACCTGCTTTTCATCCCGGCTAAGCCAGTCAAAAGGCGTTTTGGCAGGCTCAAAGGGTTTGTTTCGAGCCGAAAAAGCAAGCTTGTCGATGAATTTGGCCGGGCTGCGCCCCATACCCAGAAGCATCATCCCTCTGGACAGGAAAAGCCCAAGGCGGATTTCTGTAATGCTGAAGGTTCCCGTTCCCGATAGCACGGCGCCCCGCAGGCCTTGGCTGTGCTCAAGCAGGTAGCACAGCGTTAGAAAGCTGCCTGCACTGTGCCCCAATACATAATAAGGCAGTCCGGGGTATTCCTGCTGCGTATCCAGGCGCACGGTATGAAGATCGCCAATCAGCGCGTCCCATCCACCTTTTTGGGCGAAGTATCCTTTGATGGGGGCCTGGTCCCCATGGCCCAGCATATCATGCCCCACCGCCGCGAAGCCGGCGTCATTCAGGGCCCGGGCCAGGCCGTCGTACCGGCGGATATGCTCCGCCATGCCATGGGTGATTTGAACCACGCCCAGGGGCTTTGCCGCCGGCTGCCAGACAAGCCGGTAAAGCGGCGCGCCCGTTACGGAAGCAAAGGGGATTTGCCTGTCGGGTGCCAAAAAAAGATACCTCCATCCTTAGCGTTTTCTTGACTTTTCTAACGGTTGTTCTATAATGAACGGCGTGGAAGGCGCTGCCTGCCAATCCAGTACATAGGGGAGAAACGCCATGCTGACCTATCCTATCACCATCGCGGGGCTCAAACGGGAGCTTCCCATCTGCCGGGTGAATGACGCGCTGTACATAGGCGCTTTCGTCATCTTTGGGGATGTGGAGCTGACCATCGCCACCGCCAAGGCACTTTTGGAAAAGGCGCCGGAATACGACTATATGATCACCGCGGAATCCAAGGGCATTCCCCTGGTATACGAAATGGCCCGGCAAAGCGGCCAGAACAAGTACCTTTTAGCCCGCAAGTCCGCCAAGCTGTACATGCGGGACGTGTTTTCCGTATCGGTAAAATCCATTACCACCTCCAACGTGCAGCAGCTTTTCCTGGATGCGGACGACGCCGCCCTCGTCAAAGGCAAAAAGGTGCTGGTGGTGGACGACGTGATCTCCACGGGGCAATCCCTGTTTGCGGTGGAAGAGCTGGTGCGCGCCGCCGGAGGCGAGGTGGCCGGACGCATGGCCATTTTGGCGGAGGGTGCCGCGCGCAAGCGCGACGACATCGTATTTCTGGAACCCCTGCCCCTTTTTCACGCCGACGGTTCCATACTGGAATGATATATTTCCAAACATCATCTCGCCGTTGCGCCGGTTTTTTCGCGCAGGACTGTGCCGCCTTCCGTTCAGCGTAGCGCGGCGCTGCCTCGCTTTGTCTCCTTGTTCCGCATCGGAAATTCCTCACCGCTTTGGACGAAGTAATATTTAACAATAGTATGATTCTTCGGAAAGTTCCATTTTTCCCCCTCGCCGCATAAGCAGGCAGAGGGGATTTTTTCGCCTCATAGAAAATCCTCATCTATTTTTAATGCTGCCATCATTGACTGGAGGATAGCGTTTGATAATAATATATTGCTCTACCAACTATATCTAGCGCGTCGCGGCGGATCCTTTCACGCATAGCCGCGCCGTTGAACCTTGAAATAGCGCTGCTATTCCTTCGGTTCTGCTCCCTGCTCTGCGCAAAAAATCTTCCGCCGCTTTGGCGCGATCTTAAATTGGCAGAGCAATAACATGTACATTTTCTGTAATTTTGACGTGTCTGGAGAGGAGAAAAAGCATGGAGCCCTGCCGGGATTTGAACACCTATTTGAATGAAGGGGCGGAGAAGCTGGTTGCGGACATCCTGCGGGCCACGCTCCGAAATCCCAGGGAAACCGCGTTTCTGCAAAGGTTTCACCGGCGGCAGAAGCAGATGGAGGAAAGGCGCCGGTACCATGAAGGACAGGGCGTGCATATTCCCATGTTTTTGATCGCCAGCATCACCGGTGCCTGCAACCTCTCCTGCAAGGGCTGCTATGCCAGGGCCAACGGGCTGTGCGGGGACCGGGCAGGCGAGGGGCAGCTGTCCGCAGAGCGCTGGGGCGAGCTTTTTGGACAGGCGGAGGACGCAGGCATCTCCTTTGTGCTGCTGGCCGGCGGCGAACCGTTTCTGCGCCCGGAAGTTCTGTATAAAGCCGCGGAGCGTGAGGGCATCGTTTTTCCCATCTTCACCAACGGTACCATGCTGGATGGGCAAATGCTTCGCCTTTTGAACGAGCACCGGAACCTTGTGCCGGTCATCAGCGCGGAGGGCGGGGAAGCGTCCACCGATGAACGCAGGGGCGAGGGGACATACCGCCATATCCAAGGCGCGATGGAGGCAATGGCGGAAAAGAAACTGCTGTTCGGCGTCTCCCTTACTGTGACCACGGAAAATTTGGCGGAGATCACGTCGCAGGTTTTTTTGCGGCCGCTGCATGACAGGGGCTGCCGGCTGGTGTTTTTTATCGAATACGTGCCCGTGGCGCCCGGCACGGAATATTTGATGCCCGGGGATCCGCAGCGGCTGATGCTGGAAAAGGCCCAGGAGGAGCTTCGCAGGCAGATGCCGGAAATGATCTTTTTGTCCTTCCCCGGGGATGAAAAATATTTGGGGGGCTGCCTGGCGGCGGGCCGTGGGTTTTTCCACATCAATCCCCACGGCGGCGCGGAACCCTGCCCCTTTTCTCCCTATTCTGATATAAGCCTCAGGGACCATACGCTGCTGGAGGCGCTGGGGTCGCCGTTTTTTCAAAAGATACGAAAAATGAACGAGCGGGAAACAGAGCATGCAGGCGGCTGCGCGCTGTTTGCCAGGGAGGCGCAGGTGAGAAATCTGCTTTTTCCGGGGTAAACGGCCAACACTGACAAGAACGTGGGAGGCGGCCTCATCCGGCGCTGCGCGCCACCTGCCCCTAAAGGGGAAGGCTTTGGGGGCTCGGCGCTTTGGAAGCATGTACACTTTATCAACACAGCCGCCATGATCCTTGCAGGAAAGGAGCATGGCGGCTGATATGGTATAAAAAGACGGGGAATCCAAAGGGATATATCCCTTTGGCGGTGGGTCTAGGGAGGAGGAGCCTCCCTAGTTGTTGTAGTTGTGGCGCTTGGATACGCGCAGGCGGACCATGGCTCTGGAGAGCATGGAGTGGGCGACGCGGTACTCCTCGATGCTCTTTTGCTGGCGAAGCCGCTCCCGGGCCTCGTATTCGGCCTGCTCGGCGCGTTTGATATCAATCTCCTCCGGCCATTCCGCGCTTTGGAGCATGACCAGCACCTGGTCCTGGGTCACGGTGGCGAAGCCGGCGGAGGCGGCGGCCCAGCGCCACTCCCCATTGACCAGGAGGCGGATCTCGCTTTCCACGGTGGAGACGACCTCCGGGGCATGCCCGGCCAGGATGCCGATCTTGCCGTCCAGGCTTTCCAGCACCAGCATTTCCACGTCCCCCTCGAAGAAGGAGTGCTCCGGGGTGAGGATGGATAAATGGAAGGTTTTGGCGGCCATTATTTTGCCTCCATCTCTTTTGCCTGGCGGCGGACGTCCTCAAGGTCGCCCGCCATGAAGAAGGCGGCCTCGGGCAGATCATCCACCTCGCCGGAGACGATGGCTTTGAAAGAAGCGATGGTGTCGGCCAGCTTCACATACCTGCCGGGGATGCCGGTAAAGACCTCCGCCACAGCCATGGGCTGGGACAGGAAGCGCTGGATCTTGCGCGCCCTGAACACCGTCTTGCGGTCCTCCTCGGAAAGTTCGTCCATGCCCAGGATGGCGATGATGTCCTGCAATTCTTGATAGCGCTGCAGGGCTTCCTGCACCCTCAGCGCCACCTGGTAATGCTCCTGGCCCACGATGGCGGGGTCCAGGATGCGGGAGGAAGAATCCAGGGGACTGACGGCGGGGTAGATGCCCATTTCCGCCACCTGGCGGGAAAGTACGGTGGTGGCGTCCAGATGGGAGAAGATGGCCGAGGGGGCCGGGTCGGTCAGATCGTCGGCAGGGACGTAGATGGCCTGCACGGAGGTAATGGACCCGTGGGAGGTGGAGGCGATGCGCTCCATCAGTGAACCCACTTCCGTGGCCAGGGTGGGCTGATAGCCCACGGCGGAGGGCATGCGCCCCAGCAGCGCGGACACTTCGCTGCCCGCCTGGATGTAGCGGAAGATGTTGTCGATAAACAGCAGCACATCCTGGTTTTCCTGGTCACGGAAATGCTCCGCCAGGGTCAGGCCTGTCAGCGCCACCCGCATGCGGGCCCCGGGCGGCTCGTTCATCTGGCCAAAGACCAGCGCCGTCTTGTCGATGACGCCGGACTTGTTCATGTCGATGAGCAGGTCGTTGCCCTCGCGGCTGCGCTCTCCCACACCGGTGAATACGGAATAGCCGCCGTGCTCGGTGGCGATGTTGTGGATCATTTCCAGGATCAGCACCGTCTTGCCCACGCCTGCGCCACCGAACAGGCCGATCTTGCCGCCCCGGGCGTAGGGGGCCAGCAGGTCGATAACCTTGATGCCCGTTTCAAAAACCTCGGTCACCGGGTGCTGCTCCAGAAAGGAGGGCGCAGGGCGGTGGATGGGCAGCGTATCGTCGCCGGGGATTTCTCCCTTGCCGTCGATGGGTTCCCCAAGCACATTGATGGTGCGGGACAACATTTGCTTGCCCACCTTGATCCGGATGGGCCCGCCGGTGTTCTCCACGGTGAGGCCGCGCATCAGGCCTTCGGTGGCCTCCAGGGCGATGCAGCGCACGGCGTCCTTCAAGTGCTGGCTGACCTCCGCCGCCACCTTCCGTTTGCCGTCCACCACAAAGAGCAGGGTGTGGATGGGCGGCATCTCCCCGTCGGGAAAGCGGATATCCAGCACCGGTCCAACGATGCGGATGACAGTTCCATTGGTCATAGGCTCGCTCCTTGGTCAGGATTGCCGGAGATGATCTCCGCGATCTCCTGGGTGATTTGAGATTGCCTGGCATGGTTGAGCTCAAGGCTCAAATCGTCTATCATTTCCTCGGCGTTGCGGGTGGCGGAGTCCATAGCCTCCATGCGGGCGCTGTGCTCGCTGGCGTAGGATTGCACCAATGCCGAGTAGACAAGGCCGGTCAAGTAATGGGGCACCATGGCATCCAGCACCTCCTCGGCGGAGGGGTGGAAAGTCAGCCGGGTGGTAGGGGGGTGGAGGATGGCCGCATTTGCGAAATCCTCCGGCAATACGGGCAGCAGGCGCAGCACCGTAGGCGTAAGCTTGCCCACCTTTTCCAGCATGGTATAGATGATGTAGACTTCGTCCAGCTCTTTGTCCCGAAAGAGCTTGCACAGCAGGGTGGTGATATCCCTGGCATGGCGCAGCGTGGGATCCTGGATCACGTGCAGGAATTTTACGTCCGGATGCATGCCCAGGTGAGTGAAGTAATCCCCCGCGATATGCCCGATGGTCAGCAGAAAGCGCCGCTCATGGACGCCGTCCTGAATGGTCTTTTTGGCCAGTTTCATGATTTCGCTGTTGTAGCCGCCGCACAGACCCTTGTCCCCGGCGATCACAACGTAGCCCGTCTTTTTTCCGTGGCGGCGGTAATAAGGGTTGCGGATGGGCAGCTCCATGTTTTCCATGATGAAGCGGATGTCCGAGCGTACCCTCAAAAAGTATACCAGATTCTGATCGTGCATCCGCATGGCTTTTTTGATCTTGGCGGAGGAGATCAGGTACATGGCTTTTGTAATCTTGTGGATGTCCCCCACCACACGGATGTGGTGGCGGATTTCGGCAACGGAGCTCATGGCTTCGCCCCCGCTTCAAATTCGTTCAGCCAGCCCTTTACCGCCTGGATCAGGTCCTTTTCGATGGACTCGCCGAACTCCCCGCTCTGCATGAGCCCGTTCACCACGTGGGGATAACGCATCTCCAGGAAGGATGGGAACTGGGCCTTGAAGGCGCGGATGGTCTCCATGGGCGTATCGTGGAGCAGGATACCCTTGGTGACGGCATACAAAAGCGATACCTGGATAGGCATGGGCAGCGGCGTGTTGTTGGGCTGCTTCAAAAGCTCCATCAGAAGCGCGCCGTACTTGAGCATGTCCTGGGTGGCGGGGTCCAAATCGGAGGAAAACTGGGCAAAAATTTGGAGCTCCCGGTACTGGGCCAGTTCCAGGCGCAGCTGCCCCGCGCATTTGCGCATAGCCTTTGTCTGGGCGGCCCCGCCCACGCGGCTTACAGACAGGCCGCCGTTTACGGCAGGGCGCACGCCCTCCCTGAACAGCTCCGTATCCAGAAAAATCTGGCCGTCGGTAATGGAGATCACGTTGGTGGGGATGTAGGCGGATATGTCCCCGGCCAGGGTTTCCACGATGGGCAAAGCCGTCATGGACCCGCCGCCCAGGCTGTCGTTCAGGCACGCGGCCCGTTCCAGCAGCCTGGAATGGAGGTAGAACACATCCCCGGGATAGGCCTCGCGGCCCGGCGGCCTGCGAAGCAAAAGCGACATGGCCCGGTAGGCCACGGCATGCTTGCTCAGGTCATCGTATACCACCAGCGTGTCCCTTCCGCCATACATGAACCATTCCGCCATGGCGCAGCCGCAGTAGGGCGCGATGTACTGCATGGTGGCCGAATCGCTGGCGGTGGCGCATACTACGGTGGTATAGGACATGGCCCCGGCTTCCTTGAGCTGCTTTACGATCTGCGCCACGCTGGAGGCCTTCTGCCCGATGGCCACATAGAAGCAGACGACATTTTTCCCTTTTTGGTTCAAAATGGCGTCCACCGCCACGGAGCTCTTGCCAGTCTGCCGGTCGCCGATGATCAGCTCCCGCTGGCCGCGGCCGATGGGCACCATGGCGTCCACAGCCAGCAAGCCCGTTTCCATGGGCTTTGAGACGGGCTTGCGGTCCAGAATGCTGGAGGCCGGGGTCTCAATGGGGCGCATTTCCACGCCGTGGATACGGCCCTCCCCATCCAGGGGCTGGCCCAGGGGATTGACCACACGGCCCAGGATGTCTTCGCCCACGGGCACGGACAGCACCTGCCCCGTACCGAAGGCGCGCATGCCTACGGCTACATTGGCGTCATTGCCCAGGAGCACCGCGCCCACGGAGTTTTCCTCCAGGCTCATGATGATCCCGAAGCCGCCCTCCTCATACTCGATCAGCTCCCCCAATTGGCAGCCGTTCAAACCGGAGAGGGATACCACGCCGTCCCCGGCCGTCAGCGTGATGCCGGCGCCCCGGATGTCCATCTGAGGCGTATAGGTTTTCAGCCGGCCCTTCAGTTCCCGGCCCACGGCCTTCCAGTCCAGGGACCCCCTGTCCTTGGGATTGTATTTGTAGGGCGGGAGCTCCGGCTCATCAAGCCCCTCCAGCGGATTTCCGCCCTCTGGTACGCCGCGGGAAGCGCCGCCGCCCTGCCCATCCTGCGCGGAAGGGTCCGGCCGGTAGGCGGACAGCACATCCTTGAGCTGGCTTTTCAGGCTGTCATCAAAAATACGCCCGCCAAGCTCCACACGGACGCCGCCCAGCAGGCTTTCGTCCACCCTGACCTCCAGGGAAACGGGCTGGTCCAGCGCTTTGGAAAAGCGGCTTTCAATGATTTGATGCTGTTCTTCAGTCAAAGGCAGGGCGGTGAGAAGCACTCCTTTCAGCATGACCTCAGCCCACCTTCTTCACAAATTCGTCCACGAGCTGCTGATGGTCCGAGAGCTTCACCTCGCGGGAAAGCATTTTCGAAGCGATCTCCACCGCCAATGCGGCCGCCTCGTCCGCCATGGTCTGATGGGCGCTGTTCATCATGGTTTCCACATCCAGCTTGGCTTGTGCCGCCAGATCCTCCGTTTCCTTCTTCGCGGTGTTCAGGATCTGCTTGGCCTGTTCATGGGCCTGCTGGGCGCTTTCGGCAACGATGGCCTGGGCCTCTTTTTCGGCATCCCGCATCTTTTGCCGGGAGGTGTTTTCCAGCTCCTGCGCCTTCTGTTCGGTTTCTTCGGCGTGCGTCAACTGGGCCTGGATAGCCTCCGCCCGGGCCGTGGTATATTTGCGGACAGGCTTGTACAGGAAATGATTCAATGCCCATAAAAGGATAACGGCATTGACGATATGCAAAAGGATCGTAACAGGGTTAAACAGACCTTCCACCCAAATCCCTCCGTTTCATGGGCGGCAATGAAAACATACTTGGCTTTTGGCCCGGCTGGGGGCTCAAGGGGTGACCTTGGCGCCCAGGATAAAGATCAGCAAAAACGCCACCAGCAGCGCATAGATGGCGCAGGTCTCCATCAGGATCAGGCCGAAAAGCAGGGAGGAGTTGATCTTGCCGAACGCCTCCGGCTGGCGGGCGATGGCCTCCGATGCTTTGCCGGTGGCGATGCCCATGCCGATGGCCGCGCCGCCTCCGCACAAAGCCGCGATCCCGGCCCCAATAGCGATAAGTCCCAGGGTGGTCATGTGTATATCCTCCTTTTTTGTGGTAAGTTCCTGAAAAACAGGTTTATTCGGCCGGTTCCCCGACCGCCTCGCTGACATAGATCAAAAAGAGCAGGCTGAAAACAAACGTCTGGATGCCCACGTGGAGAAAGCTGAAATATGACGCCACCGCCGCCGGCAGGATCACGGGAACCAGCCCATAGATAAGCTGCATGATCACGCCGCCCACCAGCACGTTGGCAAAGAGCCGGATGCCCATGGAAAAAGGGTTGATGCAGTCTGTCATCAGGCGGATGGGCGCCACCACGGCCACGGGGCTGGCCAGATTTTTCAGCCGGCCCTTGAAGCCCGCGTATTTAAAGGCGATGATGTTCACCATGACAAAGGAGAAGAGCCCCAGGGAGATGGTGCAGTTCAGGTCTTCCGTGGCAGGGGGGAAACCGAACAGTTCCACCACCGTGGTGAAGAACACATAGCAGATAAAGGTCAACGCCACCGGGGCCACAAAATCGGCCGCGTGCTGCCCCACCTTTCCTTTGGTGAACTTGTACACCCCTTCCATGGCCATCTCCTCCAGGTTTTGAAGGCCCATGGGAGATTTTTTGAATTTGGGGATCACCAGAAAACGGTTCAAAAGCAGCAGCAGCAGCAGAATGCCGATCACCGCCCAGGCGATGATCACCGAGAGGCCCACGTTGATCCCGAACAGTTCGAACGGCTCCGGATACAGGCTGACTTTCAGGTTCAACTTCTACACCTCCTTCGTGCGCCGGTAGATATGCAGGCCCGTTCCCAGCATGGCAGCCGTCGCGCCCGCCACAAAGCTCAAAAGCGCGGCGACGGACCACAAGGCCAGCAGCGCCATGGCCCCGATCCATAAAACCAGCTTGACAGGGATCAAAAACAAGCGGGGTTTTCCCTGAAACCCGATGATGTAGGCCAGGAACCGGCATTGGAGCCATCCAAAGAGGACGCCGCCTGCGGCACCCAAGAGCAATTCCAGAGCCATTTTGCACCCTCCGATTCCCGTGTCCGCCGCTGTCAAAACCGTAAAGGAGCGCCTTTTATTCTCCACAGGTTTCCGGGGCTTTATGAAAAACAGGGCGCCTGACCGGCGGTCTTGAAAAAACAGAAGGTTTGCGGCATCAAACCTCCATTATTTTGATTATAGCAAGCCTTTTCCTTCCATGCAATGGCCTTTTCAGCAAAAGGGCTTGCAAAAGGGAAAAAACGCGGTATCATACCAGTTGAAGAAATGTTATTTTTTTGTCGGACGCATGGCGCGGCCTGGAAGGATGAGGACGTATGGCGGTCAGGATCACGGTATGGAACGAGTTCTATCATGAGAAAACAAAGGAATCCGTAGCGCAGATCTATCCCATGGGCATCCATGGCGCCATCGCGGGCTTTTTATCCGGGGAGAAGGATTTTACGGTGCGCACCGCCACCCTGGAGGAGCCGGAGCACGGACTTACCGAAGCGGTGCTTAACGAGACGGATGTATTGATCTGGTGGGGGCACGCCAGGCACGAGCAGGTCAGCGACGAGGTGGCGCAGCGGGTATGCGGCCGGGTATTGCGGGGGATGGGGCTCATCGTGCTCCACTCCGGCCACATGTCCAAGCCCTTCCGCAGGCTGATGGGCACGGGGTGCAGCTTGCGCTGGCATGAGGAAGCGGAAAAGGAGCGGCTGTTTGTGCTGGCGCCCCAGCATCCCATTACCCGGGGGCTGCCGCCTTACTTTGAGATCCCCCATGAGGAAATGTATGGGGAGCGGTTCGATATCCCCGCTCCCCAGGAGCTGGTGTTTTTAAGCTGGTTTCAAACCGGGGAGGTGTTCAGGAGCGGCTGCTGCTTTGAGCGCGGGTACGGGCGCATCTTTTATTTCCAGCCGGGCCATGAGACGTTTCCCATCTATCATATGCCCCTGATCCAGCAGGTGATCAAAAACGCCGCCCGCTGGGCCGCCCCGGTGTTTGAGGGAGAACCCGTGATCAACGGCGACCGGGTGCCGCCGCTGGAAAATATCAGATAGGTTTTTTCCATATATTTATCGGGGAGGGAATGCACGTTGTACCAAATCGTCAAGAAACGCAGACTGAACGACACCGTTACGCTGATGGAGATCCTGGCACCCCATGTGGCCAGGAAAGCCCAGCCCGGGCAGTTTATCATCTTCCGGGTGGACGAAAAGGGAGAACGGATTCCGCTGACCATCGCCGGGTACGACCGGGAAAAGGGCACCGTGACCATCATCTTTCAAAAGGTGGGTTTTTCGACCAATCTTTTGGACCAGCAGCCGGAGGGCGGCTTTATCCAGGACTTTGTGGGCCCGCTGGGCGAACCTTCCCATTTTGAGGGCATCAAAAGGGCGGCCGTGGTGGGCGGCGGGCTGGGTGTGGCCATCGCCTTCCCCCAGGCCAAGGCGCTCCATGACCTGGGGGCCAAGGTAGACGGCATCATGGGCTTCCGCACCGAATCCCTGATTATATTGGAAGAGGAAATGCGGGCCTCTTGCGAAAACCTGTTTTTGATGACGGACGACGGCTCCAACGGCCACAAGGGTTTTGTTACCGCCGCGCTTAAGGAACGGATCGAGGCGGGAGAGAAATACGATGCCGTGGTGGCCATCGGGCCGCTGCCCATGATGAAGGCGGTCAGCGAGCTGACCCGGCCTTATGGCATCAAGACCATCGTGAGCATGAACCCCATCATGATCGACGGCACGGGCATGTGCGGCGGCTGCCGGATTACGGTAGGCGGTGAAACAAAGTTCGCCTGCGTGGACGGCCCCGATTTTGACGGCCATCTGGTGGATTTTGACCAGGCCATGGCCCGCTCCCGGATGTACCGGGAGGACGAACAGCACTTTTGCCGCCTGACAGGAGGGGAACGCTGATGCCCAACATGCGCAATACGAAAAACCCCATGCCGGAGCAGCAGCCGGAGATCCGGGCAAAGAATTTTCAGGAGGTGGCCCTGGGCTACACCGAGGAAATGGCCATCGACGAGGCGAAGCGCTGCCTTCATTGCAAGAATAAACCCTGCGTTGCCGGCTGCCCGGTGAATGTCTATATTCCTGAATTTATCGCCCATATTCAAAAAGGGGATTTTCAGGCTGCCTATGAGACCATCCGCATGACCAACGCGCTGCCGGCCATCTGCGGCCGGGTATGCCCCCAGGAAACGCAATGCGAGGAGAAGTGCGTCCGGGGCATCAAGGGCGAGCCGGTGGCCATCGGCCGGCTGGAACGGTTCGCCGCCGACTGGGCCATGGCCCATGGGCTGACCCATCAAAAGCCCGCCGAAAAGAACGGCAAAAAGGTGGCGGTGATCGGCTCCGGCCCCGCCAGCCTCACCTGCGCCGGGGACCTGGCCCAACTGGGCTACGAGGTCACCGTTTTTGAGGCGCTGCATACGCCCGGCGGCGTATTGAAGTATGGCATCCCGGAGTTCCGCCTGCCCAAGGCGCTGGTTCAAAAAGAGATCGATCAAATTGTGGAACTGGGCGTAAAGATCGAAACCAACCGGGTGGTGGGCCGTACCGATACGGTGGAGGAGCTGCTCAAGGAGCAGGGTTTTTCCGCGGTGTTCATCGGCAGCGGCGCGGGTTTGCCCAACTTTCAGAACATCCCCGGGGAAAACCTCAACGGCGTCTATTCCGCCAACGAATTTTTAACCCGCGTCAACCTGATGAAGGCCTACGAGTATCCGCAGCATGATACGCCTGTGAAGGTGGGCTCCCGGGTGGCGGTGATCGGCGGGGGCAACGTGGCCATGGATGCCGCCCGCAGCGCCCTGCGCGTGGGCGCGGGAGAGGTATCCATCATCTACCGGCGCAGCGAAAAGGAGATGCCCGCCAGGCGGGAAGAGATCCATCATGCTCAGGAGGAGGGCGTCATCTTCCGCATGCTCACAAACCCTGTGGGCATTACGGGGGATGAAAGGGGCAGCGTCACTGCCATGGCCTGCGTGGAAATGGAATTGGGCGAGCCCGATGCTTCCGGCCGCCGCCGCCCGGTGCCCAAGCCGGGCAGCGCCTTTACAATACCTGTTGACACGGTGATCGTGGCTATCGGCAACAGCCCCAATCCCCTCATCAAAAAGACCACGCCGGGGCTTGAAACGCAAAAATGGGGCGGCATCATCGCGGACGAGGAAACGGGCCGTACCAGCATCCCGGGCGTATGGGCCGGCGGCGATGCCGTCACCGGGGCCGCCACGGTGATCCTGGCCATGGGCGCGGGGAAAAAAGCCGCAAAGGATATCCATGACGCGCTGTCGAAATAAAAAAAGGTGAAGCCAGGCGCCGGGCCGCGTCAAAGGAGAAGGCATGCTGGATAAATCCATTCCCTACAAAAACATCCTCATGCGGGCGGACGCCTTTTCCCCCACTTTTGCCTTCCGCCTGCCGGAGGGGTACGGGATCAGGCTCTATACGCCGGGCGATGAAAGGGAATGGGCGGCCGTTGAGGCGTCGGTGGGCGAGTTTGATTCCCCCGCAGAGGCGGAAGCCTATTTTGCCAGGACTTTTCTGCCTTATCAGGGTCAGGCCCGCCGCCGCTGCTTCTTTATCCTGGCCCCTGGAAACGTGTATGCAGGCACCTGCACCGCCTGGTTCATGTCTTTGGAAACACAGAAACCAGGCATGGTCCATTGGTTCGCTGTGCGGCCTGAATATCAGGGCCTGGGCCTTGGCAAGGCGCTGCTGGGGAAAGTGATGCGGTTTTTTCAAGCGGATGGCGCTTTCCCGGTCTACCTGCATACCCAAACCTGGAGTCATAAGGCTGTCGGGCTGTATCACGAAGCCGGGTTCCGCATCTTGAAAACAGGAACTTTTCAGGATGCGGCCAACGATTATCCGGAGGCGATGGAGGTTCTGCGGCAGGTGGTTCCCCCGCAAAGGCTTCAGGCTTGGATGGATGGTGCCGTTTGTCTTTAGGCGTGGAATGCGGCGTTTCGGCTATGAAAAAAACCAGGCGCGATTTGAATTGAGGAAAGGAAGCTGAACGTATGCGGGATGAACGTGTCAAACAGCTTGCGCTGAGCGGGCTGCTTGCATCCCTTGTGCTGCTGGCAACATGGCTTACAAAGCTGCCGGTTCCCCTCATGACCAATGGGTATGTGCATCTGGGGGACGGCGTTATTTTCCTGTCGGCCATGCTGATGGGCAATTATGCCGCCCTTATTGCGGGAGTAGGCTCCGCGCTTGCGGATTTGGTGGGCGGATATGCGATTTATGTCGTGCCTACGTTTATCATCAAAGCCGCCATGGGGCTTTTGGTGGCCAAGGTTGCTGTCTCCGGCAAGCATCTAAAGAATTTTTTCGCCTTTACGCTGGCGGAATGCATCATGGTTGCAGGATACTGTTTGTTCGACACGCTTGTTTTCGGATGGGGAACAGCCATAGGCTACGTTCCTTTCAACGTCCTGCAAGGGGCCGCCGGTGTGGTGCTGGGCATGGCGTTCAGCTGGTATCTGCCGCATCTGAGAAAAAAAATATAGCCGCAGGCCCCAATGGCACTGCCGCCTCTTTTTCATACAAAGAAGGCGGCGGTTTTTTTGTGTCACTTCGGCGTATATGAGGTATATATAGTACGATACCGCTTGCAAGTCTACAAGCAGTAGATGGATTGTTACAAAAAAATGAAATCAGGGGGATTGAGGGGATGATCCGCAGCGATGTCGCTGTTTATAAATATACATTCCAAACTTTTTGCAAAAGCGCCGAAAAGATCAGAATTCCAACAAAGAATCGATAAAAATGGCGCACTTTGCACATGCATGCCGTTGCATACGTTTTCGGGATGATTTGAAGTGTTTCGTCAAGATATTACAGAAAAATCATCAATAACTAAAAAAATGATGAAAAAATTTCCTTGCATTTTCTTGGATACCCGTGTATAATCCTAGATACTCCAGAATATCATTGTGGCCATCCATATATTGGAATGCGTTACAGTTCGAACCACACCAATGATGCTGTCTGTACTGCAGACCATAGCGAAGCGAAAGAGAATAGGGGTGCTATCATGGAAAACAAAAAGCTCCACAGAGTCATATCCATCATCCTCACCGTTTTGATGCTGCTGGATTTTGATGCTTCCAACATTTTTACCAGGCCTGACTATACCAGGGCTGGTGAAGATGCGCCGGAGGCTACGTCCGTGGTAGAAACACAGGCGCCTACGGAGGCACCTGTTGTGACACCCACTGAGGCCCCAACCGAGGCCCCCACCGAGGAGCCGGCCGCCGCGCCTACAGAAGCGCCCACGGCCGAGCCTGCCGCCGCGCCAACAGAGGCACCCATCGCCGTGCCTACAGAGGTTCCGACAGAAGCCCCCGCCGAGGTGGAGGCTACGCAGGAGCCGGCAGCCACTCCCGAGGTAGAACTGAAGGAATCTCCTACGGAAGCGCCTGCCGTAAAAACGCTGGCAGAGATCCCTTCCTTTACCAAGGGCTATGCGAAGACGGCCACAGGCAACGTCAGGGTGTACACGGGCCCATCAAATGGGGTCATTCTCACTCGCTTGGTCGCAGACAGTATCGTGTATGTAGACAGCCGCTATACCACCGACAAGGTGGACAGGCTGTCGGTGAACTTTGATACGGATCAGGGTGTGCAAAACGGATATATCGAAGCAGAAAAGCTGGTTCCCCTCACAGACGGGGAAGCGGCTGCTTTTGTTGCGCGCGGACAAAACCGCGGATATGCCTTGTATGAGGGTGACAGCAGCCTGCCTCTGGCGTTGCTGGATGTCAACCTGAGGACTGAAGCCACCGAAGAACCGGTTGTAACGGAAGAACCGGTTGTAACGGAAGAACCGGTTGTAACGGAAGAACCGGTTGTAACGGAAGAACCGGTTGTAACGGAAGAACCGGTTGTGACGGAAGAGCCGGTTGTGACGGAAGAGCCGGTTGTGACGGAAGAGCCGGTTGTGACGGAAGAGCCGGTTGTGACGGAAGAGCCGGTTGTAACCGAAGAGCCGGTTGTGACGGAAGAGCCGGTTGTGACGGAAGAGCCGGTTGTAACGGAAGAGCCGGTTGTAACGGAAGAGCCGGT
>JAEWVC010000109.1 GCA_023459275.1 Bacillota bacterium | reverse complement strand
TTCCCCCCCCCGCACCCACCCTTCAAAAACCTCATAAGGGGAAAAGATATTTGGCATCGTTTGAGGGAAGCATCGTGGTCTGCTTCTCTTTTTATAGATTAAAAATGAACAGGATTCTCAAGGACTTGTAGTCCTTGAGCGGGTGGTTTGGAGGGCAGAACCCTCCAAAAAGGCCCTCCCAAAAGAGGGTTGACAAACGGAGATGGGCATTGTACACTGGCAACGGAATTCCACAACTACATAATTCGGGTGAACGGTTTAGGAGAGACCGCCGGCAGGCGGCGCCGAAGGGGAAGTCGCAACAAACTCTCAGGCAAAAAGACTAAGCCGGGACGAAGCTCTGGAAAGCATGGATGCACCGAAGAAGCAACTCCTTCGTGCGGGTTGTGCGGGGAGGAATCTTTCAGGTTCTTAAACAGAGGCGGATAGGCGGCCGGAAGGCAGCCTGTTCGCTTCTGTTTCATTTTGATGGGAGGATCGATCATGGATAAAAAGACGCCCCTGTATGACAGCCATGTGGCGCTGGGCGGCAAGATGGTGCCCTTTGCGGGGTACATCCTGCCGGTGAATTATCCCGCGGGGGTTATCGCGGAGCACATGGCGGTGCGCACCGCCTGCGGGTTGTTTGATGTGTCCCACATGGGCGAGGTGCTTTTTTCCGGGCCGGACGCGCTGAAAAACATTCAGAACCTGGTCACCAACGACATGGCCACGCTGGAAATTGGCCGTGTGCGCTACAGCCCGCTTTGCAATGACCGGGGCGGCTTTGTGGACGACCTGATCGTGTACCGCCTGGGCGAAGCGCGCTACATGCTGGTGGTGAACGCCAGCAACCGGGAGAAGGATGTGGCCTGGATGCGCGCGCACCTTTTCGGGGATGTTGTGATGGCGGATGTTTCCGATGAAACGGCCCAGGTGGCCCTCCAGGGCCCGAAATCGCCGGAGATCATGGCCAGGCTCGCAAAGGAGGAGGACATCCCGAAAAAGTATTACTCCTTTGTGGAAAAGGGCACGGTGGGCGGCATCCCCTTAATTATCTCCCGCACGGGGTACACGGGGGAGACGGGGTTCGAGCTGTACTGCAAAAATGCGGACGCGCCTAAGCTGTGGAGCCTGCTGCTTGATACCGGCAAGGACCTGGGGCTGATCCCCTGCGGCCTGGGAGCCAGAGACACCCTGCGCCTGGAGGCGGCTATGCCGCTGTACGGCCACGAGATGGATGATGGCATCACGCCCTTTGAAACGGGCCTTGGGAACTATGTGAAGATGGAAAAGCCGGACTTTATCGGCAAACAGGCCATGGCGGAAAAGGGAGAGCCGGAAATTGCCCGCTTTGGCCTGCAGATGACGGGCCGGGGCATCGCCAGGGAGCACTGTGACGTATATAGGGGAGAAACGCTCATCGGGCATACCACCTCCGGTACCTTCTGCCCGTTCCTCAACCAGGCGGTGGCCATGGCCCTTTTGAAGAAGGAAGGGCTCGCCTTGGACAGCGAGGTGGAGGTGGACGTCCGGGGAAGGCGTATCGCCGCGAAGATCGTGCCCCTGCCTTTTTACAAAAAGAAGTAACCGTTTAAAATGTGATTTGATAAGGAGGAAGCTGTTATGAACACCCCCAAGGAACTGAGGTATACCAAATCCCATGAGTGGGTCCGGGACCTTGCAGACGGCGTTGTGGAGATCGGCCTGACGGACTTTGCCCAGAGCGAGCTGGGTGACCTGGTGTTTGTCAACCTGCCCCAGCCTGGGGATGATGTCACCGCCGGGGAGAGCTTTGCCGACGTGGAATCGGTGAAGGCCGTGAGCGATGTGTTCAGCCCTGTATCCGGGACCGTGGCCGAGATCAACGAGGCGCTGCTGGACAGCCCGCAGCTTATCAACCAGTCGCCCTATGAAGCATGGTTCGTAAGGGTCAAGGACGTGACGGGAACGGTAGACCTGATGGACGCGGCTGCCTATGCAAGCGCGGCCAAGGGGGAATAAGCATGGGAAGCTACATCCCCACCACCCCCGAAGAACGCGGGGAAATGCTGGCCACGCTGGGCCTAAACAGCGTGTGCGGCCTTTTTGGCGATGTGCCGGAAGCGGTGCGCCTGAAAATGCCCCTTGATTTGCCGGAGGGCAAGTCCGAACTGGAAGTCCGCCAGGAGATGACGGCCCTTGCCCAAAAAAACAAGGTCTATTCCGTGATCCTTAGGGGCGCGGGCGCGTACAACCACTACATCCCCTCCATCGTGAAATATATTACCTCCAAGGAAGAATTCGTTACCGCCTATACCCCTTACCAGGCGGAGATCAGCCAGGGCATCCTGCAATCTATTTTTGAATATCAGACCATGATCTGCGAGCTGACCGGCATGGACGTGGGCAACGCCTCCATGTACGACGGGGCGGAGGCCGCGGCGGAGGCCGTGTCCATGTGCAGGGAACGCAAACGGGTCACGGCGCTGGTATCCGCCACGGCCCACCCCGACACCATCGCCACCATTCAAACCTACTGCGAGGCCGCCAACGCCTCCATGCGCATCGTACCTGAAAAGGATGGCGTAACAGACGCGGAGGCGCTGAAAAGCATGCTGGGGGAGGATACCGCCTGCCTTTTTGTGCAGCAGCCCAATTTCTTTGGCGCACTGGAAGACGCAAAAGCCCTGGGCGAAGCGGCGCACGCAGCGGGCGCCAAGTACATCCTGAGCGTGAACCCCATCGCCCTGGCGGTAATGCAGTCCCCCAAGGAGGCCGGTGCCGATATTGCCGTGGGCGAAGGCCAGCCTTTGGGCATGCCCCTGTCCTTCGGCGGGCCATACCTTGGCTTTATGGCCGCCACTACGGCCATGATGCGCAAGCTGCCGGGCCGGATCGTGGGCGAAACCACGGACCACGAGGGCAGGCGCGCCTTTGTGCTGACGCTCCAGGCCAGGGAGCAGCACATCCGCAGGGAAAAGGCCAGCTCCAACGTATGCTCCAACCAGGCGCTGTGCGCGCTCACCGCGGCGGTGTATTTGTCCGCCATGGGGCCGCAGGGCCTTGGGGAGGCGGCGGCGCAGTCCATGAGCAAGGCCCATTATCTGATGGACGGGCTGACGAAAATCCCCGGCGTTATGAGGGTGGGAAACGCCCCCTTCTTCCACGAGTTCGTCACCGCCTGCCCCGGGAAACGGGAAGCGATCCTGCGGGCATTGGATGAAAAGAACATTCTGGGCGGCCTGCCCATTGGGGAGGACAAAATTCTTTGGTGCGCCACGGAGCAGGTGACCAAGGAGCAATTGGATATGGCCATAGCAACCGTCCGGGAGGTGTGCGGAAGATGAACCTGATTTTTGAAGAAAGCCGCCCCGGCCATCATTTGTCCCTTTTGCCCAAGTGCGACGTGCCGGAGGTATCCCTGCCGGGAATGCTGCAAAGGGAGACGGCCCCGAAGCTTCCCGAGATGGCGGAGACGGATGTAAGCCGCCATTATACAAAGCTGGCCAAGCGCGCCTTTGGCGTCAATACCGGCTTTTACCCTCTGGGCTCCTGCACCATGAAGTACAACCCCCGCATCAACGATGAGATAGCGTCGCTGCCGGGCTTTGCCAGCATCCATCCTCTGCAGCCCAAAGAAACGGTGCAGGGCTGCCTGGAGGTTTTGCAGACCGCCGAAAAGCACCTGTGCGCCATCACCGGCATGGACAGGATGACCTTTCAGCCCGCCGCCGGTGCCCACGGGGAATATACCGGCGTGCTTTTGATCAAGGCGTACCACAAAGCAAGGGGCGATGACAAGCGCACCAAGATCATCGTGCCCGATTCCGCCCACGGCACCAACCCGGCCACCGGGGCCATGGCGGGGTACACGGTGGTGTCCATCCCTTCCGGCCCGGACGGCTGTGTGGACCTTACCGCCCTTCAAGCGGCGGTGGGGGAGGATACCGCGGGCCTGATGCTTACCAACCCCAATACCCTGGGGCTTTTTGACAAAAACATACTGGAGATCACCCGCATCGTCCATGAAGCGGGCGGACTGTGCTACTACGACGGGGCGAACCTCAACGCCGTCATGGGCGTGGCCCGGCCCGGGGACATGGGTTTTGACGTGGTGCATCTGAATCTGCACAAGACGTTTTCCACGCCCCACGGCGGCGGCGGGCCGGGCAGCGGCCCGGTGGGCTGCAAAGCCTTCCTGGCGCCTTTTTTGCCGGCCTCCGCGCTGGGCGAAGCGCCGGGCCCCCAGAGCATCGGCCAGGTGAAGGCCTTCTACGGCAACTTCCTGGTGGTGGTGCGGGCGCTTACCTACATCCTTACCCTGGGCCGGGAGGGGATCAAGGAAGCATCGGAGAACGCGGTGCTCAACGCCAATTACATGATGCACCGCCTGAAGGATACTTTTGAGGTGGCCTATGACCACACCTGCATGCACGAGTTCGTATTGACGCTGGAGAACCTGAAAAAAGAGACCGGCGTATCCGCGCTGGACGTGGCCAAGGCGCTTTTGGACAAGGGCATGCACCCGCCCACCATGTACTTCCCCCTGATCGTCCATGAAGCGCTGATGGTGGAGCCCACCGAAACGGAAAGCCGGGAAACGCTGGAGGCGGCGGTTGAGGCCCTCAAGGATGTCGCCCGTCGCGCCAAGGAAGACCCGGAGGCGATGCACCTTTGCCCTGTGACCACGCCCATCGGCCGGCCCGACGAGGTGGCCGCGGCCAGGAATCCAAGGCTTAGGTACATGTTTGACAGGGAACAGCCATGATCCGCAGCGCGTATTCTTTCATCACCGCCTGTTGGGATCCCTATGAAAACCTGGCGCTGGAGGAACAGCTTTTGGAGGCTGTCCGGCCCGGGGAGATCATGCTGTATCTGTGGCAGAACCGGCATACGGTGGTTATCGGGCGGAATCAAAACGCCTGGAAGGAAGTGCGGGTGGCGGAGCTTACAAGGGACGGCGGCCATTTGGTGCGCCGCCTTTCCGGCGGCGGCGCGGTGTATCACGACCTAGGCAACCTGAATTTCACCTTCCTTGTCAGCCAGGCAGACTACGATGTGGCCCGGCAGACGGAGGTTATTTTGCGGGCGGTGCGCTCCTTTGGCATAAAGGCCGCGCGCACCGGCCGCAACGACATTACGGCCGACGGCCGTAAATTTTCCGGCAACGCCTTTTACAAAAGCGGCGGCAGCGCCTATCACCACGGCACCCTCCTGATGGATGTGGACATGCCGAGCCTTGCCAAATACCTCAACGTTCCGCAGCAGAAACTGGAATCAAAGGGAGTTTCCTCCGTACGGGCCCGGGTGGTAAACTTGAAGGAGCTTTGTCCCGGCATCACAATACCCGCGCTGCAAGGCGCGCTTACCAGCGCGCTTCATGAGGTCTACGGCGCGGAACCCCGGGAGCTTCCCGCCGCCCGTATCGATCTCCAAAAAGTTGCGCAGGGGCGGGAGAAGTTTTCCGATTGGGGTTGGATCTATGGCCGGCCCATCCCCTTCACCTGGGAGGGGGAGGCCCGGTTTCCCTGGGGCGGCATCCAGATGCAGTTCGCGGTGGAGGCCGGCCGGATCAAGGAATGCGCCATCTATTCCGACGCCATGGAGGAAACGGCTATCCAAAGGCTTCCTAAGCTCCTGGCCGGCCTTCCCCTGAACGGGGCAGTGCTTGCGGAGGCCGTTGCACCGCTGCACGCGGAAATGGAAGAAATGGCCTGTGACCTGCAAACCTTTTTGACATCGCAGAACTTTTAAGGGAGAACAGTATGGACTTTGACTGGATCATCCTGGGCGCGGGGCCGGGCGGGTACGAGGCGGCTATCCGGGCGGCCCAGCTCAAGCAAAGGGTGGCCCTGGTGGAAAAGGCGGAAATCGGCGGCACGTGCCTAAACCGCGGCTGCGTGCCCACCAAGGCGCTGCTTCACGCCGCCATGGGCATGGCGGAACTGGACCATCTTGCCGGGTGGGGCATCCGGGTGAAGGAAGCGGACTTTGATTTTGACAGGATGTATGAACGCAAGGAGGAAATTGTGGCTACCCTGCGGGAGGGCATCGCCCGGCTGATCAGCCAGAACGGCATCGCCTTGGTCAAGGGCGCGGGCGTGATCCGGGACGCTCATACCGTATCCGTGGGGGACAGGGTGCTCACAGGGGAGCGTATCCTGATCGCCACCGGTTCGGCGCCGGCGCTGCCGCCTATCCCGGGTATGGATCTTACAGGGGTTATGACCAGCGACGGGTTGTTGGAAAAGCCCTTTGCGGGCAGCCGCCTGACCATTATCGGCGGCGGCGTCATCGGGGTGGAGTTTGCCTCCCTGTTTCAGGCCTTCGCGCATCAGGTGACCGTCATCGAGGCGCTGGACAGGCTCCTGCCCCAGATGGACCGGGAGATTTCCCAAAATCTTGCCATGATTTTCAAAAAGCGCGGCGCGGCGGTCTTCACCGGTGCGCGGGTGCTGGAAATACGCAAAAACGGGGACGGCTCCCTGAGTACCGTATATGAAACCGGCGGAAAGCAAGGGGAAGCCCTTTCCGATGCCGTGCTGGTGGCGGTGGGCCGCCGGGCGTATACCCAAGGGCTTTTTGCCGAAAATTTTGTTCTTGAGACGGACAGGGGCCGCATCGTGACCGGTGAAGATCATCAAACCAGCGTGCCCGGCGTATACGCCATCGGGGACGTGGCCGGAGGGATCCAACTGGCCCACGCCGCCTCCGCCCAGGGCATTGCCTGCGTGGAGCGGGCAGCGGGGCATACACCTCCTGCCCGGGAAGATCTGGTGCCTTCCTGTGTGTATACAAATCCGGAAATCGCCTGCGTGGGGATCACCGCCGACGAAGCCAAGGCGGCAAATATCCCCGTACACACCGGGAAGTATATCTTGTCGGCCAACTGCCGCACCATGATCGCCGGAGGCGAGCGGGGTTTTGTAAAGCTTGTTTTCCATGCGGATACGGAGGCCCTGCTGGGCGCGCAGATGGTGTGTGAGCGGGCTACGGACATGATCAATGAAATGACGGTGGCTATCGCCAACGGCCTGACCAGGGAACAGCTTTTAAAGGCCATCCGGCCCCATCCCACCTTTGCCGAAAGCGTGACCGAGGCCATCGACAGCGTCTCGGGGCTGGCCATCCATATGGCTCCAGCAAGGGGAAGGTAAAAGCAAGGCACAAAAAAGCAAAAGGGAGGATGCCTCATCCCAAAGGCAGCCTCCCTTTGTATTTCCTGCTCCCTTGGCCCCGTACCGTGCGGCCCGCGGAAGGATAGGTCATCCCGCCGCTCCGGCACCTTCCCCGGCCTTGGCTTTTATCGCCCGGTACTGGCCGGGCGTCAGATTTTCATACTTTTTGAAAGCGCGGATAAAGGAGGAGCTGTTGAAGTAGCCCACCTGTTCGGCCACCTGCTCCAGGCTCATATGGGTGCCGGTGAGCAGCAGCTTGGCGTGGCGGATACGCGTCTGGTTGATGGCGTCCAGCATGGGCTGGCCTGTCTGGCGCTTGTACAGGGCGGAGGCGTAGCTGGGGGTAAGGCCCACATGCTCCGCCACGGAACTGATAGACATGCCGCTTGAGGCGTAATGATCCCTGATGTAATCGTCCGCTTTGCGCGCGATCTCCGCACGCCGCACATTTTCATTTGCGGTGGCGCTCAATGCGCAGGCCGCCTCCACGATGCGCAGCAATTCTCCGAAGTCGTCCTTGGCGTGGGGCGATTCCACGTATTGCTGTATGCTTTGGGACACCGCGGCCACCTCTTCCCTGAAAAAGCGAAGAGACAGGTTCTGCAAAATCCCCTGTAAAAGCAGGACGCACTGCATTTTGACCAGAAAGTTTGGAAGCTCCGCGGCGGTCCGCTTTACGGTCTTGATTTCCGCCCGGGCCTCCTGGGCCTCACCGGCAGCCACCATCTGCTCCAGCCGGCGCATAGCTGCTTCCAGCTCTTCGGCGGCCTGCTCCACAGGCTTTTGGGCAGAAGGCCCGCTTGTATACAAAAGCAGCTCCGCTGAACCGGCTTGATGGGCGGCCAGCGCATCCCGTACCCAGCCGTAGGACTGGCGGACCCTGCCCAAGCCCTGCAGACGGCCGCTTAGCGCGATGGCCATGCGCAGGTCGAAATTGTCTTTCAGTATTTGCCTGCCGCTTTTCAGCGTTTCCACAAGCTTCTCCTGCCAGCCCTCCGCGGCGGGCACGCACAAAAGGGCGAAGATCATCCCGCTTTGCTCAATGAGCCGGGCATTGTAGCCGGCCAGCAGTTCGCCGAATACGTTTCTGACCACAAAGCGCATAAGCTGCGCGTCGTCCTGCCCGTCGCCCGGCAGTACCGCGCTGTCGGAGAAGCCTTCCACCCCAAAGCCCGCTATGGCGAAGAAGTCGCTGTCATAGGCGATATCCAGCGCCAGAAGCTGCTCCTCCACCTCCTTCGCGGAGCCGTAGGTACCCCACATCAGGGATTCCAGCACATAATGCTCCATGCTTTGGTTGGAAAATTTCAGCTGCTGGCTGATGGTTAGCCTGCTGCTCTTCATACTTTGCATCATTTCCTGAAGATAGGTGAAATCATCCCCGCTTTCTCCGGGAGGACTTGCGGAAATCCCCTCCACAAAGCTGCGCAGCGCGTGGATGGGCCGGTACTGCCGTTTGGCCAGGGCAAAGGACAGGAAAAATCCCACCGCCAGGATCAGCACCACCAGCAAAACGCTGCCCTGGCGGATGGCGGAAAGCCGCGTCCAGTATACGCTTTCAGGGATGGTAAGAACGTATGCGCAGCCCGTATCGGCGCTTTGGCTATACATGACCCGCAGCTTCCCCTGGGCGCTGTCCACATTTTTCAGGTCGCCCTCCCCGGTATTCATATCCGCTGTTTTGATAAAACCCGTGTCCGCAAGCGTGGAAAACAGCACGCCGCCCGCGGGGTCCAGGACCGTAAAGCCAAGCCCCTGCTTTTCCCGGGCCATCAGGCTATACCGGTCCAACACGTCCTCATTCAGCGTGATTACGATGGCAGCCGCCGGGGTGTCCCCACGCATAACGGTGCGCACGTAGGCAAGCGGGCTTTGGAGCGCGCCTTGCCCCCGGTTGACAAAGCCGTTCCGGCCCGCATTTACATAGGAAAGCCAATCTTCATAATCGGAAAATTCATCCGCCAGCCGGCGGTTGAAGTAATCCTGCCCCGTCATCACTGTATTGGCGATCACCTTCCCGCTCCGTCCAAGATAGATATAGCTCTCACTGACGCCGGCATTGGCGATTTGCAGGCCGGTTATTTCCTGGATCAGGGTGCGCAGCGTCTGGAAGGCGGTGATATTGTTCAGGTATCGCATGGGATCTGAAATAGAGGTGAAATACAGCACCTTGTCGTCCGCCACCAGGGTATCGCCGATGCGCATCACGGCGTAAAGCTGGGTATCCGCGCCGCTTTTCATCTGCTCCAGCACCAGGCGGTTGGAGGTTTCCAATTCCTTTTCCACCGTGCCCAGCATATGCACCATAAAGCCCACCAACGCCACGGCAGGCAGCACAAATACAAGCAAAAAGGACAGTAAAAATGTACGGTAGACTTTTTTGCGCATCCTCTGCCGAAATTCCTGCATGGCATAGCCCCCAGCGCAATTGATGATACTTATCATACCATACGGGCAGGATGGATGCAAAGGTGTGCGGAAGCCACATGCGGCAGAGATTTGCTGTTTTGTATACCGCTTTCGATTCTGGCAATCCTTTTTTTCGGAAATTGATGATCCGGTTTTCGGTTTCGTGATTGTGACGGGGGACCGCACATGCATATAATAGAACATCATTCCCCCTGACATGGGGGACGCTTCCGCTTCAAAAATGCATAACGAGGAGGAAAAAGAGCATGCGCAAGACCCTGTCCCTGCTGTTGGCCGCCATAATGCTTTTGAGCGCGATGGCGTTCACCCCGGCCCTGGCCGGGGAGGCTCCCCTGGTGATCACCATGCTGGCGCCCTTCTACGCCGATCAACCCCCGGTGGGCACCGTGGGTGACGAAGGCAATCCTGTTTTGGAAGCCGTGGAAAAGCTGTACAACGTCGACCTGCAGATCACCTGGGCGCCCCAGGGCGACTTTGTACAAAAGTTCAACACCGTAATGGCCTCCAATGACCAGCCCATGGTGATGGTGGTCACCAGCGGCCTGACCAAGAATTCCGCTTACCTGGATTATTGCCAGTACGGCGTGTTTTGGGACCTGACCGACCTCGTCCCCCAGTACCCGCTGTTCACCTCGGAACTCACCACCCCCTACGCGCTGACGGTGACCGCCGTGGGCGGCCGCAGCTACCTGTTCCCCTTCCTGGTTTCCAGCGCCAGGGTGGCCATGCTCTACCGGCAGGACTGGCTGGATACCCTTGGCCTTTCCGTTCCCACCACCGCGAAGGAATTCTACGAGATGGCCAGGGCCTTTACCGAGAATGACCCGGATGGCAACGGCATCAAGGATACCTATGGCTTTGCCTACATCGACGATGCCGACAAGGAATTGACTTACGCGGGCTTTGATACCCTGGCCGTGGCCATGGGCGCGCCCAACCGCTGGGGCAAGGATGCCGACGGCAAAATTATGCCCTACTTCACCTTCCAGGCCTACAAGGATACCCTGCAGCTTTTCAAAGACATGTACGACAACGGCTACATGAACAGTGATTTCGCCCTGGTCAAGGGCAACGACAAACACCTGCCCCTGGGCGAGGGCAAAGCGGGTGTCATGTTCACCACCGCCACCAATGCTCGCCATCCCGGCGGCAAGTACGACAAGCTCTTTGAGGTAACCCCCACCGCCGTCATTGGCCGCAACTACCTGCTTAACGACCCCAGCGGCAGCCAAGTGGTCAACTCCACCCTGTCCATAGGCGGCATGGGCGGCCTGCTGCTCACCAAGGCCGCGGTGAAGGACGAGGCCACCGCCCAAAAAATTCTTGATTTCCTGAGCGCCCTGCGCGTCATTGGCGAAGGCGACAAACTGCTCACCGTGGGTGTGAAGGATCTGCACTACACCGAGAACGCAGACGGCACCATTTCCATCAGCGATGAGCAGCGCCAGCTGCGCGTTTCCGACGGGTCCAGCGAAGTATTCGCCTCCACCGTGCCGCGGCGCGTGGTGAACTATGATTACGGCCAGGGCCTGACTGAACTGGACAGGATCACCGCCGAGTTTGTGGCCAACGAGCCCTATGCCGTGCCTGACCTCAGCGTGGGCAAGCTGAATCCGGACCAGCTGAACCTGGATGCCTCCATTGCCACCATCATTTCCGACGCCCGTGTGCAGTTCATCATGGGCCAGATTGATGAGGCGGGCTTTGACAAAGCCGTGGGCGAATGGATGGAGCAGGGCGGCAACGACCTGATCGCGGCCGTGAACGCGCAATAATCCACTGTGCCGGGATGGCATGGAGTGCGCGCGCTTCATGCCATCCCTTCTTTTATGTATTCCTTTGAAGGGGTGCTGCCTATGTTGAACGCAGGCGCCGGGTTTCCTGTAAAAAGCCCGCGCATTAGCGCGGGGACCCGGCTTTTTCGGCGGATCATGCGCTACAAATGGCTTTACATCATGCTTCTGCCCACCTTCGCCTACTATATCATCTTCAAGTTTCTTCCCCTTCTGGGCCTTCGCATCGTCTTTTTAAAATATATCCCGGCCTTGGAGATCCTGGGCAAGCCAAGCCCTGCAGCCATGCCCTGGTACAGGAATTTTGAGGTGTTCTTTAACGGCAGGGATTTTGGGATGCTGCTGCGCAACACCCTGACGCTGGCGGTGTGGAACATTGTATTGTATTTTCCCTTTCCGCTGATCCTGTCGCTGCTGCTCAATGAGATCCGCCATTTTGGCTATAAGCGCACACTGCAGTCCATGGTCTACTTGCCCCACTTTTTGAGCTGGGCGGTGATCGCCAGCCTGATGCTTCTGCTGCTTGGGCCCGCGCCCCGGGGTCTTTTGAATTCCCTGCTGCAGCAAAAAAGCTCGGAGCAGATCGCCTTCCTGTACGGGAAGGAATGGTTCCGGCCCATCTATATTCTCGAATTGATCTGGAAGGAAGCCGGCTGGGGCACCATCATCTACCTGGCGGCCCTTTCGGGGGTGGATGAGCAGCTCTACGAGGCCGCCGTGATCGACGGCGCCGGCCGGTTCCGGCAGCTGTGGAATATCACGCTGCCCTGCATTAAATCCACCATCGTAATTTTGCTGATCCTGCGCATGGGCTCCTTCCTGGACACGGGCTTTGACCAGATTTACCTGATGGTCAACAGCCTGAACCGGGATGTGGGCATGGTGTTTGACACATATATCTACGATGTAGGCATCCTGGGCAACAAGGTGCCCGCTGGCGTAAGCTCCTTTAGCTACAGCGCCACGGTGGGCCTGTTCCGCTCCATTGTCAGCCTCATTTTGGTGCTGGGAACCAACCGGCTGGCCAAGCTCATGGGAGAGGAGGGCATGTACTGATGGCCAATATGACCGCCCGCAACCAAACAAGGGCAGGCAAGGCGTTTGACCTCCTCAACTATGCGCTGCTGGGCCTCTTCTCCCTGGTCATGGTGGCCCCGCTGGTTTATTGTGTTGTGGGTTCCTTCTCCCTCACCGGCATGGCCTACGGCCGCTTCACGGCCTTTTCTTGGGATGCCTACCGCATGATTTTCCAGTCCGGGAAAACCTTGACGTCCCTGGGCAACAGTTTCCTTATTACCATCGTGGGCACGCTCATCAACATCGCCATGACCTCCACCGCCGCCTATGCGCTAAGCAAAAAGGACCTGCCGGGCCGCAAGTGGCTGCTTCGCGTGGTGGTGTTCTTCATGCTCTTCTCCGCCGGGCTGATCCCGGACTTCATCGTGGTGGCCAATCAGCTTCATCTAAAAAATACCTATTGGGCTATCTGGCTTCCGGTGGCTATTTCGAGCTATAATCTGATTGTCATGAAAAACTTCTTCCAGAACATCCCCGAAAGCATTGAGGAGAGTGCCCGCATTGACGGCTGCAATGAGATGCAGTCCTTCATCCGCATCGTGCTGCCCATGAGCAAGGCTTCCCTGGCCACCTTCTCCCTGTTTTACGCCGTGGGCCATTGGAACAATTACATGCGCCCCATGATCTATCTGGATGACAGCAGCATGTGGCCTATCACCGTTTGGCTCCGCCAGATCGTGATCCTTTCCCTGGGCGGCATGGGCAATGACAACATGTCCGAGCAGGAGATCGTCTGGGCCGCCACCGATGCGGTGAAGTATGCCACCATCGTGGTCAGCACTGTGCCCATCATCTGCGTGTACCCCTTCCTGCAAAAGCACTTCGCCAAGGGCGTGCTGCTGGGGTCGGTGAAGGGATAGACACCTATTTGCGGGAAGGGTGATTTTTGTAAAAATCACCCTTCCCGCACCCATCCCCAAAACTTCAAATAATGAACAATCAAGGAGGAAAGCATGCTTCCCCAAACGTACCGCCCCGAAATGCGCACTTTTGCCGATCCCCTCACCGGGCGGCGGGTTACCCAGCTCACCACCAGCCTGTCCAGCGACAGCGTGCACTTGTACTTCACCGAAAACGCCTTCACCCGGGGCGGCCGGGAGATTTTCTTTACCTCCGACAGGGATACGCCGGGGATGGACAACGTGTTCACTGTGAACCGGGACACGGGGGTCATCACAAGGGTTACTGGTTACACGGACGAAGGTGTCTCCCAGGTGACCAAGGACCCGGAAAGCACTGTGCTCCTGTACAGCCATGGCCGGGAAGTAACGCTTCATACCCTTGCCACAGGGGAAAAGCAGGTGCTCTACACCTATCCCCGGGAATACCGCCCGGGGCGCGTATCCCTCAACTGTGACCATACTATGGCAGGCATCCTCATGAACGAGGATGTGCAGGTGGAACACGGCGTCAACTACGCGGGGTTCGAGGAGAAGATGTACCTGGTCAAGCGTTCCCGCATCATGCTTGTCCCTCTGAAAAACGGCCGGGCCGGGCTGCCGTATATCGCCGTGCGGGATACCTGCGAGGCCGGGCATCTGCAGTTTTCCCCCACGGATAGGAACCTGCTCATGTATTGCCACGAAGGCCCCTGGAACCTTGTGATGCAGCGGATTTTTTTGGTGAATACCGATAGCCTGGAGGTTTTTCCCTGCTTCAGGCAGAAGAAAGAGGATAGCGTCGGCCACGAGTTTTGGACCAGGGATGGGCTGATCTTCTTTGACAACCGCGGTCCCGGCCACGACGGCACCATCACCAGCCGCCGCACCCAGGCCGTGGTGAAGGAAACGGAGGATACCGGCATCTCCCCCTACGTGGGCCTGGCGGAAAAAACGGGCAAGGTGCGCACTACCACGCCCCTGATGCACTACTGCAACCATTATCATTGCGGCAAAGACGCAAGGTTGCTGGTGGGGGACCAGGTGGACGACATCGTGCGTATCGACCTCACCGGTTCCTGCCCCAATGTGATCACGCTGTGCCGCCACAAAACAAGCTGGTACGGCCAGAAAACCCACTGCCACCCCACCATAAGCTGGGAGGACGACGCCGTGCTGTACGCCAGCGACGTTCAGGGCCGGGTGCATTTGTACCTGACCGGGTGGCCGGACTAAATAAGGAGGATTTCCCCTATGAAAGCCATCGTCGCGCACAATGAGTCTATCCCGCTTACAGAACTGGGCGGCGGCGTCAGCCGTAAAGTGCTGGCCTATACCCCCGACATCATGGCCGTGGAGGTACGCTTCCAGGCTGGCGGCGTGGGCGCCGTGCACACCCATCCCCATGTGCAATGCACCTATGTGAAGAGCGGAAGCTTCCGCTTTACCGTGGAGGGTGAGGAGGTAGTTGTGAAGGAAGGCGACTCCATTGCCTTCCCCCCGGACGTTCCCCATGGCACCCTCTGCCTGGAAGCGGGCATCCTGGTAGATGTGTTTACCCCCATGCGCAAGGATTTCGTGTAACCAGGGGACGCAGTCCCCTGGATCCCTGCCAAAGGGATACATCCCTTTGGAATCCCTATTTTAGGCATAGGATAACCCGGGCGGCCTCCCTTCGGAAACCGCCCGGTGTTTTTCTGATATTTTTTCAAGATCATCTCCTTTTACCGGCGCACCTATACTGCATAAGAAGGGCGCAGAAAATCGGTTTCCCTTCGTTGCAAGGCGGGATAAGTACGCCAAACTACTACATATTGCATCACATTATGACAATTGCCGCAAAAAACATTTAAAAACAGCATACCCCTAGTGACTCTTTGTTTCACTTATGATATACTTTCCTGCAGCAAACGGAAAAACAACATGGAGGTGGGGAACTTGCAAAAAAAAAGCGTTACGGTTCAGGACAAACTCCCGATGGCGCAATTCATTCCTTTGAGTCTCCAGCACTTATTCGCAATGTTCGGCGCGACGGTTTTGGTTCCGCTTCTGACAGGTCTTAATCCCGCAATGGCTCTTGTAAGCGCAGGCTTGGGCACGCTCCTTTTCCACTTGGTGACAAAGGGGATCGTGCCCGTTTTTCTGGGCTCCTCTTTCGCGTTCATCGCGGCTATTGCCGCCGTGGTGAAGCCCGATGGCATCGTGGTCCCGGAAAACGTGCCTCTTGCGCAAGGCGGCATCGTCGTGGCCGGCCTTCTGTACCTTGCCTTTGCCCTGATTGCCTACCTCATCGGCCCCGCAAAGATCAAGAAGCTTTTCCCGCCGGTGGTCACGGGCCCGGTTATCATCGTCATCGGTATTGGCCTTTCCTCGGTCGCCATCAATGACGCTACCAATTATGCCAACCTCGCTGCGGGCATAGACGGGCAAACGGGCATCTGCATCCTGATTGCGCTGTTCACGCTGGCTGCCGTCGTTGTTTCCTCCGTGTTCACCAAAGGCTTCTTCAAGCTGGTCCCCATCCTCATCGGCCTGGCCGCCGGATACCTGTTCTGCGTGGTCTTGGACCTGTTCGGCGTGTACAAGATGGACTTCTCCCCCATCACAAACGCCAGTTGGATCAATATTCCGTTTGTTACCAAGGATTCCAACAATGTTTCCTTCTTCTCCCTGCCGGTTTTCAAGCTTGGCGTGATCCTGTCTATCGCGCCCATCGCCCTGGTGACCTTCATGGAGCATATTGGCGATATTACCACAAACGGCGCGGTGGTTGGCAAGGACTTCTTCCAGAAACCCGGCCTGCACCGCACGCTGATCGGCGATGGACTTGCAACGGCTCTCGCCGGCTTTATTGGCGGCCCTGCCAACACCACCTATTCTGAAAACACCGGTGTTCTGGCCACCACTAAAAACTACAATCCCAAGCTGCTAAGGGGCGCCGCGGTGTTTGCCATCATCCTGGGCTTTGTGGGCAAGTTCGGCGCCATCCTGCAAACGATCCCGGGCCCCGTAAAGGGCGGCATTGAAATCGTTTTGTTCGGCATGATCGCCGCCATCGGCATCAGGACGCTGGCCGAAAGCAAGCTTGACTTCACCAACAGCCGCAACCTGATGATCGTTGCCATGATCCTGGTATTCGGTCTGGGCATTGGCGCCTTGGGCGGCATTTCGCTCATGCTTGGCGACGTAACCCTCACCATCTCCGGCCTGTTCATCGCGGTCATTATCGGCGTTCTGGCCAACGCGCTTCTGCCCGACAGGTCCGATGCCTGACGAGCCCCAAAACGCAAAACAATCCCAAAGGGGAGCCGGAAACGGCTCCCCTTTGATGTGGTGCTGACAGGATAGAATATTTACATGCGGCGGCCTTCTAAGGATACATGAATTTTGCCCGCTGGGACAGATGCATAGAAAGAGGATTTGCACGATTGCAAAATATCACTAGAAAGTTTCCGTTTCCATAGCCTCCTCGCTCAGGAGGACCTCCTCCCGGGAAGCGGGCTTCTTGCCGGACGGCAGCCGCCAGGCCACAAACAGGTTGCCCAGGGAAAAGAACGCGGCGATAAAAAACACCCACTGGGGTCCGAATGTGAGCCATACCAGGCCGCTTACCTGCGCGGCGATGATGGCCACCACATGGTCCAGGCTGATGCCGGTGGACAGCGTGGCGGTGATTTCCTCGTTGCTCACCGCGATGGAGCGCAGGTACAACACCTTCACCATGCCAAGCTGCATGCTCAGCCGGTCCAGCACAAACAGGCCGTAGATCAGCAAAGCGGGCCAGCGGCCTTCCGGCAGCACATGGCTTACGATCCCCCATACCGCAAGCCCATAGATCACATACACAACGATAAAGGACAGCGCATCGGCATACATCATCTTTTTGATGCCGAACCGGTCCATCCACTTTCCCACATAGCGCATGAAGAATACGCTTAAAAAGCTGGCGGCAATCAGCAGCAGCGATACGGTGTCCGCTCCCTTGCGCAAAAGCTCCACCACCACCCAGGTGCCAAACACATAGGCGATCTGCTTCTGCACACCGTTAAGTACCGTCAATAGATAATAGTATTTGTACTGCTTCCGAAACAGCAGCTTGAATTTGCGTTTGACCTTGGGCTGGGGCCCCGCGGTTTTTACCAGCAGAAGGGCAACTGCCATGGCCGCCGCGAAAGCGCCGGCGCCCAGCAGGAAAACGGTCTTGACGGGCGTGACAAAGGAAAACAGCCCGCTTCTGAATCCGAAGAATACCACCAGCCCCGCCGCGAAGCCCACCGCCATGCGGGTGCTGGCATATTGCCCCATGCGCCGCCCCACCTGGTCAGGCTCCGCCAGGGAGATGCCGATGGCGTCCTGCAGCGGCATGAACAAATGCATGCCCATGGAATTGATGAACAGGAAGGTCAGCATCCCCGCAAGGGGCGGGGTGGTAAGGCCCAAGGCTGTCAGCCCCGTAAAAGCCAGCGCCTGGGCGATAAAGGCCAGACGCAGGTCCCCCAGCATGGATAACGCCGCGATCACCAGGGAGCAGAGCATCCCCGGCAGTTCCCGGGGAAATTCGATAAAGCCCCGAAGCGTGGCGTCGGCGTTGTAGGCTTCCTTAAAATAATTGGCGTATACCGCGTCGCTCAGGCCGTTCCCCAGCGCCGCCGCCGAGATCAGGATAAAAAACAGGACCAATGCCTTTTTGGAGGTTTGCGCCTTGATGGGCAGGCCCCCCTTTCCGAAAAACGCTTTCTGTATTGTAACAGGCATTACCCCGGGCTGCAATGCTTTTTATGCCATGCGTCAAAAGAAAATAAGGGGCAAAGGGAAAGTTCTTCCCTTTGCCCCTCAGACCATCAACAAACCCATAGGAGGTATCGGAGGACTGCGGTCCTCCGATTGCAGATCGAAAATCAGCGACATGTGCGGTGATTTTCGCGGGAATTTCGAAGAAATTCCTACCTTGCCCGAGCAAACGGCCGCACGATGGCGCAGCCGTCGTGCAGTGCAGCGAGGGAAAACCTCGACAAAGTGGCATAGCCACTTTGTCGATAGCCTGAGGGGCAAAGGGAAAGTTCTTCCCTTTGCCCCTGTCCGTTAGGGGAAAATTACCATTCGATGTCGCCCAGGAAGAAGCCGCCGGTGGGCGTGGTTACAATGCCCTTGATGCCGCTTCTCCAGGTGCGGAAGCCATCCTTGTCGCTCAAAAGCGGGATGATGGTGCAGTAGTCAAACAGCTTTTCCTGGATCTGGGTGATTACCTTGGTGCGCTCGTCGTAATCGACGGTGGACTGCGCCTTGGTTACCAGTTCCATCTGGCCCGCAAGGTCCAGGTTGGTGCACTCGGCATTGCGGTTGCAGAAGCGGTTTACCAGCAGCATGGGTTCGCCCCAGCCCAGGCCCAGGTAGGCCATATCAAAGGCGCCGTCCACAACCTTCTGGTTGACGTAGGACCAGTTCTGCGGTTCCAGTGTCAGGTCGATGCCGATGTCCTTCATGTCGGCGCGGACGGATTCGCCCACCATCACGGAGGTGTCGTCATCCCGGATGGAGAAAATGAAGGTAAGCTTCTTGCCATCCTTGTCCACATAGCCGTCTCCGTCGCTGTCGGTATAGCCGGATTCCGCCAGCAGAGACTTGGCAAGCTCCGGATCATAGCCATAATTGGCCTTGTAGTATTCCTCGGCGGCCGGATCATAGTTCAGGCACAGATCCAGCACCAGGGAGTAGGCGGCCTCGTGGAAGCTGTTCATGTAGCCGTTGATGTGATCCCGGCTGATGCCCAGGATGACCGCCTTGCGCACGTTGGGATCGGAGAGGAATTCGTTTTTGATGTTCATCTCGGCATATTTCACCGACGCGCCGGAGGCGGAGACCACGGTGACATCCGGATTGGTCATCAGGTCTTCCACGTAATCGGTGGGGGTGTCCGCCAGGATGTCATACTCGCCGGTGGAGATGCCGGTGTAGGCGGTAAAGTCTTCCGTTTCCGTGATGATGACGCGGAGGGTGTCCGCCTTGGACGGGCCCTGGTTGGTGACCAGGGGGTTGTTGGTCTTGTAGCCGGGATTCGCCTTCAGGATCGCGTAGGCGCCGGGGGAGTACTCGGCCACGTAGTAGGGTCCATAGGGGTGGCAGCCCCAAAGCAGTTCTTCCTTGGTCATGGTGTCCAGTTCATCCTTGTCGATAACGCCGATGAAGCCGTCCATGAAGTTGTACTCCATATCGGCCATGAAGTCCTTGAGGTGGAAGATCACGTCGCGGCCGCTGACGTCAATGGACTCAAACTCCATGCCGGAGACGCCGTAGGTGCTCACCTGCAGCCCCCACTCGATGCTGGCCTTCACGTCCTCAGGCTCCACCTGCGCGCCGGTGGAATAGTACATGCCTTCGGGGATGGTGAGGGTCCAGGTCTTGCCGTCTTCAGACCAAACGGACTTGGAGGCGATGCAGGGCAGCGAGGAGCCGTCCTCGGCCTTGATCAGGATGGTGTCCGCGATGAGCTGCTGGATGCCGTTCCAGGAGGTGCATTGGAACATGTCGATCCCTTGCCACTCGCTGTCAACGATCACAAGTTCCTTTGCTTCCGTTGCCTGGGCGGAAAGCGCCGGGGCCATGGCCAGAAGCATGGCAGCCGCCAGTAGTACGGTGAGGAGCCTCTTCCTCATGTGTTCGTCCTCCTTTATTATTAGGAAATCTATCCAGAAGCCCGGCGCGAACGCCGGAGCGGCCGGAGCATACCAATCAGGCTTCTTTTTTCGCGCAAAGGTGGCAGCAAACCTGATGCTGGGAGTCAAGATACGTGGTCTCCGGCAAAACCTGCGCGCACTGAGGCATGGCGAAGGGACAGCGCGGATGGAAGGAGCAGCCGGCGGGAAGGTTGATCAGACTTCCCGGGTCGCCTGCCATCAGATGCTTTTCCCTGCCTCGAAGGCGCGGGTCCAGGATGGGGGAAGCCGCCATCAGCGCCTGGGTGTAGGGATGCCGGGGATTTTGGCAAATCGCCTCGGTAGGGCCGTATTCCACCAGGCGGCCAAGGTACATCACCGCCACCCGGTCGCTGATGTAGCGCACCACGTTCAGGTCGTGGGTGATGACAAGGTACGTCAGCTTCCGCTCCTCCTGCAAATCCAGCAGCAAATTCAGGATCTGCGCCTGCACAGACACGTCCAGGGCGGAGGTGGGTTCATCCAGGATCATGATCCTGGGGTCGATCACCAGGGCCCTTGCGATGGCGATGCGCTGGAGCTGCCCCCCGGAAAGCTGGTGGGGATAGCTATACAGATATTGCGTGTCCATCTTTACGGACTGCATGCTCTCCCTTGCCTTTTTCCTGGCGGCGGCCTTGGGCATGCCGTGCAGGATCAGCGGCCGTGTGATGGAGCTTTCCACCGTTTCCCTGGGGTTCAAATTGGAGGCGGGGTCCTGGAACACCACGGCCACCTTGGCACGCAATGCATGGATCTCTCCGCGCCCGGCCTTGGCCATGTCCGTTCCGTCCATGACCACGGAGCCGCCTGTAAGCTTCGTCAGATTCAGGATCACCCGGGCCAGGGTGGTCTTGCCGCTGCCGGACTCCCCCACAAGGCCCACGATCTCGCCCTGATTGATGGACAGCGTTACATCATTGACCGCTTTTACAAAGCGCTTCCCCTTTGCGAAGAAGCCGTTGTCCAGGGAGAAATATTTTTTCACACCCTTCATTTCAATGATAGGTGTGGTTTGAAGGTCCATGGGAAGCCTCCTCTCTTGCGCGGATGCGCCGGATCAATCCTTCTGGAACAGCCGTTCCTTTGGCAAATGGCAGCGGCAGGAATGGGTGCCGCTCAGCAGGAGGCTTGGCGGTTCCGTATCGGCGCAAATGTCCATCCGGTAGGGGCAGCGGTTGCAAAACCGGCAGCCGGGGACTTTCTCCATCAGGCGCGGCACGGTGCCGTCGATGGTCCTAAGGCGCCCTTCCTTTTTGGACATCCTAGGCAGCGCCTGGAGCAGAAGCCCGGTATAGGGATGAGCCGGATGGTCAAACACCTCAAACACTGTGCCCTGTTCCACCACTTCCCCGGCGTACATGATGGCCACCCGGTCGGCCACCTCCGCCACCAACCCGAAATTATGGGTGATCATCATAATAGCGGTGTTGAACTCCCGCTTCAATTCCAGGATGATCTCCAGAATCTGTGCCTCAATGGTCACATCCAGGGCGGTGGTGGGCTCGTCGGCAATAAGCAAAGAAGGGTTGCGGCTTAGCATCATGGCGATCATCACCCGCTGGCGCATGCCGCCGGACATTTCATGGGGGAAGGCCTTCGCCCGCTTCTGGGCGTCCGGCATGCGCACGGACTTGTACAGGCCGATCACCTTGTCCCAGGCATCCTTTTTCGTTACGCCGTCCAGCAATATGGCTTCGGACACCTGGGAACCGGTCTGGTATACAGGGTTCAGGGAATCCAGCGGATTTTGGAAAATCATACCGATATCCCGGCCGCGGATCTTTGTCAGAGCCCTGTCGGAAAGGCCCGCAAGGTTGGTTCCCTTGAACAGGATTTCCCCTGTGATCTGTGTGTGCCGCTTGTTCAGCAGCCGCATGATGGCGTGGGCCACCGTGGATTTCCCGCAGCCGGACTCGCCTACGATGGCGAAAATCTCGCTTTTGTTAATAGAGAGATTCACGTCCTTGACGGCGGACAGGTACCCGCCTCTCACACGGTAATCCACGGATAGATTTTTCAGTTGAAGAAGCTCTTCCTGCATGCTCCGCTCTCCTTACTGCGATTTCATCCGGGGGTCCAGCAGGTCACGCAGGCCCTCGCCCAGGATGCTGAAGCTGAGCACCGTATAGACCAGCGCCAGGCCGGGATAGATGGCCAGCCAGGGCGCGCGGGTGATGTACTTGATCCCGTCGGACACCATCAGTCCCCAGTCCGGGGACGGGGGCTGGGAGCCAATGCCCAGAAAGGAAAGGGTGGTGGTGGACATGATGGTTCCCGGCAGGGCCATGGATACCATTACGATCAGCGCGGGCACAATGTTGGGCAGGATGTAGCGGAACATCAGCGCCAGATCGGTTTCGCCAAAGGCCACGCCCGTTTCCATAAAGGCCATGTTCTTGATGGACATGGTCTTGGCGCGCACCGTCCTTGCCATGGAAGCCCAGCCCACCAGCGCGATGGCAATGATGGCGTTCATCAGGTTATACCCAAGGATGGTCACTACCGCCAAGGCCATGATCATCCCCGGAACACACCAGGTGAGGTCCGCGATAAAGAGCATGCCCCGGTCGATAAGGCCGCCGTAATAGCCGCAAAAAAGACCCACCACCACACCCAGCACCAACTGGATGGAGCCGCCGATGAGCGCCACCTTCAATGTGATGCGGCTGCCGTACACGATGCGGCTGAACAGGTCGCGGCCCATCCTGTCCGTGCCCAGCAGGTGAGCGGCGCTGGGCGCCTGGATCTTGGCGGTCATGTCATTGCCGTCATAAGGGTAAGGCGCGATCTGGTCGGCGAATACCGCCAGGATAATAATGCTCAGCAGCATGATGAAGCCTACCATAAAATTGATATTTTTCCAGCTGCTGCGGAAAAACTCCTTCCAGGGACTTGCGTTCATGAATGCCCATCCTTTCTCGCGCCGGCAGCCTCAGGCATCTCCGCCGCCGGTGGATATGCGGATCCGGGGGTCCAAAAGACCCAGGATGACATCGCTCAAGATATTGCACAGCACCGTGAGCACAGAAATAATCAGGATGATGCACTGCACTACGTTGAAATCCTGGTAGATGATGGAGCTGATCATCAGGCTTCCCATGCCCGGGATGGCAAACATCGTTTCAATGATGATATAGCCGGAAATCAGCCAGGGAAGGGACTGAAACACCTGCACGCAGATCACGATCATCGAGTTGCGCAGCACGTGCCGGAACAGCACGGCCCGCTCGGCGAGCCCCTTGGCGTAAGCAGTGTCCACATACCTTTCGTGCAGGACCTCCAGCGCTTCGGATTTGGTCAGGCGAACGGTGCTGGCCAGGCCGCCGATCACCCCGGAAGCCACGGGGAGCACGTAATGTTTCCAGGAGGTGAACCCGCTTAAAGGAAGGACCTTCAGGTTTACCGCGAAGATCAGCATCAGCAGCGCCGCCAGCCAGAAGGAAGGGAGGGAGGTCAGCAGCAGCGTCGTATTCACCGCGGCCCGGTCCAGCAGCGTATCCTTTTTGAAAGCGCACAAAAGCCCCAGCGGCACCGCCACCAGGTATTGGATAAGCATGGTGATAAAGGTCAGCCGCAGGCTGATGGGAATGCGCACGCGCACCAATTCCCATACGGGGATCTTGTATTTGAAGGAAATCCCGAAATCCTGCCGTGAGACGATCTTCCAAAGCCAGTCCGCATACTGCACCAGCAGCGGCCGGTTCAGGCCGTAGGCCTCCTTCAGCTCTGCCAGCTTTTCCGGCTTGGCCGCCTCGCCGGCCATCAGGTTGATGGGGTCGCCGGGCATCATATACAGCATACTGAATACCAGGAAGGATACGCACAGCACCAGGAAAAGGCCAATCAGCAGCCGTTTGCCGATATACCGCAATATTCCATCCCCTTCTGCCTCGATCGGAGCGGTATAAGAAAAAGAGCCGCATGCCCTTTCATAGGTGCAGCTTCTTTGCTTATGCTGATTTTAACACCTATTTTGTATACCGTCAACGCTTCCAATGAAGAATGTGAAATGAAAACCTGCAGAAAAACAATGCAATCTTTTGGCGGAATAAAAAAAATGCATAAGCTGCACCCGATAAGTCATTTTTCATGATACAATTTTCTTTGTGCACCGGAGAAAAAAGCTATAAAACGGCATGATTTGGAGGAACCGGGATGATTGGCACGAAAGAACTGGATCTTGCGATCCGCAAACTTACGGAAAAGGACAGCCTGGCGGGGGTGGCGGTATGCGTCAAGGGGCCGGAAGGCACCGTATTTGAAAACGGATACGGCTTCCGGGACCTGGAAATGAAGATCCCGGTGGACTGCGACACCATGTTTGGCATCGCGTCCATGAGCAAATCCATCACCGCTCTGGCAGTATCCATCCTGGCCTATGAAGGGAAACTCTCCTGGGAAGACCCGGTCTACAAATATTTCCCCGGATTTTCTGTGCCTGGAGCGGCCAGGGACGCGGTGACGCTGCGCCATCTGGCCATGCATACGGCGGGGATCCCGCCCATGGAGCCGCTGGAGTGGTCCATCGCCATGAACAGCGTCCATCGGGACGGGGAATGGATTCGGGAAATGCGGCGCACCGCGCCCAACAAAATGGAAACCATCGGGCAGATCATTGAATATATTGCGAAATGCCCCTACCCCTCCCTAGGCGCGCCGGGGGAATACATGAGCTATTGCAACGAGGGGTACGCCATCCTGTCCTACGTGGCGGACCAGGTGGCGGGCATGCCTTTGGAAGCGTTCTGCAAGGAACGGATCTTTGAGCCGCTTGGCATGGCACGCACCGCCATGGATGATGATTGTATCTCCGCCAGGGCACTTTCCGGCGGCAACATCACCTCACTTTTTGAGATGGAGGACGGCGCGCGCAAGGGGGATGACGATTGGAGCATCCTTCCGCCCTTTCGGGGCTGCGCCATGGTCAAGTCCACCGCCAGGGACATGGCGGCCTATTACAGGTGCCTTTCCAATAGCGGTATCCACGAGGGAAAGCAGGCCATCCCCAGGGAAGCGGCGGAGATGCTCATGGGTTCCGCCTTCCCGGAAACGGACCAGGCCGTCTACTGCTTGGGGCTGTACAAGCGGGTGAAGGAAGGCCGCGTGATCTGCGAGCATTCCGGCGGGCTGCACGGGGTATCCACCAAGGGCGGCTTTCTGAAAGGGGAGGGATACGGCTTTGCGGTGCTGTGCAATCAGGGGGATGCGGATATGGACGGGATCATGTTGGCGCTCTACAACGCCGTGATGGGCCTGCCTCTTGATACCTGCCACCGCTGGTTTCTCCCGGCCGGCCGGGATTTTTCCGATCCGAAGATGGCGGAGGGGGAATACCTGGGCCATGAGGGCGTGCCGGTACGGCTCGTGATAAGGCTTGCGGAAGGGAAGCTGACCGGGGAAACGGACAAATCAAAATATACGCTGCGCTACTGCGGCGGCACGCGCTTTCTTGGCTATGTGAATGAAACGGATGACGCCCCGGTAAGCCGCCTGGAATTTTTCATCCGTACGGGGCAAGCCTGGGGCGTCCGCGTGGGCAGCCGTATCCTTCAAAGGGTATAAACTTTAACGCTACAGCACCGCCTTGACGTTTCCCGGCCCCAGCAGGATTTCCAGCGCCTGCTGCACGGGCTCGTCGCCGTCACACCAGAGCGCCTTGGGCGTCAAAAGGGTGATCCTTTCGCCGGGGATGTGGTAATACACCGGCACCGGGCCGGGATATCCGCCGATGAGGGCCTTCATCTCCTCCATCTGTGCCCGCTCCCCCCGCAAAAACAGCTTCATGGGCGCCTGCTTGGCCAACTGCGCATCGGTTAATGCCGGCGCCGCGTCATGGAAGGGCAGCGGAAACGGATCATCGGGGTCCTCCGCCGCGGTCCGGCCTTCCGGCAGGGGTTCCGGTATTTCCGGCTCCTCCTGCCCGGCGGGTTGGAGCGGTGCCACGCTGTCCACCAGGAGCTTGGTATCCTCGTCCTCCCTGATGGACAGCTTTCCGGTCAATATCACCAGGTCGTCGGTTTTCAGCACGCCGGCGTATTTTTCATACACCCTGGGGAACACAAGCCCCTCGATTTGGCCCGTCAGGTCTTCCAGGGTCACAAAGCCCATGAACGCGCCCTTCTTGGTGGCCTTGCCCCGGGCATCCGTCAGTATGCCGCCCATGCGCACCGTCATGCCGTCCAGGGACAGCCCCTTGTCCGGCCGCTCGGTAAGGTCCGCCACGAAGGCGGTATTGCATTCCAGGCGGTTTAATAGTTTCGCGTATTCGTCCAGGGGATGGCCGCTGATGTACACACCGGTCATCTCCTTTTCCATGGACAGCAGGGAGCGGGCCGGAAATTCTTCCACCTCCGGGAGCTTCTCCCGGAAAAATCCGGCGGTGGGCAGCCCCCCGCCCAGGTCGAACAGCGACATCTGTCCGGTGATGTTCTGCTTGTGCCGGCTGGCAGCAGCGTCCATGGCGGGCTCGTACACTTTCAAAAGCTGGGAACGTCTGGCGCCGGTGCCGTCGAAGGCCCCGGCCTTGATCAGGCTTTCCACCACCCGCTTGTTGATGCTCTCCGGGTCCACCCGGCCGCAAAAGTCGAAGATATCCTTGTATCTGCCCTTTCCCCGTTCCCGGACGATGGCCTCCACCGCCCCCTGGCCCACGTTCTTCACCGCGCCAAGGCCGAAACGGATGCCCGGCTTGCCTGATGATGCATCCATAGTGAAACGCCAGGTGCTGATGTTCACATCCGGGGGCAGGATGGGAATGCCATGCTCCCGGCAGTATTGGATATACCCCGCGATCTTGGGCGCATTGCCGTACACGCTGTTCATGATGGCCGCCATGAAAGGCACGGGATGGTGCTTTTTCAGCCAGCCTGTCTGCACAGCCACCACGCCGTAAGCCGCCGCGTGGCTTTTGTTGAAGGCGTAGGAGGCGAAGGCGCTCATCTCGTCAAAGATGTGCTCCGCCACCTCCTCCGGCACGCCGTTGTTGATACAGCCGGGGATGATTTGATTTCCGTCCTTGTCCTTCATGCCGTGGACAAAATATTCCCGCTCCTTTTGCATCACGTCGTGCTTTTTTTTGGACATGGCCCGGCGCATCAGGTCGCTGCGGCCCAGGGAATAGCCCGCCAGGTCACGCACGATCTGCATCACCTGCTCCTGGTACACCATGCAGCCGTAGGTCACGTCCAGGATGGGTTTCAAAAGCGGGGTCGCGTACTGCACGGTGGAAGGGTTGTGCTTGCCCTGGATGTACCTGGGGATGCTCTCCATGGGGCCGGGGCGGTACAGCGAGATGGCGGCGATGATGTCCTCAAAGTTCTCCGGCTTCATGTTGCCCAAAAAGCTGCGCATGCCGCCGCCTTCCAATTGGAACACCCCGTCGGTGTCCCCCTGGGAGATCATTTCGTACACGGCGGGATCGTCAAGGGGGATATCCTCCGGTTTCAAATCGGTGCCAGCCTCCCTGAGCATGTCCAGGGTATCCCTAATCACCGTCAGCGTGCGCAGGCCCAGGAAATCCATCTTCAAAAGGCCCAGCTTTTCCAGGATGCCCATGGTGTACTGGGTGGTGATGACCTCGTCGTTCTTCTGCAGGGGTACGTATTCCGTCACCGGCGCGCTGGTGATGAGCACCCCGGCGGCATGGGTGCTGGCATGGCGGGGCATGCCCTCCAGGGACAGCGCCGTGTCGATAAGCTGCCTCACCCGGTCATCCCCGGCATAGGCCGCCGCCAGTTCCGGGCTTACCTTCAGGGCCCTTTCCAAGGTCATGCCCAGCTCGAAGGGCACGGCCTTGGCCACCTTGTCCACTTCCTGGTACGTCATGCCCAGCACCCGGCCCACGTCCCGGACAACGCCTCTGGCGGCCATGGTGCCAAAGGTAATGATCTGCGCCACGTGGTCCGCACCGTACTTGTCCGCCACATAATCGATGACCTCCTGGCGGCGCTCGTAACAAAAATCAATATCCAGATCGGGCATGGAGATGCGTTCCGGGTTCAAAAAGCGCTCAAAGAGCAGGTTGTACTTCAGCGGGTCCAGGGAGGTGATGCCCAGGGTGTACGCCACGATAGAGCCCGCGCCGCTGCCCCGGCCCGGCCCCACCATAATGTTGTGGCTCTTGGCGTAATGGATGAAGTCCCACACGATCAGGAAGTAATCCACATAGCCCATGCCGGCGATGGTATCCAGCTCGTACATCAGGCGTTTGTAGGGCGCGCCGTCTTCCCCGGAATCTTGCGGATAGAGCCGGGTAAGCCCCTGCCTGCAAAGGCTTGTGAGCAGGGACAGGGGTGTCTCCCCTTCCGGGATGGGCTTGTAGCTGGGCAGGTGGATTTTACCGAACTCAAAATCCACGCGGCACATGTCCGCCACCTTTTGCGTGTTTTCGATGGCGTCCGGCCAGGCGGAAAAGAGGGTGCGCATCTCCTCCTCGCTCTTGACGTACAGCTCCTGGGTCTCCATGCGCATCCGGCTTTCGTCCGCCAGCGTCTTGCCGGTCTGGATGCACATCAAAACCTCCTGGGCCGCCGCGTCCTCCCGCCGCAAATAATGCGCGTCGTTGGTGGCGATCAGCGGCACGCCCGTCTCCCGGCTTAACCGCACCAGCTCCGGCAGCACCTGCTTTTCCTCCGGGATGCCGTGGTCCATGATCTCTATGTAAAATTTCCCTTCGCCAAACAGGCGCTGCATACGCAGCACGTATTCCTTCGCGTCCTGCCGCCTGCCCATGAGCAGCAGCTTGGGCAGATCACCGCTTAAGCAGGCCGACAGGCAGATCAATCCTTCCGCATGCTTTTCCAGCAGCTTGTAGTCAATGCGGGGCCGGTAGTAAAACCCCTTCAAAAAGCCTTCGCTCACCAGGGCCATCAGGTTTTGATAGCCCGTGTTGTTTTCGCACAGCAGCACCATGTGGCTGTACTCCCGGGATACCACCTGCTTGTCCTCCATGTCCGGGCAGATGTATACCTCGCAGCCAAGGATGGGCTTGATGCCGCTGTCCTTGCACGCTTGGTAGAATTCCACCGCGCCGTACAGCACGCCGTGGTCCGTTGCCGCGCAGCTCTCCATGCCAAGCTCCTTTAGCCGGCCCATGAGATGCTTGATCCGGCATGCGCCGTCCAGAAGGCTGTACTCTGTGTGCAAATGCAGGTGCGTAAAGGCCATTTTTTTCACCTCGGAGGCGGGC
>JAEWVC010000108.1 GCA_023459275.1 Bacillota bacterium | reverse complement strand
GGGCAGAGCCCCCGGCTCAACCCTGCTTTTGCTTATGCTTGGGATTCTCGCAGATGACCATGATGCGGCCCTTGCGCTTGATGATCTTGCATTTTTCGCAAATGGGCTTAACGGAAGGCCTGACTTTCATGGAATAGATCCTCCTTGCATCCGCCCGGCGGGCGGGAGATTTCGTGTACGGCTCAGCCCTTGCTGCGCCATGTGATGCGGCCCCTGGTAAGGTCGTAGGGGGAAAGCTCGATAGTGACCTTGTCGCCGGGATAGATGCGGATAAAATTCATGCGCATCTTGCCCGAGATATGGGCCATAATACGATGGCCATTGGGAAGCTCCACCTGGAACATGGCGTTGGGAAGCGCCTCGATCACGTGGCCTTCCATTTCAATGACATCATTCTTGGACAAGTCCGCAACCCTCCTTGCTGGTTGGCAATGTCTGTGCCGCCGTTTCCTTCAAAAATGTTCGAAGCTCACTGTTCAGAACGGCTGTGTTCGTTCGCAGCTTTTTTGAAAGCTCCGGGAAAAGAAAGGGTTTGGCGTGCAGGTGCTTTGTCTTTTTGCGCTTTTGGCGCTCAACCCCTCTTAAGTCCCCGTCCGCCATCAGCACGTAGTCATCGTCCGTCACGGAAATCACCACAAACAGCCGGCCGCGGTCCCGCCCCTGCGTGGAGAGAACCACGCGCCCAATTTCAAAGGGAATGGGCTTCACGCGTCCTCCTCCTTCCAGGTGAACCCAGGAAGCGTCAGTATTTCCGGCAGCCCATCCGATACGGCGATGGTGTGCTCATAGTGCGCGGCAAGACTTTTGTCCTTGGTAGAAAAGGTCCAGCCGTTATCCGATTCCTCCACAGGCCACTGGCCAGCGGCGATCATGGGCTCAATGGCCAGCGTCATTCCCTTGCGCAGGCGGACACCCCGTCCTGCCTCGCCAAAGTTGAACACACTGGGCTCTTCGTGCATGGCCCGGCCGATGCCGTGCCCGGTCAGATCGCGGATGACGGAGTAACCGTGGGCTTCCGCCCAGCTTTGGACTGCGTGCCCGATGTCCCCCAGGCGGCTGCCTGAGATGGCCTGGGCCGCGCCTTTCCAAAAGCACTGTTCGGTAATCTCGATCAGGGACGCGGCCTGGGCGGAAATCTCCCCTACCCCGATGGTAAAGGCGCTGTCAGCCTGCCAGCCGTCCAGCACCAGCCCGCAATCAACACTTAAAATGGAGCCTTCCTTCAGCACCACATCCTCACTGGGGATGCCATGGACCACCTGGTGGTCCACACTGGTGCAAAGCGTGGCCGGATACCCGTGATAATTCAGGAAAGAGGGGATGGCATTGTGCTTGCGGATAAGCTGCTCTGCGTAAACATCCAGCGCGGCCGTGGTCATCCCCGGCTTAACGGCGTCCCGCAGTTTTTGAAGCACCTCGTACAGCAGCGCACCGGCCTCGCGCATTTTGTCAATCTGATCCGGATTCTTGAGATAGATCATTTTGCAACCCCTAAAGCCTTTAGGATGGCCTTGAATGTCTCTTCCATCCCCTGATCCCCGGCCACCGTTTTCAAAAGCCCGGCCTCTTTGTAGTATTCCACCAGCGGCGCTGTCTGGCGATGATAAACCGCAAGGCGGTTCTGCACCGTTTCCTTTTTGTCGTCCTCCCGCTGGACCAGCGGTTCGCCGCAAACGGCACAATCCGTTTTTCCGTTCAGGAGGCTTACATGGTAGGTAGCGCCGCACTTTGTGCAGACCCTCCGGCCTGAAAGCCTTGAAACAAGTGCCTCGTCCGGCACGTCCAGGTTGAGTACGGCATCGATTCTCGCAATGCTCTTGAGCGCCTCGGCCTGGGGCACGGTTCTGGGAAAGCCGTCCAGGATATAACCGTTTTTACAGTCTTTTTCTGTAAGGCGTTCCGCCACAATGGCAATGACCACATCGTCCGGAACAAGCTGTCCGGCATCGATGAACGCCTTTGCCTTGCGCCCGGTCTCGGTTCCTTCCCGGATGGCCCGGCGGAGGATATCACCGGTGGAGATTTGGGGGATCCCGAGTTGTGCGCAGACCCGCTGTGCCTGAGTGCCTTTACCGGCACCCGGAGGTCCAAGAAAGATGATGTTCATGTGTGTTCTTTCCTTTCCGCCGGCAGGACAGCTTCTTTCATACTATGCCAACAATGCCCGGCCCATGCCGTCCGGTTCTTCGCCCGGACGGCGCATAAGCCGAACGTTTTATAGGAAACCCTTGTAATGCCGCATGGTGAGCTGGCTCTCCAACTGGCGGGTGGTTTCCAGCGCCACGCTGACGGCGATGATCAGAGAGGATGCCGCGTAAGGCACCGACGCCTGAAGGCCTCTTGTCAGGAGCGTGGGGATCGTGGCCAGAACGGCCAGGAACAGCGCACCGAAAAGCGTAAGCCGGTTGCTGGTGCGCTTCAGGAAATCCACCGTGTTTTTCCCCGAGCGGATGCCGGGGATCAAGCCGCCCTGCTGCTGGATATTCTTGCTGATGTCCTGCGGGTTGAAGCTGATGGAAGTATAGAAAAACGTAAACGCGATGATCAGCAGTGCGGTAACAGTCAGGTAAGCGCCGCTGGTGCTGCCCATATACCTAGTCCACCAGAGATAGACCGAGCTTTGGGGCCCGCCGATCAGCTGGATAATGGTGCCGGGGAACGCCATAAAGGAGTAGGCGAAGATCAGGGGGAGCATGCCCGTGGAGTTCACCTTCATAGGAATGTGGGTGCTCTGCCCGCCGTACATCTTGCGGCCCACCACACGCTTGGCGTACTGCACCGGGATGCGCCTTTCACCCATATCCACAAAGGTGATCAGCGTGATCATCGCGACAGCCGCGACTACAATGACAAAGAGATTGGTCCAATCTGACGCAGTGGAGGCCTTCCTAACGCCCCCGACAATGCCGCTGAACAGGTTGTTCACAATACCGGCAAAGATCAGCAGGGAGATACCGTTGCCGATGCCTTTTTCGGTAATGCGCTCACCGATCCACATGGCCAGGGAAGTACCGCCGGCCATACTCAGTCCCACCAGCACATAGTTGAACCAGCCGGACTTGATATAGCCCAGGCCGGCCACCAGGCCGATGGCCTGAACCACGGCCAAACCCACTGTGACATACCTGGTGATGGTGGCGATGCGCTTGCGTCCTTCCTCGCCTTCCTTCTGCATCCGCTCCAGCGCCGGGATGGCGATGGTCAGCAGCTGCATAATGATGGAGGAGTTGATGTAGGGGGTAATGCCCATGGCCATGACGGTCATATTGGAGAAGGCATTACCTGTCATCATGTTCACCAAGTCCAGCAGCGGAAGGCTGGTGGTGCCCATTTTCGCATTGACCGCCACGATATCCACACCGGGAGCGGGAATCACGCCCACCAGACGGAACACCAGCAGCATGCCAAGGGTATAAAGGATCTTCTTACGAAGGTCGTCCACGCGCCAGGCATTGCGAAGGGTTTCCCACATGGTCAGATCACCTCGGCTTTCCCGCCGAGAGCCTCGATCTTTTCTTTGGCGGAATCCGTGAACTTGTCCGCCTTCACGATAAGTTTCCGGGTCAGCTCGCCGCCGCCCAGAATCTTCACGCCGTCAAGCGTCTTCTTGATGATGCCGGCGCTCATGAGGGACTCAACAGTAACCACAGCTCCATCTTCGAAAATGTCCAGGCGCTCCACGTTAACGGTTGCGTATTCTTTAGAGAAGATATTCGTAAAGCCACGCTTGGGGACGCGGCGCGTATACGGCATCTGGCCGCCCTCAAAGCCGGGGCCCTTGCCGCCGCCGGAGCGGGCTTTCGCGCCTTTGTGGCCCTTGCCGGAGGTTTTGCCAAGGCCCGAACCCGTACCGCGGCCCAGCCTCTTGGGTGCGGTCTGGGAACCCGGAGCCGGCTTCAACTCGTGCAGTTTCATGGGTTCGCCCTCCTTACTCGCTGATTTCTTCCACGGTGACCATGTGCTTCACCCGGAAGATCTGCCCACGCACGCAGGGATTGTCTTCCTTGATAACGCTTTGGCCAACCTTGTTAAGACCCAGGGCCTTCACGGTGTCAATGTGCTTTTGCAGGCTAGAGATGGGAGATTTGATCAATGTGACTTTCAATTTCATTGTCTATTCCTCCTCAGCCCAGCAGCTCTTCCACGGTCTTGCCCCGAAGCTTTGCCACCTGTTCGGCGGAGCGGAGAGTCTTGAGCCCTACCAGGGTCGCTTTCACCATGTTGATGGGGTTGCTGGTGCCAAAAGACTTGGTGCGGATATCCTTGATACCGGCCATCTCCAGCACGGCGCGGGCGCCGCCGCCGGCGATGATGCCGGCGCCTTCCTGGGCGGGAAGGAGCACCACTTTGCCGGTGCCATAATACCCAACCGCCTCATGGGGGATGGTGGTGCCGTTCATGGGCACGGTGACCAGATGCTTTTTCGCATCCTCCACCGCCTTGCGGATGGCTTCGGGGATTTCCGCGGCCTTGCCCATGCCTGCGCCTACGCGGCCTTTTTCATCGCCCACCACAACCAGCGCGGAAAAGCGGAAGTTTCTGCCGCCCTTTACGACCTTCACGACGCGGTTGACAGCTACCAGCTTTTCCTTGAATTCGCTGACCTGTTCGAAGCGTTGCATGCGTTTCTCCTCCTTCTAATCAGAAATCCAGCCCGGCTTCCCGGGCGCCGGCAGCCAGTTCCGCGACACGGCCGGTGTAGACGTAGCCACCCCGGTCGAAAATCACCTGCTTGATGCCGGCCTGGAGGGCACGCTCGGCTACGAGCTTGCCAACGAGCTTCGAAGCGCCCTTCTTGTCGGCCTCCCCAAACTGTCCCTTCAGATTCGGGTCCAGGGTGGAGGCGGATACCAGCGTAACGCCCTTGGTATCGTCGATGATCTGGGCGTAAATGTGGTTCAGGCTGCGGTAGACGGAAAGACGCGGCATATCCGGGGTGCCGCTGATCTTTTTGCGGACGCGCGCGTGGCGGATCACGCGGATCTCGTTGCGGTCACGCTTTTTGAACATGTGCGTTCACTCCCTTTCTTACTTCTTGCCGGTCTTGCCTTCCTTGCGGCGGATATGTTCGGTCTCATACTTGATGCCCTTGCCCAGATAGGGTTCGGGTTCGCGTACGGCGCGGATATCGGCGGCAAGGCTGCCTACCTGCTGTTTATCGATCCCCTTGACAATGATCTTGCTGGGGGTCGGGGTTTCAAAGGTGATGTCGGCCGGGGCATCAAAAACCACCGGATGGGAATAGCCCACGTTCAGCGTCAGCTTTTTGCCTTCGGCCTGGGCGCGGTATCCGGTGCCAACCAGCTCCAAGGACTTGGAGAAGCCGTCGGTGACCCCTACGACCATGTTGTGGACAAGGCTGCGGTACAGCCCATGAAGCGCCTTGTGGGGCTTGGAATCCGTGGGGCGGTGAAGGGACAGCACATTCCCTTCCTGTTTCACGGTAATATCCCTGTTTACCCATTGGGACAATTGTCCCTTGGGGCCTTTCACCGTTACGGTGTTATCCTGGGAAACCGTGACCGTCACGCCCGTGGGGACGGTGATCGGAAGCTTTCCGATTCGAGACATAATCGCACCTCCATTGACAGTCGGTTTACCAGATGTAAGCCAGCACTTCGCCGCCCACGGCGCTCTTGCGGGCTTCCTTATCGGTCATCAGGCCCTTTGAGGTGCTGATGATGGCGATGCCCAGACCGCCCAGCACCTTGGGGAGTTCTTCGCAGCGGGCATACACGCGCAGGCCAGGACGGCTGATGCGCTTGAGGCCGGCGATAACGGGCTGCTGCTTGCCGTTGACGTATTTCAAAACGATCTTGATGCTGCCGGAGATGCCTTCCTCCTGGAAGTCGACAGACTTGACATATCCTTCCGCCAGCAGGATCTTCGCAAGGCCTTTTTTCAGGTTGCTTGCGGGTAGCGTCACGGTATCATGCTTGGCGATTTGCGCATTGCGGATGCGGGTCAGCATATCGGCAATGGGATCATTCACAACCATGGTGGAACCTCCTTCCGTTCTTCCCCGCTTACCAGCTGGCCTTGCGGACACCGGGGATCTGGCCTTGGTAGGCCAATTCTCTGAAGCAGATACGGCATACGCCATATTTGCGGAGCACCGCGTGGGGCCGGCCGCACAGACGGCAGCGGGTGTAGGCGCGGGTGGAGAATTTTGCAGGCCTCTGTTGCTTAAGAATCATGCTTGTTTTAGCCACTTGCTTCTTCCTCCTTACTGTGCGAACGGCATGCCCAGCAGCCGAAGCAGTTCCATGCATTCCTCGTCGGTCTTGGCGGTGGTCACGAAGATGATCTCCATCCCGCGGACCTTTTCCACCTTATCGTAATCGATTTCAGGAAACAGGAGCTGTTCGCGGATGCCCAGGGCGTAGTTGCCGCGGCCGTCGAAAGCCTTTACGGATACGCCGCGGAAGTCGCGCACGCGGGGAAGTGCAACATTCATCAATTTATCGATGAACTCTTCCATCCGGGATCCCCGGATGGTGACCTTGGCGCCGATGTTCATGCCCTCGCGCACCTTGAAGTTGGCGATGCTCTTGCGGGCCTTGGTGATTTGGGCCTTCTGCCCGGCGATGGCGGTCAGTTCCGCCACGGCGCCTTCCAATGCCTTGGCATTGTCCTTGCAGTCGCCCAAGCCCATGTTGATGACGACCTTTTCCAGTTTGGGGATCTCCATCACGTTATTGTAGCCGAATTTCTGCTTCAGGGCAGGCACAGCTTCGGCAATATACTTTTCGCGAATTCTGGTAGCCATTTGCTGTCTCCTCTCCCTATCAGTCGATCTTCGCCTTGCACTTTTTGCAGAAGCGGACCATCTTTTTCACCTTGTCGCCGTTTTCCTTTTCCACGATGTCGGCCACACGGCCGACCCTGGTGGCGGCGCCGCACTTGGGGCAGATGAGCATCACGTTGGAGGCGTCGATAGGCGCTTCCTGATGGATGATGCCGCCCGGCTGGCCCTGCTGACGGGGCTTCTTGTGCTTGGTAGCAAGGGCTACGCCTTCCACGATCACTCTTCCGGCCTTGGGGAAAGCGGTCAATACCTTGCCCTTCTTGCCCTTGTCGTCACCGGAGATGACAACGACCTGATCTTTCGAGCGGATATGCATAATCGTCACACCTCCTTACAGTACTTCCGGGGCCAGCGAGACGATCTTCATAAAATCTTTCTCGCGCAGTTCCCGGGCAACGGGTCCGAAAATACGGGTCCCGCGGGGCATCTTCTGGTCGTTGATGATGACGGCAGCGTTGTCATCAAAACGGATGTAGCTGCCATCGGGACGGCGCTTCTGCTTGCGCATGCGCACCACCACCGCCTTGACCACCTCGCCCTTTTTGACAGTGCCGCCGGGGGTGGCAGTTTTCACGCTGGCCACAATGATATCGCCGATAGACCCATCCCGGCGGAAGGAGCCGCCCAGGACACGGATGCACATGATTTCCTTGGCGCCGGAATTGTCGGCTACCTTCAGTCGCGTTTGCGGCTGGATCATAGGGGTTTTCCTCCTTTACGACGGCTCACTTCGCCTTTTCGATGATCTCCACCAGGCGCCAGCGTTTGTCGTGGCTCAGCGGGCGGGTTTCCATCACGCGCACGGTATCGCCGATACCGCATTCGTTGTTCTCGTCATGGGCTTTCAATTTGCTGGTCTGGTTCATGATTTTCCCATACAGCGGATGGCGGACGCGGGTTTTGATGGAGATGACGATGGTCTTGTCCATCTTGTCGCTGACCACGACGCCGATGCGCTCCTTGCGGTTTCCTCTTTGTTCAGACATGGAAACGGCTGCCTCCTTTCACCTCATTACGCCTGCTTTTGATCCATCGCCCGCAAAACGGTTTTCGCTCTGGCGATGTCGCGCTTTACGGATGCGATCTGCATGGTGTTTTCCAACTGACCGGTGGCAAGCTGGAAACGAAGGGTGAACAGCTCGCTTTTCAAATCCTTGATCTTATCGTTCAACTGAACGGTGTTCATAGCGGCAAACTCGCTTGCCTTCATTTGCTTTCACCACCCACCTGCGTGTTTTGTTCCTCGCGTTTGAGGATTTTGGTCTTGATGGGCAGCTTGTGGCTGGCCAGGCGGAGCGCCTCGCGTGCGTCGGTCTCGGGCACGCCGGCGATCTCAAAGAGGACGCGGCCGGGCTTCACCACGGCCACCCAATATTCCGGAGAGCCTTTGCCTGAGCCCATGCGGGTCTCGGCAGGCTTTTCGGTAACGGGCTTGTCAGGAAAAATCTTGATCCAAACCTGGCCGCCGCGCTTGGTATAACGGGTCAGCGCGATACGGGCGGCCTCGATCTGCTGGCTGGTGACCCATGCGGGCTCCGTAGCCACGAGTCCGAACTCGCCGTACGCCAGGAAGTTGCCGCGGGTGGCCTTTCCCTTCATGCGGCCGCGGAAGACGCGGCGGCGTTTTACGCGTTTGGGCATCAACATAGGTTATTTGCCTCCTTCGGTCCGGGCAGCGGCCGGGGATTTCTTGGCCTTGGGCAAGATCTGGCCTTTGTAAATCCAAACCTTCACACCCAGGCGGCCGTAAGTGGTCTTGGCCTCGGCAAAGCCATAGTCAATATTGGCCCGAAGCGTCTGCAGGGGGATGGAGCCCTCGTGATATTGCTCGGTGCGGGCGATATCCGCGCCGCCCAGACGGCCTGCGACACAGGTTTTGATTCCCTTGGCGCCGCTCTTCATGGCCCTTTGGAGCGCCTGCTTCATGGCACGGCGGAAGCTGATGCGCTTCTCCAGCTGCTGAGCGATGTTCTCCGCCATAAGCTGGGCATCCAGGTCAGGCTGCTTGATCTCCAGCACGTTCAGGTTGGCCGGATGACCCAGGAACGCGTCGATGTCCCTTTTCAGGGCTTCGATGCCGGCGCCGCCGCGGCCGATGATCATGCCGGGTTTGGCGGTGAAGATGTTTACCGTCAGGCGGCTGGCGCTGCGCTCGATGTCGATCCGGCTGATGCCGGTAGAATAGTATTTTTCCTTCAGCATTTCGCGGAGTTTATAATCCTCGATGAGGTTGTTCGCGAAATCCTTCTTGCCGGCGTACCAGCGGGTGCTCCAGTCAAAGATCACACCGACGCGAGCGCCGTGGGGATGTACCTTCTGGCCCATGGAAAAACCTCCCTCGGATTACTTTTGGTCCAGCACCACGCTGATGTGGCTGGTGCGCTTCAAGATGGGGGCCGCACTGCCGCGGCTGCGGGCCACAAAACGCTTGAGCGTGGGGCCCTGGTTGGCGTAAACTTCCGCCACGTACAGGGAATTGCGGTCCATCTCCTTGTTGTTCACCGCGTTGGCGATGGCGCTGTTCAGCACCTTTGCCACCACCGGAGAGGCTGCCTTGGGCGTATACATGAGGATGGCCAGCGCATCATCCACCTTCTTGCCGCGGATCAGATCGATAACGATCTTGACCTTGCGGGAAGTGATGCGGATGTACCTGGCATGGGCCTGGGGCCGCTTATCGGCATTTGCCTTGCGGGCCGCAGCCTTTTCCTTCGTTCTGGTTGCCATGCTTCAACACTCCTTCCGTCTTACTTGCGGGCGGTCGCCTTTTCGCCGGCATGACCCCGGAAGGTCCGGGTGGGGGCGAATTCGCCGAGCTTATGGCCTACCATGTCCTCGGTGATGTACACGGGCACATGCTTGCGGCCGTCGTGCACGGCGATGGTGTGGCCCACGAATTCCGGAAAGATGGTGGAAGCCCTGGACCAGGTCTTCACCACGCTCTTTTTGCCGGAGGTGTTCATTTCAGCAACGCGCTGCATCAGCGCATCGTTTACGAAAGGTCCTTTTTTAACGGAACGGCTCATTCGGTGGTTGCCTCCTTCCTAGTTGCGCAAGCGGTTACTTGCTGCCCGCGCGCTTGACGATCATCTTGTTGGAATACTTCTTGTGCTTGCGGGTCTTGAGGCCCAAAGCCACTTTGCCCCAGGGAGTCACGGGAGCGGGCATGCCCACAGGGGATTTGCCCTCGCCGCCGCCGTGGGGGTGATCCACCGGGTTCATGACCACGCCGCGGACGGTGGGACGGATACCCATGTGGCGCTTGCGGCCGGCCTTGCCCACACGCACGTTCTCATGATCGCTGTTTCCCACGGTGCCGATGGTGGCCTTGGCGTTCATAGGAAGGCGGCGGACCTCACCGGAGGGGAGGCGAACCTGGGCGTAGGCACCTTCTTTGGCCATGAGCTGGGCGCTCATGCCGGCGGAGCGGACAAGCTTGCCGCCATAGCCCGGCTTGATCTCAATATTGTGGATCAGCGTGCCCACCGGGATGTTGGCAAGGGGCAGCGCGTTGCCGGGTTTGATGTCGGCGCTTTCACCGGAGAGCACCGTATCGCCCACGGAAAGGCCCTGGGGGGCCAGGATGTAGCGCTTTTCGCCGTCGGCGTAATTCAAAAGGGCGATGAAGGCGCTGCGGTTGGGATCGTATTCGATAGCGGCCACCTTAGCCGGGATGTCCGGTTTGCTGCGCTTGAAATCAATGATGCGGTACTTGATCTTGTTGCCGCCGCCCTGGTGGCGCACGGTGATCTTGCCCTGCTTGTTCCGGCCGGCGTTCTTCTTGAGGTATTCCACCAAAGACTTTTCGGGAACTTTCTTGGTGATCTCATCGAACGTCAGCACCGACATAAAGCGCCGGGCGGGCGAAGTCGGCTTATAAAGACGGATAGCCATGCTCTTTGTCCTCCCTGCTTTACTGGGCCATGCCCTCGAAGAATTGGATGGGTTTGGAGTCCTTCTTCAGCGTGACATAAGCCTTTTTGATTTCCGGGGTGCGGCCGGAGTGGTTCCCCTGCCGCTTGATCTTGCCCAGGGTGCGCAGGGTGTTCACCTTGTCCACCCGGATGCCGTCGTCCTTGAAGATAAATTCCAGCGCCTGTTTGATCTCGGCCCTGTTGGCAGTAACGGCCACTTCGAACACGTAACGCTTTTCAGAAATGCCGCCGTATGCTTTTTCAGTCAGCACCGGGCGCAGGATGATATCATGGGGATCCTTCATTGCGCGTACACCTCCTCCACGCACTTGGTCGCTTCCTTCGTAAGGATGATCTTTCCGGCGCGCAGGATGTCGTACACGTTGAGGGTGTTGACATACGCGGTTTGCAGGTTTTCGATGTTGCGGGCCGCGCGGACCACGGTCTCGTCCGGAGCGGGCAGCACCATCAGGGCTGACTTGGTAACGCCCAGCTTTTGAAGCATGGAGGCCACCAGCTTCGTCTTGGCCTCGGGCAGGGTGATCGCGTCCACCACGGTGATCTCTCCGGCGTTGAACTTGGCGGTCAGCGCGCTTTTAAAGGCCAGGCGGCGTACCTTGCGGTTGACGCCCACCACATAATCCCGGGGTTTGGGGGCAAAGACCACGCCGCCGTGGCGGAACTGGGGAGCACGGTTGCCATGGTGCCGTGCGTTGCCGGTGCCTTTTTGACGGTAGATCTTCCGGCCGCCGCCGCGGACCTCGCCGCGGGTCAGGGCGCTTTGGGTGCCCTGGCGCTTATTGGCCAGGATGGAGCGGACCACCAGATGCATGGCGGATTCATGGATCTCCGCGGCAAAAAGCTCGTCGCTGAGCTCAATCTCGCCGATGGCCGCGCCTTCCATATTATAAAGAGCAGTCTTGGGCATAATGACGTTCTCCTCCTTCACCAAGGCTTCAAGCCTTCACCGTGTTGCGGACCAGAAGCACGGTGCCATTGGGGCCGGGCACGGCGCCCTTGACCAGCAGCAGATTGCGCTCGGCGTCCACCTGGACGATCTCCAGGTTTTGAATGGTCACGCGCTCCACGCCGTAATGGCCGGACATCTTCTTGTTCTTGAACACGTGGGCAGGATGGGTATTGGCGCTCATGGAGCCAACGCCGCGGTGGTACTTGGAGCCGTGGGCCATGGGGCCGGTGTGCTGGTTCCAGCGGAAGATGGCGCCGGTGAAACCGTGGCCCTTGCTGGTGCCGACGACGTCGATCTTTTCGCCGGCGGCGAACTGGTCGGCCTTCAGTTGCTGGCCTACGCTCAAAGCGGCGCAATCCTCCAGCCGAAGCTCGCGGAGGGTGCGGCAAGGAGCGGCGCCGGCCTTTTTGAAGTGGCCGGCCTCGGGTTTGTTGAGCAGCTTCTTGGCGCGGTTTTCGTTGAGCACGTCAAACCCCACCTGAACAGCCTCGTAGCCGTCTTTTTCAACGGTCTTTTTCTGGACCACCGTGCAGGGGCCCGCTTCGATCACGGTGACAGGCACCAGGCGCCCGTCCTTGGTAAACACCTGGGTCATGCCCAGCTTTTTACCGACAATAGCCTTTTTCATATCGTTCTACACCTCCTGCTTTCTGCCTTACAGCTTGATTTCGATTTCGACACCAGCAGGAAGATCAAGCTTCATCATGGCGTCCACAGTACGGGGATTGGGGTTGTGGATATCGATCAGGCGCTTGTGGGTGCGCTTCTCGAACTGCTCGCGGCTGTCCTTGTATTTGTGGGGCGCACGCAGAATGGTGACGATTTCCCGCTCCGTGGGAAGGGGGATGGGGCCGGATACACGGGCACCGGTCCTCTTCGCGGTATCCACGATCCGCTCGGCAGACTGGTCGATCAACTGATGCTCATACGCCTTGAGCTTGATGCGGATTTTCTGGCTGGCCATTGATTTCCCTCCTTGATCGTTCTCAAGTACGCGCCGCCGGCGTGCCTCATGGGCACAACCGCCCGCGCCTCAAGTCCGCCGCCCGATTGCCGGGCTGGTCCATGATAATTACCCGCTGGCCTCGCGGCAACTTATCACTTCATCCCTTGGACAGACAACTATATCATTATAAAGCACGCCTTTGCCTTTTGCAATAGTTTTCCCGGTTTTCCAAAAAGATTTTTCTCCATTTTTTTAATCCTGCATGCATCGAAAAGCAAGCATTCAGGCCGGATTGCATTGCAGATGCTGTACACCGCTCCGGGTGTGTCGCATTTTAGCAGATTCACCGCCGCAACGGGAGGGAAACCATCAAATCCCCACGAATCATACTCCGGACACCTTGTGTTGCATTGGTTTTCTGGCTCCGCAATATACACGCATCCGGGCGTGTCTTATTTAATGCTGAAAAAAAGCCCGTCCGGCGGACGGAAATTGACTCCACAAGACACGGCGGAAGCGCGCGGCGAATCCCCCATATCTTGTGGAAAAGATCCTCAGCGCGTGCTCCCAGCAACGGCGAAGGCCAACACCGCCAAAGCCAGGACAAAGGCAAAAACCAGCAGCTTGAACAAGGCGGACTTCAGCTTTCGCCAAAACGCCATGCGCTTTTGATCCCTCTCCACGGCGTCCCCTCCTCCCGTCCGTGCTGAAAAAGGAAAAAGGGGGAATCCGAATTCGGATTCCCCCAAAGTTCCATGCTTTACTCGATCACGCTGACCACAACGCCGGAGCCCACGGTGCGGCCGCCTTCGCGGATGGCGAAGCGGAGGCCGGGCTCGATGGCGATAGGGGTGATCAAGCTTACTTCCATGTCGATGTGGTCGCCGGGCATCACCATCTCCACCCCGTCGGGCAGCTTGATGTTCCCCGTTACGTCCGTCGTCCGGAAGTAGAACTGCGGGCGGTATCCGTTGAAGAACGGGGTGTGCC
>JAEWVC010000107.1 GCA_023459275.1 Bacillota bacterium | reverse complement strand
GAATGATAGTCCTCGCCTTGCTTTTCGGCCTGTCAGGCGGAATGGTTGAACAATTGAATGATTCAATGATTCGCGGAGCCGTTGATGCCGTCTCTTTAATGCTGAGGATGGCCGGCGGATTTGCAGTCTGGTGCGGACTGATGGAAGTCTTAAAACGCGCGGGGGCGGTGGAAGGGCTGACAAAGCTGCTGCGGCCGGTTTTGAACTTTCTGTTCCCCCACATAAAGCGACAAGATACGCTAAGGAGCATCACCATGAATCTTTCAGCCAATATGCTTGGCTTGGGCAACGCCGCGACCCCTATGGGGGTAAAGGCCATGAGCCAGCTTTCGCTGGAAAACGGGAACCGGGAAACGGCAAGCCGGGCCATGTGCATGTTTCTGGTGCTCAACGCCTCCAGTGTACAGCTTTTTCCCGGCACCGTGATGACGCTTAGGATGGTGATGCATTCGCAGAATCCCGGCGCGGTGATCCTGCCCACCTTGATCGCCACGGCTGCCTCCGCAGCCGCGGGCATCGTGTGCTGCCTTTTACTTCAAGGGCGGGGAAGGGATATTGCGGATGGATAAGTGGCTGCTTCCGTGTTTGATCCTGCTGATTGTGGGGGCCGGGCTCTTAAGGGGCGTGCCGGTCTACGAAGCGTTCATCGAGGGGGCCAAGGAAGGGCTCAAGACGGCCGTCACCATCCTGCCTTACATGATCGCCATGCTTTCGGCCATCTATTTGATGCAGCAGTCCGGTCTGCTCGCCAGCCTGACCCAGCTTTTGACGCCCGTATTTACGTTTCTTGGCATCCCCAAGGCCGTGGCGCCGCTGATGCTGCTGAGGCCCTTCAGCGGCTCGGCCTCCCTGGCCATGCTGCAAAACATTCTGGAGACCCAGGGGCCGGATTCCAGGGCCGGGCTGGTGGCCAGCACGCTGATGGGTTCCACGGAAACGATATTCTATACCTGCGGGTTGTATCTGGGCGCGGCGGGCGTGAAAAAAAGCCGCTACGCCATTCCCGCTGCCCTTGTTGCCTGGCTGGTGGGCAGCGTAGTTGCAGGATTATTTTATCGATGACTCAAGAAAAGGGCAAGCCATTTTTTTTGATTGACTTTCCCTGCCTCCCTGCATATAATAGGCGTATTCCAAACGCATGCGAGGAAGGGAAGAGTACCGCTTTTACGGTGTCAAGAGAGCCGCGCAAGGTGAGAGGCGGCCATCTGATGAGCGGGAACATGGCCCCGGAGCATCGCCGCCGAAAGCAAGTAGGCCGCGTCGGGTTGCGCCGATATCCGCCAATGAAGCTACAAATCAGGGTGGTACCGCGGGTTTTGCCCGCCCCTTTCCATAGGGGGCGGTTTTTTTATGGATGAAGGAGGAAGACCCATGGCACTTGAGGACAGGAAGACGTTTTACATCTCCACACCCATCTACTATCCCAGCGACAATCTGCACATCGGGCATGCCTATTGCTCCGTGGCGGCGGATACCATGGCCCGCTTCAAGAAGCTGACGGGCTTTGACACGTATTTTTTGACCGGAACAGACGAGCACGGCCAAAAGATCGAGCGCAAGGCCCAGCAAAAGGGCGTGACGCCGCAAGCCTACGTGGATGAGATCGTGGACGGCATCAAGAAGCTCTGGGCGCTGATGGATGTCAAGTACGACGATTTTATCCGCACCAGCGACGACCGCCATGTGGCGTGCGTGCAGAAAATCTTCCGCAGGCTCTATGACCAGGGAGACATCTATAAAAGCGAGTACGAGGGCTGGTACTGCACGCCCTGCGAATCCTTCTGGACCGAGCTGCAATTGAAGGACGGGATGTGCCCGGACTGCGGCCGCCCTGTGGAGAAGATGCGGGAGGAAAGCTATTTTTTCAAGCTTTCCAAGTACCAGGATTGGCTGATTCAGTATATCGAAGAGCATCCCGGCTTCATCCAGCCCGTGTCCCGCACCAACGAGATGCTCAACAATTTCCTGCGGCCCGGTCTCAACGACCTGTGCGTCAGCCGCACCACCATCAAGTGGGGCATCCCGGTGGATTTTGACCCCAAGCATACGGTCTATGTCTGGCTGGATGCGCTTTCGAACTATATCACCGCGCTGGGCTATTTGAGCGGTGACGACAGCCTGTACCGGAAATACTGGCCCGCGGACATCCATCTGGTGGGCAAGGAGATCGTGCGCTTCCATACCATCATCTGGCCCATCATGCTCCATGCCCTGGGGCTGCCCCTGCCAAAGCAGGTGTTCGGCCATGGCTGGCTGGTGCTGGACGGCGGCAAGATGAGCAAATCCGTTGGCAACGTGGTGGACCCGGTGATCCTAAGCAACCGCTACGGCAGCGATGCCATCCGGTACTATCTCATGCGGGAAATGCCTTTCGGTTCCGACGGGTTGTTCACCTATGAATCCCTGCTTGCAAGGATCAACGCCGATCTGGCCAACGATTTGGGGAACCTGGTCAGCCGTACCGTGGCTATGATCGAAAAATTCTTCGGCGGAAAGATTCCCGCGTCCGGAAAGCCTGAAGAAATCGACGCAAAATTGATAGAGCTGACTCTGTCCGTTCCCTTTACGGTGGAAAAGCAGATGGATGCGCTGCAGTTTTCCACCGCCCTCAGCGAAATCTGGCGGCTGGTGGGGGAATGCAACCGCTATATCGATCAAACGCAGCCCTGGGTGCTGGGGCGCACCGAGGAAGGCAAAGAACGCCTGGCCACGGTATTGTACACCCTTGCGGAGTGCGCCCGTTTCGTGGCCGTGCTCATCGGCCCGGTGATGCCTAAAACACCCGCCCGTATCTTTGAACAGCTTGGCCTCCGGGATGCTTCCGTCACCACCTGGGAATCCCTGAAAACCTTCGGGCTTTTGCCCGCCGGCCTTGATGTCAAAAAGGGAGAAGCCCTGTTCCCGCGCATCGATATACCAAAGGAGCTTATAGAGATGAAGCCCGCGCCCAAGTCGGACGCGCCCGCTGCCCCCGTGGCGAAGGAAGAAAAGAAGCCTGAGCCGGAAAAGGCTGAAAATGGGGATGAAAAGCCCACGGAGATCACCATCGACGAATTTGCCAAAATACAGCTGCGTACCGCCAGGGTCTTGGCCTGCGAGGCGGTCCCCAAATCCGACAAGCTGCTGAAGCTCACTTTAAGTCTGGGCACGGAGCAGCGTACCGTGGTCAGCGGCATCGCCAAGCATTACACGCCCGGGGAGATGGTCGGAAAGCAGGTGGTTCTGGTGGCCAATTTGAAGCCCGCCAAGCTCCGGGGCATCGAGTCCCAGGGGATGATCCTGTGCGCCTCCGACGCGGCGGATGAGCATTTGAGGCTGATCACCGTTGCGGGGGAGATGGAAGACGGCGCGGAGGTCCGGTGATGGAAGCGCCCTTGTTCGACACCCATTGCCATATTGACGAGGAACGGTTTGATAACGACCGGGCGGAAGTGCTTCAAAGGATGCAGGAAGCCGGTGTCCTGAACTGCGTCTGCGTGGGATCGGATATGGCAACCTCCCGCAGGGTGATTGCTTTTGCCGAAAACACGCAAAACGTATACGCGGCGGTAGGTATCCACCCCCATGAAGCAAAGGATTTTAAGCCTGATGACCTGCAAACCCTTCAGGGATGGTTTGCCCATCCCAAGGTGAAGGCGCTGGGGGAGATCGGCCTGGATTACTACTACGACCATTCTCCAAGGGATGTCCAGCGGGAGGTTTTTCAAAAACAGCTTGAGCTTGCTTATATAGCGGGCATGCCCGTGATCCTTCACGTGCGGGACGCACACGGCGATGTGACGGAGCTTTTGCGCGCCAGGCGGGGAAAGCTGCCCCGGGGCATCCTGCACTGCTATTCCGGAAGCTGGGAAAGCGCCAAGATATATCTTGATATGGGCTTTTTTATATCTTTGGCGGGGCCAGTAACCTTCAAAAAAGCCCCCGCCCAATGGGAGGTGGCGCAAAAGGTCCCTCTTGACAGGCTGCTGGTGGAAACGGACAGCCCTTACCTTGCCCCCGAACCCGTGCGCGGCCGGCGCAACGAGCCGGCCAACGTGCGGTACGTTGCCGAAAAGGTGGCGCTGCTCCGGGGCATCCCCTTTGCGGAACTGGCCGAATTAACTACCAGGAATGCCAGGGCCATCTACGGCATCACCTGAACCGGAAACATTTGCGCCCCTTCCGCATATGCTAAAAAGCAAAGCGGGGTGGTGCAGTGTGAAATGGCAAGCCCAACAAAAGAGCGCCTACATACGATGCTATCCGAATCCCGGGAACAAGGTGCTTCAGATCATTGGCTTTGTATTGATCGGCGTGGGGCTGCTGCTGCTGTTTCTGTGCATTCCCGGCTGGGCCTGGGCCGCGCTGATCGGCATCATCCTGATCGCGGCCGGGTATCTGCTGCTGCGCCTGAGCGGCGTGGGGAGGTGATCAGGATGAGCGTGCGAATGGTCTGCATCAAAGCCCCCAGGTTCCTGCGCGGGGTGCTCCGGCTGTTTGTGAAGCGGCAGGAAAAAGCATAGTGGGCGCATCATACGCAGGCGTTTTGCCCGGCTGATGCGGATGCCTTAAGGCAAGTGCAAAATGCGTGGGAAAGCGAACAAAAGGGGTTGTTGTGCCGGTCATATTCCCAGCATAACAACCCCTTTTGCTTGCACCTTCATTTTACACAACCTTGGCTGAAACCTGAACCTCCACATTGCCCCGCACCGCATTGGAATAGGGGCAGATGGTATGGGCGTTGGCCGCCAAGTCATCCGCCTCCGCCTGGCTGATGCCTGTAAAGACGGCTTCGATGGCCGCCTTCAAGGCAAAGCCGCCGGTTTCGTTCCTGCCGATGCCTACTTTCACGTGAATCTCCGGCGGGGCTATGTTCATGCGCTTCAGCCGCACAAAATGCTGTACCGCGCTGCCGAAGCATGCGGCATAGCCGGCCGCGAACAACTGTTCCGGGTTGAACCCCACGCCCTTTTTGCCGCCCATTTCATTTGGTAAAGCCATTTCAAAATGGATTGGCATATTTTCCACAAACACCTGACCGTCCCGGCCGCCTGTAGATACCGCCGATGCCTGATACATAATATCCATGATAATCCTCCCTCCGGAATACTTTCGGTACATATATAACCAGGCGGCACCCGCGTGAATCAAAAAAATGTGCAAACCGCAAAATAGGACACGCCTTTCAAACACCTTTTCTTGCATCGTTTGATTTTTAGAACGCTTTGTTGTATACTGAATATAGGCTGAAGAATCCAAAAAGCCAGAATATCCGAAAGGAGGTAGTACCTTGAAACTGATCGTGGCAATCGTGCAGGACGAAGACGCTTCCCGTTTGATCAGTCAGTTGATGAACGACGGGTTCGGCGTAACTAAACTTGCTACCACCGGCGGTTTTTTGCGGGCAGGAAACACAACGCTGTTGGTCGGCGTGGAGGATGACCGTTTTGAAGCGGCTATGGGTGTCATCGAAAAGGTCTGTAAGAGCCGCAAGCAGATCGCGACATCGCCTACCTCTATGGCCGGTGTATCCGGCGTATATTCTCCCTATCCCATCGAGGTGATGGTGGGGGGCGCCACCATCTTTGTGCTGACGGTGGACCAGTTCGTCAAGCTGTAGCCTGTACTGCGGAAAGGGGATCCCTTTGGCAGAAACAACCCGCCATGGTAAGGACGGCGCGTCCGGCATTGCGGAGAAGATCCGGCCGGGCGCTCTTTTCCGTAAGCTGATCCGTACTTTCGCTTCGGGAAGTGCCGTGCATGCCTGGCTCTTTACCGGCCCGGAGGGCGTGGGCAAGAGAACGCTTGCCGCGCAGTGCGCCATGGCGGCCCTGTGCCGCGGGGAAGAAAAGCCTTGTTTCCACTGTCCGCCCTGCGTGCGCATCCTGGACGGTATGCACCCCGATGTGATCAGAATTTCCGGGGGAAAAACCATCGGCGTGGATGCCATACGCGAGGCCGTACGTTTGACTGCGGAGCATGCCTTCGAAGGCGGGCGGCGGGTGATTTTGATGGAAAACGCCGCCAAAATGACCGTACAGGCACAGAATTGCCTGCTCAAAACCCTGGAGGAACCCGCCGGAGATACACTGTTTCTGTTGACGGCGGAGGACACCTCCTCCCTTTTGCCCACGGTGGTCTCCAGGTGCCGCCAGGTGCCCATCCCCCTTTGGATGGATGAGGAGATGATCCCCATTCTTCTTCAAAACGGTGCGTCGGCGGATCAGGCGGCTGCCTTATGTTTTGCAAGCGGCGGCAGCCTCGGCCTGGCGCTGAAACTTAAGCGCGACCCAAAGTATGGAGCGCTGCGGGAAAACGTGCTTCATACGGTCTTTTCCATGGAAAGCGCGAAGGACGTATTTCCCATCGGCGCGGCCATGCGGGAGGAAAAGGATCAGGCGGAAGACTATTTAAGCGCTGTTGAAGGCCTCCTTCGGGAAGTGCTGCTCCGCCGGCTTGGCCTGGCAAAGGAAAACGCGCTTGAAGGCTTCCCTGAAAGATGGCGTTGGGCGGGGGAAAATGCGCCCGTGGCCTCTTTTCAGCGGATGCTTTGCGCCGTCTTTGAGGCCAGACGGCAGCGGGCCAGCCAGGTGAGCTGGCAGGCAGTGTTGGAAACGTTTTTGCTTACAATAACGGAGGAAATCAAAACATGGCAACAGTGATCGGTGTCCGCTTTAAAAATGCGGGCAAGCTGTATTTTTTCCATCCCGGGGCGTTGTGGCCTTCCGCCGGGGATTATGTGATCGTGGAAACGGCCAGGGGAGTTGAATTCGGGGAAGTTGTCACCGGGGTGCGGGAAATTGATGACGACCAGATCATCGCGCCGCTGAAGCAGGTGATCCGTGTGGCCTCACAGGAAGATATCCGGCACGCCCAGGATAATGAAGCCAGCGAACGGGAGGCTTACGCCGTATGCCAGCGGAAGATTGCTGAGCATAAGCTGGACATGAAGCTGGTGAGCGTGGAATACACCTTCGATAATTCCAAGATACTGTTCTATTTTACGGCCAACGGGCGCGTGGATTTCCGCTCCCTGGTAAAGGATTTGGCTTCCGTGTTCAAGACCCGCATAGAGCTTCGCCAGATCGGCGTGCGGGACGAAGCCAAAATGCTGGGCGGCTTGGGCCCCTGCGGCCGGCCCATCTGCTGCGGCAGCTTTTTGGGAGACTTCCAGCCCGTGTCCATCAAGATGGCCAAGGAGCAGAATCTTTCCCTGAACCCCACCAAAATTTCCGGCGTCTGCGGCCGGCTGATGTGCTGCCTGAAATACGAGCAGGACAATTATGAGCAGACCCGCAAGCGCATGCCCAAGGTGGGCAAAGAGGTCATTGTGCCCGATGGGCGCGGCGTGGTATGGGATGTGAATGTCATCAAGGAAACGGTGCGCGTCCGCATACAGAAGGGTGACTCCAGCGAGCTGAAGGATTATCCCATGGCGGATGTGCAGCGCGCTTCCGCCCAGGGTGTGCCGGAGCAGCCCGCAGCTGCTGAGGAGGCGCGGGAACCCCGTCCCGTAAGGCAGGAACGGAAAGCTGCGCAGCCTGCCGCAAAGAAGGAAGAAAAGCCCGCTGTGTCTCCCTGGCTTGCCGCGGTGGACAGCGCCATGCGCGCTGCCGCCGGCCAGGATGATGAGATTGCCGAAGAGGTTCAGGACCTTGGCGAGACCATGGAAGAGGATGAGGCTTTGATCGTTGATACCGGAGAGGAACCGGACGATATGCTGTCCTTTCATGACCTAATGGAGGAGGCCCCCGAGATCGGGGGCGAAGCCGGAGAGCAGCCGTGACGCGGATTGAATTCTTGCAACCTTTCCTGATTATGGCTTGCATTTGCCCAAGAGGCATGCTATGATAAGCAAGGTATTTTTCCGGATGTTGTCATCGCATTGACCGTATACAAGGAGGTGAATCCACCATGGCATACAAAATTTCCGACGAATGCATCAGCTGCGGTGCCTGCGAACCCGAATGCCCCGTGCAGGCGATTTCCGAGGGTGACGGCAAGTATGAAATCGATCCTGAAAAGTGCATCGATTGCGGCGCTTGCGCCGATGTCTGCCCCGTGGGTGCCCCCGCCCAGGAATAATGATTCTTAAGGAAAAATCCCCTGCTGTATGGCAGGGGATTTTTCTTGTGCCGGTATCATATATCTCTTGACAAATGCTGAAAAAAGAAGTATAATACATAGTAATCCGCTATGAAAACTAAGATAATGAAAGAAGGAACAAATATGGCACATGTTTACCAGCAAATTACCGATCTTATCGGTGGAACACCGCTTCTGGCACTGAACCGACTGAAGGAGAAGGAAGGCCTGAAGGCTGACATCCTTGCCAAACTGGAGTATTTTAATCCCGCCGGCAGTGTGAAGGACCGTATCGCCAAAGCCATGATCGAGGACGCGGAGCAGAAAGGCTTGCTAAAACCGGGGTCCGTCATCGTGGAACCCACCAGCGGCAATACGGGTATCGGCCTGGCGTCCGTGGCGGCGGTCAAGGGATACCGGGTGATCCTCACCATGCCGGAGACCATGAGCATTGAGCGCCGGAATCTTCTCAAGGCCTACGGGGCGGAGGTTGTGCTGACGGAAGGGGCAAAAGGCATGAAGGGTGCCATTGCCAAGGCGGAAGAGCTGCTCAAGGAAATCCCCGGCGCGTTTATGCCCGGCCAGTTCGATAATCCCGCCAACCCCGCTGTCCATTTTGCCACCACCGGCCCTGAGATCTGGGAAGATACAAACGGGAAGGTCGACATTTTTGTGGCTGGTGTCGGTACGGGCGGCACGCTGACGGGCACCGGCAAATATCTAAAATCAAAAAATCCCGCGGTGCGCGTGGTGGCGGTGGAGCCTTCCGATTCTCCGGTGCTGTCCCAGGGCAAGGCCGGCCCGCACAAGATACAGGGCATTGGCGCGGGCTTTGTGCCCAACACACTGGACACCGCCGTCTATGACGAGGTCTTTCCGGTATCCTCCGAGGACGCGTTTGCAACGGGCCGGGCCTTTGCTTTTGCAGAAGGTGTTTTGGCCGGCATCTCCTCCGGGGCGGCGCTCTATGCGGCCATTCAGTTGGCGAAGCGTCCGGAAAACGAAGGGAAGACCATTGTGGTCATCCTGCCGGACACGGGGGAAAGATATCTGTCTACGCAAATGTTTTCCTTCTGACAGTCTGCAAAAATGCCCTCTTTGATGTCAGCGTCAAAGAGGGCATTTTGCTGAATGCTCTCAGTTGATTCTGCCGGGATGAGCGTGGTATAATGCATGGGCATGGAAAATATCGGCATATAGCCTATGGATAGTAAATACGAAAGAACGCCCGCAAAATGGGTGGAGGACGGGGTATGAAGGCGGCGGTTAATTTGGAGGAAGGAAGGCGCCGGGCCTCCCTGCTGGCCCGTGCTTTGCCATACACCTTGCTGTTGGCGGTTTCCTTGGTGATCCATCTCATCCTTCGTCCCAACTACGGGGACGACTTGTATTTCCATAATGTCCTCAATGGTACCTCCCTGCTCCCATGGCTTCAGATGAGGTATGCCACTTGGTCCTCCCGGCTGCTTACGGAGGCTGTTTTGGTGATGCTGCTTAGGCTGCCTGCCCTCCTTTGGGCGGTTATAGATATGGCCATGCTGCTTTTGCTCTATATCAGCATGAAGCGGGTGCTGGCGCCTATGGCGTCATGGAAGGAAGACTTGATCCTGGCGCTTTTGTTGTGCTGCTATCCGTATTCCCACATGGGCTCGGCGGGCTGGATCACTACCACGGTGATGTATTGGTGGCCGCTGTCCACGGCCGCCTATGCGCTGTCCGGAATGGCGCGCAGCCTTCGCGGAGAACCTATCTCCTGGTACAGAGGCGTAATGTATGCTTTGGGCCTATTGTATGGCTGCGGCAATGAGCTGGCCGCCGTCATGGTGCTGGTGGCCGGCGCCGCGGGACTGACCTGCGCCATCTCTAAAAAGCGAAGCGCTGTCTTTCCGGTGACTGGCATCGTAATTTCATTGGGTGGTATTCTTTTCACCCTGACGGCTCCCGGGAACGCGCAGCGGCTGATTTCCGAAACGCTCACCTGGATGCCGGATTTCGGGAAAATGTCCTTGATAGACAAGCTGCGCGTGGGGTTTATATCCACCTTTGAGCATTTTGTGTCCATACCCAACGCTGTCCTGTTTCTTTTGACGCTGCTTGTCTGCCTGCAGACGTTTGGAAACACAAAGGATTGGATAAAACGTGCGGTGGGTCTGGTGCCGCTTTCGATCCAGATGGCGTATACCGCGTACTTCCTTGTGGAGAAGGTGTTTATCACAAAAGATCTGAGGTATGCGGTGCCGGTGCTGTGGCCGTCAGGGGGTGGGGCAATCCTTTTTCAGGTATTGCTGGCATTGGCCTTTCTGGTGATGATTGTATGCCTGGCCGTATCGCTGTATTGGAACTTGCCTGATAAAAGCGCCTTCCTGCTGCTGCTTGCCGCCCTTGGCGCCGGGCTTGCTGCGCGGCTGTCCCTTTCCTTCTCACCTACGGTTCTGGTCTCCGGCACAAGGACATACCTCTTTTTGTACATGGCACTGATTGCCGCGGCATTCATGCTGTGGAGAAAGGGGTTGCCCAAACGGCTGGAAGCCATGTGCTTCGGGGCCGCCGCCCTGGGCATAATGTACAGCATCGCCGACGTGCTTATCAGGCAGAGCTATCATCTGTAGAACATTTGGACGGAGGAATGTACATGGAAAGTATCCCAACGCCCCACATCACTGCCAAAGCAGGCGACTTTGCCAGGACCGTGCTGATGCCGGGGGATCCGCTGCGCTCCAGATTCATTGCCGAAACGTATCTTGAGGAAGCCGTGCTGGTGAATAACGTGCGCGGCGTGCAGGGCTATACGGGCTTTTACAAGGGCAAAAGGGTCTCCGTGATGGCCTCCGGCATGGGCATGCCTTCCATCGGCATCTACTCTTACGAGCTGTTTCATTTTTACGACGTGGAAAACATCCTTCGGATCGGTTCCGCAGGGGCCATCAATCAGAACCTGAAAATACAGGACATCGTGGCCGGCATGAGCGCCTATACCAACTCCGGATTCGGCGCGCAATACGGTTTTGCTGGCCACCTGGCGCCCTGCTGCTCCTATACGCTGCTTCAAAAGGCGGTGGAAGCAGGAAAGCGCATCGGCGTGGATGTGAAAGCGGGGCCCGTCTTTTCCTCCGACGTTTTTTACGACGAATCAAAACCTTTGGAAAAGCTTCAAAAGCTTAACGTGCTGGCAGTGGAGATGGAAGCCGCGGCGCTGTACCTGAACGCCGCCCGGGCCGGCAAGAACGCCCTGTGCCTGTGTACCATTTCAGACAACCCCTTTACAGGGGAGGGGATGACCGCCCAGCAGCGGCAGACCGCGCTGACGCAAATGATGGAAATCGCCCTGGATGTGGCGGAATAAAAAACGGGCGGCGCATTCAAGCCGCCCGGTTTTTTATGAGAGCACCTGGAAGATCCCGCATTTCAGGTACTGCGTTTCCGGCGAGGCGGGCAATATGGGATGGTCCCGGCCCTGGGTACGGTACTCGATCTGCCTAAGCTGCACCCGGGCATCCTGGGCGGCGTCTTTCACAATGTCCAGGAAAGGTCCCGGCAGAATGTGCTGGGAGCAGGAGCAGGTGACCAAAAAACCGCCGTCCCTGATCAGCTTCATGGCACGCAGGTTGATTTCCTTGTATCCTCTGGTGGCGCCTTCGATGGCGGACCGCGTTTTGGTAAAGGCGGGCGGGTCCAGGATCACCATGTCATACTGTTCCTTTTCCTGGTCCTTTGCGCGCAAAAGGTCGAAGGCATTGGCTTCCACAAACCGCACGCGCTCCGACATGCCGTTCAAAGCGGCATTTTCCTCCGCCGCCTTTACAGCCAGGGCCGAGATGTCCACACCGGTCACCTCTTTTGCGCCGTAATGCCCCGCGTGCAGTGCAAAACTCCCCGTATGGGTAAAGCAGTCCAGCACCCTGGCCTCTTTTGCAAAGGGAGCGATGGCCGCTCTGTTTTCCTTTTGATCCAGGAAAAAGCCTGTCTTTTGTCCTTCCTTAACATCCACCAAGAATTTCACGCCGTTTTCCGCGATGGGGACCCGGTCGGGAACGCTGCCGTACAGCAGCCCTTTTTGCATGGTAAGGCCCTCCAAGGTCCGGACGGGCACGTCGTTGCGCTCATAAATTCCTTCCGGATGCATGTATTCCACAAGCGCGTCCACCGCGTCTGCCTTGAACCGCTCCATGCCCAGAGACAAGCACTGCAAAACAAGCATTCCGCCAAAGCTGTCAACGATCAGGGCGGGCAGCCCGTCGCTCTCTGCAAAGATCAGCCGGCAGCTATGGAGATCGGCGAATTTTTTACGGTAGTCGATGGCCCGCTTGATTTTTTCATGGATAAAGGTGCTGTCGATGGGCTCATCCTTGAGGCTCATCATCCTCAGTGTAATCTGAGAGTTTGGGTTAAAAAGAGCCATGCCCAGCACTTTCCCCTTGTGGGAAACAACCTTCACCACGTCTCCGGGCGCGTGCTTTCCTTCCACCCTGGCAATGTCGCTGCGAAAAACCCAGGGGTGACCGCTATACACCCGCGTTTCCCTGCCCGGATTCAAAATTGCTGCTGCCATAGGACCCTCCTTATTGGAATGCCCTATTATAGCAGGAAGGGGAAATGCTGTACAGGGGCTTTCCGCGTATTGACGCGGCGTATACAGGCTGGTATACTTTGCACAGGACTGGTTCTGAAAGGCTTGGTGCCTTTTTTTCTGCGGAGAAATCACGCGCAGGAGGGTCGATATGGTGAATAGAGCTGCTTGGATGCATCTTTACGGGAAGGCGTCATTGCTTCTTTTGCTGGTGCTGGCACTGCTTTTGGCAAATGGTCTGCTTATGGGCGCTTCCCTGGCGGAGGCCGGTACCGTTCCGGAAATTTCCCTGTATGGCGTAATGGCGAATACCGGGGATGCGGAACTTGATTTACGCGGCCAGCCCATCAAAGATGTGGAGGAACTGATTGCGCAGCTTAAAGCCTTCCCCAATCTTCGCGCAGTAAACCTTATGGATTGCGGCCTGAAACTGAAAGGCATGAAGGCGCTGCGGGAAGCTTTCCCGGACGTTGATTTTTCCTGGTCCCTGGTCCAATACGGCCTGACGGTTTCAAGCGGCGACACAAGTATCGACCTTGGCAAGCAGAAGATCAAAAATCCCGATCTTGGCGCTTTCATGGACTTTTTGGACTGCTTTCCAAGCCTTGTGAACGTGGACATGTTTGAAAGCCGTCCCACGGAAAAAAGCGTGTATGCTCTTTTGGGCCGTTATCCAGCTATCCATTTCGGCTTCACCCTTACGGTATGTACATATCCTGTGCGCACGGATGCCTTGGTGTTTTCCATGCACCGCAGCGTAAAGCCCTTCTACCCCAGCAGTTCCTTTAAGCAGCTCAGTCTGTGCCCCGATTTGATGGCCGTGGACCTGGGACACAATTTTATAGGCGATATTTCTTTTCTGGAAAACTGCACAAAACTGAAAATCCTCATCCTGGCCTGCAATCGGGTTACTGACCTTACGTCGCTGTCCAAGCTGACAGATTTGCAGTACCTGGAGCTGTTCAACAACGCCATTACGGACATCTCGCCCCTGGCCAGCCTTTCCAACCTTATCGACCTGAACATCTGTGTAAACGATATCGGCGACATAACGCCGCTGCTGGGTCTTGGTAAGCTGGAACGGCTGTTCATTTCCCGGGTGGGGCTTGATAAGGAGCAGCAGCAGACGCTTCGGGAAGCGCTGCCTGATTGTGAACTGAATTTCAAGGTATACAGCCCCACCGACGACGGCTGGCGGGAGCATCCGCGGTTTTTTGCCATGCGCAAGATCCTGAATACCGGCATTTACGAGGGCTGGGATTATTAATAGCCCATCAGGAGGAGGCCTGTACCTATGGAACTTCCCAAATACCATGGTCCTGATTTTTCCTTGGACAAATTCATGCGCGCGCCGGATGCGGCCTTTGTTCCGGCCCCCATGGACGGTATCGCCCCTGAAAATTACCACGCCACCACCATTTTTCCGGAATATTTCAAGGTGGGGGGAAAATGGGTGCTGGCGGAGCAGTCAAGGATGGACTGTGTTGCCGTATGGAAGCCGGACGGAAGCATTGCCATTACGGAGTTCCGCCGCCTGAAGGCGGGGGATCAGGTGGCCGTGGGGCGCACGGAGGATGGGCATGAGGGCATCTATGTGCATCCCGACGGTTTTGGCAGAAACGGGGAAGCGGGGGAGGCCTTTGCCTTCCGCCAGAGCAGGTCCCGCGAAACCTCCTATTCCAGGGATTACGATCAGCTGTACCAGCGGCTGGATTACGAGCGGGACCATGGCTTTATCCTCTGGGTGCTGGGGCCGGCCTGCTCCTTCGATTCCGATGCCAGGAACGCCATGGCCTCCCTTGTGGAGCACGGCTACGTTCATGGGCTGCAGGCGGGGAACGCACTGGCCACCCATGATCTGGAGGGCGGCTTGTTCCGCACCGCGCTGGGCCAGGACATCTATACCCAGGAGTCCATCCCAAACGGCCATTACCACCACATCGATGTCCTCAACAAAGTGCGCCGCTGCGGGTCCATCCCGCAATTTATCAGGGAATATGGTATACGGGACGGCATCATCCATGCCTGTGTAGAACATCGCGTGCCCTTTGTGCTCACCGGTTCCATCCGCGACGACGGTCCGCTGCCGGAGGTGTATGCCGACGTCTACCAGGGGCAGAACGCCATGCGGGAGCTGGTTCAAAATGCCACCACCGTCATCTGCATGGCCACGCAACTGCACACCATCGCCGTGGGAAACATGACGCCCTCCTTTTGTGTGAAGGAAGGCGTCATACGGCCCGTGTTCTTTTATACCGTGGATATCTCGGAGTTTGCAGTCAACAAGCTTCGCGACAGGGGAAGCCTGTCCGTTGTCAGTTTCATTGCCAATGTGCAGGATTTTTTGGTGCACGTGATGCGCGGGATCGGAAAGGATGCCGGCACCAGGCAAGCATAAGCTGTCCTTACTTCTTTCTGGCGGTAATCTTGTTTTCCGTGCCCTTAAGCAGCCGTCCAATGTTCGCCCGGTGCCTGAAGATGCAAAGCCCAGCCACCAGAACGGCCCACAGGCATACAAGCCAATTGTTTGTGTGCTGCGCGACCACCAGGACCGCAAACAGCAAAAGCATCACCATGCTGCCCAGGGAGACATATTTCCAGATTGTAAGCGTCAGGAAGAACGCTGCCACGGCAATGGCACCCGGTATAGGAAAGATCAGCAGCATCACGGCCACGGAACTTGCGACGCCCTTTCCGCCCTTGAACTGATAATAGATGGGCCAGTTGTGGCCTATGATGCCCGCCAATCCCCCGATCATGGCGCCTGTCTGCCCGGAAAGGAAGGTCCCGTTGTCCAGCAAACTGCCCAGGATGACGGCCAGCGCCACTTTGAGAAAATCGCCGAAAAAGGTGATGGCTGCGGGCTTTTTCCCAAGCACGCGTAGCACGTTGGTGGCCCCGGTGCTTTTGCTGCCTTCCTTTCGCAGGTCCACATGCCGGCTTTGCCCGGCAACGATCAGCCCGGTGGAAACGGAGCCCAGCAGATACCCGATCACAGCCGCGGCGGCATAGGAAAGATACTGGTTCATAGCTGGTTCTCCTTTTGCTTCTCACGGAGGATGAATCTCAATGGGGTTCCTTCAAATCCGAAGGATTTTCGCAGGTGGTTTTCCAGGTACCGCTCGTAGGCAAAATGCATCAGGGCTTCATCGTTTACGAACAGTACAAAGGTAGGCGGGCATACGCCCTGCTGCGTCCCGTAGTAGATTTTCAGCCGCCGTCCGCCGGTGATGGGGGGCTGCAGCACGGCTTGGGCATCGCTTAAAACATCGTTGAGAACGCCGGTGGGCACGCGCTTGGCGCACTGCGCCCACACCTTGTCCACCGTTTCAAGCACCATGTTCACCCGCTGCCCGGTGAGGGCCGACAGGAACAGCACCGGCGCGTAATCCATGAATTTCAGGGCCTCCAGTACCTGCTTGCGGTAAATTTCCAATGTGCCCGTATCCTTTTCCACCGCATCCCATTTGTTCACCACGATCACCGCGCCCTTGCCCTCCTCGTGCACCAGGCCGGCAACCTTCGTGTCCTGCTCGGTGACGCCGTCCCTGGCGTCAATAAGGATCAGCGCCACATCGCAGCGGCGGATGGCAGCCACGCTGCGAAGCACGCTGTAATGCTCCAGCGTATCCTCCTCCACGGAGCGTTTGCGGCGCATTCCTGCGGTGTCGATAATATTGTAAGCTGTGCCGTCCTCCCCCGTAAAGCGGGTGTCAAGGGCGTCCCGGGTGGTGCCGGGGATATCGGATACCATGGCCCGCTCCTGGCGGAGGATCCTGTTCACCAGCGAGCTTTTGCCCACATTGGGCCGGCCCACCACGGCCAATTGCAGCACATGCCCCTCTTCCTCAGGCGCCGAAGCATCCTCGGGCGGAAGCTTTTCCACGATTTTTTCCAAAAGGTCGCCCAGGCCCAGCATGTTCGTGCTGGAGATGCCGATGGGATCGCCCAAGCCCAATGCGTAGTATTCATAGACCACGTCTTGAAGCCCGGCGTAATCCAGTTTGTTGACCACCAGCAAAAGCGGCTTACGGGTCTTGCGCAAAAGGCGGGCCACCTCTTCATCGTCCGGGGTCAGGCCGGCCCGGGCATCCACAAAAAAGCAAATCACATCCGCCATGTCCATGGCAATTTGTGCCTGCCGGCGCATTTGGGAAAGCAGCTCGTCCCCGCTGTTGGGATCGATGCCCCCGGTGTCTATTAGGGTGAACTTCCTGCCCGACCATTCCACATCGGCATAGATGCGGTCCCTTGTCACGCCGGGAGTATCCTCCACGATGGAGATGCGTTTGCCGGATATTTTATTGAAGAACGTGGACTTGCCCACATTGGGGCGTCCCACGATGGCAACCAGGGGTTTAGACATCGGCTTTTTCCTCCGGATCGGTGAATATGCCGTGCAGGGCACGGTAGAATGCGGCCCCGCTGTTGGGGACCACTTGAAGCGGGGCAGGCAGGGAGTTTTTTACTTCCTCCAGGGAAAGATCATCCAGAAACAGGTCTCCTTCGGCCCGAAGCATATTCGCACAAATCAGAATCCGGTCTGTTTTCACATCGTTTAGCTGACGGACCAGGTCGCCTCCTGTAATCAGACCGGTGACTGTAATGGTGGGGCCGAAAAAGTCGTTGCGGATGGGGCGGATATCCACGGCAATCTCCTTTGGGGCGTACCGGCGCGCAAGATCCCTGAGGAAGGGGGCTACCGAAACACCGCAGGCGACGGTGATGCTGCGGATATCCGGCGAGGGAGCCAGTTTCTCCTCGGATTGTTCCACGTCGCTGATGAACAGCCGGAGAAGGCCGACGCCATTTTCGATCTGCGGGAAATCCTCGTAATCCGCCTCTTTGGGGAGGGGAAAGCCGCTCAAGCAGTACAGCTCATCCGCCGCAAATACAAAGGAGGTGCCAAGTTCCTTGCGGCATTTTTCCTGAAAAGGCGCCACTTGCCGGATAAGCGCCTCAGCCGTTTCCTTTGTATAGGGGGTAAGCCTTGCAAGCCCTTCCCTGTGGGCCGTGAGCCCCACAGGCACCAACGCGGCGGAGACGGCGGCGGGATACAGGGAAACCAGATCATGAAGCGTGTTTTGAAGCACCGGACCGTCGTTGATGCCGGGCATGAGCACGATCTGGCAGTGGAACCGGAGCCCGGCTTCCTTCAGGCGCTTCAAATGCTCCATGATCCGTTCCGCAGCGGGATTCCCCATGATCCCGGCCCGTACCTTGCCGTCGGTGGCATGCACGGAAATATACAGTGGGCTTGCGCGGCGGCGGATGATCCTGTCCATTTCGCTTTCCGAAATGTTGGTCAACGTAATGTAATTGCCCATCATCAGCGAAAGCCGCCAGTCATCATCCTTGACATAGAGGGTTTTGCGAAGGCTTTTGGGCATCTGGTCGATGAAGCAGAAGACACAGTGATTCCTGCAACTCCTGGGGCGGCTGATCAGCGAGTCCTCGAATTCGATGCCCAATGGCTCGCCTTCCTCCTTGAGGATGGTCAAAAAAACGCTGCCGCCGCCTTTTCTTTCCATTTCAAGGATCAGCCGGCTTTCGGCGGTGAGCGCCTGATAATCGATCTGGTCGATAATCTCCTCCCCATTGATCTTCAAAAGCTGGTCCCCGGCCCGGATGCCGCTTTTCCAGGCGGCGCCTAAGCGCCTGACGGCCGTGATGGTATGGGGCAAAACCCGCTCCTCCTTCAGCTGCATAAAAGGCATAGAAATACGCATACATTATCGGTTACTCCCATGGAATTGTCAAGCAGCGCGTCTTTGGGCAAAGGTGAAAATCCTTTTGCACCTACACATAACTTTCACATTGCCTTCATTTTTCCACAACATGTGGCCAATATACTACGAATGATTTCATTTGATCCATATTCGAGGAGGTTCGTATGAAAAAGAAAGCCTTGAACATCGCTCTGAAAGTGCTGATTGCGTGTATTGTGGTCGGCGGGCTTGGATACGGGGGGTACTGGCTGTATCAAAGCAAGAAGGACGCTACGGCTTCCGCAGACGCCACGGAATATGTAAAAGTACAGGTAGGCACAGGCAATCTTGAAAAAACTGTTATCGGCACAGGCACGCTCAGCATTTCTCAAACACAGGATGTGAAAGTTGACTATCCTGTGGTGGTGACAAACGTCCGTGTTTCTGCTGGGGAAAAGGTGGCTGTCGGCGATCCTCTGATGGATGTGGACACCGATTCTCTTCAGACGGCCATCACCTCCCTGGAATCGGATCTTGATACCGCCAATAGCACGCTGCTTCAATTGGCAAAAGGCTATTCGGACGATTCCACGCTCACCCTTGCCACTGGCGGCCGTGTGAAGGCCATCTATGCCAGCATTGGCGACAAGGTGGAGGATGTCATGGCGGCGTATGGCGGGCTGATGCTGCTGTCCATGGATGGCAAGATGAAAGTTTCGATCGAAGCATCCGACCTGGATATAGGCGACACCGTGCAGGTGCTGGACGGCTCCTCCAAATATACGGGCACCGTGGAGGACAGGGATAACGGCAAGGTGACCGTCACTTTTGTGGATACCTATACCTTGGACGGCAGCGAAGTGAAGGTTGTCAAAAACAGCATCATCCTTGGCGACGGAACGGCCAGGATCAATATGCCCTATGTGTATACATCCAGCGAGAAGGGGTATATCAGCAAAATTTATCAAAAGCTGAATGGCAAGCCGGGCAGCAGGGCCTCCCTCTTCTATGTGACACAGGTGCCCGTATCCACGGAATATACAGCCCAGCAAAAGACCCGGGATACAATTCTGCAGCAGATCATGGCCGCCAAGGCGATTCTTGCAGCAGGAACCATCGCTTCGCCTATCGACGGCATCGTATCGTCGGTGGTTTCCGCCTCCGATGTAGAGAATGCCGCAGGGACGGCTCTGGCGACGCTATACGTGGGGAATGCCAAGCAGATGATCATCAGCGTGGATGAGCTGGACATCATCAATGTGTCGGTGGGGCAGGAAGTCACCATTGAGATGGATGCCATCACCGATAAGACATACAGTGCCACCGTCTCCTACATCTCCCAGATCGGCACCAGTTCCAGCGGCGTTACTACATATGATGTAACGCTGAAGGTGGATGGAGACGACCAGCTGAAAATCGGCATGAACGGTACCGCCACCGTCCACGTGGGCGATGCGGAGGGCGTACTGCTTGTCCCCATCACGGCCCTGAACACTTCCAAGGACGGGCAGTATGTGTGGCTGTACAGCGACACCACGACAGAGGATTCCGATGAACCGGGTATCAAGACCTTTGTCACCACCGGCCTTTCCAGTGACAGCTACGCCGAAGTGAAATCCGGTCTTAAGAGCGGCGACTACGTTATGGTTACCCGTACGGCCAGCACAACCACGAACAACAGCCAAATGTTCGGCGGTATGGATGTGGTGACCATGACGGGCGGCGAGGGCGGTCAGATGCCCAGCGGCGGCGGCAACTTCACCCCTCCCAGCGGCGGCGGCACCTATAACAGGCAGAATAATAACAGCAACAACGGAGGGACCCGCAATTTCCCCAGCGGCGGCGGACAGGGGAATTAGTAGGAGGAGCATGCCATGATCCAGATGGAACACATCGTGAAGAAATATGAGATGGGCGGGGAAGAGATCTACGCGCTGAACGACGTTTCCCTTTCCATCGACAAAGGGGAGTATGTGGCCATCATCGGTCCTTCCGGCAGCGGCAAATCCACACTGATGAATATTATCGGCTGCCTGGACGTGGCTGACAAAGGCACTTACCTCCTCAATGGGAAGCCTATCGAGAAATACAACCAGCGGCAGCTGGCAAAGCTGCGCAGCACACATATCGGCTTTATCTTTCAGGGATTCAATCTTTTGGCCAGGCTTACGGCGCTGGAAAACGTGGAGCTTCCCCTGATCTATCAAAACATCCGCGCTTCGGAGCGGAAGGACCGGTCTGTGACGGCGCTGACCCAGGTGGGGCTCAAGGAGCGTATGAGTCACCGCCCCAATCAGCTTTCCGGCGGGCAGCAGCAGCGCGCCGCCATCGCCAGGGCGCTGGCAACGCATCCCGCCTTGATCCTGGCCGACGAACCCACGGGCAACCTGGATCAAAAAACCGGCCAGGAAATCATGGAGCTGTTTGAACAGCTTCATCAGGAGGGGAACACCATCGTGGTGATCACCCACGATCCGCACATCGCTTCCAAGGCGCAGCGCATCATCCACATTGAGGATGGACACGTATGGGAGGAGGGACCGCAGAATGATTTTCCAGTCGTTTAAAATGGCTTTGAAGGCCATTGGCGGCAACAAGATGCGCTCCTTCCTAACGGTCCTTGGCGTCGTTATCGGCGTGGTAGCCATCGTGGTATTGGTAGCCATCGCCCAGGGGGCCAACGCCTCCGTGGTCAGCCGCATCGAAAGCCTGGGCACCAACCTGATCAGCGTCACCATCCGGGCACGCTGGCGCAACCCTATTGAGCTGGAAGACCTGGTGACCCTGTCCAAAACGGAAGGCATCGAATATGTGGCCCCCATCGTGAATGTATCAGGCACCATAAAAGCCGGTGTCACCACGTATGATGACGGCACTGTCATGGGCACCACGCCGGGGTATGATCTGATCCGAAACTATAAGGTGAAACTGGGCCGTTTTTTGAAGGATCCGGATATTGACAACCGCAGCTTTGTGGCGGTCATCGGCACCGAGGCGGCCACGGAAATGTTTGGAACCGTGCGGGTGGTGGGGGAAACCTTCTCCCTGAACGGCTATACGTTCACGGTGGTGGGCGTGCTGGAAGAAATGGGCACCACCATCGCCGGCTCCGGCGACAACCTGATTTTAATCCCCTTTACCTTGGCGGAACGGCTGTTTTCCCAGCGGGGCATCACCAGTTTCTATGTTTCGGCTGATTCCTCCGGGAATGTCACCATGGCGCAGGAAGCCGTAACAGCCTACCTGAAAACCATCTTCAGCACCTCCTCCCAGTACAGCGTCTATAACCAGACGGAGCTGCTGGACACACTGAGCGAGAACACCGCAACCCTCACGCTGATGCTGGGCGGCATCGCGGCCATCTCCCTGCTGGTAGGCGGTATCGGCATCATGAACATCATGCTGGTTTCCGTCAGCGAGCGTACAAGAGAGATCGGCATCCGTAAGGCCATTGGCGCAGCCCGGGGAAACATCCTGACCCAGTTCCTGATCGAGGCGCTGGTGGTAAGCCTGATGGGCGGTGTGCTGGGGCTTGGTATTGCGGCTGGAGCCTGCTATTTCATGGGCCCCATCCTGAAAATGACGCTCACCATTTCACCCATGGTATCCATGATCGCCATCGGCTTCTCCGTATTCATCGGCGTGGTGTTCGGGCTGTATCCGGCCAACAAAGCATCCAAGCTTCGGCCCATTGAGGCGCTGAGGTACGAAGGCTGAGTTTTTCCAAAGACCCATGAATAACTGAACAATGCGCCGCGCATGCTGATTTGGTAAGGAACGGAGGAATCGGCATGCGCGACGTTCGTACAGACCTGGCCATGGAGAGTGCGGCCGCCGCAAGCGGCGACAAGAGCGGCATACGCGTAGACAACTGGGAGGAAGGAAGCGTCTCCCGGACCACCGTAATCATCGATACGGAGGAAGCTGCCTGCCGCCTTCATAAGCGGCGGGGCACCTTTGTGACCATCATGAGCGATGAGCTGCCCAAATGCGGCGCGGAGCTTCGCAAGCGCGTGGCCCAGCTTTTGTGCGACACCCTTGCCGGTATGCTTCCGGAATCCGGCGAGGTGTTGGTGATCGGCCTTGGCAACCGCCATGTGACGGCGGATGCGCTGGGGGCGCAGGTGGTGGAGAACACCCTGGTGACCAGGCACCTTCAAAAAAACGTGCCGGAAGCCCTCAAAGGCCGGCTTCGCAGCGTTTGCGCCGTATCCCCCGGGGTGCTGGGCATCACCGGCATGGAAACGGCGGAAATGGTGCGGGGCATTGTGGAACATGTGCGCCCCTGCGCCGTGGTGGCCATCGACGCCCTTGCCGCCATGGAAACCGCCCGCATCTGTACCACCGTCCAAATCACCGATACGGGTATCAGCCCGGGCAGCGGCGTGGGAAACCACCGTCTGGGCCTGACGGAGGAGACTCTGGGGGTGCCGGTTATCGCCATCGGTGTGCCCATGGTGGTCTATGCCGCAACCATCGCCAGGGATGCTTTGTCCATTTTGCTGCATGATTTGAAAATGCCATCCGGTGAGCATATGGATGCGGTGGATGCGCTGGCTGATAAGATTTACGCCCATTCCCTGGGCGAGATGGTCGTCACCCCCCGGGAGGTGGATGAATTGGTGGGAAACCTTGCCCAGGTGCTGGCCATGGGGATCAATATGGCGCTTCAGCCCAAGCTCAGCGGGGAAGAGATCCCCATTTTGATGCATTAAAGAGCTTGTCTTGGCATAAGCATGATTATCCTACAACAGATGAGGTGATCATGCGTGCGCATACGGATCTATACGCGTATCCAGGCGCTGTGCCTGGCGCTTTCCCTGTTTTTGGGCGTCTTTTCCCTGGGGCTGATCACCGGCGCCTTGTTTCTTGGCAACGGGAATGCTTCTCCTAAGGCGGTGGAAGCGTTCGCGCCTTTTCTGGAAACACCGCTCCCGGATGCTGCACCAACGCCTCCACCCGCGGCAACGCAGGCCGAATTCAACCTGTTTGCCTTTGATACGCCCGTCCCTTCGGCGACAATCTCCTTAGTAACGCCGTCCCCGGCGCCATCCGCCGCATCGCAGGCGCCGTCTCCTACGCCGACAGCCACGCCGGCCGGCGGCTTTCATATTGAGGTCATCAAGGGGCCTGTTCAAAAAGAAACCGAAAAAAAGCGCATTCTGATCTACCATACCCACACCTACGAGGCGTATGAGCCTACCCCGGAAAACACGTATGCGGCCACAGAACAGTGGCGCACAAGGGATGAAAATTTCAATGTTGTCCGGGTGGGCAGGGAGCTTGCCGGACTGCTCACCGCCGCGGGCTACACGGTGACCCACGATACCACGGCCTATGAGCCGCCCGTGCTGGCCACTGCTTATTCACGCTCTTTGCAAATGCTGGAGGAAACACAGGAGCGCGGTGAGACGTATGACCTGTACATTGATCTGCACAGGGACGCGTACTCCGCCTCCATGGCAGGCCACAACACCGTGAAGGTGGGTGACCAGGCGCTGGCCAGGCCCATGATGCTCATCGGCAAAGGCACGGGCCAGACTGGGTCGGGTTATTTTGATGTCCGGCCGGATTGGGAAGCAAACCTTGCCATTGCCCAAGCAATCACGGACGCGCTAAACCAGCAGGTGCCCGATCTGTGCAGGCCGGTGCGCATCAAAACGGGGCGGTTCAACCAGCATATCGCCCCCTGCTGCGTGCTCATTGAGGTGGGAAACAACAAGAATACGCTGGAGGAAGCGCTTGCCTGCGTCCCCTATCTGGCGGACGCCATCAGGACCGTGTTGAACAGCACGGGGGAATAAGTCTTGTTTTCGCGGAAAAACGGGTCTATACTATCGGGAAAGGAGTTTAGGGAGGATTCTTACCATGGTTTCATCCCTGGGACCCGTGGGGGTTTTTGACAGCGGCGTGGGCGGGATCAGCGTACTTCGGACCGCCCGCGTTTTTTTGCCCGGCGAGGATTATTTGTATTATGGAGATACGGCCCATGCGCCTTACGGCACAAAACCTGTGGAGGAAGTGAAGGAATACGCGCTCCAGGTTGCTGATTTTTTGATGCAAAGGGGCGCCAAGGCCATCCTCATCGCCTGTAACACGGCCACAAGCGTGGCGGCCGAAGCGCTGCGGGCAAGGGTGCAAATCCCGGTAATCGGCATGGAGCCGGCGCTGAAACCTGCCGCACTTTTGCGCAAGGGGGGCAGGATTCTGGTGATGGCCACCCCCGTAACCCTTCGGCTGCCCAAATTCCAATTGCTGATGGCAAGATACGGCGAGGGTGCGGTGCCCGTGCCCTGCCCGGGGCTGATGGAGTTTGTGGAACGCGGGGAATGGGAAGGAGAGCGGCTGCGAAGCCATCTGAAAGGCCTGCTGTCCCCGTTCAAAGAGGGAACGGTGGATGCGGTGGTGCTGGGATGCACGCATTACATCTTCCTTCGGCAAATGATCGCCAGCATGTTCCCGCCCCGGACGGCAGTGGTGGACGGGAACATCGGCACCGTACGCCAGTTGAAGCGCAGGCTTTCGGAAGAAAATTTGCTCAACAGCCGGCAGGCGGGCGGACAAGTCCTTTTGGCAACATCGGGCGATCCCGGTGAAATGCTTCCCAGAATGCAAATGCTGCTGTCGCTGCCGCTGGACCAATTCGATGGGCCCGGCGCAGCTGCCGCGAAAGGGTGAAGACGGTATGGAACCGCTATTGTTTAGCGATAGGGAGAAGTTCCGGGATTGGCTCAAAGAAAATTGCCTTTCCGGCGCGGGAGTATGGCTTTTGTTTGGGAAAGCGGGCGGGCCGGCTACCCTGACCCCCCGGGAAGCGCTGGAGGAAGCCCTGTGCTTCGGCTGGATCGACGGGCAGATCAAGAGTTTAAACCAAACGGCCTATGCGAAATATTTTTCGCCAAGACGAAAGGGAGGTGAATGGTCGCTGCCCAATATCCGTTTGGCGGAAGAGCTGGAAAAGCGGGGGCAGATGACCGAGCTTGGCCGCGCAAAGATCGAGGAAGCAAAGCAGGGCGGTACCTTCAAACCCAAGGCCAGGCAACCCGTCACCACGGAGATGATCGGCGCCCTGGCAAAAAGGCTGGAAGGGACGGAGCCCGCCCATACGAACTTCCTGGCCATGCCCCCCTCCGTACAGCGGACATACACGGCGCTTTTCCATGAGGGAAAAACAGAACAGACCCGGGAAAAGACGCTTCAAAGGATCGCGGATCGGCTTGACAAAAACCTCAAACCTATGTAAATCAAGGGCATCCGCCTCTCCGCTTTGCCCGGTAAAGAAAAAAACATGTCTTTTCTTTTTTTGCGTCTTATGGTAAACTACTCCTTGAGTGTTCAAAAGAACGGGGCTTGAGCCTTGTTTGCGTTTCCAATTGCATAGGCGCGCTGCGGCGAAGCCTTGCCCACGGAAGAAAAAATGCAGTATATAGGGGGAAAGCACATGGCAGATTATCTCACGGCTGACATTCGGAACATGGCCCTCTTGGGTCATGGCAGCGAGGGCAAAACCACCCTGACGGAGGCTATGCTTTTCGCTGCCGGCATCGTCGACAGGCAGGGCCGGGTGGAGGATGGGGCCGCCACCACGGACTTTGATCCGGAGGAGAACAGGCGCAAGATCTCCATCAGCGCCGCTGTGGCGCCCATCGACTGGGAAGGCAAAAACCTGAACGTGATCGACGTTCCCGGGTATTTTGACTTCATCGGCGAAATGATGGGGCCCCTTCGCGTGGTGGAAACCGCTGTGATCGTGGTGGGCGGCGTGGGCGGTGCGGCTGTGGGAACGGAAAAGGCCTGGTCCTACGCGGGGAAGAACAAGGTGGGCCGCATGTTCGTTATCAATCAAATGGACAGGGAGCACGCCAATTTTTCCAAGGTGACCGATCAGCTTCGCGCAACATACGGCTCCAGCGTGGTGCCCATGCTGCTGCCAATCGGCGAGGGGCTGTCCTTCAAGGGCGTGGTCAACGTGCTGGAGGGCAAGGCCTATGAGGGAACAGGCAAGGCTTTGAAGGAAGTGCCCGTGCCCGCCGCCATGAGCGCGCAGATCAGTGCCGCTCTGGAGGAGCTTACCGAGGCCGCCGCTTCCGCGGATGACGACCTGATGATGAAGTATCTGGACGAAGGCGAGCTGACCCGCGAGGAACTGCTTTCCGGCTTTCAGGCCGGTATGAAGAGCGGAAGCCTCGTCCCCGTGTGCGCCTGTTCTGCCCTTACGGGTGTAGGCGTTGCGCCGATGATGGATATTATGGCCAAATACCTTCCTTCCCCCGAGGGTGTGACGGCCACCGGCATAAATCCCAAGACGGAGGAAGAGGAAACCCGCGTTTGCAGCGATGAAGGGGCTTTCTCCGCGCTGGTGTACAAGACGATTGCCGATCCTTTCGTGGGCAAGCTCTCGCTGTTCCGCGTCTGCTCCGGTACCCTTACCGCAAGCACCCAGCTGTATAATGTCAACACGGAAAAGTCCGAAAAGTCCGCCGGTATCTATGCCATGCGCGGCAAAAAGCAGTTGAGCAAGACCATCCTGCACGCCGGCGATCTGGGGGCCCTGGCCAAGCTGCAGTACACCTCTACCGGGGATACACTGTGCGATCAGGCAAGCCCCATCAGGTTCGCGCCTTTGTCCTTTCCCGTTCCCTGCATCAGCAAGGCGGTTTACGCCGCCAAGCAGGGCGAGGAGGACAAGGTGTTCGGCGGCCTGAGCCGCCTGCAGGAGGAGGATCCCTCCATCACCATCGAAAAGAACGTAGAAACTACCGAAACGCTGCTTTCCGGCCAGGGCGAACTGCACCTGGATGTAATCCGCAGCAAGCTTGCCAGCAAATTTGCCGCCAACGCTGTGCTGCAGGACCCGAGGATTCCTTACCGCGAGACCATCCGCAAGACGGTGAAGGCCCAGGGCCGCCATAAGAAGCAAACAGGCGGCCACGGCCAGTTCGGCGATGTGTGGATCGAGTTCTCGCCCATCGGCGATGGCTCTACCGATTTTGATTTTGTGGATGCCGTTGTGGGCGGCGTGGTGCCCCGTAACTTCATCCCGGCGGTGGAAAAAGGGCTGCGGGAAAACCTGGGCCGCGGCGTGCTGGCCGGATACCCCGTGGTGGGGCTTAGGGCCAAGCTGTACGACGGTTCCTACCATCCGGTGGATTCCTCCGAAATGGCCTTTAAGACGGCCGCCCGCATCGCCTACAAGAAGGGCTGCATGGAAGCCGATCCGGTGCTTCTGGAGCCCATCATGCACGTGGAGGTGCTGGTGCCGGACGAGTACATGGGCGACATCATGGGCGATATGAACAAGCGCCGCGGCCGTATCATGGGTATGCACCAGGTGGACGGCCAGCAGCAGGTGGTAGCGGAAGCGCCCCTGGCGGAAATGTTCAAGTACGCCACGGACCTGCGCTCCATGACCCAGGCCCGCGGCTCCTTTACCATGCAGTTTGAGCGGTATGAGGAAGTGCCCGGCGCCGTGGCACAGAAGATCATTGAATCCTCCAAGCACGAAGAGGAAGAGGAAGAATAATTTGCGCCGCGAAAAGCCGGCCAGACGCCTCGCGTCTGGCCGGCTTTTGTCTTTTCCCGGCGGATCCTTGAAAAGGCTGTCTTGCATTGCCATCATGCGCCGTGCTAGAATACAGTTGTAATTCCTATGAAGGCAAGCCCGGACCGGGACGGAGGAAAGTACAGGAATATGGCGTTGTTTGCAAGGCGGGAACAGCCCCGGGAGGAGGCGCTGTCGGACGGCGTCATTACCCTGATCGCCTCGGACCTCGCGCAGGAGGATACGGACCTTGGCATCCGCCGAACTTTTTTGTTCCGCATCGTTCCCTGCGGCACAAAGAAGGATGCGGGCCGGATCAGCTTGCGCTGCGGGGAGGGCCGTGGCTTGTACTATTTCGGACATATCGGCTACCATGTGGGGGAAAGGTACCGTGGGCAGGGCTTTGCGCTGCGCGCATGCCGGCTGCTGGTCCCCCTGTGCCGTGTTCTGAACCTGCACTCGGTGGTGATCACCACAGATACGGACAATCTGGCCAGCCGGCGCACCTGCGAAAAGCTTGGCTGCGAACTGGAAAGCATCGTGCCCGTGCCGGAAGACCTACGCAGGCAGTACAGCATGGGGCCCTATAAATGCCGCTACATTTTCAAAATCCCACACGCGTAACGTCCGGCCGCAAGAAAACGCCAAGCCCGCGGCGCCTGCCGAATCTTTCCCAATCACGTGCATACAGTATGCTTGAACGGGCATTTTTGCCGTCAGGCTTTTCTTTTTTCACGAAATAGGGTAGAATAATCCCGGTGGCGGCTGGAAAACCATGGACAATAAAGGAGGCCCCCTTTGCATATACAGGTAAATGGCGCGGCAGTGTATTATGAGCAGCACGGCGCGTCAGGCAGCGATGTGCTCCTGTTGCATGGGTGGGGGTGTGACACCAGCTTCTTTGCCCCCATTAGCAAGGCATTGTCCGAAACCATGCGTGTTACCGTACTGGATTTTCCCGGGCACGGGAAGAGCGGTTTTCCGCCGGAGCCCTGGGGTGTCCCCGAATACGGGGAGATGACCAGGGCATTCATGGATGCGCTGGACATCCATCCCTGCTATGTGGTGGGCCATTCCTTCGGCGGCAGGGTCGCGCTGTATCTGGGCAGCCACTGGCCGGGATATATAAGGCGCATGATCGTTACCGGCGGGGCGGGCCTTCAAAAGCCCCAAACAAACCGTCAAAAGCGCCGGGCCGGGCAGTACAAAGCCCTGAAAAAGGGCGCCGCGCTCCTGAAAGGCTTAAAAATACTTGGCCCCCTTCCCGACAGGCTGGAGGATGCGCTGCGCAAGCGCTACGGCTCCAGGGATTATAATGCGCTGGATGCGGAAATGCGCAGGACCTTTGTGAAGATTGTCTCCCAGGATTTACAGCCCTTTCTGCCCGTTGTCAGCGTTCCGACGCTGCTGGTGTGGGGCGACAAGGATACGGAAACGCCGCTTTGGATGGGGGAACAGATGGCCAGGGAGATCCCGGATGCGGGGCTGGCCGTGCTGGAAAACGGTTCCCACTTCGCCTATCTAGAGCAGTGGCCGCGCTTTGTGCACATTGCGCAACATTTTTTTCATGAGGAGTGACCCGATGTTCCATCGCGTCGTCTACCTGCTGCTGGCTTTGTCACCCATGGCGGGTTGCTTCTTTGCACAAAGGGGGCTGGTGCACTATTTTCAGTTGGAAAGCTACCAGTTCCCAGGCTATTTCCACACCCTGCGCCGCAACTGGAAGCGTGCCTTCCTGCCGGGCGCCGGCGTGGCGGTTCTCACCTTCGCGCTGCTGAACATCCATAATGCCCTGATAAGCTCCGCGGGGGAAATCATTGAATGGTTTATTGCCGTCGCCGTGCTGCTGCTCTCCCTGGCGGGCGGGGTATGGATCGGCAAGCTCTTCCAGGACAAGGCGGCCAAAAAGCCGCTGGTAATGACTGCAAGGGTCAAGCGGCTTTACGCCACGGCAGGCGTCCTTTATGCGCTGATTGCCATTTTGATCTGGCTGTACCTGCCGCTGGCGGCCCTTTTGGCGGTGCTGCCGCTGTTTCTGCCGTACCTTGTGGCGCTTTCCGGCCTCCTTGCGTGGCCTGTTGAAAAAATCATCAGCGAGATGTACTTCCGCGACGCCCAGCGCAAGCTCAAGGAGATGCCGGATTTGATCCGCATCGGCGTTACAGGCAGCTACGGCAAAACATCCGTAAAGTTTTTTCTGGGCGCCATGCTTTCCGAAAAGTACAGCGTGCTGACAACGCCCTCCAGCTATAACACCCCCATGGGCGTAACGCGGGTGATCCGCGAGAAGCTGACGCCTTCCCATCAGGTGTTCATAGCGGAAATGGGGGCGCGGCACCGGGGCGACATCCGGGAGCTGTGCAGGCTGGTGCATCCGGAAATCGGGGTGCTGACCTCGGTGGGTCCGCAGCATCTGGATACTTTCAAGACGCTGGACCGGGTGGTGAGCACCAAGTACGAGCTCATCGAGGGGCTTCCAAAGGATGGGCACGGCTTTTTCGCGGATGACGGCGACATTTGCCTGAAGCTGTACGAAAAGACGGAAAAGCCAAAAACGCTGGTGAGCATCACAAGGCAGGACTGCGACCTCTGGGCCGGGGATATCGTTTCCACCCCCGAAGGAAGCACCTTTACCCTGCATCAAAGGAACGGGGATAGCATTGCCTGCACGGCAAAGCTCCTGGGCCGGCACAATATCCAGAACATGCTGCTGGCCGCCGCGGTTTGCCTGCACCTTGATCTTACGCTTCCCCAGATCGCCCGGGGCATTTCCAAACTTCAGCCCGTGGAGCACCGGCTGGAGCTGATCCAAAGCGGCGGTCTGACCATCATCGATGACGCGTTCAACAGCAATCCCCGGGGCGCCATGGCCGCGCTGGACGTATTGAAGGATTTTCAAAACGGCCGCAGGATCATCATCACTCCCGGCATGGTGGAGCTTGGCCAGAAGGAAGCGGAATTCAACCGCCGTTTCGGCGCGGCCATGGCCTCCTGCGTGGACATCGCCATCCTGGTAGGCAAAAAGCATGCGCAGCCCATCGCCCAGGGCCTGAAGGAGGCGGACTTTCCCCAAAGCGCCGTCCATCTGGCGGCAAGCCTCAACGAAGCCACAAAGCTTCTTCATTCCCTTGCAAGGGCCGGGGATACGGTGCTGTTTGAAAATGATCTTCCCGACAATTACAGCGAAACATAAAGGAGGGCGGCCGCGTGGGGAAAATGCAACTTGGTGTCATGTTCGGCAGCCGAAGCTGTGAGCATGAGGTATCCGTCATCAGCGCGCTGCAGTTGATGCAGGCTGTGAACCTTGACAAGTATGACGTGATCCCGGTATACATCAGCATGAAGGGAATTTGGTATACGGGGGAGCCGCTTAAAAAAATGGCCGCCTATACCCCTTTCAAGGAGGAAGCGGAGGACATCCGGCAGGTGGTGCTGGATATGACCCCCGGTTCAGGCGCGCTTTTTTCCTATGAGCAGAAAAAAGGGCTGCTGGGGGGTATGAAGCAGAAGGTGGAGGCGCGGCTTGACTGCGTGATCCCCGTTTTCCACGGCATGCACGGGGAGGACGGCACGCTCCAGGGGCTGCTGGAGATGGCCAACCTGCCTTACGCCTCCCCGGGGGTGGCCGGCTCCGCCGTCGGCATGGATAAAATCATTATGAAACGGCACTTCCAGGGCGCCGGTCTCCCCGTGCTCCCGGGCGTCTGGTTCTGCAGGCAGGAGTACAGGCAGGATCAGGAGGCCGTTCTTGACAAAACGGAAAAGGAAATCGGCTATCCCGTATACGCAAAACCCGCCAACCTGGGTTCCTCCATCGGCGTCAGCCGGGCGGAAAACAGGCAGGAGCTGAAGGATGCGCTGGACCTGGCTTTCGTCTACGACAGGCGCGTGCTTCTGGAAAAGGGCCTGACCAAGCCCATGGAACTGAATTGCTCCGTGCTGGGCTTCGATACCGAGGTCCGGACCTCCGTGTTGGAAATGCCCATCACCGGGGGCGATCTATTGGGGTTTGCGGAAAAATACCTTACCTCCGGCGGGGGCAGCAAGGGCATGGCGTCCCTGGCCAGGGTGATCCCCGCGCCCATTGAGGACAGTCTGCGGGAAGAAATTGAAAGTATTTCAAAGACCATCTTCCGGGAACTGGACCTGAAAGGTGCCGTGCGCATCGACTATATGTTCGATGTGGCGGCAGAAAAGCTTTATATTACGGAGGTCAACACCATCCCGGGTTCCATGGCTTACTACCTGTGGGATAAAAGCGGCATGCCCTATAGCGAGCTTATCGATGAAATGGTGCGCTGTGCCTTGAAAGCCCATCAGGAAAAGAACGACAACAACTATGCCTATACGTCCGACATCCTGAAAAACGTGAAGCTGGGCGGAAAGGCGGGGCCCAAGAGCGGAGGGAAGCTCTCCGGCGGCCTCCGCGGAAAGTGAGGCAAGCCATGCGCCGCGCACAGCGAAATAATACATACCAGGATCCTGCCTTCGACGTTTACAGGCGTCAAGCGCCCGCCTATGGCTCCCCGGAAGAGCAGCAGGAACAGCCCTATCAGGAAGAGCCGGAGGAGGAATACGGGACTGAGCCGCCCTATGAGGAGGAGCAGCCCTATGACGGCCAGCCGCTGTATGAAGGGGAGCAATCTTATTGGGATGCGCAAGAGGCGGATCAGCCTCCCCTTGAGCCGGAGGTAATCTCCACCAGCCAGGCTGTGAACCTTACCTGCACCTTGGCTGCCTTCAGCGGCATTTTTGCCTTTTTCCTGTACATCGCCGACAGGCGCAGCGAAGCTGTCAGGCGGACGGCGGTGCAGTCTGTGGCGCTTACGGGCATCTTCCTGTGCGCCTCGGTGGTGCTGCTCATTGTGGGATCGCTGTTCCGCCTGATCCCTTTCCTGGGCGTGGTGATTGCGGTCATCTTCTGGCTGCTTTTTGCGGTGCTGCTTTTGATCGCCATTTTCCTGAAGGTGCAAATGATGCTTTACGCCTACAGGGGGCTGGCCTGGCAATTGCCCGCCATCGGCGCATATGTGCGCAGGTTTGAGTAACGGCGCAAGCCGCTGCCCCAACCTATCCATCGCAAGCAAGGAGTTCTATGGTACATCTTTCACAGATCAAATCGCCTGACGATATCAAAGGGTGCTCCTATGAGGAGCTTACGCGGCTGGCAGGGGAGATACGCCAAGAGATTATTCTGACGGTGGCCAGAAACGGCGGCCATCTTGCGTCCAATCTGGGTGTGGTGGAACTCACGCTGGCCCTCCACCGCATGTTCAATGCGCCTGAAGACAAGATCGTTTTTGACGTGGGCCATCAGTGCTACACGCACAAGCTGCTCACCGGCAGGTATTCCGCCTTTCATACCCTTCGCAAGACGGGCGGCATCAGCGGGTTTCCAAAACGCGAGGAAAGCGAATACGATTCCTTCGAAACAGGCCACGCTTCCACCGCCATCTCGGCGGCCTTGGGCTATGCCCGCGCCAGGGACATGCTCCATCAAAAACACCATGTGGTGGCTGTGGTAGGCGACGGCGCCATGACGGGCGGGCTGTGCTATGAGGCGATGAATGACGCGGGAAACAGCGGCACGCGCCTGATCGTGCTGCTCAACGACAATGAGATGTCCATTGCCAAAAATGTCGGCGCGCTGGCCATGCACCTGACACACCTTAGGGCCAGCCGCGGCTGGAACAGGATCAAGAAGACCGTGGGGTCGGGGCTTTTACGGATCCCCCTGGTGGGCAAGGGCCTTCACAGGATTTTGGAAGCCGTCAAAAACGCCGTCAAGGGGCTTTTGGTGGACGAGGGCTTTTTCGCCGCACTGGGTTTTCATTACCTGGGCCCCATCGACGGCCATGACCTGCAAAGCTTGGAATACACCATTGCCCGCGCCAAGGAGATGGACGAGCCTGTATTGATCCACTGCATCACCAAAAAAGGGAACGGTTACCAGCAGGCGGAGAAGCAGCCGGAAACCTTCCACGGCACGCCTCCCTTTTTTCTGGATAGCGGAGATTTGCGCAAGCAGCCTGGCCGTCCTGGCTGCGGTGAAATTGCGGCACAGTCGCTGATTAAGATGGCGGCACGTGATGAAAGGATCATTGTCCTCACCGCCGCCATGCCAGGCGGCACGGGGATGCACCATTTTGCCAAGGCATATCCTGGGAAAATGCTGGATGTGGGCATTGCCGAACAGCATGCCGTCACCTTGGCGGCGGGCCTCGCCGCGGGAGGCATGCGGCCCTATTTTGCCGTATATGCCACGTTTCTGCAGCGGGGATACGATCAGACGCTCCATGATATCTGCCTTCAAAACCTGCCGGTATGCCTGCTGCTGGACAGGGCGGGCCTGGCGGGGGAGGATGGGGCCACCCATCACGGCATCTATGATTTCGCCTTTTTGCGCCATATGCCCAACATGACGGTCCTTGCCCCGGCAGATGAGCGTGAGCTGCAAAGTATGATGGCCTGGACGGAAAACCGGACGGGGCCCTGCGCCATCCGCTATCCCCGCAGAATGCCCCTTTTGGACGTGGAACCCGCGCCTGTGTTTGTCCCCGGCCAATGGGCAATGCTTCGGGAAGGAAAGGACTGCGCAGTTCTTGCCGTGGGATCCATGGTCAAAACGGCTCTGGCGGCGGCGGAGCTATTGAAGGCCCAAGGCGTTTCCGCCGCAGTGGTGAATGCATCCACCGTCAAGCCGTTGGATGAAAGCATGCTCCATGGGTTTGGAATGCCTGTGGTCACTTTGGAGGAGCACGTGCTGGCCGGCGGCTTTGGCGGAGCGGTAGCGGAATATTGTGTCACCGCCCGTCTTCCCCAGCCGGTTTTGATGCTGGGCATTCCGGACAGGATCGTGGGCCACGGGGACAGGGAGGATCTGCTTGCGGGCCTTGGCCTTGTGCCCGGGAAGATCGCCCTTATGATCAGGGCAGCCCTGCCCGAAGCCGGGAGGGCAGGCGCATGAGCGGGAAGGAAAGGGCGGATGTGGCCCTGGTCAGGCTCGGGCTTTCGGAAAGCCGGGAAAAGGCGCAGGCCCAGATTATGGCGGGCCTTGTGTTCGCGGACCTGCGGAAGATCGCAAAGCCGTCGGACCCGGTGGGGGAATCGGAGAACCTTACCGTCCGGGGCAGTGTGAACCCCTTCGTCAGCCGGGGCGGATGGAAGCTTGCAAAGGCGCTGGATGCGTTCCAGGCCGACGTCCAGGGCGCGGTGGCCATGGATATCGGCGCGGCGGCAGGCGGTTTTACCGATGTGCTGCTTAAGCGGGGCGCATCCCATGTGTATGCCATCGACGTAGGCTATGGGCAGTTGGATTGGTCGCTGCGCAACCATCCGGACGTCACCGTCATGGAGCGGACCAACGCCAGGTATCTTCAGGCGGAGCAGTTTCCTAAAAAACCGAATATCACCGTGATGGATGTATCCTTCATCTCCATCCGGCTGATCTTGCCTGTGGCGGCAGGGATCATGGGGGAAAGCGGCAGGTTTTACACACTGATCAAGCCGCAGTTTGAGGCGGGCCGGGAACGGGTGGGCAAGAAAGGCGTCGTGCGCGACCCCGCCGTGCACCGGGATGTGCTGCGGGAGATTCTCTCCTTCGCCCCAAGCTTCGGTTTTCGCGTGGCGGGCCTTACCTATTCGCCTATCAAAGGGCCGGAGGGAAACATTGAGTTCCTGGCCTGCATCGTCCCGCATGGGTCGGACATGCCCGCCCTGGCGGCGGATGCCGTGGAAAAAGTGGTTGAAGAAGCGCACTTTATGCTGCAAAAATAAATTTATGCATTGAATGTTTATGCAGCCCGTGTTATACTGAAGAACAAGGACAGGGGATTTTCATGCCGCTTGAAAAGATTCTGCTGACGATGCATCCCTCCAAACCGCCTGAGCCGGAGATTGTGGCGCGGGTTATTGGCATCTTCATCGATGCCGGCATTTCCGTTTGCGTTGAATCCCTGATGAATAGCCGGCTGAATATTCATGTGCCGGAGATCGATCCGGGAGACGGGCTTACCAGCTGCGATGCCGTCGTTTCCCTGGGCGGGGACGGCACCCTTCTTCGGGCGGTACAGTTCGCCGCTCAGGCGGATGTGCCGCTGCTGGGCATCAACATGGGGCGCGTAGGCTTCCTGACGGAGATCGAGCCGGACGATTTGCAGGCCTCGGTCCAAATGCTTAGGGAGGGCCGTTTCTTTATTGAGGAGCGGATGATGCTTTCCGTTAGGGTCAATAACGGAGATCCCATCCTGGCCCTGAACGATGCGGTGGTGAACCGCGGCTCCCGTTTGCTCCCCTTCGACGCCTATATTTCCGACGATCTCATCGGCCGGTATGTGGCCGACGGTATGATCATCGCCAGCCCCACGGGTTCCACCGGTTATTCTCTTTCGGCGGGGGGGCCTATCGTCAGCCCAGATGTGCGCTGTATGGTGGTGTCGCCCATCTGCCCCCATACGCTCAAGCACCGGCCTGTGGTGGTTTCCGCCGGGGAAACGGTGCGGCTGAAGCTGGACGGCGAGGAGGGGCAGGAGATCCGTCTGACGGTTGACGGGCACACAAGCCTTATGCTGAACGGACAGGATCAGGTCTACGTAACCTGCGCGGAGCGTACCGGCAAGCTGATCCGCCTTCATAAACCGCACTTTTTCACGCTGGTCCGTGAAAAACTCACCGAGTGGAGCCGCTAGGCGGCAATACCAAGGAGGAAGCGCATGAAAACGGTACGACAAGTGGCTATTCTCGACATCATCGGGAAAAAGGACATTGAAACCCAGGAGGAATTGGCGGAGGAGCTGAAAAAGCAGGGCATTGCCGTGACCCAGGCCACCGTATCCAGGGATATAAAAGAGCTTCGCCTTTTGAAGGTGCTGTCCGGAAGCGGCGCGTACAAGTACGCCACAGCCGACAAGGCGGAGAATGGCCTTTCGGAGCGGTTTATCCGCATGTTTGCGGAATCCGTGCTGAGCATGGTCCATTCCGGAAACATGATCGTTATCAAAACGCTGTCTGGCAGCGCCAATGTGGCGGCGGAAGCTATAGACAACCTGCGCTGGCCGGAGATCCTGGGTACCTTGGCAGGGGACAACACCATCTTTCTGGTGATCCGGGACATCCAGGAGGTGGATGTTGTTTTGAAACGGATGCAGGAAATGATGCATTGAATGTGGAATGATGTGCGCGGACAGGTGTTCGCGCCTTTTTTATGCCTTTGACCACCGCGGAGGTAAGCTTCATGCTGCTGTCGCTGACCATCAAAAACATCGCACTTATTGAGGACCTGACCATATCTCTGCACGAGGGCTTCCATGCGCTCACAGGCGAAACCGGTGCCGGCAAATCCATCATCGTGGATGCGGTGACCCTGGTCCTTGGCGGGCGGGCCGACAGGGAACTGATCCGCACCGGCAGCGACAGGGCCTATGTGGAGGCACTTTTTGATATCCGGGACAACGGAAAAGTCACGCAGCTTCTTTCGCAGCAGGAGATGGAAGCGGAGGATGGCCTGCTTTCCATTTCCCGGGAAATCTCCCAAAGCGGTAGGAACATCTGCCGGGTCATGGGCATGGTGGTGAGCCTGGGCTTTTTGAAAGAGATCACCGCCACGCTGATGGATGTGCACGGACAGCATGAGCATCAGTACCTGATGGATGAGGGAAGGCATCTGCTTTACCTGGACGGCTTCGGCGACGGGGAACATCAAAAGCGGGTGCAGGCTGCTGCGGATGCGCTTTCCGCCTTCCGGGCCGCAGGCCGCGAACTGGACAAAATGACCAGGGAAAGCGGCCAAAGGGAGCAGCGGATGGACATGCTCCGCTACCAATTGCAGGAGCTTACGGCTGCCAAGCTCGTTCCGGGGGAGGAAGAATCCTTGCGCCGGGAGCTGGAGCGTCTCCGCCACAGCGTCAAGATCTCCGCCGGACTGGGGCGCGCCTATGAAAGCATATATGCCGGCGCCGCCAAGCAGTTAAGCGCCCTGGCCCTCACGAGGGAAGCCCTTTCCGCCCTGGAGGGGATCAGCGGGCTGGACGAGGAATATGAAAAGCTGAAGGACAGCCTCAAAGATCTGTATTTTGAGCTGGAGGACAAGGGGCTTACGCTGCGGACCCTTCTGGAAGACGCGGCTTTCGACCCGGACCGCAACGAGCAGGTGGAGGCCCGCCTGGACCTGATCCGCCGCCTGGAGCGTAAGTACGGGCCCACCGTGGAAGATGTGATCGCCTACACGGAGAAGATCGCCCTTGAGTACGATGCCTTCGGGAATATGGATGATACCCTGGCGGAGCTTCAAACTCAAGTACGGAAGCGGCGGAGTGCATATGAAAAGGAAGCGGCACTGCTCACCGCTTCCAGAAAAAAGCTGGCCGCATGGTTCGAAAGCGCCATGGAGGAGCAATTGCGGCAGTTAGGTATGGAGAAAACAAAGTTTTCCGTATGCTTTGCCTCCCCCGGTCCGTCGAAGGACGCGGAGGAGGATCAGGTTTCCTTCATGATTGCTCCCAATCCGGGAGAGCCCTTGAAACCTCTGTCGAAAACCGCCTCAGGCGGCGAGCTTTCCAGGCTGATGCTGGCCATCAAATCCATTGAGGCCCAAAACGCATCGGTGCCCACCATGGTGTTTGACGAAATCGACACAGGCATCAGCGGAAAGATCGCCCAGGTGGTGGCGGAAAAAATCGCCGGGATCGCGTCCGCCCGGCAGGTGCTGTGCGTAACGCATCTGCCCCAGATCGCCGCCATGGCGGACTACCATTATCTGGTGGAAAAGCGCGTGAAAGGGGACAGGACCCACACGGATGTAAAGGAGCTGACCCAGGAGCAGCGGGAAGCTGAGCTTGCCCGCATGGTGGGCGGCGTAGACGGTGCCAACGACTCCGGCCTTACGCATGCCAGAAGCATGCTCAAAGCGGCGGCAGAGAGGAAGGCCGGCCTTACAAACGGAAAAAATACAAGGAATGTTTAAGTTTATATAGAAATTCCCTTGCCTATTTGGGGTGCTTTTATGGTATAATAGCGGTTGTGACAAAACAGGTCATAGAAATAGATTTATTCCGCATGCATATGGCTTTTTTTTTGCAGGCGAAGGGAGGACTCTTGTCGGTGAAAGGTTTTCATCTGTTTCCGGGCGGCATCCATCCCGGGGAAGGCGTTAACGGGAAGGCCGTTACACGCTCCAAGCCCATTGAGGCATTGCCGCCGCCTTCCCGCGTCATCCTGTCCATGCAGCAGCACATCGGCGTTCCGTGCCGGTGTGTTGTCAAGCAGGGGGATTACGTAAGGATCGGTCAAATCATCGGCGAGGCGGCCGGGTTTGTTTCGGCGCCTGTGCACGCCAGCGTGTCCGGCACAGTGGTTGCCGTGGCGCCCTGCATGATGGCCAACGGGCTGAACGCACAAGCCGTGATCATCGACAATGACTTCAAAGATACCTGGGTGCCTCTGACGCCGGTGGAAAACCCCGGTAACCTCACCAAGGAAGCGCTGGCGGAAATCGTTCGCAACGCCGGCATCGTGGGCCTTGGCGGGGCCACCTTTCCCACGGCCGTCAAGCTTTCGCCTAAAAAGCCCATCGACACGCTGATCGTCAACGGCGCGGAATGCGAACCCTATCTTTCCGCCGATCACCGCCTGATGCTGGAGCAGAGCGCGGTGATCATGGACGGTGTTTCCCTGGTAAAAAAGGCGCTGCAGATCCCGCGGGTCATCGTGGGGATTGAGAACAACAAACCGGATGCCGTTGCCGCCATGGCGGAAGAGGCAAAAAAGCAAACGGATGTCACCGTCAGGGCGCTTCCCGTGCGCTACCCCCAGGGCGGTGAAAAGCAGCTTATCTACTCCCTGACAAGGCGCGTCGTTCCCATGGGCGGCCTTCCCATGGATGTGGGTGTGCTGTGCATGAACGTGGGCACCCTGGCGGCCGTTTCCCGGGCGGTCCGGGAGGGCAGGCCCGTGGTGGACCGCATCACCACCGTGGGCGGCCTTACGGAAAAACCGGGCAATTTTCTGGTGCGTATCGGTACCACCGTGGAAGCGCTGGTGGAAGGCGCGGGCGGCTTTCAAAAAGGCGTGCGCAAGTTCATTTACGGCGGGCCCATGATGGGCAGCGCCATCAGCCGCAAGGATATCCCCATCACCAAGAGCTGCTCGGGCATCCTGGCCATGGGGAAGGAAGCGGTTACCCCTGGGGAAAGCAACTGCATCCGCTGCGGCCGGTGTGCCGATGCCTGCCCCATGTACCTGCAGCCCTTCCTGATAAACCAGTATTCCAGGGCGGACCGGCATGACGACGCCGAAAAGGCAAAAGTCATGAACTGCATCGAATGCGGCTGCTGCTCCTTTGTTTGCCCCGCGAAGATCCCTCTGGTGCAAAGCTTCCGGGTGAGCAAGAAATATATCGGCGACAAACGCAAAAAGAATGCGTAGAAAGGGGATGATGACCGTTGCTTAAAAATTTGTCCGTCTCCTCGTCGCCGCACCTGCGGGACCGTGCCTCCACCAGGAGCCTGATGCTGGATGTGTGCATCGCCCTGATTCCCGCCGGGCTTGCCGCCGTATGGTTTTTCGGCCTTCGGGTGCTGATCCTTATCGGCGTTTCCGTATTGAGCGCGGTGGCTGCGGAGGCCTATTATCAAAAGAAATCCCATCAAAGCGTCACGGTGTCGGATTTGAGCGCCGTGGTCACCGGCATTTTGCTGGCTTATAACCTGCCCGCCAACGCTCCCTGGTGGATGGCCGCTATCGGCTCCATCCTGGCAATCGTGCTGATCAAGCAGATTTTCGGCGGCATCGGGCAAAACTTTATGAACCCCGCGCTGGCCGCCCGGGCCATCCTGTTCGTTTCCTGGATGGCCCTCATGGCCAAATATCCCGAAGCGGCGCCGGGCAACCTGCTGATTGGCCTTACGCCGGATGCCGTGGACACGGTATCCAAGGCCACGCCGCTGATGGCGGCCGGCGAGGCTGCGGCAGGCAGCGTGACAAGCCTTGCCGGCCTCACCGGGCTTTCCCTGTGGCAGGTGTTCCTGGGCCAGACGCCGGGCGTGCTGGGGGAAACCAGCAAGCTGGCGCTGCTGATCGGCTTTGCCTACCTGCTTTTCCGCAGGGTGATCTCCTGGCGCATCCCCGTTACCTTTATCGGCACCGCCTTCCTTTGCTACCTTGTAAAGGAAAGCATCCAGGCCCCCGCCTATGCGCAGGCTCTGGGCGGCACGGCAGCGGCTGTAGGCACCGTGTTTTCCAATTCCCTGTATCAGATTCTTTCGGGCGGGCTGTTCATTGGCGCCATCTTTATGGCTACGGATTATGCCACCTCGCCCATGACCAACGCCGGTAAGATCATTATGGGCGTGGGCTGCGGCGTGCTGCTGTTTGTGATCCGCAGCTTCTCGGCGTATCCCGAAGGATGCTCCTTTGCGATCCTGTTCATGAACGTGGCCACCCCGCTCATCGACAGGCTGACGATGCCCAAAACCTTTGGGGAGGTGAAGCAGCATGCCTGACGGCCGCTCTTTCAAGCTGAGTACCATTTTCGCCAACGGCATTGTGAAGGAAAACCCAACCTTCCGCCTGGTGCTGGGCATGTGCCCCACCCTGGCCGTGACCACCATGGCGGCCAACGGGATCAGCATGGGGTTGGCCACCACCGCGGTGCTGGTCTGCTCCAATCTGGTGATTTCCCTCCTGCGCAAGATCATTCCCGAAAACGTGCGCATTCCCAGCTTCATTGTGGTCATCGCCTCCTTTGTGACCGTCGTGCAGCTTTGCATCAAGGCATTCTTGCCCAGCCTGGACGCCACGCTGGGGATCTTCATCCCCTTGATCGTGGTCAACTGCATCATCTTCGCAAGGGCCGAATCCTTCGCCTTCAAAAACAAGCCGCTGGCCTCCGTGATGGACGGCCTGGGCATGGGGATCGGCTTTACGCTGGCCATCACGGTGCTTGCGTCCCTTCGGGAAATCATCGGCAAGGGAACCTTTTTCGGCGCGCAGGTCATTCCGGAATCCGTGTCCCCCATGGGCATCATCAGCCAGGCTCCCGGCGGGTTCATCATGCTGGGCATCCTCCTGGCGCTGGTAAACTTGGCCGTGAGCGCCTTTGAAAAGCGCAAGGCGAGAAAAGCCGCCGGAGAGGAGGAAGCGCAATGACTTATCTGCTGATACTCATCGGCTCCATCCTTGTAAACAACTTTGTCATGTCCCAGTTTCTGGGCATCTGCCCCTTCCTGGGCGTTTCCAAGAAGCTGGAGACCGCGCTGGGCATGGGCATGGCCGTCACCTTTGTCATGACGCTGGCCTCCCTGATCACCTACATCGTCTATCAGCTTTTGCTCATCCCCTTCGGAATGGAATACCTGTATACCATCGCTTTCATCCTGGTCATCGGCGTGCTGGTGCAGGTGGTGGAAATGGCGCTGAAAAAGTTTAGCTTTTCCCTCTACCAGGCGCTGGGTGTCTACCTGCCGCTGATCACCACCAACTGCGCGGTGCTGGGCGTTACGGTTTTGAATATGACCAAGGGCTACGACCTGATGCAATCCGTGGTCAACGGCGCGGGCTCGGCCCTGGGCTTTACCCTGGCCATCGTGCTTTTCTCCGCGATCCGCGAACGGATGGCGGTATCGAAGATGCCCAAATGGATGGATGGTTTCCCCGGCGCGCTGATCACCGCGGGCCTGATGGCTATCTCCTTCCTGGGCTTCAAGGGCCTCATCGGCTAGAAAGGGGCGGATATTTTGAGCGGAATTCTGACCGCCACTGTTGTGCTTGGCGGATTGGGCCTGCTGTTCGGCATTGTTCTTACTATTACTTCCAGGGTGTTCGCCGTACCGGGGAACCCTTTGAAGGATGCGCTGAGGGAGGCGTTGCCTGGCGCAAACTGCGGCGGCTGCGGCTATCCCGGCTGCGATGCGCTGGCCGAGGCCATCGCTTCCGGCAAGGCACCCATTGATGCCTGCCCTGTGGGCGGGCCGGAGCTTGCCAAGAAAATTGCAAAGATCCTGGGCGTGGAGGTAACCGATGCCCCCAAGGAGCGCCTTGTGGCGCAGGTTATCTGCCAGGGCGGCCTGGACCGCTGCAAGACGAAGTTCAATTATGCCGGCATCCAGGACTGCGTGGCTGCCACCTTGGTGTCCGATGGCAACAAGGCCTGCCACTATGCCTGTCTGGGTCTTGGCACCTGCGTAAAAGCCTGTAAGTTTGATGCCATTCATATTGATGAACAGCGCATGATTGCCGTGGTGGATACGGACAAATGCACGGCTTGCGGCGCCTGTGTGGCTGTCTGCCCCAAGCACGTGCTGGATCTACAGCCGGAAAAGCTGCCGGTCAGGCTCCTGTGCCGCGCAGCGGAGCAGGGGAAACTGGTGTCCGACAACTGCAAGGCCGGCTGCATCGGCTGCGAGATCTGCTTCAGGGAATGCAAATTTGACGCCATCACCATGAAGGACCACCTGCCAATCATCGACAAGGATAAATGCGTAGGCTGCATGATGTGCGCGGAGACCTGTCCCACCGGCGCCATCTGGGGCGACTTCGACAACCGCATGATCGCGGAGATTGACAAGAACTCCTGCATCGGCTGCACCATCTGCAAAAAGACCTGCAAATTCGAGGCCATTAGCGGTGAGCGCAAGCAGCCCCACGAGGTCACCGAGGCCTGTACCGGCTGCGGCGAATGCGTGGCCAAATGCCCGAAAAAGTGCATTACGCTCAATGTCCGCGAGCATGTACGGGATGAGTTCGCCAAGGTGGGCACCACGCCTTACGTGGCTGCCGTGCCTCCGGCAAAGGATACTGTGCAGTAGCGTCATACTCTTTTTACAAGTGACGAAACCCCAATGTCGGCAAGGATTTTCTGGCATTGGGGTTTTGCGGTTGGCCGGCCATTTTCCGGCAAGCCTGTACGAAGCGCGGGGGAGTATGGTATAATACTTGGAACATCATCCGCCGTATGGAGGGAAAAGTTCTTGCAGCCGACCGACGCGCGCACGCCCCTGATTCTTGCTTCCGGGTCCCCCCGGCGCAGGGAACTTTTTTTCCTGATGGGCGTGCCCTTTGAGATTGCCGCCCCCGAGGTGGATGAAACATGCCAGGGGTCGCCTGAAGAACGTGTGCTGCTTCTGGCACAGCGGAAGGCGGAAGCCGCGCTTGCGCTGTATCCCAAGCGGCTGATCCTGGCCGCCGATACCCTGGTAGCCAGGGGCGGGTCCGTTCTCGGCAAGCCTGGGAGCAGGGAGGAAGCGGTAAATATGCTGCTCTCCCTCTCCGGCGGATGGCACCAGGTATATACCGGCGTCTGCCTGCTGGATGGCTTAGGCGGCGGAAGGGAAACAGCCTTTGAGCGGACAGAGGTGTGCTTTTCCAGCCTTGACGAAGCGCTGGCCCGGGCATACGTGGAAACCGGGGAGCCCATGGACAAGGCGGGCGCATACGCCATACAGGGGAGCGGCGGCATGTTTGTGGAGGAGATACGCGGCAGCGCATCCAATGTGGTGGGGCTGCCCATGGCGCTGGTGCGCAGGATGCTGGCATCGTTCGGTGTGAACGTACTTCGATAGAGTGGAATGGATGTGTAGCTATGGCCATCGTGGCGCCCGACATCGGCATTGATTTAGGTACGTCCAACACCCTGGTCTACGTTCGGGGGAAGGGCATTGTGGTCAGCGAACCTACCGTGGTGGTGGTGGAAAGCGATAACAAGCGCGCCGTGAAAGCCATCGGTGAGGAAGCCAGGATCATGAAAGGGCGCGTCACAGGCGGGATCATGGATATCCATCCCCTGCGCGAAGGCGTGATATCCGATTTTGACATGACCAAGCTGATGATCCGCTACTTCATCAGAGAGGCTATCGGCGTATCCCACCTGATCAAGCCCCGGGTGCTGATCACCGTTCCCTGCAGCATCTCACCCATTGAGCGCCACGCAGTGACCGAGGCCACCAAGGTGGCGGGGGCACGCCAGGTGCACATTATCGATAAACCCTTTGCCGCGGCCATCGGCTCAGGATTGCCGGTATACGAGCCGGTGGGCAGCATGGTGGTGGATATCGGCGGGGGAACCACCGATGTCGCCGTCATTTCCCTGGGCGGGGTGGTGATTTCCCACTCCATCCGCGTGGGCGGCGTGAAGATGGACGAAGCCATCATCAATTTCATCAAAAAGGAATTCAACATGCTCATCGGCGACAGGACGGCCGAGGATGTCAAAATGGACCTGGGCGCTGCGTTGCCCCTGGAGGAAACAAGGCGGGCCATGGTCAGGGGCCGGGACCTGATCACAAGCCTTCCGCAAACTACGGAGATTTCCTCCGCGCAGGTGCACGAAGCACTGGACGAACCCTGCCTGGCGGTGCTTTCCGCCATCAAATGGGTGCTGGAGCGGACGCCCCCGGAATTGGCTTCCGACATCATGCGCAACGGTATCCATCTTACGGGGGGCGGTTCGCTGCTGTTCGGCATGGATCAGTATATCGCCTCGGAACTTGGTATCCCCGTACTTCTGGCCAAGGAACCCATGGATTGCGCCGCCATGGGTATCGGCTATCTGGCCGAAAATATCGAGATCCTGCACAGGATCGGCAAAAGCGGCTTCCTGCGCCATTGACAAAACTTGAAGGTAGACTGAGGCATGAGAATCAGAAAGCCAAGGGCAAATAAAAATCCGATCCAGGTGGAGCCTGAAAAGAAGGAAAGGCCGGGGCTGAAAAAGACTATGGCCTGGATCGTCAGCGCCTTTTTGCTGATTGTGATCGGCGTGATGGTCTTTGCCAGCATCATCCCGGAACCTGACAATAGGCTCCTGAATATCCCCGGCGATGCTGTGGCCAGCGCGGTGACGCCGGTGCAGGGCCTGTTTTCCACCGTGACCAACGCGGTGGTCAACTATCTGCGCTCTTTGAAGCTGCGCAGCAACATTGAATACGAGTACAACCGTGTTGTGACTGAAAATGTGCAGCTCATGTATGATTCTATGCTGGTGGACGCATTAAAAACGAAGCTGGCCGTTTATGAAGACCTCTACGACGAGATGTCCGCCAACGAGGCCATGAATCCCGTGATGTGCACGGTGATTGGCCGGGACAGCAACAATTATTTCTCGGTCTTTGACATCAACAAGGGCTCCAACGACGGCATTGAGGATTATATGGCGGTCACCATGTCCGGTGCGCTGGTGGGGTACACCTATAAAGTGACGGCCAACAGCTCCAAGGTGCTTTCCATCATCAACAGCGATGCCAGCATCGCTGGGCTGATCGAGAGCTCCAGGGACCAGGGCATGGTGCGGGGCACCCTGGGTGAAGATGGCCAGCCTATGTGCCGCATGTACTATCTGCCCAACAATCTGCCGCGCCCCGGCGACACGGTGGTTACTTCCGGCGTGAGCATGTCCTTCCCCAAAGGGATCCCCATCGGCACCGTCCGGGAGAGTACCAGGGGCATGGATGCCAACAAACAGTACATCGTTGTGGAGCCTATCGTGGACTTCCAGCACATCGAATATGTGATCGTCCTCCGGTACAAGCCCAACGCCGAAGAGGTGGAACAGCGGGCCGATACCAGTTCCGTAGATGAATTCATCGCTCTGGATACACCAAGGCCCTACCCGAACCTGCAGGTTGGCGATACCGTCATCACCTTTGGAACGCCAACGCCTACCCTGGGCCCGGATGAAACCCCGGCCCCGGGGGCGGAGCCGACTCCAACGCCGGCCCAGGAGCCCGGCCAGACGCCTGAGCAAGGGGAAAACCTGGAATATCAGGTGCCCGGCAGTGGGGAGAGCGTGACCGCTACTGAACCGCCGGCTACGCCCACGCCCACCCCCGAGCCGGAGCCAACCTTCTCCGTGGACCAGCTCACCGTTGAGGGGGATGAGTGAGCATGCGCAGGGTATGGCGGACACTCCTGCTGGTAATCGTTGGATACTTAAGCCAGGTATGCATCATGCCCTATCTGGCTGTGCTTGGGATCACCCCCAATCTGCTGTTTGCCTTGATCGCGGTGGTCACTGTGGCGTACAGCAAGTTTTACACCTTCGGCATGGCCTGCACTGCGGGCATATTGACGGAGGTCATGACGGGCAGCCTCCCCAACCTGTATCTGATCGCTTATCCCGCCATCGCGCAGCTGGGCAGCCTGATCTTTTCCGATAAAACGGAAAGGCGGCTGGAGCAGGAACGCAGCCAGGGAAGGCTGGGCATCAATAGGAACCCCTTGCTCCGGACGCTGCTGTGCGTTGCGTTTAACATGGTTTGGTTTGAGGCCATCCACTTAATGTATATCTATCTGAGCGGTGTGGATCTTGGGTGGCTTCACTTTGGACGGGCGGCGTGGTCTGTCGCCTATACCTGCGCCGTGACCGGCATCGTCATGCTGCCGGTACGCAAGTTTCTTGGCCTGTACAGCAGGCGGGAACGTGTGAAGGCAGCAGGCTGAAAGGAGGGAAATCCATTTGACAAGCCGTTCTGAGAAGGAGAGGTCCTTTCTGCAGGCAAACGGAAGGTATCTGTTTTTCATCCTTATCATCCTTGCGATCTTTGCCTATCTTTTGCGCGGGCTGATGGATATGCAGCTTTACGGATCGGAGGCATATAACTCCCAGGCTGAAAGCAAGCGCACCACCACTGTGACGCTGCGGGGCAGCCGCGGGATGATCACCGATGCTGATTCTGTGATCCTTGCCCAGGATGAGTCCGTTTACAACGTCACCTTTTACAGGGATGGGTCGCAGAACTCCAAGGACGACTACGCCGCCTTTACAGAATCCATCACAAAAACCATCGATATCATTGAAAAGAATGGGGGAAAGCTATCTCTTTCCTCAGTTTTTGAGCGCGATCCGGAGACGGGGGAATGGCGCTTCAACTTTGGCAGCGGTGTTTCCGATGCAGTGCTTGCCGAGAGGGAGCGGCAGTGGCGCAGCAACCACTATCTGACCGCTACATCCTTTCCCACGGCCAAGGACTGCATTGAGGGCGTGAACGGATTGCAGGGGCTGAAAGGCAGGTTTCAGATCCCCGACGGCACGGACGAGACACTGATGCTGAAAATCATCGCCGTGTATTCCGAAATGCAGATGAACCTGTTCAACTCACAGCCCATCGTCATCGCCAAGGATGTGGCCTATGAAACGGTAATCGAGGTGGAAACGCAGTCCATGGTTCTTCAGGGCATGGAGATCGCCATGGGCACCAAGCGCGTGTATCCAAGATCCACCCTGGCCGCCCAGATAATCGGTTATACAGGCGCGATCTATTCCCAGGAAAAGTGGACCGAATTGAAGGCCAAGGGCTATTCTTACAACGATACCATCGGCCGTGACGGAGTAGAATCTTCCATGGAGGATTGGCTGACCCAGAACTCTTCGCTCCGCCAGGGGTACAAGGTACTGGAACGCGACAGGCTGGGAAAAGTGACCCGGGTGCTTTCCTCCACGGAACCGCAGGACGGGAACAACGTGAAGCTGACGCTGATCGCCAGCTACCAGCAGCAGGCAGAGAGGGCTATCGCCGACAACGTTAACAACACCCGCACCAACCAGGAGAAAAAGATGGTGGACCAATCCTGGCTGGAAAACAACAAGGAGGCCATCAGCCTCAGGGATTGGGAAAAATATCCTATCCAGCTGGCGGAGCATGGCGTATTGATGGTCGTCGATATGCAGGGGCGTGTGCTGGCCATGGCCAACTATCCCACCTATGACTTGAACGCATTCACCGCGGGGGGGGATGAGGCGGAACAGATTGCCACGGACCCCAGGAACCTGCTGATGAATTATGCCATCCAGGCCCGCGGAGCTCCCGGCTCCATCTACAAAATGTGCACCAGTCTGGCCGCACTGATGGAAGGGGAACTGACTGTTACTGAGGAAATCAGCGATTTGGGACCGTTTACAAAATATGAGGATGATCCCACCCGGGCGCCCAAATGCTGGATCGCGGCGAATCAGCGTTGGAAGCACCAAAATCAAACCATTGTGGATGGGATCAAAAACTCCTGCAACTATTTCTTCTTCACGCTGGGCAGCCGCCTGTACGAGCGCAGCTCTACAGACACCATGTACAAATACGCTTCGCTCTTGGGGCTTACCTCCAAAACGGGCATTGATCTTCCGGGGGAAAAACGCAGCGTAGTAGGCACGCAGAGCACGCTGTACGACCCCACCCGCGCCATGGGGGAGGCGTATCAGGATACGTCCATTCCCATCATCGTGTTCAACGCCCTGAAGACGCACCTGAAAAATTTCGGCGCCAGCCGGAACATCGTGTATGATGACGAGCGCCTGAACCGCTGTGTGAAGCGGCTGATGGACATGGCTGTGAACACTACCCAGGGCCCGGAGGGCGAGACCTGGATTGCCAATATGCGTGTGATCCTGATGGAAGAACTGAACATGACCAAGGAAATGGTCTGGCTGCAGGCTGTTATCGGCGATGCTTATATCAAGCTCAACGACATCAAATGGGGCGGCAGCTATGCCATTCAGACAGCTATCGGGCAAGGCATCACCTTCCTGACGCCGGCGGCCGTTTCCAGGTATGTGGCGGCCGTGGCCAATGGCGGCCAGGTATATAACCTGATGCTGGTGGACTCGGTGATTTCTCCGGACGGCGAGATCGTCAGCCAGCGGACACCCACCCTGGTCAATACCATCGAGGGTGCTGACCAGTACCTGCCCTACATCAAGGCCGGAATGAAGGGCGTGGTGGATGATGGCGGTACAGCCGCCAAGTATTTCAAGGATTTTGATTATACAGATGAGATGTGCGGAAAAACGGGAACGGCCGAAAACTCCAAAATCGACCTGGAAAACCATTCCTGGTTCGTATCCTTCGTTCCGTATGAAAACCCGGAGATCGTCATTGTCTCCTTTGTCCCCAACGGCTATTCCGGTGCGGAGGCATCGCCGGCCGCCAGGGCGTTCATTGAATGGTATATGAATCAAAAGACGCTGCGTACGGAAGAATCGGATTTGCCCGGCGGCAACCAGCTCTCCCCGTGACCCGGAAAGGATGTGCAGCATGAGCCAGGCCTGGATGATCGCTTCCGGAAAGGGCGGCGTAGGGAAATCCACCCTTGCCGCTGCCCTTGCCGTGGGCCTGGCCATCAGGGGGCAGCAGGTGGTGGTGGTGGATACGGACATCGGGCTTCGGAGCCTGGATGTGATGCTCGGCCTGGAAAACCATATCGCCTATGACCTTACGGATGTGATCAAGGGCGCCTGCAAGCTCAAGCAGGCGCTGGTCAGCCATTGGCGCTATCCAACGCTTTCCCTGCTGCCGGCGGCGCAGATGAGCGAGCCTGAAAAAGTTACGGCAGCGGATATCCGGCGCATCATCTTCCGGCTGAAAAGAAGGTTCGATTATGTGCTGGTGGATTGCCCCGCTGGCATCGGAAGAGGGTTTCAAAACGTGCTGGGCGCGGCGGATGATACCATTCTGGTGACTACGCCGGACGATGTGGCCATGCGTGACGTGGAGCGGGTATGCGGCTTGATCACCCAAGAGGGCCTTCCGCGGCCCATGCTGATCATCAATCAGGTAATGGCGGAGCTCGTGCGCTCCGGCGATATGTATTCCCCTAAAACCGTTGCGGAAATGCTGGATCTTCCCCTTTTGGGCGTGGTGCCCAAGTCGGACCAGGTATACAGGCATCTTCTTTCCCGCATGACTGCCATTGAGGGCAAAGGCGATGTGCAGGAAGCCCTCAAGCGCATTGTACGGCGCCTTTCGGGCGAGGATGTGCCGCTGCCGGCGATAGAGAAGGATTCCCGGACTGGCCTTTCCCGCTTGTTCCGCAGACAGAAAAAAGGAAGTGAATGGGTATGTTGAGCGAGAATAGGCGCGCAAAAGCGCATGTGGATATATCGCTGATCCTGCTGACTTATGTGATGGCGATCTTCGGTGTGCTGGCGGTGACCATCGCAACGTATCCGGTGGACTCCGATGCGGAAAAAACATTGCTGAATCATATTGTTGGCTCGCTTTATGGTCAAAGGCAGGCAATTTTTTTGCTGATCTCACCCATCATCCTGGGTGTTATCACTTTTTTCAGATATGAAAGCCTCCGGCTGCTTTCCCGTTTCTTTTACTACATCAGCCTGTTCCTGCTGTTTCTGGTGCTCGTAACTTCCCAGGTGGAAGGCGTAAAGGCGTGGATGAACATCGTTTGGGGATATACCATCCAGCCTTCCGAGTTTGCCAAACTGGGACTGATCATGGTCATGGCCCGAGTCCTCTCCAGAGACAGTGAACCAATGTCCACCTGGAAGGACTTTGTCCGCATCATGTCCCTGCTGATTTTCCCTGCCATCCTCATTCTTTTGCAGTCGGAATGGGGATCCCTGATGGTGCTGATTTTTATCTTCGGCGTCATGCTCTATTTCGGCGGCGTCAAGCTTAAAATACTTATCGGGATGGTCAGCATTGGCGCCGTGCTGGTGCTTGCCGTCTATGGGGTGGCCGTGGCCAGCGGCAGCGACAGTTACCGCGTTGCGCGCATCCTCGCCTTTTTCAATCCGGAAATGTATTCCTCCAACGATGCCTATCAGATGATGCAGTCGAAAATCGCCATCGGCCGCGGCGGGATGTCGGGCATCGGCATGTTCGTGGAGGGCTCCATGAGCCAGCTCAATTATGTCCCTGCGGACTGGACGGATTTTATCTTTTCCACCATCGGCGAGGCTTTCGGCTTTATCGGCTGCGGTGCCATCCTGCTTGTCTATCTTTTGATGATCCTGCGAATGATGTATCTGGCCAGGTTCACCCAGGACAAATTCGGAAAAATGATCATCATTGGCGTGATGAGCATGTTCCTTTTCCATGTTTTCCAGAACATTGCCATGACCTTGGGCCTGATGCCCATAGCCGGCATCCCGCTGCCGCTTTTAAGCTACGGCGGTTCCAATATGGTGACCAACATGGCCGGCATCGGCCTCGTTTTGAACGTTGTCAGGAACCGCAGTTTGTCTGCCGCCGTCAACGCGCCGCAGCTTCGCACCAGATGGCACAGGTCCTAAGATAAGAGCCCTATTTTGACGAAAAAACCCCCGGAGGCGCGCCTCCGGGGGTTTTTGATGCCAGCTCAAAACCGTCTGAACAAGGAAACGACTTTCCCCAGGACCGTCACTTCCGGCACGAGGATCGGCTTCATGGTCGGATTTTCAGGCTGCAGGCGGAAGATGCCGTTTTCCTTGTAAAAACGCTTCACCGTTGCGGAATCGTCCATCATGGCCACGACGATGTCGCCGTTTTGGGCGTCCGGCTGCTGCCGGACCACCACATAATCGCCGTCCATGATCCCGGCACCCAGCATGCTTTCTCCCTTTACCTTCAGCGCGAAGAAAGTTCCTTCGCCCACCATGCTTTCCGGCAAAGCAAGGTTTTCTTCTATATTTTCCTCCGCCAGGATGGGAACACCGGCGGTGACACGGCCTACCAGCGGTACGGAAACGGCGGGCAGGCGGGCATAGAAATCTCCGCCCAATATTTCCATCGCCCTGGGCTTCATGGAATTTCTGTGGAGCAGCCCTTTCTTTTCCAGCCTGGTCAAATGGCCGTGGACGGTGGAAGTGGATTTCAACCCCACCGCGTCGCCGATTTCCCGCACCGATGGGGGATAGCCCTTTGTCTGTATCTCTGACTTGATGAATTCCAGAATTTTTTGTTGGTTGTCGCCACGCGGTTTTTTCATAGAGCCACCGCCTCATTTCGTGTTCTTGCGTAAAGTATAGCATAGGGGAAACCCAATTGCAACAAATAATCAAACATTTGTTCGCTAATCTTTTGAGCCGGGATTCATTCTTCCTTCTCTTTCAAAGCTTTTTCGCTTTCGTTTTCTTGTTTTTTGGGCAGATGCACATAGTGGGCTGCTTCTTTTCGCCTGGCTTCCGTCATGGCGGCATAATGCCTTCTGGTGGTATTGACATCCGCATGGCCCAACACATCCGCCACCAGATAAATGTCTCCCGTTTCATGGTAAAGATTCGTACCGAATGTGCTTCGCAGCTTGTGGGGGCTGATCCTTTTCTTCAGCGGCGCGGCCAGCAAGGCATATTTCTTGACCAAATTCTGCACCGCCCGCTGGGTGATCCTACGCTTTTGCAGGGATAAAAACAGCGCTTCTTCATGCCCCTTCAAAGGAACGATTTCATTTCTCTCCTCTATATAATCCAGCAGCGCGTCTGCCACCTCCTGGGGGAAATACAGCATTACCTGGTTTCCGCCCTTGCGCGTCACCAGAAATGCGTTCTGGGAGAAATCGATATCTTCCAGGTTGATGCCCACACACTCGCTGACACGGATGCCGGTGCCCAGGAAAAGGCAGAGCATGGCGTAATCCCGGCTGCGGGTCAGCGCCTGATACTTCTGCTGGCGCGGCGACAGTTTATCGCCGCTCTTAACAGCGGAGAGCATGGTTTCGATCTCGCTTTTCTCCAGGCGCAGGATGGGCTTCTGATGCAGCTTGGGCAGGGGAACCAGGGTCGCCACATTGGAGGCGATGCGGCCTCCTGAGAAAAGATATTCAAAAAAGGAGCGCAGCGTGGAAAGCTTGCGGGTAATGCCCAGCTCATGATTGGTAATGGGCTTTGAAGCAAGGACCGCCTTATCCTCACCTTCCAGATTCTTATAATACATTGTTAAATATTCGACATATTGCTCTAAATTTTTCCTGGTAATATTTTCTATATCTCCATCCTGCATATAAATCGCATCCATACTGGAAAACTGCGGGAGCTCCATGGTCAAAAAAGTAAAAAAGATACGCAGGTCATAGGCATAGGCCAGCCTGGTCAGCGTGCTTGTGGTGGTACTGATGGCGCGCAGAAAGTCTCCGCAAGCCTTGGGGAGTTCCTTGGCGACCTGACGGATTTGTTCGGTACGCTTTTCCTGCACATTCTTTTGATAAGCTGATTCCGTAAAAATCACCTTCCTAAGACGGCTCTTTTTGCTGCGGCGTAAGGGGATTTCCTTGTCAGGCCAGATGAAAACCGCTTAGGATGGCGCTGGCGCGCATTGCCTTTTGAAAGCCTTGCGGGAAACCGGCAGAAGCTGCCGAAGACTTCCGTAGGATGCGTGGTTTGCGGACCATACGAAGGCTCGCCGCATCCTGCCCAGAAAAATATCCAGGGGGCGGTTAGCCGCCTGGCAAACCGTTCCTTGGATAAAAGGATAGCAGAACTTGGTTTTTTTGTCAATACTATTCGTAAAAGTATCCTTTCGCGAATAGTTATATGGATTTCTATAAATAGAATCAGCCCCTCCCCCGGGCATCATTTCTTTTCTGGGCTGGGTGCGGCCGCCTTTGGATCTGGCGTTTCCTGCGGCTTCTGGCCGTTGATGCGAAGATATTCCAGTATTTGCTCCCGGGCCAACTCATCGCAGCGGTTGTTTTCTGGATGGTCGGAATGCCCCTTCACCTTATGGAATGTGATTTGATGCTTCTTCATCTGTTGCAGCAAAAGCCTCCATAGGTCTTGATTCTCCACCGGCTGTCCCCCGGCCGTCTTCCAGCCGTTTTGCTGCCATCTGTCGATCCATTTTTCCTCAAAAGCGTTTACAAGGTACGCGGAGTCAGAAAAAAGCTGAACGCGGCAAGGCATCTTCAGCAGGCCAAGACCGCTGATGGCGGCAAAGAGCTCCATCCTGTTATTGGTGGTGCCGGGCATATGGCCGGCAACTTCCTTGCGGTGCTCCCCGAAGCATAAAATGGCGGCCCATCCCCCCGGGCCGGGATTGCCGGAACAAGCGCCGTCCGTATAAATCTGAACCTGTTTGAGCGGCGTAGAAGGATTCTGCATGCGAAGTAAACTCCTCTTTTGTCAATTGGAGGACATTTTGATAAGCTTTTCGGCACAGGCATCCATGGCGGCCATCACCGTTCCGCGGAATCCATGTTTTTCCAGCTCGTAAATGGCCTCTATGGTGGAGCCCGCCGGAGAGCAGACGGCGTCCTTCAGCGCCCCCGGATGGCTGCCCGTAGCAAGCAGCATTTTTCCTGCTCCGATCATGGTCTGGGCCGCCATTTCATAGGCCGCGTCCCTGGGCAGGCCAAGGCGCACAGCCCCATCCCCCATGGCCTCAATGAAGGCATAGACATACGCAACCCCGCTGCCGCTTACGGCCACTACGGCATTAAGAAGCCTTTCCGGCAACGTGCGCACAGTCCCCAGCGCCGCAAACACCTCTTCCGCCCATTTCATTCCTTCCGGAGAAAACGATGTTTCCTCGCACAGCACTGTCGTGCCTTCCCCGGTCAGCACCGGCGTATTGACGGACAGCCGCAATATAGGCGGTTTTGCGGGCAAAAAGGCCTCTTGCAAAGCGGCAAAAGACCAGCCCGCCGCGATGGAAACCACCTGCCTGTCCCCGATGGAATCCTTGATTTCTTCAATCACCTTCCGGAGAAAATAAGGCTTGACAGCCAATATCACCACATCGCAGGAGGTTACAAGCTCAATATTATCCTTTGCCTCCAGCACGCCCCATTCTGCGGCCAGTTTTGCCCGCTTTGCGGCGTCGCGCCTGGAGATCATGATATCCGCGCCTTGTACGGCGTTTTTCGACAACAGCCCCTGTATGATGGCACCGGCCATGTTCCCAGCGCCAAGAAAGCCCAGCTTCATCCATATGCCCCCTTCCAACGCTACTGATTATACCATGACAAAGAAACGTTTTCCAGATTCTTTTCGGGAAACCGCGCAAATTCCAGCTTGACAGCGAATGCTGTCCCAGGTATAATAATTCTCGTTCCGTGTCTAGGGGCATGGTGTAATGGTAACACGTGGGTCTCCAAAACCTTTGTTGAGGGTTCGAATCCTTCTGCCCCTGCCAGAAAAGAGAACGGGCAACGCATTATGCGCTGTCCGTTCTTTTTGTGTGCTCATTTTTTGGGTGTCAGCAGGTTTTGCAGCGTCTCCTCCGGTGTATCCAGCAGGGCGTTCACCAGGATCCCGTCATCCAACTCCCCCATGCTCCGCAAGCCGTCCTCGTGGAGCACCACCACCCGGTGGTACTTGCCCGGCGACAGCCTGCGGAAAAGCTCCCGCACCCGCAGCGTGCCCAAAGCCCCCAGCCATTCCACCTGAAGCGTTTTTTCCCGTTCCAGCTTCATTTTTTTGGATATGACAAAATGGATGCACTGTGCGGCTGATCTGGTACGGGAGATATTGGCGGCGTACATCAGATAGCAGCCGGCAAAAACCAGCGAAAGGTTCGCCACGCCGTGGATGGCGCCCCACACGGCCAGGCCGTTCATCAGAAGCCCCGTGATGATCCCGGCGGTGGAGAGGATGCGCATGGCCTTCTCCCAGCCGGTCATGGGCGTTAAAATAGCCTGCAGCATTCTTCCGCCGTCCAGGGGCAGCACAGGCAGCAGGTTGAAGCAGAGCAGCAGCAGGCTCCAGCGCAGGAAGCTCTCCAACTGCGGGTACGTCATCCAGCCCAACTGCAGCAAACCCGCGCACACAAGGCAGCAAAGCCAGCTCATGGCCGGGCCTGCCGCCGCCACCATAAACTGCTGAAAAGGCGTTGCCTGATTTATGTCCTCCATGCGGGCAACACCGCCGAAAGGCGTGATCTCCACCTCAGGCACAGGAATCCTGAAAGCCTTTGCGGCCAGCACGTGGGCCAGTTCGTGCAGCGACAGGGCCAGCAGCGCCGTCAGCACCGACAGCCCCTGCCCCAACCCGATAAACCCCAGGGCGGTCAAAAGTGCCAGCGGATGAATTCTGATGCGGGTATGGTTGATTTCCAGCGCTCTCACGGAACGGTCACCACTTCCCGCAGATAGGAGGTGGGGTCAATAGACCGGCCGTTCTTGCGCAATTCAAAATAGACCGGCTGATCATTTTGCGTAACCCCCAAAATGTCGCCGGCATACACATGGTCCCCTTCCGACACATAGCTTTCCGCCAGGTTGCCATACATCGTCTCCAGCCCGTTGTCATGGCGGATACGCAGGATGCGCTCCTCGTTGTCCCCATGGGCAACGTTCATCACGTCGCCTTCCGCGGCGGCGCGCACATCCTGGGAAACGCCCAGCAGCCCGATATACGGCTCCGCCTCCCGCCAGGCATGCACCACATCCCCCTTCACCGGCGCAAAAACCTGCATTGTTTCGCTGCTATCAAGAAAAACAAGGGCGGCCTCCGGCAAAAGGGTGCTGACAAAGGTCAGTTTGCCAAGCGTTTCATCCAGGTCCAGCGTCACACTGTCCTTTACGGCGGAAAATACATCCTGGGCCGCCGGGAAAGCAGCGCTGCGCAAAGCCACAACGCACAGCAGGATGGCCGCGGCCATGGCGACATTGCGCGTCAGCCGGTCCGCGAAGCTTTTCCTGCCAGGCTTCACCCACTGGATATCCGATTTTTCAGGCTGTTTGGGCGGCGGGGCGTCCGGCCCGTTTGGCGGCGTGCGCCGCACCACCCGCATCGGCTTGACCTGGGCCTTGGGAAAGGTTTGATCTGGCATGGCCCTTCCTCCCTTCTGCCAAGTATATGCAGGGAGCAAGGGTAAACATGAAAGGAAGGCGCTAATTCAGGCACCCCATGCGCCGCATGTGCATGAGAGCCTTCGTCAGGGCTGTCCTGCCGTGGCTGTAGGTAAGCCCGCCCTGCAGGTAGGCGATATATGGCGCCCGCATGGGCGCGTCTGCGCTCAGTTCGATAGACGCGCCGGATACAAACGTTCCCGCGGCCATGATCACCTGGTTTTGATACCCGGGCATATCCCAGGGTTCCGGCACCGCCATGCTGTCTACGGGGGATGCCGCCTGGATCCCCTGGCAGAAGGCCACCAGGCGCTCCGGGCTCCCCATCTCAATGGCCTGTATGATGTCATAGCGCGGCGCAAAGGCGGAAGGCGTGGTCTTCATGCCCAGCAGCTCAAAGGTGCGGGCGGCAAGGATGGCCGTCTTCAGCGCCTGCGCCACCGTGTGGGGCGCCAGGAAAAGCCCCTGATAAAATGGCTGGTAGCTTCCTGCATAGGAGCCCACCTCCAGCCCGATCCCCGGCGCGGTGAGGCGTGCGGCAATGCGGTCAATGGCCTGCCGGGTCCCTGCGATATACCCCCCGGTGGGCGCCAGTCCTCCGCCGGGATTTTTGATCAGGCTGCCCGCCACAACATCCGCGCCATGATGGCTGGGCTCGGAGGCCTGTACAAATTCCCCGTAGCAGTTATCCACCATCAGCAAAACTTTCGGAAACTCCAGGTGCAATAGCTCCTTGAGGGGTGCCAGCGTTTCCGGCGCGATGGCATCGCGCCAGGCATAGCCGCGGCTGCGCTGGACCATCACCACCCGCGTATTGGGGCGGATGGCCGCCCGGATGGCGTTAAGGTCCAGCATTCCCCTCCCGTCCAGTTCCGTGTGGCTGTAGGAAACGTTCATTTCCTTCAGCGACCCCGGCGCGTTTCCGGAAAGGCCGATGATCTCCTCCAGCGTATCGTAGGGTTTCCCGGAAGCGGAGAGGAGATGGTCTCCCGGCCGCAGCAGCCCAAACAGGCACAGCGAAAGTGCATGGGTACCGGAGGCGATATGGGGCCGTACAATGGCCGCCTCCGTGCCGAACAGGTCCGCGAAGATAGCTTCCAGGGTATCTCGCCCGGTATCTCCGTACCCATAGCCTGTGGTAGGCGCAAAATGGCGCGACGCCACCTGGTGCTTTGAAAACGCCTCTAAAACGCGCTTTGTGTTTGCAAGCTCCGTTTCCTCCAAGGCTTCAAATGCTTGAAAGCATTCCCGGTGAGCCTGATTTACCAGCTTTTCGATATCGGTCATCATTCCGCCGCCCTTCTGCTGCTCTTTAATGGTCCGGGCCAAGAAAAGTCCGAATGTGATCCAGCGCCCGCTCCTGAAGGCCGCGTTCTTCACCGTCCAGCCAAAGGATTCCCTCGGTACGCTTAAACCAAGTCATCTGGCGCTTGGCATAGTGTCTTGTACCCAGTTTGATGGTTTCCACGGCTTCCGAAAGGGACTTCCCTCTCAAAAGCACCGGAACCAACTCCTTGTAGCCCAGGCCCTGCATGGCCTGGCAGGCCGGGGACACGCCCCTCGCCAGCAGGCCTTCTATTTCCCGCAGAAGCCCCGCGTCCATCATGGCATCCACCCGTTTTTCAATGCGCCGGTAAAGCGTCTCCCGGTTCCAGGAAAGCCCCAGGATGCACAGGCTGTACGGGCACTCCGCCGCCGGGCTTGGCTGCTGGGCGGAGATGGGCTTCCCCGTCAGCTCCAGCACTTCCAGCGCGCGTATCACGCGCCGGACATCGTTGGGGTGCAGCCGGCCCGCGGTAATGGGGTCGGCCTTTTGGAGCATCTCATGCAGGAGCGCTTTCCCATTTTCCTGCTCCGAAAGCGCTGCAAAATGGCTGCGCAGGGCGTCATCCCCCCGGGTTTCCCCCAAGGTCATGACCGATGTCAGGGCCTTTAAGTACAGTCCGGTGCCGCCGGCAAGAAACGGTATATTCCCCCGCCGATAAACGCCATCTATACATACCTTCGCCTGTCCCACATACTCGGCTACAGAAAACGCATCCCCGGGCTCTGCCACATCCAGCATGTGATGCGGGATCCCCTCCCGCTCCGCCATGGAAGGCTTGGCGGTGCCGATGTCCATGCCGCGGTAGACCTGCATGGAATCCATGGCGATGATCTCGCCGCCCAAGGCATGGGCCAAAGCAATGGACAGGGCGGTCTTGCCGCTGGCCGTGGGCCCGGCAAGTACGATCAGGGGAGGCTTGGCCACAAAAAGTCGCCTCCTTGCTATTGGATGCGCTTGAACCGTTTATCCAGATCCAGGCGCGTGATGGAAATAACCAGGGGCCGGCCATGGGGACAGGTAGGCGTCACGCCGGATTCCGTGGCGCGGCGCACCAGGTCCTCAATCTCCACCCGGGGAAGGCGCTCTCCCCCTTTGACGGCGCGCTTGCAGGCCATTTGTAGGATCGCTGTGCGCCGCTTTTCCAGAGTATTCAGGCCACGCATGGACTCCAACTCATCCAAAAGTTCCGTGAGAAAGCTTTTTGCCTGGGGCTGCCCAAGGATCACGGGGACGGCCCGTATCTGAATGGCATGATCCCCAAACGGAGCGATTTCAAAGCCCGTTTCCGAAAGCGCCTCCAGATTTTCCTCCAGTGTGTTCAGCTCCCGGTGGGTCAATGCCACCACCTGGGGTGCCAGCAGCGTTTGGGCGGCTTTGTGCTGATCATAGGCCAGCATCATCTGATCAAAAAGAAGGCGCTCATGGGCGGCATGCTGGTCAATGAGCAATAGCTGATCTCCGTATTCAATAAGAATATAGGTTTGAAACACCACACCCAGAATATTCAGGTCGGGTCTTGCATCCTTTTCAGGCAGCACAGGGATTGCCTCCAGCTTTTCCTGAACCGTTGCGGCGCTTTCCCCACCCGCCGGGCGGTCCTCAGAAGGAGCGGAGGATATGGTACCAATATCATGCGCTGTTGCGGGGAAAGCTGGTTTCCTATAGATAGGCGGATACGTTTCCCGCAGCACAGGGGCATGTCCTTCCCCACGGACAGGTATCGCAATTGGGGGATGAATGGCTTGAGGAAAATCAGACTTTGGTTCATATGTGCCGGTTTCAATATCATACTTCGGTCTATTGTCCATCTTGGATAGATCACTGTTTATAGAATTTGGTCCATTAGTATCGGATTCTACATTATTTGCTGCTTTTTCCTGCAAGATGACCTGGTTCGGAAACGGATGTGTGCCCTCTTTTTCCGGATTCAGTTCCATTTCAGGAATGTTCCTCAGCGCTTCATCCTTGGCCAGCGCTTCCTGGATCAGGTCCCGCAGACTTTCAAACACACCGTTCTCATTTTGGAAGCGGACCTCCAGTTTGTTGGGATGCACGTTTACATCCACCGCTTCCAAGGGCATCTTCAAATGCAACACGCAGGTGGGAAAATGGCCGATGGTGACCCGCTCCCTGCAGCCCTGCTCCAAGGCGTTGGACAAAAGCGCGCTTTTCATGTACCGCCCGTTGATAAAGAAGGATTGATGGCTGCGGTTGCCCCTGGCGCTGTCGCCGATGCCCACGTACCCCTCCGCCCACACCCCCTGGGAACCTCCGGAGAGAAAGCGCATGGATTTGAGCATCTCCTTGCCGTATATACTGAACACGGCGGATTCCAGCTTGCCGTCTCCGGGGCTGTGGTACACCGTTTTCCCCTGGCTTAATAGCCGGAAGGATACGGAGGGATTGGACAGGATCAGGCGCATCACCAAATCGGAGACAAACGCGGCCTCAGCCGCCGGTTTTTTTAAAAATTTCAGGCGCACGGGGGTATTGTAGAACAGATCGCGTACCGCAAAAGTTGTCCCCTCCGGGCAGGCCGCTTCCCGGATCTCCCTGATGATTCCCCCTTCGTTGACCACCGTCACGCCGCTTTCCTCGCCCTTCACCCGGGTGGTTAAGGTAACGCGGCTCACCGCGGCGATGGAGGCAAGCGCCTCACCCCGGAAGCCCAGGGTTTCCACGTGGTGCAAATCCTCTGCCGAAACGATCTTGCTGGTGGCGTGGCGTTCAAAGGCCATCCGGATCTGCGGCTGGGGAATGCCGCTGCCGTTGTCCGTGACCCTAATATAGCTGATTCCCCCATCCCTGATCTCAATGGTCACGGCGCTGGCACCTGCGTCCATGCTGTTTTCCACCATTTCCTTGATGGCGGAAGCGGGGCGCTCCACTACTTCGCCGGCGGCTATTTTGCCAATGACCTCCGCGGACAGCTTTTCAATAGGCCGCATGTATGCCTCCTTTATAGCTTTCGTGCCTTCTCCCGAAGCCGGAAGAGATGGTTGATGGCGTCCATAGGTGTCAGCGCCATCACATCGATGCTGCGCAGCTCTTCCATCAGTTCCGTCTGCGCGAAATTGAACAGGCCCACCTGCTGGCTGCCTGTTTTTTTGTTCTCCTCCAGGATGTTCTGGCCGATGGTGTTTTGGTTGATATCCGAGGCCTCAAGCCTTGCCTGGATCTCATAAGCCCGCATCAATACAGGCTGCGGGACGCCGGCCAGCCGCGCCACATGCACCCCGAAACTTTTGTCCGCGCCGCCCTTTATGATCTTGCGCAGAAAGATCACGTCCTCTCCGTGCTCCTTGACGGAGATACAGTAGTTTTGAACGCCGCTTAACCTGCCTTCCAGCTCGGAAAGCTCGTGGTAATGGGTGGCAAACAGCGTCTTTGCACCGGCGTTTTGCTTGTCGCACAGGTATTCCACCACCGCCCAGGCGATGGACAGCCCGTCAAATGTGCTGGTACCCCGGCCGATCTCATCCAGGATCACCAGGGATTTGGACGTGGCGTTCCTCAGGATATGGGCCATTTCGGACATCTCCACCATAAAGGTGGACTGGCCTCCGGCCAGGTCGTCAGAAGCGCCCACCCTGGTAAAGATCCTGTCCACAATGGGGATGGAAGCTTCCCTGGCTGGCACGAAGCTGCCAATATGGGCCATGAGCACGATCAGCGCTACCTGGCGCATGTAGGTGCTTTTTCCTGCCATATTAGGCCCTGTGATAATGAGCATCCGCTGATCATCACCGTTCATGAAGGTGTCGTTGGGGACAAAAGCGCCGTCCTTCAGCGTCTGCTCCACCACAGGATGGCGCCCGTCCAGAATGGTTAGCTTTCCGTCCTCCGTCATCGCGGGACGGACGTAATGGTTCTCCCCCGCCACCCTGGCCAGGGAAACCAGCGCGTCCAGCGTTTTGATGCCCAGCGCGGTTTGCTGCATGGGCTCAATCAGGGTGGCGATATGCTCCCTGATGGTGGTGAAAAGCTCCAGTTCCAGCCGGACGGACTGCTCCTGGGCGCCCACGATCTTCTGCTCGATCTCCCGCAATTCCGGTGTGATGTACCGCTCGCAGTTGGCCAGGGTTTGCTTGCGGACATACCGAAGGGGCACAAGGTCGTAATAAGATTTCGTTACTTCAATATAATAGCCGAAAACCCTGTTGTACTGTATCCGAAGGTTCTTGATCCCAGTTTCCTGGCGTTCTCTCGCCTCCAGGTCCAGCACCCACTGCTTGCCGCCGGTGGCCGCTTCCCGCAGGCTGTCCAGCCGCTGGTTGTAGCCCTCCCTGATGATGCCGCCTTCGGTAATGGAAAGGGGCGCGTCCGGATGGATGGCCCTGGCGATCAAATCCGTCAGGCTTTCCATGGGGTTCAGCATCCCCTGAGTCTCTGCAAGCAGGGAGCTATCCTGAAGGGAGGCCAGCAGTTCCTTGATGGAGGGTACCTTTTTAAGCGAACTCATCAATGCCAGGCAATCCCTGGCACTGATGCTCTTGTAGGAGACGCGGCTCAAAAGCCGCTCAATATCGTATACGCCCCCCAGTTCCTCCGCCAGGGACATGGTCAGAACGTGCTGGTCCGCGAGGGCCGCCACGGCGTCGAGCCGCCGGTTGATCTTCCCAACGTCAATCAGGGGCTGCTCGATCCAGCTTCGAAGCAGCCGCCCGCCCATGGCGGTTGCGGTCTGGTCCAGCAGCCAAAGCAGTGTTCCCTTCTTCGTGCGGCCCCGCAGGCTTTCCGTCAGTTCCAGGTTGCGCCTGGCGCTTCGGTCCAGAAGCATGGTTTGATGACTGGGGTAGATGCGCAAGCCGGAGATGTGCTCCAGCGCGTTTTTCTGCGTCTCGTCAAGATACAGCATCAGCGCCCCGGCAGCCAATGCCCCGGCCTTGTAATCCTCCTTCAGCCCCAAGGGCGACAGATCGGACAGATGAAAATGGGTCATCAGCGCTTCATGGGCCTTCATGGGCTGAAAAGCCCCGTGGCTGTATTCTGTGCAGGAGACATCTATTCCGATATACTCCCGCAGGGTGGTCAAGTCGTTGGTGATGATTTCGCTGGGGCGTATGCGCAGCACCTCGTCCTGAAGCGTGTTCAGGTAAGGCTCCAACTGATGCACGAAGAACTCCCCTGTGCTCACATCCGCAAAGGCCAGTCCTGCGGTCACACCGTTCAAGTATACGCACAGCAGGAAATGGTTTTCACGTTCTTCCAAAAGTGAGGAATCCACAATGGTGCCCGGGGTCACAATCCTTACAACTTCCCGCTCCACCAGGCCCTTGCTCAGCGCCGGGTCGGACATCTGCTCACAGATGGCCACCTTGTAGCCCTTTTCAATCAGCCTTGTAATGTAGACGGAGGCGCTGTGGAAGGGAACGCCGCACATGGGCGCGCGCTCTTCCAGACCGCAGTCTTTTCCCGTCAGCGTCAGTTCCAGCTCCCTGGAGGCGGTATGGGCGTCCTCAAAGAACATTTCATAAAAATCGCCAAGGCGAAAAAACAAAATGCAATCTTTGTATTGCTCCTTGATCTGCAGGTACTGCTGCATCATGGGGGTGACGCTGGCCATACTGCTGACGCCTCCTGTGTATCATAAATAGACTTTGGTATGCTGATAATAGACCTTGGTTTGTTTTTGGTCTGTTTAATGCTTGCAGCCGTCGCAGGTCTCGCAGGAACCCGCGCAGCTCTCCTCGGGCTGCTCCGTTTCCCCGGTGACCACGAAACGGATGAGGGCATTTACCTGATTCATCATATTGGTAAAGTCGGCCCTGGCAGCCTGCATCTTTTGGACCAGCGGGCACTCGTTCATACGTAGCTGCGCTTCCTCCATTTCATCTCCCGCCGTAGCCAAGGTTCCCTGGTCCAGATCGTTTTGGGAAAGCAATTCCTCCACCCGCTGGCGCTTTTCGATAAAGTCGGCAATCAGCCGGGTAGCCTCCGGATCATGGGTCACGGCCTGCTCCGCCAGGCGCATACCCAGGAATTCATCGCTGTCCAGAATGGAGGAGGCCAATTTTTCCGCTTGTTCCAAGACTGTTTTCACGTTTATTCTCCTTTTTCAATGCGTTCGCCCCGAAGGGTGGTGACACCGGAAGAAGTAATCCGCACAGGGATGATTTTTCCGATATCCTCCTGCCCGCCCGGAAAACTGATGGTGATATTCCGTATTCCTTTGCCGGATACCTGCCTTGCGTCCCGCCTGGAGAGGCTCTCCACCAATACTTCTTCTTTTATACCAATGAGGCTTTGGTGAATTTCAGCTGTAATGGCTTCCTGGGCTGCAATCAGCCGCTTGATCCGGTCCGCGGCAACTGCGGCGGACACGCGCCCGTCCATGGTTGCCGCCCTGGTGCCCTCCCTGGGAGAATAGATAAAGGTAAAAGCGGCGTCAAACCGCGCTTCCCTGACAAGGGACAGGGTGTTTTGAAACTGTGCCTCCGTCTCCCCCGGAAAACCGACGATCAGGTCGGTGGTAACGCCGATGCCTGGAACAGCGTTTCGCAATGCGTCAAGTTTTTGCAAATACTGCTCCCTGGTATAGCGCCTGTTCATGGCCTTGAGGATTTCATCGTCCCCTGATTGCACCGGCAGATGGAAGTGGGGGCAGATGTGGCGGCTGTTCGCCATCACCCTAATCAGTTCCGGCGACAGGTCCTTGGGGTGGGAAGTCATGAAGCGGATGCGCGGGATGCCGATACCGTCCAATCTTTCAAGCAGCTCTGGAAAGCTTATGGCCCCTTCCAGGCCGCTTCCATAGGAGTTTACGTTCTGCCCCAGGAGCATGATCTCTTTCACGCCGCTCTTGGCGAGGCTTTGCGCCTCCCCAAGGATGCTCTCCGGGCTCCGGGAGCGTTCCCGCCCCCGGACATAGGGCACAATGCAGAAGGAGCAGAAGTTGTTGCAGCCGTACATGATGGTCATGTAGGCTTGGTACGTCGTCAGACGCCGGATGGGCAGGCCTTCCGCGATAAGGTTTTCCTGGGCGCAAACCTCCACCACAGGTCTTGCACTTTCCAGCTCACGGTAGAGGATCTCCGGGAAGCGGTGCAGGTTGTGGGTGCCAAAGGCAAGGTCGATGAATTTATACTGCCGCAAAAGCTTCTCCGCCATGCCCTGCTGCTGGATCATGCAGCCGCAGACGCCGGTCAAAAGCGCGGGGTTTTTCTTTTTCAGCTCCTTAAGCCAGATCACATTCCCAAGCGCCCTGCGCTCGGCATTATCACGGACGCAGCAGGTATTGTAGACCACAAACCCCGCTTCTTCCTTGGAGGGAGCTTCCGGGATGCCCATGGCTTTGAGCATCCCCGCCAGCTTTTCGCTGTCGTGCACGTTCATCTGGCAGCCAAAGGTGACAATATGAAAGGAGGCGGGCCGGGCGGGATGCTTCCTGACCAGGTCCATAAACGCTTCCTGCTGCGTAAGTTCCTCCGGCGTTACCAGCACCGGCGCTTTTTCACTCATGGTTGGATGTTTCTCCTTCCCGCCCGTTTTGCCTGCTTATGCGGCCTCCGCCCATGCAGCGGGGGCATGGAGCCGTGAGGGTTTCGTGCAAAGGCGGGCTGGTTTTCTTCCGGGTGCATTCCACAAGCCCCAGGGAGGTATAGCCGTGAACCACCGTCTTCACCCGGTCCTTTTGTAGCTCGCTTTTCAGGGCTTCCAGCAGGGCTTGGCGGTGCTGTTCCTCCCCCATATCAATGAAATCAATGATCAGGATGCCCCCCAGGTTCCGAAGGCGGATCTGCCTTGCGATCTCCTGGCAGGCCTCCGCATTGAGGGCGAATATGGTCTCCTCAAGCAGCTTTTTGCCTGTGAATTTGCCGGTGTTGACATCAATGACCGTCATGGCTTCGCACAGATCAAAAATCAGGTACCCGCCGCTTTTGAGCCACACCTTGCGGTGCAGCGCCTTTTCCACCTGAGCCGCGATGCCAAAGGAGACCAGCAAATCGGTGTCCTTTTGATACTGGATATTCACGCCCCCGGCTTCAAGGCCCTCTGCGTTGGTGGTGATCCTGCCGATCCCCCTGGCCTGGTATTCCCGGATCATCTCCGTCAAAGGGTCCGGGCTTTGCCACAAAAGCTTCGGCGCTTTTTCCGTTGGATACCGTTTTTCCACTTCATTCCAGGCATCTATGAGGCCATCAAGCTCCAATAGGATCTCTTCCCGTCCGGCACCAAGCGCTGCGGAACGCATCACCAGCCCCGTATCTTTGGGGGCAATCTCGCGGCCCAGGGAAAGAAGGGCAACACGCTCCTCTTCCTTTTGTACCCGCTTCGAAACCCCCACAAACCTGCTGTACGGCATAAAAATGACATAGGTTCCCGGAAAGGTGATATCCCGCGTCAAATACGCGCCTTTTTCCCCCACCGGGTCCTTTTTGACCTGGACGAGCACCTCCTGGCCTGCTTTGAGCTGCCGCTCCGCCTGATCTTTTGCCGAATCTCCCGCTTCCTTGAAAGGCAGGAAGCCGTTTTTGGAAAGGCCTGCCTGCACAAAAGCCGCGTCCATACCGGGGAGGACCCGCTCCACCCGGCCCTTCAGGATGGCTCCGGCCAGGGAGGAGGACGCCTCCAAAGGCGAAACACGGTATTCGCAAAGCGCGCCTTCCTCCAAAAGAGCGGCGTGGCGCCGGCCGTTTTCTTCATACAGCACGATTTCGCGCATAACTATCGCCTCACAGGCTTTCCAAAGGGATCAATTCCCCTTGCGGTCTTTGCCCCCAAAGCGCTGTTCTCATCAGGGAAAAGGCCGGGCAGGGGATGCCGCCGAAGGCACATAAGGTCTCCATCAAAAGATCGGGCTTCAGCGTCGCCTGCTCCCGAAGCGCCAGGGTGGCGGAAAGCACAATGCCGCTTTCCCCCGTGTTGGCCGAAAGATCATAGATCATAGGCCGCAGATCGCATAGCTTTTCCCCGCTCTTGGTTTTGCGCATGGCGGGGATCTCCGCCTGATTTAAAAAACCGGGAAGAAGGCCGGGCAGAGATTCCTCCGCTGCGCCGTCAACGGACAGCTCATAGGAGGCGGCGAAAAGCCGGGACATGGGCGCGGGGTAGCCGTCCGGCACCAGCCGCGCTTCAAGCGCCCGAAGCCCGGGGGGAAGGCAGGCGCCCAGACGGTCGAGAAATTCCTTCTCTCCCACCTCGTCCAGAAGGCCCACGTCCATGATCTCTCTTTTTCCCGCCGCGCCCACGGACAGGGGGGCCGCAAAATTCATCACCATATGAGGATTGAACCCCTGGCTGTAGGCCACGGGAAGACCGGTGCGGCGAAGGATGCGCTGCATGGCGCGCATCAGGTCCAGATGGCCGATATGGCGCAATGCTTCGCCCTTTTGAAATACCACCAGCATCCTCATTCCTGGCACACCCCCTCAAAGCGCTTAAGGCCGCAGCCCTGACAGCCATGGCGGCAGTCGATGGTGGGATGTGCCAATATGGCCTTGTCATTCTCCCGCGCAAGGAACTGTTTGGTAACGCCCGCGTCGATGAAATCCCAGGGAAGCAGTTCCTCCTTGTCCCGTGCCCGGGTGGCGTAAAAGGCGGGATCGACGCCGCATGCCTGAAAGGCCTGCATCCACAGGTCAAAATGGAAATGCTCCGTCCATCCGTCCAGAATGCAGCCAAGCTTCCAGGCACGGTAAAGCACATCGCTCAGCCTTCTGTCGCCCCTGGCAAAACACGCCTCCAGGAAGCTCACCTCCGGATCGTGCCAGTTGAAGGTGACGCCCCGGATTTTGAGCACGCTGCGCAGATGGGCCTGCTTTTCACGGAGCATGGCCAGCGTATCCTGGGCCACCCATTGGAAGGGCGTAAAGGGCTTGGGCACAAAGCAGGCGGCGCTGCAGGTGACGGTGAGGCCCTTGGCGCGCTTTTCCCTTGGCAGGGCGAAATACGCGTTCACCACGCTTTGGGCCAGGTCCGCAATGCCATCAAGGTCCGTGATGGTTTCCGTGGGCAGGCCGATCATGAAGTACAGCTTGATATTGCTCCAGCCGCCCTCAAAAGCTTCGGAAACGGTGCGAAGCAGGTCCTCCTTGGTAACGCCCTTGTTGATCACGTCCCGCAGCCGCTGGGTTCCGGCCTCCGGCGCGAAGGTGAGGCCGGACTTTTTCACCTTCTGCGTCTCCTCCAGGGATTCCTTGACAAAGCTGTCGATGCGCAGCGAAGGCAGGGAGATGGACACCCTTCTTTGCTGGAATTTAGCCATCAGTTCCTTTGCCAGCTCCGGCAGGCAGGAATAATCGCCGCTGGAAAGGCTGGAAAGGGAAATTTCTTCATAGCCCGTGGTATCCTCCAGCTTCTCCGCCAAAGACAGCAGCTTTTGAAGGCTGCGCTCCCTTACCGGGCGGTAGAGCATCCCCGCCTGGCAGAAACGGCAGCCCCGGGTGCAGCCCCGCATGATCTCCAGCATGATCCTGTCGTGCACGATCTCCGTATAGGGCACGGGGATGTTATCGGGATAAAAGGCTTTGTCAAGATCCGTGACGACGCGCTTGCGGACAACGGCCTGCGCTTCCCCGCAATTGGGTGTAAAGGAAGCGAGGGTGCCGTCCGCGTGATAGGCCGTGTCATAGAAAGCCGGGACATACACCCCGGGGATCCGCGCCAGCCTCTTCAGGCAATCAAGGCGGCTTTCCCCGCTTTGCTTATAGTCCCGCACGGCCGAGAGAACCTCAAGGGTGGCCTCCTCCCCGTCCCCCAGCACAAAGGCGTCAAAAAAGGCGTGCAGCGGCTCCGGATTAAAGGCACAGGGCCCGCCGGCAATGACGATGGGGTCGGCTTTCCCCCGCTCTTTGGCGAATACCGGCACCTGCCCCAGGGAGAGCATATCAAGAATGTTGGTATAGCTCATCTCGTACTGGAGGGTAAAGCCCACGATATCAAACTTGTTCAGCGGCGTCCTGGTTTCCAGGGAAAACAAAGGCACGTTGTTTTCCATAAGGAGCGCCCGCATATCCACCCAGGGCATCATCACCCGCTCACACAGCGCGTAGGGCTGGCTGTTGATAAGGGCGTAAAGGATCTTCAGGCCCAAGTGGGACATGGCCACTTCGTAGGTGTCCGGGAAGCAAAAGGCGAAGGTCACCTGCGCGTCCCGCCAGGGCTTAATGGAGGTATTTACCTCGCCGCCCGTGTACCGGGCCGGCTTTTGCACGCTGTCAAGCAATGCTTCGATCTTGTCTGGCAAAGGGGTTCCTCCCAGTCTCTGACGCGTTCTTGATTTTGTTTTACATTCAGAAGCGTCCATCGTTTACTTTATCATGGCGCCGCCTGACGGTCAACTGGTTTGCCGAAAAAGAAAGGAAAAGCCCCCCATCCGGGAGGCCATAGCGTACCAAAATAAGAACGGCGCCGCTTTCGGGTTATATCAATATATGTCCAGATGGCTTACAAATCCTTCTCCTCTTCCCAGGCGATCTTTTTCCAACCGATGGTGACCCCCACACGCATGTCCACCGCCCGCCAGGTAACCTTCCGGAAGCCCGCGGCTTCCAGTGTGGCCAGCATTTCATGCTTGCCGTACAGCAAGGGGGATTGCTCCTCCTCCACGCGGCCGTTCATACGGTTGACAAGTTGCCGAAGCGGAGCGGGATACCAGGCGGAGGCCAGCAGGAACTGGCCGCCGGGCTTCAGTACCCGAAGGGCTTCCTTCAGCACCTTTCCCGGATCCTCCATGGCGCTCATTGACATCCCGCACATGACCACGTCAAAGGAGCCTTCATGCCAGGGCACATCCTCCGGCTGGGAAAATAATATATCCGCATTGGGAAGCGTGGCGCGGACGGAGCGGTACTGGTCCACAGAAGAAGCAATCCCGCATAGGTGGCAGTCGGTCCGCCGGCTGATCAGGCGCAGCAGCGCACCGTTGCCGCAAGCCATATCCAGCACCTTATCGCCGGCATCAATGGCGGCCCATTGCAAAAGCGCATGCATGGAAGGCGTCAGCCTTCCCTTAAAAGCCATGGCCGGCTTTGGCAGTACGGCATGGTTTTCCGCTTTTGATAACATCCATGTGCCTCCTTGCCGGTATACTATATCTTCTTCATATACCTGTTGCTATTATAGCACACTTTAGCAAGAAATGCACGTATTTCGTAATATAAATTTAATTTTTACAACTCTATCCTGGAATACCATCCCTTCGCCTTGCGCACCAGAAGGGTGTAGGCGGCCAGCACGGAGGCAAGCAACACGATTGTTAGCAGCCAGGGGATGACTGTCAAGGACACCCCGACGGTGAAGAGCCCCCAAGCGCCCAACCCCAGTACTCCCCCTGCGGCAACCCCCAGCACCATGGAAAGCAGCGCCATGGCGTTTTGTTTGATTGCCTCCGTTTCGTTGCGCCAGTTCAGCTTGGGGTGGCTTGCATCCAGCGCCAGGCTGAGGGCGTTGGAGGAAAACCCAAACAGCAGCCCCAGCGTGAAGGCGGCAAGGATATGCCCCGCCTCAGAAGGCATGAGGGCAGCCAGTGTAATGGCCGTGGTAAGACAGGTAAGAAAATTGATGGAAAAACCAAAAAGCTGCTTCGCCATCAATTGTGCGGCATAAGGCACAGGGATCATGCGGGAAAAGGAGATCAGCCTGCCTTCCCTGGAGACAGCGGTAGCCCCGGCCATATTGACAGTACAGACGGCTGCCATGGCAGCCGCCCCGAAAAGCGTGATTTTCACGCCGCCGGCCTGCCGAAGAAGCTCGCTGAGCAGCGCGGAAAGCTCGCTGCTGCCATTCGTGCCCAGAAAAAGGGCAACCATCATAATGGGGAGCATCACAATGCCCACAAGACCGTTGAGGGCATAGGAGGGAACGCGGAGCACCTCTCTCCATTCCCGTACAAACAGCGCCATCACCGGTGAGCGGCGGCGGACGAGATCCCCGTCCCTCAGTTTCCTGCGCCTCGTGCCCTGGAACACTTCGCTCTGCTGGATCGCCAATTGCAGGTAACGCCCGGCGATGAGCACTGGCAAGGCGGCCGAAGCGGCAGAAACGGCAAGGAACAGCGCGAGGGACAAAAGCCCCCATTCCCCCTGCACTGCCACGCCGGCCGTCGCCCACAGCACAGGCGGAAGCCCGCCCAAAAACTCCTCCAGCATGGCCTGGTTATCGCTGAGAATCTTCATTAGAAAATCGGAGCCGGCATTTTGCGGGATAAAACTGTAAAACCGCATTTGCAGGGGAATCACCAGTGCGATCAGAAGAAAACCGCCGATCACGGCAAACCTGTCCCTGTGCCTAAACAGGCTGGAAACGCGTATCAGCAAAAAGGACAAAAGGGCTGCAAGCGTAAGCGGCAGGCATGGGATGAAAGGCGTCAGGACAACTGCCCTTAGGTAGAACAGGGCACCCTGCCCGGTGCGGACGCCGTAAAGGATGCAGACCGGCAGAAAAATGAGCGCCGTCAGCGCAATCTCGCCCAGCAGCACCAGGGAAAGCCTTGCGGTCATCACCGCGCGGGAGGAGGCGGGAAGCCCGGCCAGGAATGCGCTGTCCTTGCTGAAAAACAGAACGCTGGTCACGTGGAAAAAGCCCACCAGCAGCGTTAAAAGCATGCACAGCAGGATGACCATGGACAGCAGCAGTTCCGGTGTGCCGATTTGGACAAGGCCCCGAAGGATGGCGTTTGCAATGACCAGCACCCATACCAAAATGGAAGCGATCACAAAAAGGAACAGGAAGCCCATGAGCAGCGGCCTCCATTCCTTGGCGGAGGCCGAACGCTTTGGCAGCCAGTTGGCGGGCTTCAGCGCGGACAAGCGCAGATAAAGCTGCAATTTTAGCAGCGTCCAAAACGCGCTCATGCTTTCACCTCTCCTGCCGTTTCGCGGACCATCTGCAAAAAAACCTCCTCCAGCGAGCCGCCGTGTTCCTGGGAACGCAGGCTTTCAAGCGTGCCTACCGCCAGAAGTTTTCCCTTGTAAATGATGCCGATGCGGTCGCAAAGCTTCTCCGCCACGTCCAGCACATGGGTGGAAAAAAACACCGTGTTCCCGGCATCGCAGTGGGCCCGCATCTCTTCTTTCAGCAGGTGGGCGGCCATGGGGTCAAGGCCCGTCATGGGCTCGTCCAGCACCCACAGGGGCGGCTGGTGGATCAGCGCCCCAATGATCAGCAGCTTTTGCTTCATGCCTCTTGAATAGCTTCTTATCTGCTGCCCCGCGGCGCTTTCCAGCTCAAAAAGCGGAAGGTACTTGTTAAGATGTGCCCTGCGCTGTGATTCCCCCACCTGATAGATGTCAGCCAGGAACTGCAGATACTCCAGCCCCGTCAGCCTGTCGTACATCTCCTGATTGTCCGGCACAAAGCCGATGAGGCGCTTTGCCTCCAGCGGATTTTGGGCCATATCGTATCCGTCTACGCGGATGCTGCCGGCATCCGGGGAAAGAATGCCATTCAAAAGCCGGATGGTGGTGGTCTTTCCCGCGCCGTTGGGGCCGATAAAGCCGAAGATCTCACCCTTTTCCACGTGCAGGGTCATATCATCCAGTGCCTTAACCTTGCTTTTGGCGTACTGTTTGGTTACCCGGTCAAACTGAAACATAAGCATCCTCCCTTTCTCCGGTCCCATTGTACCGCGCTTTGGGCATTATGCAAGCGCTGAAAATCAAGATGTCACTTCATCCGGCTCATTTGTCAGCATTCTGACAGCCCAGGCTGCATGCTCCGCCACCGTGCCGGAAGGGTGGGCGGCAAGCATTTGCAGTACCGGAAGGTAAGCCGCGTCCTTGCTGTTTCCCGCGGCAAGGCAGGCCTGGGCGCAAACGCGGTTGGGGATCGCCATGTTTTTCCCGATGGTTTTTGCAAGGGAGGCAAGCGCCCGCTTGTCACACGCCAGCAAATCCTCCAGCAAAAAGCCTTCCCCCACACTTCCGCCTTCCGTCAAACCGGCGTTATACGGGCAAACCTGCTGGCAAATGTCACAGCCCAGCAGGCGGTCTTCCATCAGGGGCCGCAATGCCTCCGGGACCGGCGGCCCCTTCAGCATATGCTGCCGGATGCATTTGTCCCGCAAAAACCCTTCTTCCGGGATTGCCTTTCCCGGGCAGGCCTGCTGGCATTTCCGGCAGGAACCGCACATATCCTCCGTTTTCCCCTTACGCAAACCGCTTTCCTCCGCGGCGCAGCGCGAGGCCAGCCCAATCACCTGCACATGGAAACGGGAACCGTACTTGTTATGGTAATGCAACGTATTCCGGCCTTGGGAGAAATCCTCAAGCAGCGTAAGAAGGGGCTTTAAGCGAACCTCGCTTAACAGTCTTGCCTCTTCCCCCATGCTCCTAAGCGCGTCCGCCATTTCCCTTGCTTTGCCGTACGCCTCCTGCGCCGTAAAATAATAGGCGCTGATCCATGGGCAGCCGGGAATCTTTTTTCCCCAGGAATCATAAGGCGCGATCAGCAAAAGCAGCGTCCTGATCCCCGCGGGCGCATCCTGCGCCAGGGCAGCGTCCAGCCGGTATGTTTCCGCAAATCCATACTCCCTGGCAAGGGCCGGGATATCTGCAGGCCGCATGCTGTTTTCCCCTTTCGCGCCGGATATTTTTTGTGAAAAAGAAAAGACCGTCCCATGCAAGGACAATCCTTTCTAAAATACCGCTGCTTACGCTTGCCTTTCCGCGATCATGTCCTTGACCTTCATCAGCCGGGTCAGGGAGCCACGCTCGTTCTCGTCCAGCTTCATGGTGATGAACCGTATGGTTTCAATAAACTGCGGGATCATCACGTATTCCAGCGCGTTTACGCGGCGGCGGGTTTTTTCGATCTCATCCGCCAGCAGGTTGCAGGTTTTTTCGATCTCCGCCAGGCGGAGAAGTTTGGGTAGCACCTGCGCCATGGTGGCAATGGCCCCGTCCAATTGCGCGGAGGTTTCCGCAAGGCCGTAAGGCAGCTCCGACTCCTGAAGGGAAGCCTCGTCCACCGTAATGGTGGGCACCCGCACGGAAAGGATGTGCTTTTGCCCGATGGTCACCTTGGCCTGCCGCGCCGGGTACAGGATGGCCTCCTCCAGCATGTTGGGGTCCATCACCGCCCGGGCCAGGGCAAAGTTCCTCAGCGCGCCGCTCAATTCCCGCTCCACATCCTGGCGCAGGGAATAGTTTTCGCGGATCAGGGCGATGAACTGGCGCACCATTTCATCCCGCTTATCCTTCAAAAGCTTGTGGCCGCGCTTTGCCGTCACAAGCCGGCGCTTGATGCGTGTCAATTCCATGCGCGTGGGATTGACCTGAAGGGTGGACGCCATTACGCTTCCTCCTTCTTAACCTTGGGCAGGAACTCGTCCAGCATATCGTCGCGGATGCGCTTGAGCTCCGTTCTGGGCAGCATGGAGAGCAGCTTCCAGCCCAGATCCAGCGTTTCCTCAATGGAACGGTTGGCGCCGTAGCCCTGGGACACATACGTACGCTCGAAAGCGTCCGCGAAGGCGGCATATTGCTTGTCGATGTCGCTGAGGGCCGCCTCGCCCAGGATCACCGCAAGTTCCTTGGCCTCCTTGCCCCGGGAATAGGCTGCAAAGAGCTGGTTCATGGTGGCGGCGTGGTCCTTGCGGGTCTTGCCGGCGCCAATGCCCTTGTCCTTCAAACGGGACAGGGAAGGCATGACGTCAATGGGCGGCTCAATGCCTTTTCTATGCAGTTCGCGGCTTAAAATGATCTGGCCCTCGGTGATATAGCCCGTCAGATCGGGAATGGGATGGGTCTTGTCATCCTCCGGCATGGATAGAATGGGGATCTGGGTAATGGAGCCTTCCTTGCCGATCACGCGGCCGGCCCGCTCGTACATGGTGGCAAGGTCGGTATACAGGTAGCCGGGATACCCGCGGCGGCCCGGAACCTCCTTGCGGGCGGCGGAAACCTCGCGCAGGGCCTCGGCATAGTTGGTAATGTCGGTCAATATGACCAGCACGTGCATGCCCTTTTCATAGGCCAAATACTCCGCGGCGGTCAGCGCCATACGCGGGGTGGCAATACGCTCAATGGCTGGGTCATTGGCCAGGTTCATGAACAGCACGGCGCGCTCAATAGCGCCGGTGCGCTTGAAGTCGCTGATGAAATAATCGGCTTCCTCAAAGGTGATGCCGATGGCCCCGAACACTACGGCAAACTTGCTGTCGGTATTGAGCACCCTGGCCTGACGGGCGATCTGCGTGGCCAATTGGGCGTGGGGCAGACCGCTGCCGGAGAACACGGGCAGCTTTTGCCCGCGCACAAGGGTGTTCAGACCGTCAATGGCGGAGATGCCGGTCTGTATGAATTCGCTGGGATAGTCGCGGGCCGCGGGGTTGAGCGGCTCGCCGTTGATATCCATCCGCTTCTCGGGGATCAGTTCGGGGCCGCCGTCCCTGGGGGTGCCCATGCCGCTGAATACGCGGCCCAGCATATCCATGGAAACGGAAAGCTCAATGCCGCGGCCAAGGAACCTGGCGGTACTGTTGTCAATGCGCAGGCCGTTGCTGCTTTCAAAAAGCTGCACCAGCGCCTTGTCGCCCTCCACTTCCAGCACCTTGCCGCTGCGGACTTCGCCGTTTGCCTGCCTGATCTCCACCAGTTCGTTATACGAAACACCGGAAACGTGGTCCACCAGCATCAGCGGACCCACCACTTCCCGGATGGTGCGATATTCCTTCAGCATCCTTTATAGCCCTCCTTGGTCCATCAGCGCGGCCGTCTGGCTGCTGAGCTCTGCCTCGATCTGGTCAAACTGCGCAAGCTCCGATTCGCTGATATATTTGGCCCGGCCGATGCGCTCCCTGACCGGAAGGTCGATGATCTGGGAAAGGTTCGCTCCGGCGTCCAGCGCCGCGCGGCCCCTTTTGCCAAAGTCCAGGATCAGGCGCAGCATGCGGAACTGCTTGTTCAGCGAGGTATAGGTGTCAATGTCGTCAAAGGCGTTTTGGTGCAGGTAATCCTCGCGGATGGACCGGGCCACCTCCATGGTGAGCCTGTCCTTCCAGCTCAGCGCGTCAACGCCCACCAGGCGGACGATCTCGTCCAGTTCGGCCTCCTCCTGCAAAACGCGCATGGCACCGGCCCGAAGCTCATTCCACTCCGGGGATACGTTGTCGGTAAACCAGGAGGCGATCCTGTCGATATACAGGGAATAGGACTGCAGCCAGTCGATGGCCGGGAAATGGCGCTTGTAAGCCAATTGCGCGCTCAGGCCCCAGAACACCTTCACAATGCGCAGCGTGGCCTGGGAGACAGGCTCGGAGATGTCCCCGCCGGGAGGTGAAACGGCGCCGATGGCGGAGATGGCCCCGTAGCGCCCTTCGCCGCCCAGGCAGCGGACCACGCCGGCCCGCTCATAGAATTCCGCCACGCGGGAGGACAGGTACGCGGGGTACCCTTCTTCGCCGGGCATCTCCTCCAGGCGGCCGCTCATCTCGCGCAGCGCTTCCGCCCAGCGGCTGGTGGAATCGGCCATGATGGCCACTTTATAGCCCATATCGCGGTAATATTCCGCAATGGTGATACCCGTATAAATGGAAGCCTCCCGGGCCGCCACGGGCATGTCCGAGGTATTGGCGATCAAAACCGTGCGCTTCATCAGGGATTCGCCGGTGCGGGGGTCATGCAGCTCCGGAAACTCCATCAGCACGTCCGTCATCTCGTTGCCGCGCTCGCCGCAGCCCACGTAGACGATGATGTCGGCGTCGGCCCACTTGGCCAGCTGATGCTGCACCACCGTCTTGCCGGAGCCGAAGGGGCCCGGCACAGCGGCCACGCCGCCGGAAGCGATGGGAAAGAAAGTGTCAATGACCCGCTGGCCCGTGACCATGGGAGAGCTCGGCGCCAATTTTTCCTGAAAGGGGCGTCCTCGCCGCACAGGCCACTTTTGCAGCATGCTGACTTCGTGATCCTGCCCCTTTTGGTCGGTGATCACGCAGACCACATCCTCCACCCGCGCCGCGCCGCCTTGGATGGTCTTCACCGTGCCGGAAATCCCGTAGGGCACCATGATCCTATGCTCCACCACGGCGCTCTCCTGCACAATGCCCAGGATATCGCCGGGGCGCACGCTGTCCCCGGGATTCGTGCGCGGCTCAAACGCCCACTGCTTTTCCCGGTCCAGAGAAGGCACCTCCACCCCGCGGGTGATGCGGTCGCCCACCTTCTGGCGGATAGTGGTCAGGGGCCGCTGGATGCCGTCAAAAATGGATTCAATCAAGCCGGGTCCCAATTCCACGGAAAGGGGCGCGCCGGTGGATTCCACCGGTTCCCCGGGGCCCAGGCCGGAGGTCTCCTCGTAAACCTGGATGGACGCACGGTCGCCCCGAAGCTCAATGATCTCGCCCACCAGGCGGTTTTTGCTGACGCGCACCACATCGTACATGCGGGCGTCGGCCATGTTCTCCGCCACAATCAAGGGGCCGGCAACCTTCACAATGGTTCCCAGAGCCATGTTCACTACTCCTCTTTCCTGTCGTTATTGAATAAAATATCCGCCCCAATAGCCTTTTCCACATTGGCCCTGACTCTTTTCAAGCCAAAGCCGTCCGCTCCCTGGCTGCCGGGAATGGGAATAATGGCCGTTTCAGGAGATGTTTTGTACCGCTCCAGCGCCTCCGGCACCTGTTTTGCGGCGGATTCGGTGATGAAGATCACCGGTACGCCCTCCTTGGCCAGTTGGAACAAAGCGGCCTGTATCTCCTCCGGCGTCTGGGTGGGGATCACCTTCATGCCAATGGCCTTGAAGGCAAGCACGGAATCCCTTTCCCCCACCACGCCCATGGTCCTATTGGCCATACAGCTCACGCATCCTTTCCCGAACGGCCTCCTGGGGGAAGCCGTTGGCCTTTCCGGCAAGGATCAGCCGCACCGCGGCCGCCTCCCGCTCCGCCGCCAGCAGGTAGCCGATCATGGGCTCCAGGGAAAAGGAGGCGATGCGGTAGGGCTCAAACAGCGAAAGCAGATAGTCGTCCACGGCTTTTTCCAGGGCTGGGAGCTTGCTTTTATCCGTGACCGCGGCCTGGGCGGCAAAAACCACCTTCGGGCCGCAGGAACCCAGCAGTTTGGGCAGCCTTTCCGGTGCGGCGGCGGCGCGGAGCCATTTGTCCATTGGGTAGCTGCCACCCTTCAGAAGGACATGCTTCAAAAACGCTTCGTCCTTGTCCATGGCCCGCGCCCGAAGGATCATCAGCACGTTGACCATGTCGGCCCTGGCGTTAAAATACCGTAAAACGGCGGGTGCCTTCTTGCCCTCAAGCTTTTCAAAGATCATCCCGTACAGGGCATGGTCCAGGGCAACGTCGATCTCCATAGCGTCGGGCTTCACCGCCAGGCGCTTTTCAAGATCTCCCAGCGTTTCCTTGAGGATTTGGGGAAATCCCCTGTACACGTGCTCGGCCACGGCGTGGGAAAGCTTCGTCAGCGGTATCGTGCCGCACTCGGACAGATACGCCGGTTTTTCCCCAAGGCTTCTGGCCTTGAGCAGCGTTTTCAGATTGTGGATGTCATAACGGAGCAGGAAGCAATCGGTGATGTCTGGATCTGTGGACAGGGCGCGGACAAGCTTGCAGGCATTCTCCACGTGGCGGAGGGTCATCTGCTCCCAGTCCTGCTCTGCGCCGCTTTCCCAGCCGATCTCCGAAAGCGCCCGCTGCGCGTCCCTCAAAGAGGGGGCGGAAAGCAGCCGTTCCAGCCGGCTTGTATCCAGCGCATCTTTTTGCAATACGCGGATGCGCCCCATGGCGTAAGGTATGCTCCTTTGCGGCAAAGCCAGCCCTCCTTTCAGCGTCGGTGGTTACGCGTAGAGGATGGAAGCCACCTGGGCCTCCATCTCCAGCCGTTTGGAGGAAAGCAGCGCCTCCAGCGTGCAGTTGATTTCCATGCCCTCGTCCATCAGGATGACGCCTGTCGCGCCCTCCCGGCGGCCAGGGGCGGTTTTCAGCATACCGGGCTTCCCGGCTGCCTTGAGGGCTGCATTGGCCCTGTCCGCGAAAGCGGGCGCATACCAGCCGTCGCAAAGCGCGCCAGCCAGCAATGTCTCCGTTCCCTTGGCGGAAAGCAGGAGCTGCGAAAGAAAAAAGTCCTCCATCTGCTTGGGCGTAAGCTGCTTCAGCTTTTCAAGGGCCATGGCAAAAGCCTCGTCCATCAAGCCGCGCTTTTGCGCAAGCAGCTGCTTGCGGTCCTCCAGATCGGCCATGCGCTGCATCCTTACTTCCAGCGCGGCGGCTTCCGCCTTGGCGCCTGCAAGCGTCTCCTCGCGCATTTTGACGATCTTCGCCTCGGAGGAGGCGCGCAAAGCCTCCGCCTTCTCCCTCGCTTCCTTGAGCAGAGCGGCGGCGGCCTGACGGCCGTCGGAGCCGATCTTTTCCAGGATGGTTTGTGCGTTCATGCGAATACTCCCTTAACCCAGCAGGTTGATGGAATTGACGACCAGGAAGGAAACCAGCAGCGCAAGCACGGCGTAGGTTTCCACCATAACCGTCATGGTGATGCCCTTGCCGCTCATCTCGGGGTGCTGTCCGGTCATGAGCATGCTGGCGGCGGAAACCTTGCCCTGGGCGATGGCGGAGAAGTAACCTACAATGCCAACGGGGAGGCAGCCTACGATAAAGGCCAGGCCCTGCATCTCGGAAACGGCACTCATCGTTCCGCCCAGCACGCCAACTTTGATAAGCACGATCACGGCTACCAGGAACCCGTAGATGCCCTGGGTGGCAGGCAGAAGCTGCAGTACCAGCAGTTTCGAGTTGATTTCAGGGGTCTCGGCGGACACGCCCGCGTTGGTTTCGCCGGCGATGCCTACACCCTTGCTGGAACCCATGCCGGACAGGAACACAGAGATGGCGGCGCCCAACAGCGCTAGAATCTGGCCAAGGGACAGTTGCATGGTAGTTTCCTCCTCAATAAATCATGTTTGTATGCCGTCACATCGTTAGGCCTGCTTCGCATCCCTGATGTGGACGTAGCGGTTGTTTTCCGAAAGGGGCACAAAGGGCTTGCCGCCTTCCTCGTAGAACTTGCCGAAGAACTCAATATACTGCAGGCGGCAGGAATGCACGTAGGCGCCCAGAATGTTGATCCCGGCATTGAATAGGTGGCCGCCCACAAACAGCGCGATGCCTAACACCTTGCCGATGATCCCTGCGGCAAAGATCATCCCCACCAATTGGTTGATAACCATGCCGATGACACCCGTGGCCAGCCCCATGCCGAACAGGCGCATGTAGCTTAACAGGTCGCTGATCCAGCTGGTCATGCCGTACAGTGCGCCCAGGCCGCTCAAAATCCGCTTGAAGGGGTTCTTGCTCTTGTGGCGCCCCGCGGTGAGCAGGATGATGCCCGCGCCGGCAAGTGCCATATACTTTCCGACCTGCGCCGTGGCCGGCAAAATCAGAAGGCCCAGGCCAACCACCAGGAAGAACCAGGAAAACTGGTCGTACAGCGCGTCCAAAGGCTGCTTGCGCCTAAAGTTCAGCGCGGCGCCCATGAAGAGCCCCGTAAACAGGTGAACAGCGCCGATGGCAATGCACAGGCCCATCACCGGCAGCGCGTTGTTCATGGGATCAAAGTACACCGGGATCGGCGCGAAGCCGAACCAGCTGTTGTACATGAAGCCCCAGAAAAGCGTGAACACGCCGCCCATGGCAAGGATAACCATCAGCTTTTTCGCGCCTGGGGAGGGCTTGAAAAATTTGATCAGGAGCGGGATGATCACCGCCAGCATCAGGCCGTAGCCCGCGTCGGACACCATCATGCCGAAAAAGCAGGCAAAGAACGGCGCCATGATGGCCGTTGGGTCCACACCGTAGGGCGATGGCAGGGAGAAGCCCGCCACCACGGATTCAAAGGGGGACGCCGCCGGGTTGTTGTGCAGAAGGACGGGCGGGTCTTCCCCTTCGGCCGGTTCCGAAGCTTCCAGGCATACGGTGGGAGACACTTTTGTCAGCTTGTCCCGTACCTTATCCACCATCACGGCGGGAACCCAGCCCTTGAGCAAAAAAGCGGTCTCAGTGGCGGCAAAACGGCCGGCGGCCTTGAGCCTGAACAGCTCGGCGGAAAGGATGTCATGCAGAATTTTGAGCTCCGGAAGCATTTTGGACAGGCCGCCCAACTCCTCCTCCAGCCTGCGCTGGCCGGCGGCGATCTCCTCCTGCTCCTTTGCCAGGTCCTCCAACTGCTGCTTTGGCGTGCCCTGAACATCACCGAAGGAGAACTGGGTGAAACCCGCTTCCTTCAGATCATTCAGGAAAGCCTCCGCCACAGAGGCGTGGGCCACCAGAAGGACGCATGCGGATTCTTTCACCTGTCCGACTTCAAAGACCGCGGCAGGCGCGTCCGCCCATTTTTGCATGATCCCGTCCAGGGCCGCCCTGGGCAGAATGCCCGCCTGCTGCACCGTATCCCTTGTGTTGGCGATGGAGGCCACGGGCACATCCATCTCACGCCAGGGCAAAAGCTGCTCCCTGGCAGCCGCCAAACGCGCTTCCTTTCCCCGCAGTTCGCCGGCGCGCAGTTCGCATTCCTCCGTCTTTGCAACGGCAGCCATCAAGCGCGCACTGTCCTTGAACGTATCGTCGGCCAGTTCCTGCGCCACCTCCGGCTTGCTGCCAAAAAGCGGCGGCTTTGTTCCCGCGTATTTCCCCAGCTTGTCAATGGCCCAGCGCAGGCGGTTTACCCTCTCCTCCGCTTTCACGGCCCCCTCCACCTTGGACGGGTAAGCCTGCACCCCCTCCTCAGGGATGTCGGTGATCTGGATGCAGCCAAGGCGCTGGATGGCGCCAAGAAGCTTTTCCCTGTCCTTCAAAAGCCCAAGAAGGGTCAGACGCTTCATTTCAACGATGGCCATCGCTCATTACCCTCTTTGCGATGAAGTCGGCGGCATCGGGAAGGCGCTGCCTGGCCCCGGCCATCATTTCTTCCCGCGCCTTGATCTTGTCTTCGGCAAGCCCGGCAAGCTGATGCTCCACCTGCGTTCTTTTTTCCTCCAGCATGCTTTGGAAGAGCGCGCGGTGTTCCACCGCCGCCCTCCGTTCATTCTCCAGGCACGCATCGGTCACGCCCTTGACGATCTCCCGGGCTTCCCGCTGGGCATCGCCGCGCTCCTGATCCGCCTTCGTTTCCGCCTCCTGAATGCTTTGGAGCAGTTCCAGAGACATGATTTTTCACCGCCTTGCTTGTTTTCCGGTTATTTTGTGCCGAACAGCCTGTCGCCCGCGTCGCCCAGGCCAGGCACAATGTAGCCGTGCTCGTTGAGCTTTTCGTCCTGGCAGGCCACGTAGATGTCCACATCCGGATGGTCCTTTGTCACCCGCGCGATCCCCTCCGGGGCGGCGATCAGGCAAACCAGGCGGATGTTGAAACAGTTGCGCTTTTTGATGAAGCCAATGGCCGCGCTGGCGCTGCCGCCGGTGGCCAGCATGGGATCCAGCACCAGCAGTTCCCGGTTTTCGGAATCGGCCGGGAGCTTGCAGTAGTATTCCACAGGCTGAAGCGTCTGCGGATCGCGGTACAGGCCAATATGCCCCACCTTTGCCGCCGGAATGAGCTTCGTCACGCCGTCCACCATGCCAAGGCCGGCCCGCAGGATGGGCACGATCCCCAGCTTCTTGCCGCTCAGGACCCTGGTTTTCGTCCAGCAGATAGGCGTTTCCACATCCACCTCTTCCGTCGGCAGGTCGCGTGTCACCTCGTATACCATCAGCATGGAGATTTCTTCAAGAAGCTCGCGGAATTCCTTCGCGCCGGTATTCTTGTCCCGCATGAGGCTAAGCTTATGCTGGATCAGCGGATGGTCGAATATGTGGACTTTGCTCACGGGCAGTGCCTCCTTCTCATAATAAACACGCAGTCCTTGCGAACAGCGTGTCCCAAATGAATATGTGTCCGTTACGGTGCAGCCCAAGGAACAGCACCGGCAGATAGAAAAAAGGAATGAATGCAAATATGGGCCGGCGCAGGGCCATCCTTTCCTCTTTTATACCCAACCGGATTGCGCATCTAAGCAACGTCGCCTCAACTCCACGGCTGCCTCGCAGTTCGTTCCCGCCCATTATAGCGTACTATCCGTTTTCTGACAACCTTTTTCCTAAAATAGTTGCCTTTGAACCGGCATTTACCGCACTTTTTCATAGAGACCGCGCGGCCTTCAAGCCTCTGGAAGGCCGGCCCCGCATGCTTGACAGCGTTTCCGGGCAAGAATATAATGGGTAAAACGCCGGAAAGGAGGCGCTTTCGTGGGTTTTGTGCAGCCTGCCCGGCTTGTTTTCGGCATCGTACCCTGGTACAGCCTGATCATCGTGTCGGCCATTGCCATCGGCGTATGGCTCTGCGGGCGGGAAGAAAAAAGGCTTGGACTGCCCAGGGATACCGCCATCGACAGCACCTTATGGGCCATTCCCCTGGGTATCATCGGCGCGCGGCTATACTATGTGGCTTTTGCCTGGGACCAGTTTTCCGGCGATCCCATCCGCATTTTGTATGTGTGGGAGGGCGGCGTCGCTTTTTACGGCGCACTGCTGGGCGGCCTGCTGGGTGTATTTTTGAATGCCCGGCGCAAAAAGGTGAAGCTCATGTCCCTGCTGGACATGATCGCACCCGCCGTGATCCTGGCCCAAGCCATGGGCCGCTGGGGCAATTTTTTCAATATGGAGGCCTACGGTGAGCTGGTCACCGACCCCAAATGGCAGTTTTTCCCGTTCGCAGTGCTGATATCCGGCCCGCAGGGGGATACATGGCATCTGGCTACTTTTTTTTATGAGTCCATGTGGGATTTTATTTCCTTCGCGCTCCTGATGTTCTTTCGCAAGCGGATGACAAGGCGGGGCGATGTGTTCCTGTGGTACCTGCTGCTGTATGGCGCGGGCCGCGCCGTGGTGGAAGGCCTTAGGCTGGACAGCCTGATGTTCCTGGGCGGCACCGCGCGGGTCTCCCAATGGCTGAGCATCCTTGCCATCGGGGTGGTGTTTGCTCTTTTTGCCGTACGCAGGCAAAGGCTCCGGGGAGAAGCGGTGCCCTTCGCCGCGGCCATCATTCTTCTTGTGCACGCGTTTTTCCTATTGTACATGGGGCACCAAACGGCTTTCCCCTACTTCTGGCCCTGGCTGAGTATGGCGATCCTGGCCTTATGCGCGGCGGATATTGGCTTTACGAAACAAAGAGGCCTGCCCATCGCCTCACTGCCCCTGCTTTTTTTAACCGCCGCTTTCATCGTCTTCCTGTATTTCAACCAGGGCGCGCTTCTTGCGCTACCTTTGAAAACGGCTTATATCGCCCTGATTTCCCTGTCTTTCCCGGCGGCGTCGCTGGCAGTCTATCCACATACATATATCAAATAGGCATTAATGCTTGGGAGGAATTTTTATGCGCAATTTGACCTTGATGACGGACTTGTATCAATTGACCATGATGTACGGCTACTGGAAACACGGCATGCAGCAAAACCGGGCCGTATTCGACCTGTTTTACCGCAAGCAGGGGGATATCACCGCCCATGCCATTGCCGCGGGATTGGAGCAGGCCATCGAGTACGTTCAGAACCTGTCCTTTGATACGGAGGACCTTGCATACCTGCGCTCCCTGAAGCTGTTTGACGAGCCTTTTTTGAAGGAATTGTCACAGCTCCGTTTTACGGGCGACCTGTACGCCGTACCGGAGGGCACCATCGTGTTCCCGGACGAGCCCATCATCCGGGTCTATGCGCCCATCATGGAGGCGCAGTTTATTGAAACGGCGCTTTTGAACATTATCAACCATCAGACGCTGATCGCCACCAAGGCGGCCCGGGTCTGCCAGGCGGCCCAGGGTGGCAGTGTGCTGGAGTTTGGGCTTCGGCGCGCCCAAGGCCCGGACGCGGGCATCTACGGTGCCAGGGCGGCCATCATCGGCGGCTGCAGCGCCACCAGCAACGTGCTTACGGGGCAGATGTTCGGCATCCCGGTAAAGGGCACCCACGCCCACAGCTGGGTGATGTCCTTCCCCACAGAATTGGATGCCTTCCGTGCTTACGCGGAAACCTTTCCCGACAGCTGCATGCTTCTGGTGGACACTTACGACACGCTGCGCAGCGGCGTACCCAACGCCATCACCGTGTTCAAGGAGCTGCGGGAAAAAGGGGTCGAACCCGTGGGCATCCGTCTGGACAGCGGCGACCTGTCTTATTTGAGCCGTGTGGCCCGGCGGATGCTGGACGAGGCCGGATTCCCCAACGCAAAGATCTTTGCCAGCGGGGATCTGGACGAGGATGTGATCTGGGACCTGATCGCCCAGGGGGCAAGGATCGACGTATGGGGCGTGGGTACCAGGCTGATCACCAGCCAGGACAACCCCGCGCTGGGTGGCGTATACAAGCTGGCTGCCGAGGAAGTGGACGGCGTGCTGCATCCCAGGATCAAGATTTCCGAAAACCCGCAAAAGATCACCAATCCGGGGCTGAAATCGCTGTACCGCATCTATGACGGGCATACCGGCAAGGCGCTGGCCGACCTGATCGCATTGGCTGAGGAAGACTACGACCCCAACCAACCGCTTCGGCTGTTTGACCCGGTGGACACCTGGAAAACCATGACCGTCACGGATTATGTGCTGCGGCCCCTTTTGGCGCCCATCTTTGTAAAGGGACAGCTTGTCTACGATATGCCGACGCTTTTGGCAATACAAGCCTATGCCGCCCAGGAAATGGATACCTTCTGGGGTGAATACCGGCGGCTGCAATCCCCCCACCGCTACAAGGTGGACTTGAGCCAGCCACTGTATGACCTGAAGCACCGGCTGTTGGCCCAGGGCGGAAAAGATTTTTAGAGCTAGTCATTTCGCATATAAAGGGGGGCGGCACCGTGCCGGTCACTGCAATCAAAAACAGTCTGTACCGGGCGGCGCTGCCTTTTTTCGGTCTGCGGACAGGCGGGCATGCTTCCTGCGATGCTGCCCTGCCCGCCAATGCGCTTGAGCCCCTTCTGAAAATCTTCCGCCGCCATCATCTGGTGGGCGGATGTATGCAACTGGTCAAAAACGGCGTACCGGATGCAGTTGTCACCTACGGCTTTTCCAGACTGCCCGGCGAAAAGGCCACGGAGCGGACCTTGTACAGAACTGCGTCCATCACCAAGATGGTCACAGCTGTCGGCCTGATGGCGCTTTGTGAAAAAGGAATAGTGGATATTGACGCGCCGGCTGAGAACTATCTTGGCTTTCCGGTGCGCAATCCGGCGTTTCCGGACTCGCCCATCCTGGTCCGCCATCTGCTGTCCCATACCTCCGGCCTGTGGGACGGCCCCGGTTATGAGCAGTCCTTGTTTTCTCCCATTTCTTTGAAGGAGATGCTCGGGGACCCGCGCAATTACCTGAATACCGCGCCGGGAGAGGCTTTCCGCTATTGTAACCTGGCGGCTGGCATGGCCGGCAGCGTAATGGAATGCGCGGACGGCCGCTCCATTGCCCACATCATGAGGGAACTGGTCTTTGAACGGCTTTCCATGAACGCGGCTTATACCCTTAAGGATTTGCCCGACCCACTCCTTGTCGCGGATATCTACCGTGTTTTGCCGCGAAATGGCGGGCATCCCGCCTTCCCTGTGAAAAAGCGGCTGCAAACAGCCGATGATCTTACAAACCCTGACCCGCTGTACCACTATCGGCTCGCGGCGGGCAACCTGTTCACCGATGCGCCTTCCTTGGGCAGGCTGGTAGGCGCATTGGCTTCCGGAGGGGAGCCGGTACTGAAGCCGGAGACCCTTCAAAAGATGCAAACGCCGGTGAAGCCTTACGGCAAAGGTGCACCTCATGCCAGCCACTGTCTGGGGCTTGTGATGATGGATGATCCCTCTCTTCCCGTGGGCCGGCTGTATGGGCATCAGGGGTTCGCCTACGGCGCGGCAGAGGGCGTGTTTTATGATCCGGGCACAGGCAACGGATTTGTGTTTTTGAACAACGGCGCCAGCGAGGCAAGAAACGGGCACCTGGCATGGATCAACCGGGACCTGATCCTGTGGGCCTTCGGGAAAGGCGGGCCTCTGTCCGGAAAATGAGGGGATGGCGGGATGGTGCGCCCGATACGCAATTCTCCGTTCCAGTCATACGGTTCCTCCCAACCGTCCCATAATACCAATTTCGAATGGTATATGCATATCCGGTGGCTCCTGTAGGGCGGGGGCAAGCCCCCGCCCTACGGTGTGCTTCCAAAGCAGCTGAAGAAAAGCCAAAAAGTGGCAACGCCACTTTTCGATACACAAACAGCGGCCCCCCTGCCGGGAGGCCGCTGTTTGATTGTGCCCTTCTATTTGATATACTTGGGTCTTGCCTGATAGTGGGTGTGCAGCAGCTCATGGGCCTTGTGGCTGTTGGGCTTTTCCAAAAACTCCGCGTACAGCTTTTGCACGCCTGCATTTTGATGGCTCTTGCGAAGGGGTTTGTCCTTGTCCTCGCCGTAGAGGGCCGCTGCGCGAAGCATGCCGGGATTGACCTCCATCCGCTTCTGGGCGGATACGATGGGCTGGCCGCCGCCGGTAACACAGCCGCCGGGGCAGCCCATGACCTCAATGAAGTGGTAGCTCTTCTCGCCGCTTTTGACGCTTTCCAGAACCTTGGCGGCATTGGCGGTGCCATGGGCCACAGCCACCTTCAAGGCAATGTCCCCCACCTGCACGGTGGCTTCTTTTACACCCTCCAGGCCACGTACTTGTTCAAAGTCCAATTTGGGCAGTTCCTTGCCGGTAACCACTTCATAGGCGGTACGCAGCGCAGCTTCCATCACACCGCCGGTAGCGCCGAAAATAACGCTGGCACCGGTGCTCTCGCCCAGCAGATCGTCAAAATCCTCGTCCGGCAGGCCGGCAAAATCGATGCCCGCCTCCTTGATCATTTTAGCCAGTTCCCTGGTGGTGATTACCGCGTCCACATCCGGGTATCCCGCAGCGGCAAGCTCCGGCCTTTGGGCCTCGAACTTTTTGGCGGTGCAGGGCATTACGGACACCACCGCAATATCGCCGGGGTCGATGCCCGCCTTTTTCGCATAGTAGGTCTTGACCACTGCGCCCATCATTTCGTGGGGGGACTTGCAGGTGGACAGGTTGGGCAGAAATTCGGGATAATAGTGCTCGCAATACTTGATCCAGCCGGGCGAGCAGGAGGTGATCATGGGCAGCGTGCCGCCGTTGTTCAAGCGTCCCAGCAGTTCGGTGGCTTCTTCCATGATGGTCAGGTCGGCGGCAAAATCCGTGTCGAACACCTTCGCAAAGCCCAGCCTGTGCAGAGATGCGGCCATCTTGCCGGTGACCCGGGTGCCGATCTCCATGCCAAACTCCTCGCCCAGCGCGGCGCGGACAGCGGGAGCGGGCTGGACCACCACATGCTTTTTAGAATTGCCAAGCAGCTTCCAGACATCGTCCGTGGCATCCTTTTCCCGCAGCGCGCCCACCGGACAGGCGGTAATGCACTGACCGCAGTTGATGCAGGCCATTTCCCCAAGCATCAAATTCCAGGGCGGCTCAATGGAGGTGGAAAAGCCGCGGTGCACCGCGCCGATAACGCCCACATTCTGAGCCTTCCGGCAGGCGGCCACACAGCGCCGGCAGAGGACGCATTTGTTGTTGTCACGGACGATAGAGGGCGAGAAATCGTCCACCGCATAGACATTCTTCTGGCCCTCAAACCGGCCGCCGTCCTCCACCCCAAGGTCCAGGCACAGCTTTTGCAGTTCGCAGTTCTGGCTGCGGGAGCAGGTCAGGCACTTTTTGTCGTGGGTGCTCAAAATCAATTCCAGGTTTACCTTCCGGGCCTCCCGCACGGCCGGGGTGTTGGTCTTAACTACCATGCCCTGGGAAACGGGCAGCACGCAGGAGGCCTGCAGTGCCCTTCCGCCTACGTCCACCACACAGATGCGGCAGGAGCCGATCTCGTTGAGACCCTTCAAATAGCACAGCGTGGGGATATTGATATGCGCCTTTTTGGCGGCTTCCAGCACAGTGGTTCCAGCGGGGGCTTCCACCTTCACACCGTCAATGGTAAGGCTTACAAGGTTCTCCATCTGCTTCTCCTCCTCGCCGTCAGTTCTTCACGATGGCGCCGAAACGGCACTTTTCCATGCACGCGCCGCACTTTACGCACTTGAGCGGATCAATGACATGCTGCTTTCGCACCTCGCCGGAGATGGCGCCCGCAGGACAGACCTTGGAGCACAGGGTACAGCCGCGGCACTTGTCGGTGATCACATAGCTCAAAAGCGCCTGGCAGTGGTGTGCGGGGCAGCGCTTTTCCTTGATATGGGCCTCATACTCGTTGCGGAAATATTTCAGGGTGGACAGCACGGGGTTGGGGGCCGTCTGGCCAAGGCCGCACAGCGCGGTGTTTTTGATATTCCTGGCCAGGGTTTCCAACTTGTCGATGTCCTCCATCTCGCCCTTGCCTTCCACGATCCGCTCCAAAATCTCCAGCATGCGTTTGGTGCCGATCCGGCAGGGTACGCACTTGCCGCAGCTTTCGTCCACGGTGAAATCCAGGAAGAAGCGGGCGATATCCACCATGCAGTTGTCCTCGTCCATGACGATCATTCCGCCCGAACCCATCATGGAGCCGATCTGCGTGAGAGTGTCATACTCGATGGGGATGTCCATCAGTTCCGCCGGGATGCAGCCGCCGGAGGGGCCGCCGGTCTGCACGGCCTTGAAGGCCTTGCCGCCTGGGATGCCGCCGCCGATGTCGTAGATGATCTCCCGCAAAGGCGTCCCCATGGGGATCTCTACCAGGCCGGTGTTATTGATCTTGCCGCCCAGGGCGAACACCTTGGTGCCCTTGGACTTTTCCGTGCCGATGGCGGAAAACCAATCCGCGCCGTTCAGAATGATCTGCGAAACATTGGCGTAGGTCTCCACGTTGTTGAGCATGGTGGGCTTGCCGAACAGGCCCTTCACCGCAGGGAAAGGCGGGCGGGGCCGGGGTTCGCCGCGCAGCCCCTCGATAGAGGCCATCAAGGCCGTCTCCTCGCCGCAGACAAAGGCGCCCGCGCCAAGGCGGATGTGGATGTCAAAGGAAAAATCCGTGCCGAAGATATTCTTGCCCAGCAGGCCGTATTCTCTGGCCTGATCAATGGCGATGGCCAGACGCTTCACGGCGATGGGATACTCCGCCCGGACGTAGATATAGCCCTCGGAAGCGCCGATGGCATAGCCGGCGATGGCCATGGCCTCCAGCACGCAATGGGGGTCACCCTCCAGCACGGAGCGGTCCATGAACGCGCCGGGATCGCCCTCGTCGGCGTTACAGGCTACATACTTCTGATCCGCCTGGCTGGCATAGGTGAACTTCCACTTGAGGCCGGTCAGGAATCCCCCGCCGCCCCGGCCCCGGAGGCCGCTTTTGAGCACTTCGTCGATGACCTGCTCCCGGGACATTTCCATCAGCGCCTTGGCCAGTGCCTTATATCCGTCAAAGGCGATATATTCATCGATGTTCTCCGGATCGATCACGCCGCAGTTGCGCAAAGCGATGCGCTTCTGCTTTTTATAAAAGCCAATCTCCTCCAGGGATTTGGTTGCACTGCTTTCCTTGGTGGCGTTGTCCGTGTACACCAGGTGCTGCACCCTGCGGCCCTTCAAAAGGTGTTCCGTGACGATCTCGTCCACGTCGTCCGCCTTCACGCGGCAGTAGAAGGTGCCCTCCGGGTATACGATCACCACTGGGCCGGCCTCGCACAGGCCAAAGCAGCCGGTGCGCACCATTTTGATTTCTTTTTCCAGACCGTGCTCCTTGAGCTTTTCCTCAAAGCGCTTCATTAGTTCGCCGGAACCGGAAGCGGTGCAGCCGGTCCCGCCGCAAACAAGCACATGGGCGCGATACAGTTCCATCTTTTTCCCTCCTGCGGCTTATCGGGCGTCTTCCGCCGCGCCGATGGTGTATTCCTCCACGGGCCGGCCGTTGACGATGTGCTCCGCAACGATGCGGCCCACCATCTCCGGCTTCACCTTCACGTAGGTTACCTTTTCCTGTCCGGGGATCAGCACATCCACCATGGGCTCCAGGCGGCACATGCCGATGCAGCCGGTCTGGGAAACGGTGACATGGGTAAGGTTCCTGCGGTTCAGTTCTTCCACAAAGGCCAGCATCACAGGCCTTGCGCCTGCCGCGATGCCGCAGGTGGCCATGCCCACCACCACACGCACGGCTTCCTTGCCCTCCTTGCGCAGAAGGATGCTGTCCAGCGTTTTTTGACGGATGGCTTCCAGTTCAGCGATGGATTTCATGATCCGTTCCTCCAGTGATCTGCTCAATTTCGTCCTTCAGGGAGGAGGCCATCCAGGCAATGACCTCCGGCGTGGTCATGGGCACCCCGGCAAGCGCTTTGCGGACTTCCCGGGTATCAAGGGACGCTTCGCCCCCTGGCGTCGTCATACAAAAATCAAAATCCGGCTTTTCCGGGCAAGCGGTCACCAGCGCAAGCACCGTACCTGGCAAATCCCCCAAAGGGATGCAGTCAATGTGATCCGCATGGAACACAGCGGTAACAGCTGTCCCCTGCCCCGGTATGCTTGCAATCCTCAGGCTCCCGCCGGTCTTTTCCGCATTGTCCTTCAAAAGCGGAAGCCCCAGTCCCACCTTTCTCTCCGTACGGCTGGTGACAAAGGGATCCAAAACCCTGCGCGCCGTTTCGGCGTCCATGCCGGTACCATCATCCTCAACCGCCATGGTCAACAGGCCTTTGCCGTCAAGGATGACGCGCATTGTGACAAGCGCCGCGCCCGCACGGATACTGTTCTGCGCGATGTCCAGCAAGTGCAGCGACAAGTCCCGCATGGCTTATTTCCTGTACTTATCCAGGATCCCGGGGATTTCGTCGGCTGTGAGCCGTCCGTAGACCTCGTCGTTGATCATCATCACCGGCGATAAGCCGCAGGCACCGAGGCACCTGGTGGCCTGCAGGGTGAACTTGCCATCCGCGCTGGTCTTGCCAACCTTGGTGTCAAGCTCACTGGTCAGTTTGTCCAGTATTTTTTGGGAGCCTTTCACATAGCAGGCCGTGCCCAGACATACGCCGACCACGTACTCGCCGCGGGGTTCCAGAGAAAATTGGGAGTAGAACGTTGCTACGCCGTATACCTCGCTCAATGTCGTGTTCAGACCGTCCGCGATGATCTCCTGAACGTCCATGGGAACGCAGCCGAAAATCTCCTGCGCTTCCTGCAGTACCGGCATCAGCGCGCCTTTTTCTAACCGGTGAGCCGCGATCACATCGTTCAGCTTCGCGTATTTTTCCGCCAATTCGGGCATGTGGGGTGCGACCTCCTTCGTTCTTTGCACAAGCCAGCGTGGTGCTTATGCGCCACGCTTGTAGATATTTTAACATACTCCGGAGGAAATTGCACGCCCAAAACAATGCAAAAACAGCTGTTTTGACAAAAAAATATCAATACGAAAAAAGTTCGTAGAAACTCTACAAACTCAAATACAATCAATTGGTTAAATTTTTAACATAATTTGACGCGCTTACAGAATTCTTACCTTGCCATTACCTAATGCCTTCAAAATGCCCCCGGGCGAAAGCTCGCACACCTCCAAAGAATGGATCGCTTCACAAATATCTTCCAGACGGTGGGCGTCCGAATTGTTCAGAAGCGTTTTTCCGCGCAGTATTTCCGCTGGCACCGGCAGGTGCGGCGATACCTCCAGCGTTGGAAAATCAATGTCTGCGGGAAGGAACCCCAGACCGACGAGCATTCCATTGGCGCCGCGGTTGATGTGGGCCGGGACTACATGGCCGCCAAAACGGTCCATCTCCAGCGCCGCCTGACGGATGGATAGATCTGTGGCGCTCAGGAGCAGCCGCTTCTCTACTCCCACAAGCATATCCCCCTCCCCCATCACGGCCTGCTCTCCGAAAAGCCGGGGGTTGTTGAGAATATCCGGCAAATGGGTATACAAAAAATCCCCTGCCGACAACGCCTGGCTGACGGAGGGGAAATATACCAAAAGATGAACTTCCTCCCGGGTAGCGATCTCCATGCCCGGCAACAGCAAAAGACCGTGTTCAGAGGCGGCGGCTTGTACGGCGGGCAGGTTGCGTGCGGAATTATGGTCGGTGACAGCGATGGCCTGAAGGCCCTTGAGTTTCGCCATGGCGCAGATGTTCCATGGCGTCATGTCCATCTCGGCGCAGGGGGAGAGACAGGAATGGATATGCAGGTCCGTGTAGATTTTCATAGAATCATCCCTTGGAGGCGGGAATGCCTGCGGCCATCATCTCCCCGCAGAGGTTATAGGCAGTCTTTCCGCTTTGCAAAACCGGGACCCCTTCGGCAGCCGCCTTTTTCAGGGATTCCGCTTCCATCATAACACCCTCCGGCAGAAGGATGCAGGAAAACTCCAGCAGTACCGCCACGGCGATTACATTCAGATGTGTCTGCACTGTGACCCAGGCCATGCCCGGCTGCCCGTGGGCCATGACAAAACTCAATAGATCGCATGCATAGCCGCAGGACACTTCCCCGTGAAGGGGCACTTCCGGAGTAAGGTTTTTGGCATCCAAGCCTTCAAGAAGCTGTTGAACAGTCATGCGTTTGCCTCCTGGGGATTCAATATTCTGCGAATGTACCATTTTCCGGTCATTGTACTGGCGTTCCCTTGGTTGTTCTGCAATTGGAGCGCCGCGGCGCTCCTATGCCTCCCTGGAACTGTAAAAATCCGAGGCTCTTCCCTCGGCTGACTGTACTGCAATATGGGAGCAGTGCTATGCAGCATCAGCGGTCCTTGGCCAGATTCACCATCTGCTGGGCCATGACCCGCAGCTGCTCCTTCAGCTTGAATACGCAATCCATTTCCCTGGCCAGCCCCTGCACGATATCCTCCGCCAGCGCACGGCAGGTAGGTGCCCCGCAGGAGCCGCAGTCCAGCCCCGGCAGGGACTTTTCAATCTCCTCCATCCGCTCCATCTTGCGCATGGCCTGCGAGATATCCCCATCCAGCTGCATCACGCTGTTGGGCAGGACCGCCTTTTTTGTGCGCAGCGGATATGTATCCAGCGCGGACACCGGCACCTGTTCGTCCGGATGGACGGGTACCATGGCATCGGCCAGCTTGCGGATGGCATTCTTGGCCACGTAGTTATTTTCAAACGTCAGCGGGCCGCCCACGCAACCGCCTGTGCAAGCGGCGCCTTCAAAAAAGGTCAGGTCGCTGAGCTTGTTGTTTTCGATCTCTTCCAGCACCCGGATCACATTCTCAATGCCGTCCACCGCCAGGCTGTTCTCCGGCCATACGGCATGGGCCTCCCCGCCGGTGTTGGCCCAGCCAACGCCGTAGGAAGTTGCCGTTTGCAGCCCGCTTCGCGGCTCGTAGCTATGTATCTGGCTGGACAGCAGGCCATAGATCTCCATCATGGAAATCGCGCCATTCACCGCCGAATCCTCGTGGCCGATGGGGTTCCTGATGGCCGTCATCTTTGCGGGGCAGGGAGTAATGAAAAAGCAGCCCACCTCCGAAGGCTCCGCGCCGTATTCCCGGCAGAATTCCCTGCGGGCCATGAGGGCCGCCACCTCCATGGGCTGGCGGACGTCCGCAAGGTGGGGAATCAAATCCGGAAAGCGCACCTGGATCAGCCTTGTGATGGCCGGGCAGGCGGAAGAGATCAAAGGCTTGGGCAGGGTTTCCCTGCGCAGTTTTTCCCGAATGGCCCGCGTCACCACATCCGCGGCCCTTGCCACTTCAAACACGCTGTCAAAACCCAGCCGCTTGAGCCCCTGAAGTACCTGCTCCGCATTTTTCAATCCCTTGAACTGGCCGTACAGCGACGGGGCCGGAAGCGCAATCTTGTACTTGAAGCCTTCGATGGAGGAAAGCGGATCTGTTTTGGCGATCTTGGCATGATGCGCGCAGACGCGGATGCATTCCCCGCAGTCGATGCATCTTTCGTCGATGATATGCGCCCGGCCATCCCTGACGCGGATGGCTTCCGTGGGGCAGCGCTTGAGGCAGTTGGTGCAGCCCTTGCAGCGCGTTTCGTCCAGCCGGACAGAATGAAACCGTTTTTCTTCCATGGTATATCCTCCGGGGGTCTTCAATCAGCCCTGAATAGATCAAAGGTCATGCGGATGCTTGTCCCGCGCCCAAGGCCGCTGTCAATGGAAAAGGTGGCCGCGTTGCGCTGCATGTTGGTAAGCCCCATGCCCGCTCCAAAGCCCAGGCTGCGGGCATGCTCGCCGGCAGTGGAGAAGCCTTCCTGCATAGCTTTCCTGATATCGGAAATTCCGGGCCCCATGTCCACCGATTCAAGGCTCGCCACAGGCGGCTCCACGGTGAGGGACAGCGTCCCGCCCAGACTATGGATCACAAGGTTCATCTCCGCCTCGTAAGCGGCTACCGCCATACGCCGGAGGGCAGGCCCGCTTACGCCCAGCTGCCGCAAGACCCGTTTGATGGCTGCCGAGGCCTCTCCGGCCCGCTGATAATCGCCCGCCGCCACCTCATATGTCTCGTGGATCCTCATGCGTTTTTCTCCATGCCGGGCAGGCCGTTTTTATACAGGATACCGCAGGCGGTGTAGGCCGTGTTTTCGGTGGACAAAATCACCAGATCCAATTCCTCCGCCTTTTTGAGCATTTCATTGTCCGGGACCTTGCCCCTGGCAAAAATAATGCAGGTGATATCCACCATCTCTGCGGTGCGGATCACGTGCAGGTTGGTAAGCCCAGTGATCAGCGCCGCATTCTCCTTCACAAAGGCCAGCACGTCGCTCATCAGATCGGACCCGCAGCCGCTTAAAACCTCGCGGCCCATATGCTCCTGCCCCAGCAGCACCCTGGCATCCAAAAGCGCGGCGATCTCCCCCACTGTCATAGGCTCCCGCCTTTCCGTATCTTCTGCTATTGACCAAAGCTGTTGATATATCCTTCAATTCCGGAAAGCATGAAAAAAGTTTGATATTTCATCTGTGCCGCCATGGCCACCGTGCCGCCTTTGGATGCTTCCGCCACATTGTCCGCGGAGGTTTTTACGGTTTCGAGCAGGGTTCTCAAATCGTCCACTGCGGCGTACTGAACAGTGGAAAACCGCAAGCCGATCACATTTTGAAGCGTTTCCGCCTGGGAAGATACCTCCGCCAGGACCGTCAGTTCCTGTTCCGTTACAAGGTCCCGCCTGTCCATGGAAACGGAGATGTCGCAGAAGCGCTCCAAAACCGTATTCAGATACTGCATTCCGGCTTCCAGCGCGTCCAACTGCCCCGCCATGCCGCTGACATTCAATACGATCTCAGGCAGCGTGATCTCGTACACATAAGAATCAATACCATGCTGGCTTTGAAGCTGCTGGCGGACGGAAGCGGCCTCATCCCTGGTCTTGTACAGCGCCGCCAGTACACGGAACCGGCCGTCCTTGCGCACATAGCCCGCCGCGCCGCGGCCCAGATAGCTCTGCGCCAGGGACTTTGCGGATTCCTCGCTGTCAAAGGCACCTAGCTGGATGGCGTACCAGCTTCGCGCCGGGACCGTGATCTCCCGGGAGACAACGGTCTCGTCAAAGGCGGTGCCCATGGCCGTGGGTGTGGGTGTGACCTTCACGGCCACCCGCAAACCGCCGCTGTCATCCCGCAAAAGCCCCGCCAGCACCAGCAGGCAGGATACAAATAGCAGCACGCCCGTTATCACCCGCCTGCCGCTCCCCGGTGTTTTGTACGTCCGCTTCTGTGTTTTCTCCGGCTGCATATGTATCCCCCTCCTTGTCCCAATCGCTACACCGTATGAGACCCGGGGGGAAAATATGCAAAAACCTTGAAACGGCTGGAAGGGTGTGCTACGATGGTTGAAACGCCCCGGGGAAAGGAGCTTTTTCTTGCAGTATCATATCGACACCATCCCCGTATGGGACGCGGTCAAGCTGGACGGAGAATGCCCTCTGTGCGCGCTTTACCGTAAAAATGAGCAGATGGATGTTCAGCGGTTTCTGGGCGCCTCCGTCATGGAGCCGGATACGCGCATCCGGGTCAACGCCAAGGGCTTCTGCCCCAAGCACCTGTCCCAGATGTTTGCTGAAAAGAACCGGCTGGGGCTGGCACTGATGCTGGACACCCACATGCAGGAAACGCGCCGGGCAGTGGACAGCATACTGGTAAAGGCAAAGGAGGGCGCTGCCGCCGCATCCGGCGGTCCTGCCCTCAAACGGATGTTCCGTAAGAGCGATGTTTCCTCGTCCCTTAAAAGCGCCGCGAAATCCATTCTGGAAGCGACATCCGGCTGCGTGATCTGCGACAGCCTGCAAACCCACATGGACCGCTATGCGTATACCATGCTCTACCTTTGGGAGCGGGACAAGGACTTCCGCCAGGCATTTTCTTCTTCCAAGGGCGTATGCCTTCCCCATGGGGCAAGGCTTCTTGCCATGGCGGAGGAATTCCTGCCCGCAAAGGAACTTGCTTCTTTTGTGGAAACACTGTCCGGCCTGATCACCCAAAGCCTTGACAGGATCAATCAGGAGGTCCACTGGTTCACCCTGAAATTCGACTACCGCAACCAGGACAAGCCCTGGGGCGATGCCAAGGATTCCGTGGAGCGGGCAGCCAACAAGCTTCGGGGCTTCTGCGCCGGTGCGGAGCCTTGGCCGGAGAAGTGACCACCCGGGCCGCAAGGCTGTTTTTTCTTAGGGCTGCGGCGTGTACTGCTCCAGCTTCACCTTGGCTTCCTCAAAAATCTCCAGGGAAAAGGGGTCGGGGTAGCCCTCCTGATAGATCACCCGCTGGATGCCGGCGTTGACGATCATCTTGGCGCAGACTGAACAGGGCTGGTGGGTGCAGTAAAGCGTTGCCCCGTCGATGGAGATGCCCAGCTTCGCCGCCTGGATGATGGCGTTCTGCTCCGCGTGGATGGCATAGCACACTTCGGCCCTGGTGCCGGAGGGAATGTTCATCTTGCGGCGAAGGCATTCCCCCCGCTCCTTGCAGGTCTTGAGCCCCGCGGGCGCACCGTTGTAGCCGGTGGTCATGATCCGCTTGTCCTTGACGATCACCGCCCCGATGCTCCGCCCCTCCATGAAGCAGCTTGTCCACCCCGCGATGACATGGGCCATCTGCATAAACCTGTGATCCCATTTGTCCAAGGGCAGCACCCCCTCCCCGTGATTTGCAAGCCCATCAGGGCTTTTTGTATTATACGGTGTTTACAGGTACGTGTCAAACGTGAGAAAGCGGAGGATGGTGGGAAGGGAGCTTTTTGAAAAAGCTCCCTTCCCGTACCCATCCCCAAAAACTTCCTCTATGCATTTCTATATATTGCGCTTCGCATCAGCAGCACATTTGCTTTGTGCTTTTCATTTTTGATATTCCATGTGGAATTTTCTGGGTGGGGCGCGGGGGGGGGGGGGGGGTTTGAAATAGCCCCCCCC
>JAEWVC010000106.1 GCA_023459275.1 Bacillota bacterium | reverse complement strand
TTCCCGTATCCATACACGATGCCATGGTTCCCTTAGCCTTTTTTCATGCCGCTTCGACAAGGAAGGTTGAAGAATTGGGGCGAAAATGATATAGTAAATCATTGGAATTGTGAAAATGCGGAGTGTGTAATATGCCGACGCTGCAATGGCTGGGAAAGGACAAGGTCATCACCCATCATTTGGCGGTGCCCTTTTGTTTTTTGGAAAAGCAATATACGTATCAGGACGGCGCGATGGCGGAGGGCGAAAGCGAAAACAAGATCATACAGGGCGACAACCTGCTGGCGCTGAAGTCGCTGCTGCCGGAATACGCGGGCAAGGTGAAGTGCATCTACATCGATCCGCCCTACAACACAGGCAACGAAGGCTGGGTGTACAACGACAACGTAAACGACCCCAAAATCAAGAAATGGCTGGGCCAGGTGGTGGGCAAGGAGGGGGAGGACCTGAGCCGCCACGACAAATGGCTGTGCATGATGTACCCCCGGCTGGTGCTGCTGCAAAGGCTGCTGGCTGAGGACGGGGCGATTTTTATCAGCATTGATGATAACGAGCAGGCGAATTTGAGATTGATCTGCGATGAGATATTTGGCGAAGGTAACTTTGCTGCACAAGTTATTTGGCAAAAAGTGTATAGTCCACGAATGGACGCAGTGGGATTTTCAAATTCGCATGATTACATATTGTGCTATACAAAAAGAGGAAAACTGTCTATTAAGAAAGAGGAATTTGAACAAAATGTAGTGCAATTCAATTTTGTGGATGGCAAAACGGGTCTTCATTATAGAAGAAGAAGTGTTAGAAAAGAAGGTAGTCATTCAACACGCATTGAGCGACCAAATTTATACTATCCATTGATTGATCCGGACGGGGGGATGCTTTATCCAATCAAGCCAGATGGAACAGAGGGGTGTTGGCGGTGGAGCAAAAATACCTATAATGAAAATGTAGAACTTAACTTAGTAGAATGGGTGAAAACAATTAGTGGATGGCAGGTTTATGCAAAACAGTATCTTAGTGGAGAGGCATCAAGACCACCTGTCACACTTTGGACATGTGATGTAGCTGGTCATAATCATGGAGCCATTGAAGATTTGAAGGCGATACTTGGTGGACGCGTCTTTGATAGTCCAAAACCCAAAGAGCTAATCATGAAGGCTCTGCTTCTTTGTACCGACAAAGACTCCATCATCCTCGACTCCTTCGCCGGTTCCGGCACCACGGCCCACGCGGTGCTGAACCTGAACAAGCAGGATGGGGGCAACCGCAAGTTTATCCTGGTGGAAATGGAAGATTACGCCGAAAGCATTACCGCCGAACGGGTGCGCAGGGTGATGGGCGGGTACGGCACAACGCCCGGCACAGGGGGCGGCTTCAGCTACTATACCTTGGGAGAACCGCTGTTTGACCAGGAGGCCAACGTAAGCGGAAAGGTGACGGAGGACAAGCTGCGGGCCTATGTGTACTTTATGGAGGCACGGCAGCGCCTGCCCAAGCGGGACAGGCAGAACCCGTACCTGCTGGGGGAGCACGCGGGCACGGCCTATTATTTCTACTATAAGGCGGGGGTTTCCACCACGCTGAACGCGGCCTTCCTGGCCGGCCTGCCAATAAGCGCGGACCGGTGTGTGATCTATGCCTCCCGGTGTACGGTGGGCCAGGCGGAGCTTGCCAGGCGGAACATAGTTTTCAAAAAGATACCGCGTGACATCAGCCGTCTGTAAGGAGGATGGAGCATGGAACTGAAAAACTATCAACGGCGGGTATTGCGTGAACTGGAAGATTTTTTGCAGACCCTGGAGCGGGAGGGTACAAGCCGGAAGGCCTTTGATGCCTATTGGCGGGAGAAGGACGTTACCCTTGGCCTGCCCCACGGGCCGAAGCTTTACCAGGATACGGTGAAAGGCGCGCCCCACGTATGCATGAAGGTGCCCACCGGGGGCGGGAAAACCTTTCTGGCCTGCGCCGCCCTGAAGCCCCTGTTTGACCATATGCCCGCGCTAACGGCCAAGATGGTGGTATGGCTCGTGCCATCCAACGCCATATTGGATCAAACCGTGAAGGCGCTGAAGGACGAACACCATCCCTACCGCCAGCGCATGGATGTGGATTTTTCGGGTAAGGTGATGGTATACACCAAGGATATGCTGCTAACCGCCCAGCAATTCAACCCGGTCAGCGTAGTGGAGAATGTGTCCATCTGCGTGATGAGCTACGATTCCCTTCGCATTACCAACAAGGAGGGCCGCAAGGCCTACCAGGAAAACGCGAACCTGCTGCCCTTTGTGCAGGCCTTGAAGCTTGACCAGGATATCCTTTCCGATGTGCCCGACAGCGCTTTGGTGCGCATCCTTGCCTGCCTATCCCCCGTGGTGGTGGTGGATGAAAGCCACAATGCCGCGTCAAAGCTGAGCGTGGACATGCTCAACGGCCTGCACCCCTCCTTTGTGCTGGACCTGACCGCCACCCCAAGGACCCAAAGCAACATTATCTCCTATGTGTCCGCCTGGGAACTGAAGGAAGAAAACATGGTCAAGCTCCCGGTGATCGTGTACCAGCGCAACAGCGTGAACGATGTGCTGCAGGACGCCATCAGCATCAGGGGCAAGCTGGAAACGCTGGCAGCACAGGCCAGGGCCTTTGGCGAAACATATATCCGGCCCATCGTGCTGTTTCAGGCACAGCCCCAAGTGGGAGAGCAGGAAGCCACCTTCAAAAAGATCAGGGACAAGCTGGTGGCCATCGGCATCCCGGAGGAGCAGATCGCCATCAAAACGGCGGATGTTGACGAACTGAAAAACAAAGAACTGTTAAGTGAAACGTGCCCGGTCCGCTACATCATCACCGTGAACGCGCTTCGGGAGGGCTGGGACTGCCCCTTTGCCTATGTGCTGGCTACGGTGGCCAACAAATCCTCCCAGGTGGACGTGGCGCAGATTGTGGGCCGGGTGCTGCGCCTGCCCAACGCCAAGGCGAAAACAAGCAGCTATTTGAATCAATCCTACGTGCTCACCTGCAGCCAGGATTTTTATCAAACCCTGGATTCCGTGGTCAAGGGCCTGAAGGACGCGGGCTTTTCAGGGCAGGAGGCCGTGGCTGTAGAGGAGCCGCAGGCGGAAGAAAAGGATACGTCCGCGCCCCCTGTGCAAACCGCATTTCCTCCGCCCAGCGGCAATGCGGGAAGCGACCCTGTGGACGAGATCGCACCGGATGCCATCCGCCCGTTTTCCGCGGGGGAAGGGGAAAGCGCCGGGTACGATCCGGCGGATCAATTATTCAAAGAGGCTGATACGCAAACTGCCGCGAAGCCCGCCGCATGGCAGGGGGCGGGCGGGGCGGCCCTTCCAGTGGAGGTGAAGGCTGGCATGAACGAGTTTCCCTTGCGCAAGGCGACCCGCGACCTGATACGGGCGGTACGGCTGCCCCAGTTTTATGTAAAGGAGCTGCCCGGCAGCTTTTTTGAGGGGCAGGATGCGCCGCTCACCTTTGAGCGGCTATTGGAAGATTTCAGCCTGCAATATCAGGATGCCAAAATCGACTTCAACCGCAGGGCGGGCGAAATGATGGAGGTGGACGTGGAAAAGGGGGAAGAGCGGCCCCGCTACCTTCGCCCCACCGGCGTACAAAGCGCGGAACTGATCAAGTTTTTTGCCGCAAGGCCGCAGGAAAGGCGCATCAAAGACTGCCTGCACCAAATACGGGAGCAGGTAGGCAAGCTGGATACGCTGGATGACGGGGATGTGGCGGCGTATCTGAACCGCATTGTACAACCCATGGATAAGGATACGCTGACCGCCCTTGAAAATGACACCTATTTTTTTGGGCAGCGGATTTTGGAGCATATCAAGGCGCTGATGAAAAGGCACGCCATGGATACGTTTTACCACATGGTGGAAACAAGGGAGGTTTTCTGCAAGCCAAGTTATGCTTTCCCGGAAACGATTACCCCCAGGGAGTTTGTCCCTTCCATTGCCAAATCGGCTTATGAAGCGGAAAGCCGGATGAACGATGAAGAGCGGAAAATGATCATTGACGCGGCATCGCTGAAAAACGTTGTCTGGTGGCACCGGATTATCGACCGCAAGGGGTTTGGTATGGAGGAGCCGTTTGATATGTATCCCGATTTTGTCATCGGCCTGGAAAGCGGGAAAATCGTGATGCTGGAAACAAAGGGCTGGTATCTGTGGAATGAAGACAGCAAGAAAAAGCTGCGCCTTGGCCGCACCTGGGCGCGGCTTGCGGGGCCTCAATATGCTTATTATATGGTGTTCAAGGACCTTGAGCCAGGCGAAGAGGGAACCGTGCGGGCGGATCAATTTCTGAAGATACTGGAAAAGCTGTAGACGGGCATTCTTGGAAGCCTTTGATGGCCACGCTGTGTATGCGGTTCACATATGAAAGGAAGGGCAATATGGCCGTACCAAAGTTTTTTGAGTTTTTCCCCGTGGTGATGGAATGCCTGCTGCCGGGGGAAGCGGTGAACGCGCAGAGCCTGCGGGACTTTGCCGTACAAAGGTTAAACGTTTCCGAGGAGGACCGCAAGGTATTGGTTCCCAGCGGCAAGCAGTCCATGTTTTACAACCGCGTAAGCTGGGCCGCAACGTATTTGAAAAAGGCTGAACTGATTGCTTCCCCCAAGCGGGGGCAATATCAAATCACGCCTAAGGGGCGGGCGGCCTGGAAGGAAACAGGCGGCCATATCAACCTTAAGTACTTAAGCACCATTGACAGTTTTGTTTCGTTTCAAACCGCGGTTCCTGCGGACGCGGCTGAGGGAGAAAAAAAGGATTCGCAGAATGAGGAAAGCACCCCGCAGGATGTGCTGGACGCGGCATATGAGAAAATCAAATCCACCTTGATGGATGATCTGCTTGCGGAAATCATGGGCCAGACCCCCGCGTTTTTTGAACGGCTGGTGGTGGAACTGCTGGTGAAGATGGGGTATGGCGGCACGGTGGAGAATCCCGGCACCGCCATCGGGCGCACGGGGGACGAGGGCATTGACGGCGTGATCCGGGAGGACAAACTGGGGTTCAGCTACATTTACATTCAGGCGAAGCGCTGGGACATCAATATAACCATCGGCCGCCCGGAGATACAGCGCTTTTTCGGCGCCCTGGCGGGGCAGCACGGATCGAAAGGATTGTTTATCACCACAGCGCGCTTTTCCAGGGAGGCCAGGGAGTACGCCGACAGGCAGCATATTGTATTGGTGGACGGGCGCAAGCTGGCCGAACTGATGATTGACCATAACCTTGGGGTATCGCCAAGGATCGTATACGAAATCAAGCGGATCGATACCGATTACTTCAGCGACGAGGAATAAGGGGGCATTTTCACCGCCTCCGCCCCCATGGCATAGGAACCACAGCGGGGGCCTTGTGCCCATCGCGGGCAGGGACGCCGCCAACGTACCCGCTTCCCGCGCCCATCCACCAAAACGGGAGGAACCATCATGAAAAGGATGCTTTGCGGTTTTCTGGCCATGCTGCTTGCGCTGCCTCTTTGCGTGCTATCAGGCACCGGTTCCGCATTGGCGGAGGCGAAAGCAAAGACCGACCCTGTGGAGTGGTATACGGATTTTCGCAGCCTGATGTATGTGGCGGAAATTGAAGAAGGGGAGGTGGTGCTGGAAAACTGGTACGATGAGGCCAAAAAGCTGTGGGTGATTACCTGGCAGGAATATGACGGCTTCTCGATCATGCTGTACGGGTTTACCAAGGACAACCTGCAGGTGGCGGCGATTATATCAAACACCCTGGACGATGCCCAGCTTACGGCGGGGACGAACTACGACACCGAATTTTGCAGGGCCTGCATCTTCGCCGCGCTGTCCTCCTACGGCCCTTTTGACAACAGCACGATGGAGGATTGCTTTGATACCATGAAAAAGGCCATAGGCGTGTGCATTGTTACGGAGAGGGAAATGCTTCAATTTACCTGGGAAGGGATTTCCTTTACGCTGATGTATGAGCCGGATGCGCATACTTGGAGCATGTATCTGCTTACGGGCACCTGAGGAATCCTTCCCGAACAGACGCCACCCGAAGGAAGTTTTCCTATGCGGCGCATACGAAGCATCCTGGCGGCGGTTTTGTCCCTTTGCCTGCTGTTGGGCGGCGGTCCCGCGTTGGCCAAAGCGGGGGCCGCGGAGACCCGGGACGCCGGGGCCGGGCTCTTGCCAGGGCTTGAAGAAGCGGTGCTTCAGCCTGCCCAAAAGGCGGCGCGGAGCGCCTATGCCAGGCTGCTCTACCTGATCGGGCACAGCTTTCTTGAGTCGGCCAGGCAGGGCTACATGGATGCGCAGGGGATGGCGGGTTACTGCCTGCTCACCGGGACAGGCACCGCAAAAGATGAAGCGGCGGCGGTGGCGTGGCTTTTGAAGGCCGCGGAGCAGGGCAGTTCCTACGCACAGTACAACCTGGGGTATTGCTATTACACCGGCAGCGGCGTGAAAAAGGATGCCGCGCAGTCTTTTGCGTGGTACCTGAAATCCGCAGAAAAGGGCCGCGTGCAGGCGCAGGCGATGGCTGGGTATATGTATTATGCAGGGATAGGGACCGCGCGGAACTATAAGGAAGCCGTGAAATGGCTCACGGCCGCGTCGGAGCAGGTAAGGGCCGGGAGCACGGGGAAAAATGCCGGGGGGACCTCCTTTTGAAAAAGGAGGCCCCCCTCAGACCATCAACAAATCCTTAGGAGGTATCGGAGGACTGCTATCCCATCCGGCTCAATCGTCGCCCTGCTTCGCTGCCGCTCGCATGGCTCGTTTCGCCGGCCTCCTCCACCCCGGCTTTTCCGCCACAGGCGGGGGCAGGGTTACGGAGCCTCCGATTGCAGATCGAAAATCAGCGGCATGTGCGGTGATTTTCGCAGGAATTTCGAAGAAATTCCTACCTTGCCCGAGCAAACGGTCGCACGATGGCGCAGCCGGCGGAAAGTAGCAGCGAGGGAAAATCTCGACAAAGTGGCATAGCCACTTTGTCGATAGCCTGGGGGAGGCCGCAAATGTGCGCATCGTCAAAAAGGGGTGTGCAATTTTTTGCGGTTTTCTGTATACTGTTCCCGGGAGGAATGGGAACAAAAGTTCCCGTATTTCCGGGAAAGGAGGGTCTCCTGTGGCGCTTACGGCAAAAAAGCGGCGGTTTGTGGAAACCTATCTTAGGGAGGAAAACCCGAAAAAGGCGGCGGAGGCGGCGGGATACGGCGCCGATTACGGCCGCAAACTGCTTGGGCAGGAGGAGGTGAAAAAGGCCCTGGCAAAGGCGCGGGAGCAGGAGGACGCCCGGCGCGTGGCAGGGCCGGAGGAAATACTGGCGCTGTGGACAAAGATCATACGCCGGGAGGACGAGGTGTGCGATTATGAGGTGGTGCGCACCAAAACCCGCCGGGAATACCTGGATGACCAGGGCAAAAAAGTGGTGGAGGATACCGAGGCCCAGGAGCTGGTGAAGATCCCCCCCAGCCTTCGGGATGTGATGAAGGCCGCCCAGGAGGTCATCGACCGCTGGGACAAGTTCATGGCCCCCGGAGACCCGGAGGCCTCCGGCGTGGTGGAGATCCCCGCCGTGCTGCCCGTGGACGGGGAGGACGGGGAGGACGAAGGGGACGAAGGGGACGAAGAGGACGAAGGGGGAGGGGATGGCGGGGAAGAGGCTTTTTGAAAAAAGCCCCTTCCCCGCGCCCCATCCGCAAAAACTTTCAATAGGGAAGGAGATGTTTTGGCCTGTGTGCATTTTCTGCGCACGGGCTTCTTTCGTTGACAATTGCTGCCAAGAAATGCTATACTTCCCCCAGAGAAAAAGGAAATCAATACCGCGGCGCGCGGTCTGGCGAAGGGGCTGTGTCATGGAAAAGCGGCCCAAAGGAAGCATTTCCGGCGCGGGGAGGCGGGGCAATGGCCGCGAAAAGGGATAAAGCCGCAGGAAAGAACAACTGCAAAGGGGTTCCCGGGGCGCTGCTGCTGGCGGTGCTGTTTTTGCTGCTTTCGGCGGGGGCAGGTTTTTCGGCGGGAGCAAGCACCCGCCCTACGGGGGAATTTGCATCGGCGGGAGCAGGCCGGGGTTTCATGGGGGAGCTGCTGGCGGCGGTGTTCCCGGCGGCCCGGGCCGAAGCCGGGGCGCAGGCCCAGCCCTTTTCCGGCAATCCGGAGGCCGTGGAGGAAGCGGCCAAGTCCGTGCTGCTGATAGAAGTGTACGATGAAAAGGACCGGCTTATCGCCACCGGCAGCGGGTTTGTGGCCTTTGACAACAAGACGCTGGTGACCAACTACCACGTGATCAAGGACGCGGACTGGATGATCGCCTGGACGGACGGCGGCGAGCCCTATCTGGTGACCGAGTACATCGCGGGGGACGAGGAGCGGGACATCGCGCTTGTGGAATTCTTTTCGCCCACGAACCTTTCGCCCCTTGCGCTGTACAAAGGGGAAACGCTTTTGCGGGCCGCGCCGGTGGTGGCCATGGGGTATCCCCTGGGGCTGGCCAACACGGTGTCCACGGGCATCATCAGCGCGTTTTACGACTACGGCTACCGCACCATCCAGTTTACGGCCTCCATCTCCCACGGGTCCAGCGGCGGCGCGCTGTTCAATGACGCCGGGGAAGTGATCGGCGTTACCCGCGCCATGCTCACCGACAGCCAGAACATGAACCTGGCCACGGACATCAGCGAGGTGGTAAAGCTTTGGGAGGCCGGGCAGGGGAACCCCCGGGTGTCCTTTAAGGAGCAGAAGCGCCTTGCCAAGCTTCCCATGACCCCCACGCCCTCCCCGCGGCCCACGCCGTCGCCCACACCGTCGCCTACGCCGACGCCGACGCCAACGCCTTCGCCAACGCCTTCGCCCACGCCGAGAAAGCGGTTTGATCTGATGGCCATGGCCACGGAGCTTGGGGTGATCCTGCGCTGGGAGGATGTGCCCGAAGCGCAGTTCTATTTCATCTACCGTGAGAGCGGCGAAAGCGGCGCAAGACTCATCGCCGACGCGGACCAGGGGGAAACGTATTTCCTGGATTCGCAGGCTGAAATGATGGGGGTTGCCTGCAGATACCATGTGGTGGCCATCCTGAGCACCGTGGATGCTATTACTAGGCGTTCCAACCCACTGGATGTGGCGCCTTTCTATACCCTGGACGCCAGCCTTCCTGTGCCTTCCCCGGAGGCAAAGGAGGGGGAGAATATCCAATGGACGGACGCTGAGGGCGCGGAATTCTATTTGGTTTACCGCAGCGATACCCTGGACGGCCTGTATCGCCAGATGGATGTGATGGGCGCCCAAAGCGGGGGCGAAGCGGGCGTAAATACCTACTGGGACATAGGCGTAAAGCCGGGATCAACGCATTTCTACAAGCTGTGCAGCTATGCGGGGGGTAGGATATCGCCGCTTTCCGATCCGGTGGAATGGACGGCACCGCCCTTGACGTACACGGCCCCGCCCCTCCCGGAGGAACCGGAGAAGGGTCTGGAGATCACCGGCAGCAGCGGGTATACGGGCTTCACGGACGGGTATCCCTGGCTGACGCCCGAGCTTGCCAACATGAGCACATACAGGACGGTAACGGGATGCACCCTGGTTTTCTATTGCCTGGACGCAGAGGAACATGTGGTGTATCACACGGATACGGGGGAAGCCTATTATTCTCAGCGGTTTGACCTGGCCGCCCTGCCGGGGTGGAACGTATACCCGTCTTACGCCTGGCTGACAGGGTATGAAGACGTGAAATACGTCTATGTGGCGGTGAGCGGCATTACCTACATGGATGGGGAGACGGTTACCCTGCCGGAGGATGCCTGGCATTTCTACTACTGGACACTTCGATAGCAAGGAGGCCATGCCTGTGCGGCTTGGGAAAAAGCTTCAAATATTCGCGGCGCTTCTTCTGGCGGCGGCCCTTTTGCTGCCTATGGCCGCCCCCGCGGAGCAGCTTGCCTTAGGCGGGGCGGGTTCCGTGCTGCGCCTGGTGGCCTATGACGCATCCAACCGCCCCCTGCGCGCCGGGTACGGCTTTACCCTTTGGGAGAACTATCTGCTGGTGTCCACCTGCCGCCTGGCGGAAAACGCCAAGTGGGTGCTGGCAACCAGCGGCGCGGGGGAAAAGTACATCGTGCCCTATGTGTACGGCGCCGACAAGGCGGGGGACCTGGCAATCCTGATGTTCTATTCCAACAATGATCTTCCGGCCCTGGTGCCTTCTTTTAACGTGCCGGAAAAGGGGCAGAAGGTGCGGTTTCTCTCCGGCGGGCAGGCGGCGGAGGGTGTCCTATTGGAAATCTATCAGGACAGCGGCCTGCGCAGGATCCGCTTTTCCGGAAAAACGCCCCCCGACGAGGGCAGCCCTCTTTTGTCTGAGGATGGGGAGGCCGTGGGCATCGCGCTCTTTCAGGGGGAGGAGGGCGCCTATGTGGCCGCGGAGATATACGAGGTGGTCCGGCTGCTGGATGAAGCGAAGGACGGCGAACTGATGACCCTTGACGAATATTTCGGCCGGACGGTGAAGGAGAGTACTTTGCCCTTCCCCGTGCCCAGGCCGGAATTCATCGCGGCGCTTGCAACCCCCGCGCCCACCCTGGCCCCGGGCCAAACCCCGCCGCCCTCCGTGAAGCCGGACACGCCCCAAAATGTGCGGGCGGAGTGGGGCGAAGCCAGCGTGCATGTGACCTGGGACGAGGTCCCCGGCGCCAAGGAATACAAAGTGTTTTTCATGGAGGGCGAAAACGCCCGAAGCCGGCTGCTGGGTACCGAAAAAACGCTGGGATACTGGGACGCGGATGTGGATTACGCGGGCGGGTTTTACAAGGTCGTCGCCGTTACGGCAAGCGGGTCTTCCCCGCCTTCCGAAGCCGCCGGAACAGGGCCCAGGTTTCCGGAAAACACGGAGCTTGCCCCGCCCAAGGGCCTGAAAGCAAAAGCCTCCTCTAAGGGTGTTGCGGTGAGCTGGACCGCGCTGAAGGGCACCGTCCGCTATGTGGTGCTGCGCAGCGAAACCAAGGACGGCGGCTACCGGCGGCTGGGCGTCTCGTATGAGAACAAGTATACCGACGTAACCGCGGAAAAGGGGCATACCTACTATTATAAGGTAAGGATCGTGAAGGAAGGCGCCATGTCCGAACCTTCCGCCGCCGTTACCGTGAAGATGCCCAAGCCCACCGCCACCCCCAAGCCCACCGCCACGCCCTATCCCGAAAAGGGCAATTACGTGCAGGTGGGCAAAAGCGGCCAGTGGGAAAAATACAAGGGCTTCTGGCGGGTGAACCCCCAGGTGGCCAACGGCGCGGTCAAGACCACGGTGGACGGGTTTACCCTCACCTACTACTGCGAGGACATCCTGGGCAACGTGATCAAAAAAGACGGCACCGGGGATATCTACACCCGGTTTGCCTATAAAAAATCCGTCGCGGCCAAGAAAACCGCGCAGCCCGGCTTTGCCTGGCTAGAGGGGTATCAGGATGTGGCGTACATCTACGTGGCCGTGACCTCCATCCACACCAAGGACGGCAGGACCATCGACTACCCGGAAGCGGAGTGGGAGTTCAAGGTGATTACCATCGAATAGGGGGAGGACGCCTATCCGGCGGAAATGGGGAACGGCATGCTTCCGATGGGAAAGGGGCCGACCTCCTTCCGGCGCTGCGGCGCCACCTCCCTTCCAGGGAGGCAAGAAGGCCTCCCTGGAAGGGAGGTGGCACGGCGGAGCCGTGACGGAAGGAGGTCCCCCGGGATTCCTCTTTTTTTCCGTGATACTTGCAGCACGGGTATCTGTTGATAAAGCCGCCAGCCGCTTACCTGTCCCGATTGCTCAGTTGATAAAGCCGCCAGCCGCTTACCTGTCCCGATTGCTCAGTTGATAAAGCCGCCGGCTGCTTACCTGTCCCGATTGCTCAGTTGATAAAGCCGCCGGCTGTTTACCTGTCCTGCTTGCTCAGTTGCTAAAGCCGGCCGGCTGCTTACCTGTCCCGCTTGCGCTTGCCGGGCTTCCCGGCGCGCACCTGCATGGCCTCCAGCATCCGCCGCCGCTCCGAGGGCGTCATGCTCAAAAAGGGCGAACCGCTGGCCTTTACGGCACCAAAACGGTCCCGCGCCTCTCCTGTTTCCTTCCGGGGATGCTGATAAGGCTCCCCGGCGGTCGCTTCCGGCTGCGTATCCGAAGCGGCGGGCGGCGTTTGCTCCGGCACCTTCTCCGGGGCTATGTCCTTAGAAAAACTTACTTCCGGCGCGCTGCCGGTATCTTCCTCAAACGGCTCTTGGGAATCCGCGTCCTCCGGCGTCTGAACGGGCTGGCCCGGGTCCGGCGTTTCCGCAGGTTCCACCGTAGATGGGAGCGGCGCGGGCGGCGCCTCCGCCGGTTCATACGCGTCCTCCGCTCCGCCCTGGGTGCCGGCGATCAGCGAAAGCCACTCCCGCTCCAGCCTTTCTTGCCCTTCCCGGAGGCTGTTAAGCTGCTGCTCCAGCCCGTTCCCCGGAGGCGGGGCCGGAGGCTGTTTGGCGAGCAGCGACTGCCTGTACAGATCCTGCAAATAGGCGCACCGCCTGGCCAGCTCCCGGGCTTCTTCCCGGGTCTTTTTCGCTTCCCGGCCACCCCTGTCCCGGGCCAGCCCTGCGGCGATGCCCGTCAAAATCAGGGCCGCGATGGGCATCCAGGGCCGCCAGTCCTGGACGAGGGTATTAAGCGTCATCCCCTGGGCCCCAAAGCTCCTGGCCAGGGAAAAACAGGCCAGCAGGATGGCGATCAGCCCCGTTTGCAGCCCGTGGGCCGCGCTTACAAGCGCCACGTACAAAAGCCGCACATCCAGGGCCGGGAACAGTCCGGCGCCCTGCAGGCCGGTGAGGGCTTCCAGCCCGGCGTAGCCCAATAGCAGGGACGCGCCCCGTGTGAGCAGGGGATGGCGGCCAAAAAAGGAGCGCACAGGCGCTTTTTCCGCCTGCAGTTTTTGATAAAGCGCCTTATAGGAAGCGTGTAGCCTGTCCAGTTCCACGCTCAGGCGGTTCAGCGGCGCAAAGCCAAGCTCCCGCGCCAGCTTCTCCCCGTCCATGGGCGGGCAGCCGGGCTTTTCCGCCGATAAGGTTGCGCTGATGCCCATAAGTTCCAACAGCGCCTTCAATTCGCCGCCCGTAAGGGTTTCCCCGCCCCGGACGGTGTACAAGGCATCCGGGGGCGTCTGCGAATCCAGCAGCTTTTCCGCAAGCAGCGCGGCCTCCGCAGCGGAAAGAAAGTCCGCCTGCGCGTCCGCCGGGAAAGGGATCTCCGCGGCGCCGCCCCGGAGGGCGCTTAGCAGCATCCGCCCGGTGAGGGTATCATCCTCCCCCGGGCCGAACACCAGGGGCAGGCGCAATACGGTTACGGGAAGGCCCATTTGCCGGTACGCGGCGCAAAGCCGCTCCATGGCCTCCATCTTGAGGCCGCGCTCGCCCAAAGCGGTTTCCGGAAAGTTCAACTCCCCGGAGGACAGGTACAGCACCCTGCCCACCCTGTGCCTGTGGGCCAGGGCCAGGGCGCTGCTCAACAGGTCGGCCTCCCCCAAAAGGCTGGTTTCCTGCTCACCCCTGGTGGCCAGAAAGACCATGGCGTCATAAGGGGACGCCCCGAACACGCTGTTAAGCGGGCGTTTGGAGGAAAGGGGCAAAACCGTGATCCCGTTGCCCGGCACCGTTTCCGGGACAAAAGAAGCGGCCACCGTCACCTGATAGCCACGGCAAAGCCGCTGGCATATTGCGGATGCCAGGGACGCCGCGTTGCCTGTGATCAGCAGATGCTTCATGTCAGCCGTCCTTCCGGTAAAAGGGTATATAAATACGAATAAAGTATAGCACGCAAATAGCAGATGTTTCAATTCTTTTTTCAAAAAGTTGCTAAAGCTGGCAGGATGTTTCTGGCTACTCTGCTTTCGGCAGCGCGGGAAGGCAGGGGCCACCTCATCAGTCACCTTTGGTGACAGCTTCCCCTCGAGGGGAAGCCTTTGCGCCCCGTCCTCCTTCTTGCTCCAAAAAACATCACTAAGCACCCCTCCCCCCATATGGGGTTTCCAAAGGGGTTCTATCCCTTTGGCGGGATTCCCAAGGGCAGAGCCCTTGGGTGGGTGTACTTTTTTCGTTCGAAAACAGTTAGAATCCTGTCAATTGATTGACAATGGCCCGTCCCCTCCTTATAATAGCAATGTTAGCGGCATACCGCCTTCTATGGCGCAGCATAAACAAGGAGGTTCTTTCATGTCCATCAAGATGACAGTGGACGGCAACACAGCCGTCAGCCATGTCGCGTACGCGTTCAGCGATGTGGCGGCGATCTATCCCATCACCCCCTCCTCCAATATGGCGGAGATGGTGGATGAGTGGGCCGCGCAGGGGCGCAAGAATCTGTTCGGGCAGCAGGTCCGCGTGGCGGAGATGCAGAGCGAAGCGGGCGCGGCGGGCGCCGTGCACGGCTCCCTGGTAGGGGGCGCGCTCACCAGCACCTTTACCGCCAGCCAGGGCCTGCTTTTGATGATCCCCAACATGTACAAGATCGCGGGCGAACTGCTGCCCTGCGTGTTCCATGTCAGCGCCCGCGCTTTGGCCGCCCACGCGCTGTCCATCTTTGGCGACCATCAGGACGTAATGGCCTGCCGCCAGACCGGGTTTGCCATGCTCTCCTCCTGCAGCGTGCAGGAAGCCATGGACCTGGCGCTGGTAGCGCACCTGGCCACCTTAAAGAGCAGCGTGCCCTTCCTGCATTTCTTTGACGGCTTCCGCACCAGCCACGAAGTGCAGAAGATCGACGGCATCGAGTATGCCGACATGGAAAAGCTGGCCGATTTTGATAAGATCGCGGAGTTCCGCGCCCGGGCCATGAACCCGGAGCATCCGCATCAGCGCGGCACCGCCCAGAACCCGGACATCTACTTCCAGAACCGCGAAGCCGCCAACAAGTTCTACGAGGCTGTTCCGGAAATCGTGGAAGCCGAAATGGAAAAGGTTTACAAGCTCACCGGCCGCAAGTACGAGCTGTTCCAGTACGTGGGCGCTCCCGACGCGGAAAAGGTGATCATGGCCATGGGCTCCGCCAATGACACCATTGAAGAAGTTGTGAACGCGCTGAACAAGCAGGGCGAAAAGCTGGGCGTGCTGAAAGTCCGCCTGTACCGGCCCTTCAGCGTCAAGCACTTCCTGGCCGCCATCCCCGCCACCTGCAAGAAGCTGGCGGTGCTGGACCGCACCAAGGAAGCCGGCAGCCTGGGCGAGCCCCTGTACGCCGATGTCCGCGCCGCGCTTTCCGAAGCGGGCAAGGACCTTACGGTGGTGGGCGGCCGCTATGGCCTTGGCAGCAAAGAATTCAACCCCACCATGGTCAAGGCCGTGTTCGACAACCTGGACGGCGAAATGAAGAACCACTTCACCGTGGGCATCGAGGACGATGTGACCAACACCAGCCTGCCCATGGGCGAGCAGCTGATCACCGTGCCCAAGGGCACCGTGGCCTGCAAGTTCTACGGCCTGGGCTCCGACGGCACCGTGGGCGCCAACAAGAACTCCATCAAGATCATCGGCGACCATACGGACATGTACGTGCAGGGCTACTTCGCCTACGACAGCAAAAAGTCCGGCGGCCTTACCGTCAGCCACCTGCGCTTTGGCAAAACGCCCATCCAGTCCACCTATTTGATCGACGCGGCGGACTTTGTGGCCTGCCACAACCCCGCCTATGTCACCGTGTACGATATGGTTTCCTCCCTCAAAAAGGGCGGCGTGTTCCTGCTTAACTGCCCCTGGACCGCGGATGAGCTGGACGCGCAGCTTCCCGCCAAAATGAAGCGGCTGCTGGCCAAAAAGCAGGCCCGGTTCTATACCATCGACGCCATCGACCTGGCCGCCAAGGTGGGCATGGGCGGGCGCATCAACACCATCATGCAGGCGGCTTTCTTCAAGCTGGCGGAAGTGATCCCCTACGACGAAGCCGACAAGTACATGAAATCCTACGCCAAGAAGACCTACGGCAAGAAGGGCGACGCCGTGGTGCAGAAGAACTACGACGCTATCGACATCGCCATCTCCGGCCTCAAGGAAGTCAAGGTCCCCGCTGAATGGGCCAATGCCCAGACCGGTGCCGAGCCCATCAAGGTGAAGGCCACCGATTACTTCTACGATGTAATCTCCCCCATCCTCACCCAGGAAGGCGACAGCCTGCCGGTTAGCAAGTTTGATCCCGCCGGCGTGGTGCCCACCGCCACCACCAAGTATGAAAAGCGCGGCATCGCGGTAAAGGTTCCCAAGTGGATCCCCGAAAACTGCATCCAGTGCAACACCTGCTCCCTGGTCTGCCCCCACGCGGTGATCCGGCCCATCTACACCCCGGACGCCATGATGAAGGACGCGCCGGAAGGGTACGTGACCAAGGCCGCCACGGGCAAGGAATTCGCCGGGATGCAGTACCGCATCCAGATCAGCCCCATGGACTGCACCGGCTGCGGCAACTGCGTGGAGGTGTGCCCCGCCAAGACCAAGGCCCTGGAGCTGGAGCCCCTGGAGAGCCAAAAATATCAGGAGCCCTTCTGGGAGTTCGCCATGACCATGCCGGAAATCACCACCATTGCCAACAAGGCCACCGTCAAGAACAGCCAGGCTCTGAAGCCCCTGTTCGAGTTCTCCGGCGCCTGCGCCGGCTGCGGCGAGACCCCCTACGTCAAGCTGGTCACCCAGCTCTTCGGCGACAGGATGATGATCGCCAACGCCACGGGCTGCTCCTCCATCTACGGCGGTTCCGCCCCCACCTGCCCCTACACGGTAAACGAAAAGGGCCAGGGCCCCGCCTGGGCCAACAGCCTGTTTGAGGACAACGCGGAATTCGGCTTCGGCATGCAGCTGGCCACCCTCCAAAGGCGTGAAAAGCTGGCGCAAACTGTTGAAAAGCTGATCGCCGTGGAGTATGCCCAGGAATCCATCAAGGAAGCCGGCAAGGAATGGCTTGCCGCCATGGACGATGCCGAAGCCTCCAAGACCGCTTCCGCGAAGCTTCTGGCCGCGTGCCAGGACGGCGTTGACCTGTCCGGCACCGAATGGGAAGCCGATTGGCTGAAAAACGGCAAGGTCTGCACCTGCGATGCATGTACCCTGGCCAATGAGGTCATTCACAATGCCGATATGCTGGTCAAGAAGTCCGTTTGGGTCTTTGGCGGCGACGGCTGGGCCTACGACATCGGCTACGGCGGACTGGACCACGTGCTGGCCATGGGCCAGGATGTAAACGTGCTGGTGCTGGATACCGAAGTCTACTCCAACACCGGCGGGCAGGCCTCCAAGGCCAGCCCCACCGGCGCGGTGGCCAAGTTCGCCGCCGCCGGCAAGCGCACCCGCAAGAAGGACCTGGGCATGATGGCCATGAGCTATGGCTACGTCTACGTGGCCACCGTGGCCATGAGCGCCAACCCCGCCCAGCTTTTGAAAGCGCTGTCCGAGGCCGAGGCTTACAAGGGCCCCTCCCTGGTCATCGCCTACGCGCCCTGCATCAACCACGGCATCAACATGAGCCTCAGCCAGGCGGAGATCCGCAAGGCCGTGGCCACCGGCTACTGGCCGCTGTACCGCTACAATCCCGATCTCCAGGATCAGGGCAAGAACCCCTTCACCCTGGACAGCAAGGACCCCACGGCCAGCTACCAGGATTTCCTCAAGGGCGAGACCCGCTACACCTCTTTGGTGAAGATGTTCCCCGAAGCCGCGGAAAAACTCTTCGCCGAGGCCGAGGAAGACGCCAAGCACCGCCTGGATACCTACAAGAAGCTGGCGCAGTAACGGGAAATAGGATACCGTAGGATACGGTAAGATACGGTTAGTTTAAGCGGGGAGTGCTTCTTTTGAAAAAGAAGCACTCCCCGTACCCTTCTTAAGAAAACTTTATCATTTCTATTAAAGGTATGTTATCCCCGCTTCTATCTGATGCCCGCAGCGAAAGCATCTACCGGGAGCCTTCCCCGGTTTGCCTTCCCCGATTTGCCTTCCCCGATTTGCCTTCCCCGGTTTGCCTTCCCCGTTTTGCCTTCCCCTTTAGGGGAAGGTGGCGCGCAGCGCCGGATGAGGTGGGAAGGTGGCGCCTAGCGCCGGATGGGGTGGGAAGGTGGCGCCTAGCGCCGGATGAGGTGGGAAGGTGGCGAGCAGCGCCGGATGAGGTGGGAAGGTGCGCCTAGCGCCGGATGAGGTGGGAAGGTGGATGAGGATATCTGCCCCGGCACCATAGGCCGCCAGAGCTATGAAATATACTCTGCCCGTACCTCCCCGGGTCCAGGGCCCGAGGGCCC
>JAEWVC010000105.1 GCA_023459275.1 Bacillota bacterium | reverse complement strand
GTGTAAGGAATGCTTGCTTCGCAAGCGTCCCGCGCACCCGGCAAAGCCGGGCGACACGATTTCAATTGAAGGGGTTCCACCCCTTCAATGCATCCCCGAAAATTGGTCTGACTTTGTTGATGGTTTGAGGGGCTTCTTTTTCAGGAGAAGCCCCTTTCGTTTTCTTTTACCGCGACCTTTGCGCCAAGGCAGTTGAGCTTTTCGGGCAGATCGTCATAGCCCCTTGCAATGTTGCCTTGGGGATCGGCTATCTCCGTTTCGCCCTGGGCAATGAGCCCGGCCAGCATCAGCGCGGCCCCGGCCCGAAGGTCTGTGCAGGTGACCTGCGCGCCCTGAAGCGGCACGCCTCCCTCGATCACCGCCACGCGGTTGTCCAGGCGGATGTGCGCGCCCATGCGCTTCAATTCCTGGGCGTGCATGAACCGGTTTTCAAAAATGGTCTCCAGAAAAACGCTGGTGCCCTTGACCGCCAGCGCCACGGTCATCATGGGCGCCTGCATATCCGTGGGAAAGCCGGGATAGCTTAAGGTACGAAGTTCAAAAGGATGGGCGGCTTTGCCGGAAATGCGAAGCCCGCCGCGGCTTTCCTTCATTTGGACGCCGGCCTCCTGCAGCTTGAAGAGCACCGCCCGCATGTGCTCCGGCCGCGCCCCGCGCAAAAGGATGCTGCCTTTGGTGATGGCGGCGGCGCAGGCCAGGGTGCCGGCCTCGATGCGGTCGGCAATGGGCTGGTACACGCAGCCCGACAGCGTTTTGACGCCCTCCACCCACACGGTGCCGCTGCCCGCGCCCGTGATCCTGGCGCCCATTTGGGTGAGGCAGGCGGCCAGGTCGGTGATCTCCGGCTCCTTGGCCGCGTTTTCAATGCGCGTGGTGCCTTCCGCCAGGGTGGCCGCCATCAGGATGTTTTCCGTCGCGCCCACGCTGGGCAGGTCCAGATATACGTTGCCGCCTTTCAATTTGCCCTTGATGGTTACGCTGCCGGAGGTTATTTGCACCTCCGCGCCCAGCGCCTGCATGCCCTTGACGTGCAGGTCGATGGGCCGCTGGCCAATGGCGCAGCCGCCGGGCAGTGCCACCCTGGCGTAGCCTGTGCGGGCAAGCAGCGGGCCCATTACCAGCACCGACGCCCGCATGCGCCGGATGCTGTCCTCATCCTCCGGATTGTGGGGATTTTTGGAAAAAGCGGTCACCGTGCCCGCATCCTCCGTTACCTCGGCGCCGCTGTCGCGCAAAATGTGGATCAGCGTTTGCACGTCCGTAAGGTTGGGCACCCTTAGGATGGACAATGGTTCGCTGGTTAAAAGCGATGCTGCCAAAATGGGCAAAACGGCATTTTTTGCCGTATTGACCGCGATCTCGCCGCTCAGCGCCGGGCTTTGGGATACCACATAGGTAGTCATAACCCGCATCCCCCGCAAGCGGGCCGCGGCAGCCGGAATGCCGTGCTTTTCACAAATGTGACGGCCATACACTTCCCTCCTGTCGCATTCAGTTTCTCCCGGGTCGGAGTTCATATTCTGCTGGAAAATGTCCGAAAACGCCGCTGGCAGGGGGATTTTGCCGTAATAACGCGGCGCGGTCTTGCTGCTTTGCACGATACGCGGCAGATTTTAAAGCTCCGCTGCCGTCAATCATTTTTTCTGGCAGGGGCTTCCCAACCGCGGCTTTTTGTGGTAAAATTCAAGAACAAACGTTCTTATTGGAGGAAACCATGAACCGGTTTGTGTTGAAGGCCCCCTACGCTGCCACAGGCGACCAGCCCGAAGCCATCCGCGCCCTGGCAAAAGGCATTGAGGAAGGCCTGACCGACCAGGTGCTGCTGGGCGTAACGGGGTCCGGAAAAACGTTTACCATGGCCTCGGTCATCGAAAAGGTGCAGCGGCCCGCGCTGGTGATCGCCCACAACAAAACCCTGGCGGCGCAGCTTTGCAGCGAGTTCAAATCCTTCTTCCCCGACAGCGCGGTGGAATACTTCGTAAGCTATTACGACTACTACCAGCCGGAGGCGTACATCGCCTCCTCCGACACCTACATTGAGAAGGATGCCTCCATCAACGAGGAGATCGACCGCCTGCGCCACAGCGCCACAGCCGCGCTTAGGGAGCGGCGGGATGTGATCATCGTGGCGTCGGTAAGCTGCATCTACTCCATGGGCGACCCCAAGGAGTACGAGGGATTGATGCTTTCCCTGCGCCCGGGCATGCGGCTAACCAGGGATGCCCTTTTGCGGAAGCTGGTGGACATCCAGTTTGAGCGCAACGATCTTGACTTTTCCCGGGGCACCTTCCGGGTGCGGGGCGACGTGGTGGAGATCATCCCCGCCGGGTCCTTTGACCACGGCATCCGGGTGGAATTTTTCGGCGACGAAATCGAGCGGCTAAGCGAAATCGAGGTTACCACAGGCCATGTGCTGGGCACGCTCCTGCACGCCGCGGTCTTCCCCGCCACCCACTACGCCACCGACCCCGAAGGCATGGAAAAAGGCATCCTGCAAATTGAGCAGGATCTGGAAACAAGGCTTGCGGAACTAAAGGACGGCGACCGGCTGCTGGAGGCCCAGCGGCTGCAGCAGCGCACCCGCTACGACATTGAGATGATGCGGGAGCTGGGCTACTGCACCGGCATCGAAAACTACAGCCGCTACTTTGACGGGCGCAGTCCAGGCGACCCGCCCTTTTCGCTGCTGGACTATTTTCCAAAGGATTTCATCACCTTCATTGACGAAAGCCATGTTACCGTGCCCCAGGTGCGCGCCATGTACAGGGGGGACCGCATGCGCAAGGATTCCCTGGTGGAGTACGGCTTCCGCCTGCCATCAGCCTATGATAACCGGCCGCTTTTGTTCGAGGAGTTCCAAAGCCGCATCCATCAAACCGTGTATGTGTCCGCCACCCCGGCGGTATACGAAATGGAACGCGCCCGGCAAGTGGTGGAGCAGATCATACGCCCCACCGGGCTCATTGATCCGGAGGTTATCATCCGCCCCGCCACCGGCCAGGTGGATAACCTGGTGGGCGAACTGTATGAGGTCACAAAAAAAGGCCACCGCGTGCTGGTGACAACCCTCACCAAACGCATGGCCGAAAGCCTGACTTCCTATCTGAAAGACCTGGATATCCGGGTGCGCTACCTGCACAGCGATATTGAGACCATGGAGCGCATGCAATTGATCCGCGACCTGCGCCTGGGGGCATATGACGTGCTGGTGGGCATCAACCTGCTAAGAGAGGGCCTGGACCTGCCGGAGGTGGCCCTGGTGGCCATCCTGGACGCCGATAAGGAAGGCTTCCTGCGCAGCGAAACCTCCCTGGTGCAGACCATTGGCCGCGCCGCCCGCAATATCGAGGGCCGCGTGATCATGTACGCCGATAAACTCACCGATTCCATGATGCGCGCCATCCAAGAAACCAACCGCCGCCGCGCCCTGCAGCAGGCCTATAACGAAGCGCACGGCATCACGCCCCAGAGCGTGCAAAACACCGTCCACGCCTTGCTGGAAATCACCCGCCAGGTGGAGGAAAAGTCCCCCGATATCCTCTCCGACGAGGAAAAGCAGGGCCTCATCATGCAACTGGAAGACCAGATGCTCTCCGCCGCCAAATCCCTGGACTTCGAAAAGGCTGCCAAACTCCGGGACCAGCTCTTCACCCTCCGCGGCCAAGCCGTGGAGAAACGCGACGAACAAGTGAGACGGAGGCGGAGGTCCAGACGGAGATAACCCAGGGGCGCTGCCCCTGGAAACCCCGCCAAAGGGATACATCCCTTTGGAATCCCACTCATATAATGATCTGCAGTAGTAATACAATTCAAATCCAAGCGACAGGCGTGAAATGATATTCCGAAGTACAAATTATTCTTTTGATCCAATGTATTGCTCAAACATCTTTCGATGTTCGTTGATTTTCACATTATCGTATTCAAGCACATAAGAATTATTTGTTGCAAAATCATAGTAACTTTTCATGGATGTGATGAAATTGGTTCTGAAGTCATCATCAAATCTTTCTTTATCAGTGAACCACCACTTCCACCATTTTTGCTTAATTGGTCTATCGCTATTGTTCATGTACAAACGAATTGATTCATGAATGTATATCCCAAATGGTGGGGCTAAACATTCACATTGGTATGCATATATCATTGGTGCCCCAAGCAAAATTGCATTTCTTATATTTTCATTTTGCGCTAAAATCTTCCCTGCGCTTTCTGGAACATCACGGCCGTGTGTTACAAGGCCATACGCAAGTCCAGCTCTCACAATGAATTTATGCAAATTGTTGTCAGCGCAGATTATCGTTTCAGCAAGCTGGAAAAATACTTCTTTGAGGTAATTGAGCATGATAATTTGTGAGCTTGATGTAATGTAAGCACCATCCATTAAGGGATAAATGGTTATTCCTTCCCGCCTATGATTTAGCAAGACAGTATGGAACTTAAATATGAATATGCTTATAGTCCGAACGGAATCTATCATCCGGCTTCGAGTTCCCATTATGTCAATCCAGCATACATATTCGTTTTTGGGTTCAGGGGTATGAGTGTCATTGTAATAAGGCGTTTCTAACAACCTTTTTTCAGTTTCTTTCATTTTCATCTTTTTTCTCCTTGAATAATTGACCTTACTATTCATGTAAAAATGTGAATTAAATTCCATTGCATGAATGCAGAATAACATAACTATTAGAAACTAGCAAGCCATTGCCTGTAGCGCCTTAAATTAAGTAAAATATGAAAAGGAGAACAACCTTTTATTATGAGAAAGTTTTTCAGGATGAGCTGCGGGGAAGGGGATTTTTTCAAAAAGCCCCTTCCCCGCAAAATTATCTCCTCCCGTCCCCCCTCACTCCTCCGCCGCCCGGTACAGCTTCGCGTAGGCGCCGCCCCGGTTCAGCAGGTCTGCGTGGGTTCCCTCCTCCGCCACCTTGCGGTCATTCAGCACGATGATGCGTTTGGCGTTGCGGATGGTGGTGAGCCGGTGGGCGATGATGAAGGTTGTCCGTTTTGCCATCAGGCGTTCCAGGGACTGCTGCACAAGGCGTTCGCTTTCGTTGTCCAGCGCGCTGGTGGCTTCGTCCAGGATGACAATGGGCGGATTTTTCAAAAACACACGGGCGATGCTGATCCGTTGCTTTTGGCCGCCGGAGAGTTTTACGCCCCGGCTGCCGATGTCCGTATCATAGCCGTTGGGCAATTTTTGTATGAACTCGTGGGCGTTGGCCTGCCTGGCGGCCTCCATAATTTCGTCCAGGGTGGCGCCCGGCTTGCCGTAGCGGATGTTTTCCAGTACGGTGCCGGAAAACAGGTACACGTCCTGCTGCACGGCGCCGACGCTTTGCCGCAGGTCTTTGAGCCTGATGCTTCGGATATCCAGGCCGTCCAGCAGAATTTGGCCCGACGTGACATCGTAGAACCGTGGAATGAGGGAGCAGAGGGTGGTTTTGCCCACGCCGGAGGTGCCCACCACGGCCACGGATTCCCCCGCTTTGACCTCCAGGGAGAAATCCTGCAATACGGGCGGTTGATCTTTTTGATAGGCGAAGGTGACATTTTCAAAGGCGATGCCGCCCCGTACTTCCTTGAGCGAAACGGCATCATTCCGGTCGGGGATATCCGGCGCGGTCCCCAGCATATCCATGAACCGTGAAAACCCCGCGCTGCCCTCCAGAGAAAGCCTAATGAAGTTAAGCATGGTGTAGACGGCCTGGTTCAGGCTGGAAACATACAGCGTGAAAGCCAGCAGGTCCGCCAGGTCCATGGCGCCCCTAAGGATGAAGAGGCCCCCGGCCACCAGGATCACAAGGGTAAACAGATAGGGAAAGCCGGCCATGGCATCGTAGAGGAAGGCCTCATTTTTATACACATTTTTCCGGCTGTTAAGGAACCGGAGGTTCTCCTTCGCGAACTTTTCCCGCTCAATTTGTTCATTGGCAAAGGACTGCACCACCCGGATCCCCGACAGGGAATCCTCCGCCTGGGCGTTCACCTCGGCGATTTGCTCCCGGCTGCGCTTGTAGGCGGCCCGCATCTTGGGATTGAAATGCAGCGCGTACAGCGCCATCAGCGGCAGCAGCGAAAAGGTTAAAAGGGTCAGGGGGACATGGATGCTCAGCATCACCGCAAAAGCGCCCAGGAGGCGGATCAGGAACATGAGCAGGTCTTCCGGGCCGTGGTGGAAAAGCTCCGTCATGGACAGGATGTCGCCGGAGAGGATGGACATCAGCCGCCCGGTCTTCTGCCCGTCATAAAAGGCAAAGGACAGCTTTTGATAGTGGGCGAAGAGCTCCTCCCGCATCACGGTTTCCATCTTGGCGCCCATGGTATGGCCCTGGTACCCGTAGACCATGGTGCACGCGGAGAGGAGCAGGATCAGCAGCAGCATGGCCCCTCCGGCCAGAAGGATTTGGGAGAGCGCGTTTGGGGACGCGCCCGGGAGGACCAGCTTGGTGATGTACCGGGAAACAAGGGGAAGGGCGGTGACCGCGCCCGCCGACAGCAGGGCGCCGAACATGTCCAGGGTGAGGATTTTCAGGTGGGGACGGTAGTAGGATAAAAACTTTTTGGTTCGCGCGTTCATGCATTCTCCTCTTTCTTTTTCGCATGGTAAAAAAAGCATGCAAAAAAGCACCTCTGCAAAACCAGAAGTGCTTTCAAAGGAGCGAACGCGTCCGCCAGCTTTTACAGCATGTTTGTCCGATGGTTCGGGCAATACGGCTTCCGATTTTGCGCGATGCTCAAACGGGTTGCCATACTGCCACCTCCTTCTTGGGATAGGTTCATTGTAAAAGAAATCCCTTGCGCTGTCAAGCGGGGATTTACAGTCTGTCCATCTCTGCCGGGGACAGGTTTGATACCACGGGCTTTCCGTCCCTGTCCAGCAGCACGGTCATCCCTCCCGCATAGCCGGACTGGTGGAACAGGTAGTTGACGCCCGTTTCCCGGTCCATCCAAATTTCCATGTTGTTCACCACTCCTTGGGAATAGATCTTTACAAAGCGCTTGTCATCCATTTTGCTTCCCCCTTCCTGCAAGACCGGCACATGAAAAACCGGCAGCATAACCTTTCGCCGTCCGGGACGGCGGTCCTGCCCAAAGCGGCGGATTTCACGCATTTACGGTGTGATGCCAGGCCCGTGCGTTTCGCGGGGGCCGGGGCATCCGCTTTCCGGCACCCGTGCAAAGCAGATGGCTTTCTTATACTTTCACAAATTTCAGGGCAAAAATTTGGCGGGCGCAAAGTGCGGAAAGTATTGAAACTATATTCATTTTTCTGTATAATGCCCGCAAGCGTATCTTCACGCGGTCCCTGGGTATTACCGTGCTTGGGGCATCGCCCCGGAAAGGAAAACAAATGCGCAAAACCGTATCCCTGCTTCTCTGCCTGGTTATCGTCCTTGGCATACTTCCCGCCTGGGCCCAAGGGAAGGACAACTTCACCGACGAGATGAAGATCCCCTACGCCGCGGACCTGTCCCCTGAGGACGGAGCGGACTCCGTGGAGCGGCTGGGCGACCATCCGGATTCCCCCTACTTCGCCCATCCCGACGTGTACAACATGGTTTCCACCGACACCCTTACCATTCTGCCCCACTTCATGACCCAGCAGCAGACCAGCGAATGGTCCTGCGGCGTAAGTGCCGCGCTGATGGTGCTGAATTATTTTGGCAAGCTGGGCGATTATACCGAGCAGACGCTGGCGGAATTCCGTTCCGTGGGCCTGACCAGCGGCAAAGGCGGCGCGGAGCCCAGCTCCACCAGCCTGACCCAGGTGGTTGACATCTTTAACGGCGTGGGCGGGTTTGACCTTGTCACCACGAAGGATTACGGCGATGAGGTGTATGACAAGTTTACCCTGGAACAAATTCAGGAATTCCTGAAGGACAACACGCCCGTCATGATCGGCTGGAACGACTGGGGCGGGCATTGGCAGGTAATCATCGGCTACGACACCATGGGCACCGATACCGAGCAGGACGATGTGATCATTGTGGCCGATCCCTACGATACCACTGACCACAACCAGGACGGCTACGGCATCTATCCCGCCGAGCGCTTCATCTACAACTTCACCTTCTACAACTTCTTCAACGACGAGGATGGCAACGACATGCAGTTCGTGGCTGCCAAGCCCGCGGCGTGACGGGGATACGGGTATGCGGGGAGGGTCCCTTTTGAAAAAGAGCCCCTCCCCGGACCCCACCCGGAAAATTGCATAGGGATATCAAAAGGCCGGGGTGGAGGTAATTCCACGCCCGGCTTTGGTCATCTAAAAAGCGAAGAGGGGATTGGAGGAGCGTTTCTCCGGCTTGCGCAATCGCCGCTCCGCCGGCTAGAACCTTCTCCCGCTTCCCCCGCCGTGGACCCTGCCGCTGGAGGAATGGTGGGTACTGCTCCTTCCGCCGCCGGAACCGCCGGAGCCGGAGGAGGCCTTGGGCGTTTTGGTCACCTGGGTGCGCAGGTACACATCCGTTGCGCCGGTGATGTTCACGGCGGAGTTTCCGTGCACGTCGTATTTATAGGTGGAGCCTTTCAAGCCATAGCGCCACCTGATCCCCAGGAAAAGCCCGAGCCCGGCAAGAAGCCCAGCCGCCAGGGCAATGGCGATCTCGCCCCCGGTGAGGGATTTCACAGATGTCCTGTAATAATCGATGTTTCCGTATTCGTCCTGGTTGTACTGATCGGGCCTGATCCCGCCCTGCAGATAGGAATCGAGCCATTTCAGCACTTCCGCGACAGCCGCACCGTAATCGCTGTCCACCAGGTAAACATACGCCCTGTCAAGCAGATATTCCAGCCGGTTGTCGGTGATGTAACGAATCATCAGCCCCTCTGTGGAAATGGTGGGCACTCTGTTTTTCATATCAATGAAAAACAGGAAGCCGCTGTGGTCCGCGCCTACGCCGAAGCCGCCCTTCTCGTAAAAATCATCGGCAAACGCCAGAGATTGGCCATCCGTAGCATGATCGGAGGTCAGCACCACGATATCCATATCGTAACGGGAGCGCATTTGGGCAATCTGGCTTTCCAGTTTGGCAATATCGCTTTGGCTCATCAGCCCCGCGTCATCAAACACCCGCTGGCTGCCTGCGCCCAGGGTTTGCGCAAGGGCGGCAAGGGGCAGGAGCAGGCAGATCAAAAGCAGCGCGGCAATTTTTTTCATGCTCACACCCCCGATACGAAAAAGTAGAAAACGCCAAGCAGCACGCCGGCTACCCCGGCAGCCAGGATGCCCGCGTGCAGGAGCAGCTTTTTCGCGTTCACGGGCAGGATGCCGCAGGTTTCCTCCGTCTGGCCGTTCATGGCGTAATAGTAGGTCTTGCCGCCCTGGCCCCGGTAGGTTAAGATCCAGGCGGGCAGCAGCGCATAGCGGAATGTATTTTTATTGACCTCCATCCGGGAGGCGCCGGTAAGGCTGGTATAGGGCGAGCCGGCGGTGAGCAGGGGCTGTACGTAGCCTTGAAGCTCCGTTTCGATGGAGCCCGCCACCTCCTCCTTTTCCACGTCCCGCTTCTCCGCCAGGAAACCCGAAAGGTACGCGGGCTCAAAGGACTTCGTCTCCTCAAGGCGGTAGGGCTGGATGCCGTCGGACAGCTTGCGGTCGGCCTTTACAAGCGCGCTGCGCTGCACGTTTATGAAGGTGATGTCCGCGTCCCTGGTCACCTGATAAATTTTCGTGGTGGTGATGTTGTGGGTGGGTGTGGAGGAATGGGTGACGATCCGCCCCTCGCCGGAAAAATGGCCTGTGGTTTCATAGTCGGCCAGCCAGTAAGGGTAATACACCCCGGAAAGGTTCTCCACGCTGCTTTCGGAAATGAAGGACTTTGGCACATACTTCTTTTTGCGGATCCAGGCAAAGAATTTCTCCTTGGCCTTCTCTTTGTCATACTTGAAGGGCAGCAGGGTGTCGGGGCGCAATCCGGCGGCCAGCCGGCCGGTAAGCACCACGGGGCTGTGGCAGTAGTAGCACATGGTGGCGGCAGTGGTCTTGCCGGTGACAAGCTCCGCGCCGCAGCTGGGGCAGGAATACACAAGCTGCGCGCCATCCTCCGCCTTGCCGTATTCCCCGTCCTTGTCCGCTTCCTTCAACTGGTCGTACGCCTGGTCATCCAGCTTGCTTAAGTAGGCTTCCTCAAAGGTGCTGCCGCAGAACTCGCAGGAGAATTTGCCGATATCCGGCGTATACTTCAGCGCGTTGCCGCAGTTGGGGCACTTGTACGTAAAGCTTGGCACCGGTCTTCCCTCCCATCCTTTCAGGCTCCGGTCAATGGGTGAAGTTATTGTTTTTTCATTCGCCAAGGCTATGCAAAAAATCCTCTATTTGCGATTCGCCCAGCACCGCGATGCCGTTTTTCACCAGCAGTTCCGCCGCCACGCCGTCCCCCGCCGCCAGTGTGCCGGTAAAGGTGCCGTCGTAAACCGTTCCGCGGCCGCAGGAAGGGCTGCGCTCCTTCAGCACAGCCGCTGTGCAGCGGTAAAGCCGGGCCAGCTTCAGCGCTTCCTCCGCGCCCCGGGCAAAGGCCTCGGTCACATCCCGCCCTGTTTTGGATACCACCCGGCCCTTAAGCCTTTCGGACGGGTCCCTGGGGGTGGGCAGCCCGCCAAGCTGCTCCGGGCATACGGGGATCAAACAGTGCTTTTCCATCAGTTTTTCGATGCGGCGGTCGTATTTGGCCTTGCCGTCGTACCGGCAGCAAAGCCCCAGCAGGCAGGCGCTGACGAGGATGTTCATTTCAGCCTCCTTATAAAATGCTTTCGCATTTTCCATTATAGCATGCAAAGGGGGCGGGAAGAACCCGTCTGAAGGAAGCCTTCTTCACAAAGGTATGACAGAAAAGGTTGACTTGAGTTGCCGGTATGCTAAAATGAAAGGGAAAACGAGACAAGAGATGCTATGCCGCCGCCTTCTTTTCCCTGGCGGCTTTGGCTGTGCCTGGGCGCGGGCGGGTCCGGCGGCAAATCAACCGGGCGGAGGGAACGGATATCAGGAAACAGCGGGAAAAATGGACGGACAGCGGATATTATCCGCAAGGCGGAAAAGCCGCGCACACAGGCGGAGGCAAGCGAACTTCCCGCCTGTTTGCGGTGCTGGCCCTTGCCCTGTCCGCCGTATTCCTGCTGTCCGTGGCAGGGCTGCTTTTGCGGATCGCGGAATACCGGTCCGCCGCCAGGGAATACACCGCCATTGCCGCCGGGATGGGCAATGTGCCCGCACCCTTCCCGACACCGGCTCCCCAAGAAGCGAACGGCGCCGCTGCCCCCACACCCGAGCCTACCGCCATCCCGGCGGCGACCCAGATCCCCTATTTCAGCCAGCAGATGCGAAGCCTGAAGGCGCAAAACAGCGACACGGTGGGATTTTTGGAGATCACGGGCACATCCGTATGCTATCCCGTTGTCAAGGGCGGCGACAACCAGTATTACCAGGACCATACCTTCCTGAAAAAGCGCAACGCCAGCGGCGCCATTTTTATGGACTGCAAGAACGCCGCCGGCCTTGACGATTTTAATTTGGTGATCTACGGCCACAACATGAAGGACGGCAGCATGTTCCATGATCTGCTGCAGTACCGGAAAACAGGGTTTTTGGCGGAGCACAGGAACATTGTGCTCACGGGCCTTTTCACGAAAAAGACGTATTATGTCTTCTCCGCCTATACCTGCAGCCAGGATACAGATGTGCGCGGGTTTGACAGGGATACGGAATGGGAAAAGCAGACCTTTCTGAGCAGCCTGAAAAGCCGCTCCGGCATAAGCGCGGGAGCGGCTGCCCTGTCGGCCCGGGGGCAGATCCTGACCCTGGTCACCTGCCGGGAGAATTCGGCCGGGGATTTTTATGTGGTGCATGCGGTGTTGGTGGAGGAAGAATGAATGGTGCCGCGGCAGTCGGCTATAGGCCGCCGCTAGGCGCGAAAAGGCTGCCTCGCTAAGTGCATATTCTGCATATTGTTATTCAACGCGAAGGATTTCGCGTCTGCGGACGCGACCAAAGGGCTTTCCGGTCGCCCTTTGGAAACCTTCGGAGGCCATCTCCATGAATAAGAATGCAATGATGCGATGATTGCGACAGCCCCTGTATCCCCGAAATTTGGTTTGGCTTTGTTGATGGCCTGAGGACGGATACACAAGACCGTATCCGCCCTTTTTTCCCCATAAGTTTCAGCACGCTTCCTTGCTCCCCCGGCCTGGCAGGAAAAAGAAGGCGAAAAGCAAACGTCAGCGGCGCATGGCGCCGGCGTATTCATTTGGCTGTTTTGAAAAGGCTGTCACAAACGCGTATCCCACTTCCCGCAGAAGGCGTCCACCGGGCTTTTGCCCGTAAAGGGGCTGCGGCCCATAAGCTTTTCCACCACAGCCCTTAGCACCGCGCCATCCGCGTTGTAGGCGTTGATATAGGTTTTGACCCTGGGCACGTCGATCAGGTGGTAGGGGTTGGCCACGGAGACGAACACGGTGGGGATATCGTTCAAAAACACCGGCAGGTTCGCGCCCATGGGCTGGGCCCATTCGATGCGCACCACCGTCTGGTTGGACTTGGTGGCCAGGTTGCATAGGTACAGGATCAGGTCGTACTTTTCAAGGGTGGCGGCACAGGGAGCCATCATGCCCTCCATGCCCTTGTTGGCCTCGAAAACGGAAACATCGAAACCTTCCTTTGAGAGCAGCTCCCGGAAGCGGTCGGCGGCGCTTTCGGTAAAGGAGAACAAGGCTTTGGGGTCGTTCTGCTCGATGGGGACAAGCAGCACCCTGGGCGTTTTCGCGGGGCTTATAGGCAGCACGCCCTTCTGTTCTTTGACAAGGGTCACCGCTTTATCGGCGCATTCCGCGCTCCACTGCTGGTGCTTGGGCATGCACAGGCAGCTTTGGGCCTGCTTTTCATCGGGCAGGGGTTTTTTGTGAAGGCCCAGAGAGGCTTTCAAAGCCAGGATCCTGGTCACGGCCTCGTCAAGGCGCTCCTTGGTGATGACGCCGCTATGCACGCCCTCGCGCATGTAATTGAAATCCTCCTGCATGTCCTTGCAGAACAGGAACATGTCCGCTCCGGCCGCAATGGACAGGGGCACCGCCTTTTTTCTGGACATGGCGATGGCAAATCCGCCCATCATGGACGCATCGGTGACGATCAGGCCGTTGAAGCCCAGCTTTGTGCGCAGAAGGCCGCCCATCAGTTCGGGGGACAGCGTGGCGGGCAGCATATCCTCATCCCGGATGCCGGGGTTAAAATGGCGGATGTAGGCCGGCTGCAGGATGTGCCCCACCATTACCGTCTTGGCCCCGGCCGCGATGCAGGTGCGGTAAGCCAGGCCGTAGGTGGCGTCCCACTCCTCACAGCTCAGGCCGTTGACGCTGGTCACCAGGTGCTGGTCCCGCTCGTCGTGGCCATCGCCTGGAAAGTGCTTGATGGAAGCAGCCATGCCCCGGGATTCCACCGCCTTCACGTAGGCTTCCCCCATGGCCGCCACCAGCTTGGGATCGGAACCGAAGGTCCTGGTATTGGTGATAGGATTGCGGAAGTTCATATCGATGTCGATGATGGGGGCGAATGCCCAGTTGAAGCCTGCGGGGCCTGCTTCCTCCGCGCAGATCTCCCCCAGGTGCGAGGCCATTTGGACGTCTCCTGTGGCGGCTACCTGCATCTCGTTGCCAAGGTAGGTGCCGTCCGAGACCGCGCCGTTGGCCCCCGCCTCCAGGTTGGCGGCGATGAGCATGGGCACAGCGGATTTTTTTGCAAGGGCGTGGGTCAAGGCCACCGCCTCCGCGGCCTTCATGGGGCGGTACATGATCCCGCCCGGCTTCATGACATGAAAGATATACTCCACAAACGCAGGATCGGTGGAAAAGGCGGCCAGGCAGAAAAGCTGGCCGATTTTTTCATCCCCGGTAAGGCCGGAAAGGGTGGTTTTCACCCAGGCGATATCCTCATCGCTCAAGAAGAAGGGGTTTTGCTTCAATTGCAGGTCGGTGATCATAGTTTACCTCCGCCAGATGGCAAAATAGATTTTGATTTGTGCTAATCAAGCTTCCGGCCGATGGCCAGCATCATCATGGCCAGGCCGCGCTGCTTTTCCGGCAGCGCTGTCATCGCGAACTGCCGAATTTCGCCGCAGGTGACGTGCGATAGCCCCGCTGCCCGGATAAAGGAAGTAAAAGGTTCTTCAAGCGCCGCACCGCCGAAAAGACCGGCCAAAGACAAGTACTGGCTGGCGGCCTCCCTGTCCCAGCGGCAGTCCGGCAGGATGGGCGGGATGAAGGATTTTTCAAAGGCTTCCCGCTCCTGTTCCAGGGTTTGCGCGGTCATGTCCCTTGAAAGGCCCAGCCGTTCATACTGCTCCCTGGGCGCGTCGTTCTTTTCCATCAGGTCCATCATGGCCCCTATAAGCCGCAATTCCGTTTCCGGGTCACGGATGGGATGCAATTGCCCGGGGTCCTTTTTTAAGTCGTACAGCCGGTGGCCGAAGCGGTGCATATCCATCAGCGGATGGCGGTGGCGGGAGGCGTCGATCTTCAGCACCGGGCAGCCCTTGGTAAAGCGGAAAGGCGGCGCAAGGGCAGCGTCCCGCAATTCCGCAACGCCCGCCCGGCTGTTCATATGAGCGGGGATCAGGGTATAGGCGTACAGCGGGGCGTTTTCCCTTTGCGCAGGCCCGCGCATGTACACATACCGCCCGTCGGTGATGTTGGCCATGCCGCCGTGGTAGCCAAAAAGCACGTAATCGTGAATAGGGGTGTCGTTTGCCGCCGCCGGGGCAAGGGGCTTTCCCTCCATATCCTTTGGCTGAGGCAGGCCGAAATACTCCAAAAGGGTGGCCGCCACGTCGATGTTCTGGGCCAGGGCTTTGCGCCTTTGCGCTTTTGCTTTTAGGCGCGGGTCCCACAGGAAGAAAGGAATGTTGGCGATGTCGTTGTAGGCAGGCATAACGCCCTTGCTCCACCAATCGTGCTCCCCGAGCAGCAGGCCGTGGTCGGTGCCAACCATGAGCAGCGTATCCTTCCACAGGTCCTGCCGGTCCATTTCATCAAGCAGCCTGCCCAGGTTTTTGTCGATCATGGAGACCAGCGCCTTGTACTGGTTCTGCACGTACTGCACGTATACCTCCTCCTCCGTTACCGGGGCGGGGGAGGGCCAGTCCACATGCCGGCCATGATACCCACTGGGATACAGATCGCGGTATTCCTGGAAGGTATAAAAGGGCTCATGGGGGTCAAAGCACTCCACCTGCAGGAACCAAGTCTCCGCGCCGCCGTTCTTTTGCAAAAACTCCAGGCCCGCGTCAAACACCAGCGTCTGGCAGTGGGTCTGCTCGCAAGCCATATAGCTGCGGTTTACGGCATCCTGGCGGAACATACGGTCAAAGGGCGGGGGCACATGCTCGCTTGCCGCGGTGGAAGAATACGTGCCGGTGAGGTCTGCCTTCCAGGGGTCGCCCTCCTGGCCGCGGATATGCTCATAGGTGGTGTAGGAGGTATGGTAATGGGCCCCGCCCTCCCGCCAGTAGTGGTGGTGGTCGGACACCAGGTGGGTGTGCACGCCCTTTTCCGTAAGGAGCTGGGGCACGGAATCGTCAAAGGGCTCCAGGGGCCCCCACCCCTCGTGCAGGAAGTTGTAGCGCCCGGTGTGCATCTCCCGTCTGGCGGGCATGCAGGGGAGGCTGCCCACATAGAAATTGTCGAAGGTCAGGCAATGCCCGGCCAGACGCGCAAAATTGGGGGCTAGGATATCGCCGCCGTAGGGCGGCAGCCAATCTTTTTTCAGGGAATCGAAAAGGAGTACAATCGCTTTCATCAGGCACCTTCAAAATCCGTCCCGGGAAGGCACGCCTTCCCGGGACGGAAGAAATGATTTATTGGGCGTTCATGCGGGTGTAGCAGGTTTGCACGGCGTTCAGGTAATCGGCAAGGCCCATATGGTCAAACTCGGCCTTGTACTTTTCCCATTGGGCATCATTGGAGGGGTCCCAGTCACCGGCCACAAAGTTGGCGATGCTCTGCAGGATGTAGCTGTCAATGTCCGTGCGGTTGGATTGCACCACCTCGGTCTCATCGGAGGTGAACACCAGGTTGCTGAGGGTTTCCGTGGGAATGACGCCTGTGGTCTGCAGGTTCTTGACGGCCATGGCCTTGATATAGCCGGCCTCCTTCACGTCGCCGCCCCACTCAATGCCTGTGGCAATGGCGGGATCCAGAATGTAGGGGCTCAGCTGCAGGAAGTTCTGGTTTTGGCCCGCCTGCGCCCAGGTGTTCTGCATAATTTTCAAGAACGCGGGAGTGCCGTAATAGCCGATGCTGCCGGGGGTGGCGTCGTCCCAGTTGACACCCTTCTCGCCGTAGCGGGTGATGAGGCTGCCCTCATAGGACATCATGGCGTCCAGCACGCGCATGGCGATTTCCGGATATTCGCACTTGGTGGTGATCACCGCGCCGGGGCTGACGCCAGGAGCCGCGTAGGAAACGAAGTGGGCGCCATCCGGACCGGTCAGCGCGGGCATGTAGGTCCAGCGGTCCAGCACATCCTGGTCGCTGGTGGTGAGCACCAGGTCATGGCCCAGGCCCTCGAAGCAGCCCAGCACGTTGTTTTCGTTCAGGGCGATCTGGGTCAGGGTGGTGGTATCCTGGGTGAAGGTGCCCGAATAGAACAGCCCCTCATCGTTCAGGCTCCGCAGGTATTTCATGGCCTCGCGCCACTGGCCGGTGGTGGGCGCGAACTTCACCGTGCCGTCCTCCACGTACATGCGGGAGTTGTAGGTATCGTTATAGATGAAGGCGTTGATCAGGTAATCATACGCATAATACAGGGCCTGCTTGGCGCCGGAGAGGGGGATCTCGTCCGCCAGGCCGTTTTGGTTGGGGTCCTTTTCCTTGAAGGCCCGCAGCACTTCCCGGAATTCCTCGGTGGTGGCGGGCATGGAAAGGCCCAGATTGTCAAGCCAGCTCTGGTTGATCCACATCTTTTCCGGGAAGGTGTTGGTGAGGGAAGCGCTAAAAGAGGGCAGGAAGTAGATGCTGCCGTCCGGGGAGGTGGACCATTTCCTGATCTCATACCCGTATTGGGCGGCGGTTTCGGCGGTGCTCTTGTAGTTGAAGCCGTATTCGTCGATCAGGCCGTTGAGGGGGATGATCATGCCCTCGTCATACCAGCGGGCGGCGTAGGAAGCGCCGAAAATGGTATTGTTAGTGCCCATGACCACCCGCAGGAATACATCGGGCAGGTTGTCGGTATCGCCGGTGGACAGGGTCAAAAGCACCTTGTCGTTGGCATTGTCGGAGGGGTACATTACAAAGTTGAGGTCAACGCCGGTCTGTTCCTCCACCCAGCGGACGAAGTAGTTGGTTTCGTAATCCGCGATGAAGGGGTATTGCACCACGCCAAGGGTAAGGGTCACCTTGTCGGAGTCCGCCGTCAGGATGGGGAGTTCACCGGCGGGGGTGGTCTTGACCTCCGCAAGGCCGGCGGCGGCAAAGGTGCACGCAAGCACCAGGGACAGGAGCAGGGCAGTCCGTTGCTTCCGTTTCATGGGTCATCCTCCTTATAGTTTTGTGTACGCTATCACATGACCGTTATCCTTTGACGGAGCCGATCATTACGCCCTGGACAAAATATTTTTGCACGAAGGGGTACAGGCACCAGATAGGCAGGCAGGCCACGATAATCAGGGAATACTTCAAAACCATGATGATGTTGTAGTCGATATCCCCCGTGGCCGCGCCCTCCAGCATGCTGGCGGTGACGGTGTTGGCGATCATGATATCCTTGAGTACGATTTGCAAAGGGTACAGCCGCTTGTCCGTGATGTACAAAAACGCGTTGAAATAGGCGTTCCAGTGGTACACCGCGTAGTACAGCGCGATCACCGCCAGGATGGCCTTGGACAAAGGCAGCACGATGGATACAAAGAAGCGCGCGTCGCTGCAGCCGTCCAGCTCCGCGGCCTCCTGCAGTTCCTTGGGAATGGTCTGCTGGAAGAAGGTACGGCAGATGACCATGTTGTACACGTTGATGGCCAGGGGCAGCAGCAGCGCCCAGCGGGTGTTGTGCAGGTGCAGCTCCTTCATCAGCAGGTAGTTGGGGATCATGCCGCCGTTGAAGATCATGGTGAAGGCGAAGAGCATCATGATCTTGTTGCGCCCCGGCAGATCGCTTCTGGACAGGGGATAGGCCGCCAGCAGCGTGAGGATAACGTTGATCAGCGTGCCGGCAAAGGTATAAAAGAGGGTGTTCAGGTAGCCGGTGATGATGCTGTCGTTTTTAAAGGCCGCCGTGAATCCGTCCAGGCTGATCCCCAGGTGGTACTGCTTTTGCGCGTCGCGCACCATGGGCAGGAAGGAGACCTTGCCCGCCGCCACCGCGTTGCTGTCGGAGAAGGCGTTGGCAAACACGTAGACGATGGGGATCAGCACCAGCAGGAAAAAGAAAGCCAGCAGCAGCCCGTTGACGGCATAAAACGCCTTGTCTCTGGCGGTATCCCGCTGCGCCGCGGGGCGGCGCACGGTGGGAGCGGCGATGGACATGCGAAGCGCCTCCTTAAAACAGCCCGGAATTGCCGGTTTTTTTGGCCAAGAAGTTCACGCCCAGGATCAGCGCCATGTTTACCACGGAATTGAACAGGTTGATGGCGGTGGAGTAGCTGTAATCCGCCGAACCGGTGAGGCCCACCTTGTATACGTAGGTGGAAATGATCTCGCTGGAGGAAAGGTTCAAATCCGTCTGCATCAGGTAGATGCGCTCAAAGCCCAGACTCATCACCTGGCCCATGCTGAGGATCAGCATGATCATAATGGTAGGGAAGATGGTGGGCAAATCGATATGCAGAATACGCTGGAAGCGGGTGGCGCCGTCCACGATGGCGGCCTCGTGATGGGCGGGGTCCACCGCGGACAGAGCCGCCAGATAGATGATGGAGGACCAGCCCGTTTTTTGCCATACGTTGGACCAGGCGTACAGGTGGGGAAAGGCGGAGGAGGAGCCGAACAGGTCCGTGGCCGGCAGGTGCAATACGGAAGTTATCTGGGCGTACAGGCCCACCTGGGTGCCCAGAAGCTGTTTGAGCATGCCCACCATGACCACGGTGGAGATGAAGTTGGGCATGTAGGTCATCAGCTGCACGCTCTTTTTGAAGGGCTTGCTTTTTGTTGCGTTCAGGCACAGTGCCAGAATTACCGCAAAGGGAAGCGACGCCAGGATGGTGTACAGGGAGATGGTCAGGGTGTTGCGCAGAATATTCCAGAACTGATAGGAATCGAAGAATTTGATGAAGTGCTTGAGGCCTACCCACTGGCTGCCCCAGATGCCCAGGCGGCCCGTGTACTTTTTGAAGGCGATCTGGATGCCCGCCATGGGGTAATAGCAAAAGATCAGCAAATAGATGACCGGCAGGGCCAGCATGACATACAACTGCCACCGTTTGAAGATTTGACGGCGGAACGATGCGCGTACAGTAGTGCTTTTGTGCATCAGATTTCTCACATCCATTTCAATTTGCTGCTTTCATTGTTTTCAGTATACGGGAGAAAAAAGGGGGAGGAAATGGACATACCTGCACGATCTATGAAAAATATTGCCCTTTTGCTTGAGCATGCTGTACGAATTTCGCCCCTTCCGGTATAATGGCAGCACCGGGGGTGGAAGCGTGTATACGGTCTATGTGGTGGATGACGAGCCGCTGGTCCTGTCGCAGTTTGAAAAGAATATCCGTTGGGAGGATATCCCCTTTCAGCTGGCGGGGATGAGCACCGATCCGGTGGCGGCCTGCCAGCGGATATTGGAAATGAAGCCCGATGTGGTGCTCACGGATATCAGCATGCCTGTGATGAGCGGCCTCGCGCTGATCCGCGAGCTGAAGGAGCGGGGGCTGAAGGCGCTGTTTGTGGTCATCAGCGCCTATGACCGCTTTGAATACGCCAGGGAGCTGCTATTGATGGAGGGATTCGATTATCTTTTGAAGCCCCTGGATCAGGAGCGGCTGGGTGCCCTGATGGAGCGGCTTTACCTGAAGCTCAACGCAAAAGGCGGAGCGGAGAGGCCGGAAACGTATTCGGCGGAGCTGAACAGGATCCTCAGGCACATGCAGCAGCATTTTCAGGAAAAGCAGTCTCTGGGCAGCATCGGTGAACGGTTCAGCATCACCCCCACCTATATCTGCCGCCTGTTCTCCAAGCATATGAACACCACTTTTTCAGCTTATCTGCAGGAGCTGCGCATCAAGGAGGCCTGCAGGCTGTTAACGGCCACGGACCTGACCATCAAGGAGATCGCCGCCTGCTGCGGCTATGAGGACTATTTTTATTTTTGCCGGGTATTCCGGGGTGCAACAAACCTGTCCCCCACGGAATACAGGAGCCACGCATGAACAAGAAGCAAGTATTTTCAAGCCTGCGCAAGAAGCTGACGCTGCTGAGCTTGGCGTTGATGGTGCTCCTGCTGGGGGCCATCTCCCTATTGGCAAGCCGCCTGGCCGGGGAGATGATCGCCATGCGGTCGGGGGATATGGATCTGGCGGTGGAGCAGGTGCTCTCCAAGGCCCAGGACCTGTTTGACATGCAGTATACCATTGCGAAATTCCTGTCAGAGCAATCCTTTGTCCAGGAATATGCCGGAACCCGCGACACGCAGCAGCGGTACCTTAATGCCTTCAACAAGGTCCGGCCCCTGGTGGACGGCGCGATCCAGAACATGGAAGTCGACCACCTGATCCTCTACGACATCACCAACGCCTGGTTCCAGTACAAGGGCGCCCTGAGCACGGAGGACTGCCGCACACTGCGGGCACTGTCCGCCGGTGACGTGTTTACCTCCAGCAGGATGGTGACCCTTGCCGGCGGGAAGTATTTGCTGACTACTTCGCCCCTGTGGAGCCTGCCCGTAGCCCGGGAGCCCCGCAAGGTGGGCACGCTGGCCATTTTAAGCGATACCGCCAGGATTGCCTCGCTCTTTTCCGATTATGAGGCCCTGGCACCTATCCTGCTTTTTTTGCATGACGGCCAGACCGTTCTTGTATCCAACCGGGAGGAGTGGGTTGGAAAGCCCATCGGCGATACGCCGGTCACGGACAGGCAGTATTATATGCAGCAAAGTGCCCTGGCCTCCCAAGGGCTCACCGTTTCCGCGGCTATTTTGAAAAGCCAGCTTTTCCCCCAAAAGGAAATGGTGCTTTCCACCGGCATCCTGGTGGGGCTGTTCGCCCTGGCGGTATTCTTTACCCTCTTCCGGCTGACCCAGCGCTGGTTTCTGAAGCCCATCGCCAAGGTGATCGGGGAGGTCTCCCAAATTGACGCGGCCCGGCCGCAGCAGCAAATCAGCGTAACGGGCATGCCCCATATCGATGTGCTCACCGAGAGCATCAACACCATGCTCGCGCAGATCACCACCCAGAACCGGCAGATGATCACGGCGCAGCAGGCGCTGCATGAAAGGGAGCTCAACCAGCAGCGCATGGCCCTGTTTCTTTTGAAGAAGCAGATCAACACGCATTTTTTGTACAATTCCCTTATGGGCCTTGAGACATTGATGGAGCAAGGCAAAAAAGAACAGGCCGTAAAAATGGCGGACGGGATCGCAAGGATCCTCCGCTATGCCTACGGCGCGGCGGACATGTGCAACGTGTTTGAGGAAATGGAGATCATCCAGGAATACATCCTGATCATGAACCTGCGCTATGGCGGGCGCTTTCAGGTAACATATGATGTGGAGGACAGCCTGTGCGCCTACTCCATGCCCAAGCTGCTTTTGCAGCCCATTGTGGAAAACGCCGTCACCCATGGGCTGATGCCCGCCAGGGAGGCAGGCATGCTGCATATTTCAGGCAGGCTTGCAAAGGGGAAGATTGTGTTTCGCGTGTCGGATACCGGCGCGGGCATGGCGCCGGAGGCGCTGAAGGAACTGCGCTTAAGGATTACGGCCAGGGAAACGGAATACCAGTACATGAACCTGAAGGGGGTATCACTGATGAATATCTACCGGCGGATCAATACCTCCTACGGGGAGGGGTATGGGCTGGAGGTAACCAGCGAAGGAATTCAAAAGGGAATGGCCGTTACAATGACCATTCCCGCCATACAGGACGGTGTTTCCGCCTGCAAAGAAAACAGCCCCCTATGGAAAGAAGGCTGATCCCTTTGGAATGTCCCCGCCTCCGCGGGGAAAACAGGGCATACCAGTTCCCGGGAAAGTGCCATGGGCCAGGCACCGCCATGCCGTATGCCCCGCGCCGGGAAGCCGGGCGGCAAAGGCCCTGAGCACCGCGAAGGGGCATCAGGGCATTATTCGGAAAAATGATTGTCCAGCAGCAGGACGATGGCATCCACAGCCTTCTGTTCGTCCTCGCCGTCCGCCACCAGGTACAGCTTTCCGTCGATGGCGGCCCCTAGGGACAGAAGGCCCAGCATGCTTTTGGCGTTGATGACCTTGCTGCGGTGTTCGATCATGATGCGGGCATCGAAGCGGCTCGCCACCTGTACCAGTTGCGCGGCGGTACGGCGCTGCAATGCTTCCTGGCCTGGCAGGGCGACTTCTTTTCGGATCATGGTTCCTCCTCCTTCTTGGAATCCAACGCTTGCGAAAGGGCTACGATCCTGCGTAGGCGGTGATTGACACCGGACTTGCCAAGGGGCGGGTCCAACATTTCGCCCAGCTGGGAAAGGGTGGCATCCGGCTGGGAAAGCCGAAGCCGCGCCACTTGCCGAAGGGACGGGGGAAGCGCATCCAGCGCACCCTTCAGGGAGAGGGCGCGGATGGCTTCCACCTGGCGGTTGGAAGCGTCCAGCTGCTTTTCCATATTGGAGGCATCACAATTCATCATGCGGTTGACATAGTTCATCACGTGCTTATGGACCCTGGTGTTCTCAAGGGACAGCAAGGCCTGGCTTGCCCCCATCAACCCAAGGACCGACACGATCTGCTCACTCTCTTTTAAGTATACCACATTTGTGCCCTTCCGGACCATCTGTTTTGCCGGAAGGCCTGATTTTTCCATCATTTTTACAAGGAATGCCGCCAGGGACAAGTCCTGGGCCACGATCTCGAAATGATATCCCTTCTCCGGGTTGCTCAGCGACCCTGCGCCCAAAAATGCGCCCCGGAGAAAGGCTTTCCGGCAGCATTGCCGGAAAGCCGCGTTCCTGGGCGACGTCCTTACAAGATGCATTTCCCCATCCTCCCCCGCAACCATCATGCCAAGGGCTGTGAGAAGCTTTTGCGCGTCCTCCTTTTCCAGGGTCAGTACGCTGCTGCGCTGCCCGCCCAGCCGGTTGTGGCGGATAAAATGCAGCGAGGGGGAAGCCGAAAACAGCGCGCGCAGCAAAAGAAAGATGCGCCTGGCCAGCCCCGCGTTTTCCACGCGGAAGGCAAGGCGCACCTGCCCCGCCCCCCTTACGGAGAGGGAAGCGGAGGTCTGCATCAGTGCGCTCAGTTCGCTGAGCATGCAGCAAGGCTTGCCAAGGGGCAGCCTCGCCAGTTCATCCTTTGTGTCGGCGGAAAAAGACAAGGGCACCTCCTTGGCGGGCAGCCGCCTAAAAAGCCTGCCGGAACCCAGCGGCCCATTACAAAGTCTTCCAGTGTGCCTGCTCCAGGTCCAGGTCCCTGTGGTTCACATCCACCAAAAATCCCTGGGCCCGCAGGCGGGATGCCATCTCTTCCGCGATGGCCACGCTGCGGTGCGCGCCGCCGGTGCAGCCCACGGCGATCACCAGCCGGTGCTTGCCTTCCTCCTGGTAGTGGGGCAGCAGGAAATGCAGCATGTCCATGACCTTTTCAAGGAATTCGGCCGTGACAGGATGGTCCAGCACATAGGCTCGGACATCCTCGTTCAGCCCGGTATGCCGTCCCAGCCCCTCCATGTAAAAGGGGTTGGGCAGGAAGCGCACATCAAACACCAGGTCCCCTTCCCTGGGCAGGCCCCGCTTGAAGCCGAAAGACAAAATCTCCAGACGCATATACTGGGAATCCGACCGGGTGTTCAAAATGTCCGAAAGCATTTTTTGGAGCGCCCTGGGCTTTAAAACGCTGGTATCAATAAGGTAGTTGGCGGTTTCCCGGAGGGGCTGCAAAAGCTCCCGCTCGTTTGAAATCGCCTCCTGGAGCCCCACGTTTTCCCCGGCCAGGGGATGGTCGCGCCTGGTTTCCTTATACCGGCTCACCAGCATGTCATCGCTGGCTTCCATAAACAGCGTCTCGATCTGGTAGCCGACCTCCCGCGCCTCGGCGATGACCTTGCGCACCGCCCGGGCATCGAAAAACTCGCCGCTGCGCACATCCACCGCCATGGCCACCATGGGCGCGCGCATGGCGGTGGTCTGGCAGGCCTCCATAAATTTGATAATCATCATGGGCGGAAGGTTGTCCACGCAAAACACGCCCAGGTCTTCCAGGTGGCGGACAGCCACCGTTTTCCCCGCGCCGGACAGGCCGGTGAGGATCAAAAAACGCATATCCCGTGCCCTCCTTCTGAAGGGAGTACCCTATACAAGATACGTGGGGGCGTCCTCTCCCACAATACGCACTTCCGGCGTCAGGGAAACGCCGGATTTTTCGAAAACAACGCGCTGCACCAGCGCGATCAGCGCCAGGTACTCCGCCGCGGTGGCGTTTCCCGTATTTACCAGAAAGCCCGCGTGCTTTTCACTCACCTGCGCGGCCCCCACCCGCGTGCCCCGGAGCCCCGCCTGATCGATGAGCTGGCCCGCGTAACGGCCCTCCGGACGCTTGAAGGTGCTCCCCGCGCTGGGCATATCCATGGGCTGCTTTTCATTGCGGCGGCGGTTGAACTCCCGCATATCGGACAGGATGGTTTCCCGGTCGCCCGGCGTAAGCTGAAAGGTGACGGAGGTGATGATCAGATTTTCTTCCTGGGCGAGGCTGTGGCGGTAGCCAAAACGCATCTGCTCCCCTGTGAAAACCAGAATCTCCCCGCTTTCGGAGACAGCCTCCACCTTTAGGACGGCCTCCTTCAGTTCCCCGCCATAGGCCCCGGCGTTCATGTACACGCCGCCGCCCACCGTGCCGGGGATGCCGCAGGCAAAGCACAGACCCGTTAAACTGTGCCTTGCGGCTTCCTTTGTCACTGCCGCCAGGGAAGCCCCCGCCTTGGCGGTAAGCAGCGTGCCCTCCACCGTAATTTCGGCCATGGCCTCCCCCATGCGTACCACCAGGCCGCGGATGCCCCCATCCCGCACCAGCAGGTTGCTGCCGTTGCCCAGCATCATCATGGGCACGCGGTATTCGTTGGCAAGGCGGATCAAAAAAGCGATTTCCTCCGCGCTTTGGGCGGTAACCAGCAGATCGGCGGGGCCGCCGATTTTCAGGGTGGTATGCTCCCGCATGGGGGCGTTGAGCAGTATCCGCTCCTGCGGGATCCGTTCCCGGATCCTTTCAAGGAACGGCCCGTAACGGGGCGCGCCGCAGGGCTTGCTTTCCATGGACTCCCTCCTGACAAAGGGCGGAATGGGCCCTTTTATTGTAGCGCAAACGCGCAAGCCTGGCAAGAAAGGCAAACGCGCCTTATGGGGGGAGTTTGAGAAAATTTCCCGCGCTTCATGCGCCCGTTTCCTGAAGCCGCGCAAAAGTCAGCTTAGCACGGTCATGCGGTCAAAGCCCCTGTCCCAGCGGGTGAGCAAGGCGGGCGCGCCATGCGCAATGCGCCCGGCAAGCTTTTCTCCGATGGAAGCGGCCGGCGATGCCGTGGCGGCATAGGCGGCGTCTTCCGGAGCGATGCCGAAGCGGACCATGTTTTGGAAAGCCCTTGGCATGGTGAGGGTGGACCCGGCCAGCACCCCGGAAGCGAGCCTGGCCGCCCCGTCCTTCACGTACACCGCCTGTCCGCCCAGCTGATATTCACCCTCCGGCATACCGGAGGCCTCCATGGCGTCGGTGACCAGAACGGTCTTTTCCCGGCCCTTGGCCTTCATGACCAGGCGCAGGATATCCGGGTGCAGGTGGATGCCGTCGGCAATGATCTCCGTGTACAGGCGGCCGTCGGTGAGCGCCGCGCCGGGCACGCCGGGGGCCCGGTGGTTCAAAGGGGGCTGGGCGTTGAACAGGTGGGTGACGTGGGTGGCGCCCCAGTCCGCCGCGGCATGTGTGGTTTCGCAGGTGGCGTCGGAATGGCCGATGGAGGCCACGATCCCCCTGGCGGTGATCTGCCGTATCCAGCCCTCCGCGCCGTCAAGCTCCGGGGCCAGGGTCACGATGCGCACCAGGGGCAGAAACTCCCCGGCCATGTCCAAAAACGCCTCCATGGAGGGCGGCAGGAAGTACCCGGCCACCTGGGCGCCGCACCGGGCGGCGTTCAGAAAGGGCGCCTCCATATGGGCGCCCAGCACCTGGGAGCCTCCTTTTTCAGGGCGCTTCATCACCGCGCCGATCCCCTGGAGGGCGGCCTTTGTATCCGCGGGGGAGGCGCTCATGGTGGTGGGCAGGAAGGCGGCCACACCCTCCTTTTTCAGTTCCCGGCTCATGTGGCGCACCGCCGCCTCCCCGGCCATGGTATCCATGCCCTTGAAGGCGTGGATGTGCACATCCACAAACCCGGGCAGGAGGTAATCCCCCTGAAGGTCCAGCGTTTCCTCCCCGGGGCCCGCCGAAAGGGAAGCGCCTGTTTCCAAAATGATATGCCCGTCTGTGCGGAGGGATACGTGCGCTTGAAACCGCCCATCAATATAAGCGGTCGCGTGTTGGATCAGCATGGAGATGTCCTCCCGTTTTTTTGTGTCAGCCCGCAAAGCAGGAGCAGAAGCAAGGCAGTAAGCAGCAGCGCGGCGCTGGCCGGAACGGCATAGGCTATGGAGGCTTCCTGAGCATTCACAAGCGCAAGCCCCATGCCGGGGAGCAGCGCCGCAAAGAACGCGGCGGGAAGGCCGGGAAGCGCCCTTGGTAGCAGGAACGTTACGCAGGCCCGCAGCCGGGATGCGCCCAGGTCCCGGGCGGCCCGGTACAGCGCCGGGCGGATGGAACCGGCAAAGGCGCCGGCGCAAACCGCCGCCGGCGGAAGCAGCCCCAGGGCCGTAGGTACCCAAGGGGATATGGGCAAGGCTGCCGCCGGGGACAAAAACAAGGCGGCTTCCTCCGGCAAAAAAGACAATAACTGTTGGGCATACAGGAAAAACAGGCCGGCCAGCCATACGGGTGCCAGCACCCAGGCCGCTTTGCGCCGGGACGCCAGCAGGCAGCCCAGGAGAAAGCCCGCGGCGGCGGCGGCCAATGCGGCGGGGAGGGCGGTTAAGAAGGCCGCGGCCAAAGTCGTAAGCCCTATGGGGGCGTAAAGCAGCGCAAAGTCAGGCGCGGGGATGCTTTGCCCGGTGTCCGCGGCCCAAAGCCACACCCCCGGGACAAGGAGCAGCGCCGCCCCCGCAAAGGACAGCACATAAGCCGGGAGGGAAGGCCCGCGTTTTATACCGCCCATGGGGCCACCCCCTTTCCGGCTTCGGATGCCGTATCCAAAGGAGGAGCCGTTTCCTCCTCCGCGGACAAAAGCGCAGCCAGATCCGTATCCCACCGAAGGAAAATACGCTTTCCGGGCTCGAAGGCCTCCTCCGGCACTTTGCACAAAAGCTCCTGCCCCGTGGGCAGAGAGGCCACGGCCCACTGCCGGCCCTCCGATGTGCGAAGGCCGGAAAACACGGCGCTGAGCAGGCTATCGCGGCGGGGCGAGGCGGACAGCTCCACCTGCTCGGGACGGATTAACAGGAACATGTCCTCCCCGATGGTGGGAGGCGGGCCATAGGCTTTGGCGGGGATGGTCAGCCCCTCCATTTCCAGGGCCACCATGCCGTCCGGCCGCCTGGCGGCCACCATGCAGGGCAACAGGTTTGCGGGCCCCAGGAACACCGCGGAGGCCACGCTTTGGGGCAGGTGGTACACCTCCTCCGGGGTTCCCGCCTGCTCCATGCGGCCATCCCGCATCAGCGCCAGGCGATGGGATACGGCCATGGCTTCCTCAAGGTCCCTGGTGGCATATAAAATGGAAAAATGCCACTGCTGCTGCATGGCTTTCAAAAATGCCAGGATGCGTCTGCGCTCCGCCGCGGGGAGGCGGGCGAAGGGATCGTCCAGCAGCAGCGCCTTGGGCGCCGCCGCCAGCGCACGTACAGCCAGCGCCATCCCGCAGTCGAAGGGGGACAAGCTGCCGGGGCGCTTTTTGCCCAAATCGGACAGGCCGGCCATGGCCAGCAGCTTTTGCGCGCGGCCATGCCGCTCCCCCCGGGGAACACCCTGAAGCTTCAGGGCGTAGGCAACGTTGGCCGCCACCGTGCGGCGGGGGAAAAGCGGCGTGTCACCAAAGACCGCGCCCAGCCCCCTTCTTCCCGGGGGAAGGCCGGTGATGTCCCTGCCATTGAGCAGCACCCTGCCAAAATCGGGCTTTTCATGCCCGGCCAGGATGCGCATCAGCGTTGTTTTCCCGCAGCCCTTGGGCCCCACCAGGGACAAAAATTCGCCCGGGGCCACGGCCAGGTCCACGCCCGCAAGCACCTGCGTCCGGCCATAACGCTTTTGAAGATGATTCAGTTTGAGTGGGACCGCCGCCATGCGGTGACACCATCCTTCCGACGCGGCCATTGGCTGTTGATGGATCGTATGCCGGGTTTGTCAATCATTCAGAATCATACGGCGGGCTTCCTCCAGGGTTTCCGCCTGGAAATTTGCGGGGGAATCCGCCTGCCTTCCCCCGGGACCGCAAAGGTGGATGGAAGCGATGCCCGCCCGGCGGGCGGCCTCGATATCGGCGGTCAGGCTGTCCCCCAGCAGGATCACTTGGGATTTGTCCGTGACGCCTGCCTTTTCCATGGCGATATAGAGCATTTCCGGGTCGGGCTTGGAACTGCCGATTTCCCCGCTGATGACGGCGCAATCGATATAGGGGGCGATCGCAGAGCGCCCGAGCCGGCCCCGCTGCACCTCGGCGATGCCGTTGGTAACCAGCGCGATGGGCATGCGGGCATGAACGGCTTGTACAAATTCCAGCGCCCCGTCCATCAAAAAGGCATGCTGCGCCAGGCTGTTGGTAAAGCGCAGCCCCACCTCTTCCGCCGAGAAGGCAACCGCGGGGAAGCGGCCAAGCAGCCGCCGGAAACGCTCTATCCGCAGCGTGCCTTGGGTGATCTCCCCGCGTTCAAAGGCTTTCCACAGGGAAAGATTGATTTCGGAATATATTTTTGCGGTTTCCGGGGACGCCGGCAGGCCGCAGGAAGCCAGTGCGTCATAGAGCGCGGCCTTTTCCGCGGCGGAAAAATCAAACAGGGTGTTGTCTGCGTCGCACAGCAGCAGGCGGTAAGGCGTGTCAGGCATGGGAATTCCTTTCGTCAGCGGTGATGCTTATAGCTTACCGTACCCTTTCACGAATTGCAATGTTTTTGATAGAAAAGCGCGCGATGCAAGCAAGGCTTCGCCTGCATGCATCCGGCCGGATGTGCGCAAACTACCTTCACGTCTTATGCGGAGGAATTTGAAGACATGCAGGCAGGCATCGCGGTTTTCGGTCTTTTGCTGCTGGCGGCGGTGGTGGTTGCGCAGCGCAGGGGGAGGTCCGGAAGCCTGCGGGATGTGCTTCTGGACGAGGGCCTTCACGGCCACCTGATGTCCTGCGCCGCCGCCGCGGCGGTAAGGGGCATGGGCCGGCTTCGTATGCCGCGCCGCATGCTGCCAAGGCTTCGCGCGGCGGTGCGGGCGCTTTTGGTCCGCGACAGGGAAAGCCTGCTGCCCGCCGCCCAGTGGCTGACCGACAATGCCCGCACCCTGGAGGAAACGCTGCTCTCCGTCCGGCGGGAGTGGAAGCGGTCCCCGCGGTTGCCAAAGCTTAAGAGCGGGGAGATCCGGGTGCAAAAATTCGTCCGGGAGCTGATTTCCCACACCGACGCCCATGTGAGCGCCCCCCGGCTCATGGCCGCCGTGGCCGCTTGGCAGGAAGCCTCCCCCTTGACCCAGGTGGAGCTGTGGTCGCTGCCCCTGACGCTGAACATTACACTTTTGCAGTTGGTGGACGAGCTTTGCACGTTGAGCGTGGCCATGCAGAAGGATTGCGACGCTGCACCCCTCTGGGCCGCCAGGCTTACCGGCCGGCGCCGGGAGGCGGGCCGACGCCAGTTTAAAAAGGCGCCCCAAAGCACCGCCTTTTTGGAAAGGCTCCTTTCCCTGCTGCGGGAATCGGAGGACGCCCAGGCCCTTGCCTGGCTGGACGAGCAACTGGCCCAAATGGACCTGCGGGTGTCCGGCATCGTGGAAAAGGAACACATTCGGCAGACCAGCGACAGGCAATGGATGGGCAATGCCATCACCTCCCTAAAGCGCCTTTCCCAGGTCCCCTGGGGGGAAACGCTGGAGGCCATGAACCCTATCCACCAGCTGCTTGGGCAGGACCCCGCCCGCGTCTACCCGGAGATGGATTTTGAAAGCAGGGAGCTGTACCGCCGCCGGGTGCAGCTATTTGCCTGGGAGTGCGGCCTGCCGGAAAACCTGGTGGCCAGGGCCGCCGTGGCCTGCGCCGGGGAGGGGACGGAGGGGGAACTGGACGGGCATATCGGATATTTTCTTCTGGACGAGGGCCAGAGCGCGCTGATGCAGAAGCTGGGCGCCGGCCGTATCGCTGTAAAGGAGCACCAGTTTGCAAGGCGCCACGCCCGGGGGCTGTATCTGGCCGCCCTGTGGCTGTCCGCCGCGCTGGGGGCGCTGGCGGGGTATCTGCTCATGCTGCCTCCGCTGCTGATCCCGCTGTTTTTGCTGCCCTTTTCAGAGGCTGCGCGCCAGGCGCTGCGCCGGGCCCTCCGCCGCCTTCACGCCCCCAGGGTGCTGCCGCGGCTTATGGTGGAGGGAATCCCCGACAAGTGGCGGACGCTGGTGGTCTGTCCCACGCTGCTCACGGGCGCCGCCCAGGCCATGGCCATGGTGAAGCACCTGTCCATCTTGCATCACGCAAATCCGGACCCCAACCTCCACTTTCTTTTGCTGGCGGACTTCGCCGACAGCCCGACCCTGGAGCAGGTGAGCGATCAGGAGATCCTTGCCGCGGGGAAGGCCGGCATCGAAGCCCTCTGCCAGGAGTACGGCGGCGGCTTTGCCTACCTGCAGCGGGCGCGGACCTATAATCCCCTGGAGAAAAATTATATAGGCCGGGAGCGCAAGCGCGGTGCGCTGGAGGCGCTGAACCGGCTGCTGCTGGGCCTTGCCGGGGAGGATGACTTTCTGTATGCCTCCATGCCGCCGGAAAGCTTCACGGGGCAATACGCCTATGTCATCACCCTGGACAGCGACACCGTGCTGCCCCCCGGCGGCGCAAACAGGCTCATTGGCGCCATGGCCCATCCTTTGCAAAAGCGGCAGGTATACCGCGGGCAGCTCCGGGGCAAAAGCATCCTGCAGCCCAGGATGGAGGTGGCCGCGGACACGGTGCGCACCCGGACTGCGGCGGTGCTGGGCGGCCGGGGCGGCGTGGACCCCTACAACGCCGCGGTGAGCGACCTGTACCAGGACCTTGGCAACGCGGGCTCCTTTGCTGGGAAGGGCATCTACGACCCCGCCGCCTTTGTGGAAGCGGTGGAGGGCCGCATTGCCCCGAATACCGTCCTGAGCCACGATCTGCTGGAGGGGGAGCTTTCCGGCAGCGCGCTTTTGACAGACGTGACGCTCTACGACGGCCAGCCCGCCGCCTTTATGGGCTGGATGAAGCGGCTGAACCGCTGGACCAGGGGCGACTGGCAGCTGCTGCCCTGGCTGTTCCCGAGGGTTTTGCAGAAGGACCGGATCAAAAAGAACCCGCTCCCCCGCTTCTCCCGGCACAAGATATGGGACAATTTGCGCAGGAGCCTGCTTCCCGCCGCCCAGGGCGGGCTGCTTTTGTATGCCGCCGCCGCGGGCAGGCCGTACTTGCTGCTGTTTTTGCTGGCCCTGCCCTCTTTGAATGCCTTCCTATCCTTCAAGGCGCTGGCTGCCTTTCTTACGGAGGTGTCCGCGCTGCCCGTAAGGATCCATACGCTGCTGGACGCCGTTTTGCGCACGCTGTACCGGGTCACGGTCTCCCACCGCCATATGCTGCAATGGGTCACCGCGGCCCAGGCGGACAGCGGCGGTGCCGTTTCCCGCACCCCCGGGCTGTGGAGCCAGCTTATTCTGGCCGCGCTCCTGGCCGCCGCATCCCTGCTTTCCGGCACGGTACTGCCTGGGCTCCTGCTGGCCGGGCTGTGGGCGGCCTTCCCCTTTGCCGCCCCGCTCCTGGATCAGCCCCTGTACCGGGAGGTCCCCATGAGCGAGGAGGAAAAGGGGCGGCTTACGGACATGGCAAGGGCCACCTGGCGGTATTTTGAGAAGGTGGTCACTTCTTCCGACCACTTTCTGCCCCCGGACAACCTTCAAATCCACCCGGACAAGGGCATTGCCCACCGTACCTCCCCCACCAACATGGGGCTGTACCTGCTCTCCTGCGCCGCGGCGCAGGCGTTGGGCTTTCTGGAGCCGGATGAGATGGCCAGGCGCATGGAAGGTACCGTTTCCGTCATGGAACGGCTGGCCAAGTGGGAGGGCCACTTTTACAACTGGTACGACACCCGTACCCTGGAGCCTTTGAAACCCTGCTACGTCTCCTCCGTGGACAGCGGCAATCTGGCTGCTTGTCTGCTATGCTGTGCCCAGGCGGTGCGCACCCTGGCCCCGTCCCTGGATGCCGCCCTGCGCAGCCTTTCCCTTCGGATGGATGAGATGGCTATGGCCATGGACTTGAAAAAGCTGTACGACCCCAAGGCGGAGCTTTTCTACGTGGGCATGGATGTCCGGGATGAGGAACCCGGCGATTCCAGGTACGACCTGCTGGCCAGTGAATCCCGGCTGTTGAGCTTTGTGGCGGTGATGACCGGGCAGGTTTCCACCCGCCACTGGTTCCGCCTGGGCCGGACGCTGGTAAGGACCGGGCACGGGGCCACCCTCATCTCCTGGAGCGGCACCATGTTTGAGTATTTGATGCCCACCCTGCTCCTGCCCCTCACCCGGGGAACGCTGCTGGACACCGCCTGCCGCCGGGCCGTAAAAAACCAGATGCACCACGACCGGCAGGGCGTATGGGGCGTCAGCGAAAGCGGCTACTACGCCTTTGACCCCGCGCTCAACTACCAGTACCAGGCCTTTGGCCTGCCCGACCTGGCGCTTTCCAACATCTGTGCCCAGGGCGTTATTGCCCCCTACGCCTGCGGCCTGTCGCTGCCTCTTTTCCCCCAGGCGGCCGGGGAGAACCTTCATAAAATGAAAGCCATGGGCTGGGACAGCCATCTGGGCTTTTTTGAGGCTGCCGACTTCAACGCCTCCCGCATCGGCGAAGGCAAGGCATTCGAGCTGGTGCGCAGCCATATGAGCCACCACCAGGGAATGATGCTTTGCGCGCTGTGCAACGCGGTGTGCGGGAACGCCTTGGTGCAGTATTTTCAAAAACTCCCCAGCGTGAAGGCCTACGGGCTTCTGCTCCAGGAGCGGATGCCCAAAAACGCGCTGCCGCCAAGAAAGGCCATGCCAAGGCCCAGGCCCGCCGCCGGCGCCTCCAGGTGCGCAAGGCGCCAGGCCGCCCTGTCGGGCTTTCCGGTGGACGTCCATCTGCTCTACGGCGGCGGCACCACCCTGTGCGTCACCGCCCAGGGCGGCGGCTACCTGGCCAGGGACGGGGTGATGGTCTCCCGGTTCCTGGGCGTGGCCGGGGAGGAGGACGGCATCCGGTTTTATCTGCGGGATGCCCAGGAGAACGCCCTCTGGCAGCCCACCGACCCCGCATTGCCCGGCGAAACGGTGTTTGAGACCGGCCAGGCGGTGTTTTCAAGAACACATCTTGGCATTGAGAGCAAGCTTTGCTGCTTTGTAAATCCCCTGGACGGCGCCGCGCTGCATTTGCTGGAGATCGTTAACCGCTCTGGCCGGGAAAGGCTTTTGGAGGCCGCCAGCTTCTTTGAGCTTGCGCTTAGCGGACAAAAGGCGGACGCGGCCCATCCGGTATTCCGCAACCTGTTCATTGAAACGGAGCGGGTGGGCAGGCAATGCCTGTCCGCCCGCCGGAGGCCCAGGGACGGCGGTGACTCCCGGCGGGTGCTGGTGCACGCCCTGGGCTCGGACATCGACCTGATCCATACGGTGGCCCAGTCGGACCGCTGCGCCTTTCTGGGCCGGGGGGGCAGCATGGCGAAGCCCCGGCAGATGATGGAAAGCCTGCGCACCGTATCGGGCAGGGTGGGCGCCGTGATTACCCCCTGCATGAGCCTGCGCACCCAGTTTCTGCTCCCCGCCCACGGGCGGGCGCAGCTTGTTTTCTGCACCATGCTCATTGAGGAGGACCAGCAGCCCAAGGTGATGGCGGCCAGGTATGAGACCCCGGATGATGCCAAACGTGCCAGGGAACTGGCCATCACCCAGGGGGTGGTATCGGCCAGGTATCTGGCCATTGATGCTGCGAACCAGAATCTGTACGGGCGTTTAAGCGGCCGGCTGATCTACGGCGGCCAGCCGGGGGACAGCAGGGAGGAACCGGTGCCCCTCTCCGTCAAGGGGCTGTGGGGTCTTGGCATCAGCGGCGACCTGCCCATCATTACGGTGGAGCTTACGCACCGGGAGCATCTGCCCCTGGCCAGAACGGTATTGAGCGCCCACGCCTGGTGGCGGCTGCACGGGGTATGGGCGGACCTGGTGCTTGTCAACTGCCACGGCGCGGATTACGACCAGCCTGTGCGGGACGCATTGCGGGACCTGACGGCTTCCAGCCACGCCAGGGAATTGATCGGCAAGCCGGGGGGCGTGCACCTGATCGATCTTGCAGCACTGTCCCCGGACACGGAAAAGCTGCTGAAAGCCGCTTCCCGGCTGTTTCTCTCCGGGGATCGGGGGTCCCTAGGCGCGCATTTCCGGGCGCTGCAGGCTTCCGCCAAGGCGGCCTCGGTGAAGTGGAAAAAGGAGGATCATCCTTCTCCCGTGCCGCCGCTTCCGCCCCTTGACCGCTGGCAGTTCAACGGGTACGGCGGCTTTACCCTGCCGGAGGGCGACTATGTCATCGACCTTGCGGAAGGCGCGCTTCCACCCGCGCCCTGGATCAACATCCTGGCAAACTCCGGCTTCGGCAGCCTGGCCGGGGAGAGCGGGCCGCTGTTCACCTACTTTGGAAACAGCCACTACGGCCGCATTACAAGATGGCCCAATGATCCCGTTTCCCCCAAGCCCGGAGAGGGGCTGATCCTGCGGGATGAGGAAACGGGAGCGCTGTTCTCCCCCTGCCGCTGGCCCCTGGGGGAAGGCATGTCCTTCCGGGCCACCCACAGCCCGGGACTTACCGTGATCCAGGGATTCGGCATGGGGCTGGAAACCACCCTGCAGCTGTTTTCTGACAAGGAACACCCTGTGAGCCTGCGCGCTCTGCGGATCAAAAACGTAAGCGGCAGGGAACGGTGGCTGCGGGTATGCCACTTCGCCGATTTCCAGCTTGGGGAGGGTGTTCAGAGTGCCCAGCTTACCTGCGCCTTCCCGCTGAGTACCCAGGCTGTGCTGGCCGAGAACCCCGGTTTTTCAGGCACGGCTTTCCTGGCGCTTCTGGACGGGCCGGAGGGTGTTCACAGCGCGGTATTGTCCACAGGCAGCTTCTGGGGGCTTGACGGGGATGGTCCCCTGGCCCTGAAAAGGGAGATGCTCCCCCCCTCGGAGTTAGGAACGCTGGGGCTGTGCGGCACGGTGATCCGCTTGAACCCCGGTACCAGCGCATCCCTGGCCTTCGCGCTGGGCGCGGCTCCTAGCCGTGATGCGGCGCGGGAGCTGATCGCCCTGATGGAACGGGAAGGCCCGTCCAAACGCCTTCAGGAAACCCAGCGCTACTGGGCGGCGGAGCTTTCGCCCCTGGAAATAACGGTGCCGGACCAAAACCTTGCCCTGATGATGAACCGCTGGCTGCCCTACCAGGTGCGGGCGGCCAGGCTGCAGGCCAAGGCCGCGCTGTACCAGGCGGGCGGGGCTGTGGGGTTCCGGGACCAGCTTCAGGATATGCTGGCGCTGCTGTATGCGAAGCCGGAGGCCGTGCGGGCGCATCTTTTGCTGTGCGCCGCCCACCAGTTTGAGGAGGGGGATGTGCAGCACTGGTGGCATCCGCCCATGCTGGGAGTGCGCACCCGCATCAGCGACGATCTGCTGTTCCTGCCCTATGTCACCGCCGCCTATGTGGAGGTGACCGGGGATAGCACCGTGCTTGCCGAACATATCCCCTATTTGAAGGGCCCCCAAATCCCGGAAGGGCAGGAGGATTGGTACGGCGTGCCCGGGGAGAGCGACTTTACCGAGCCGCTGCTTGATCACTGCCTGCGGGCCATCCGCCATGTACGCCTGGGGGATCACGGCCTGCCCCTGATGGGCGGGGGCGACTGGAACGACGGCATGAACCGCGTGGGCGAGCAGCGGGGCGAAAGCGTGTGGCTTGGCTTTTTCCTGTGCCAGGTGCTGCGCCGCTTCGCGCCCCTTTGCAGCCCGGAGGCCTCCCGGGAACTTATGCATCTTCGGGAAACGGTGATGCAAAGCATAGAGGATAATGCCTGGGACGGGGACTGGTACCTGCGGGCCTGGTACGACGGGGGCAAGCCTCTGGGCAGCCGGGAAAGCCTGGGCTGCCGGATCGACAACCTCTGCCAGAGCTGGAGCGTGCTGGCCGGGGCGGACCCCCTGCGCGCCGCCCGGGCCGTGGACAGCGCCATGTCCATGCTTTATGACGGCGGCCACCGGCTTTTGAAGCTTTTGACTCCGCCCTTTGACGGCGGGGAGAATCCCGGCTACATTGCGGGCTATCTTCCCGGCATCCGGGAAAACGGCGGCCAGTATTCCCACGCCGTGCCCTGGATGATCTGGGCGCTGCTTGATATGCGGGACACGGAGCGCGCCTGGGAGCTGATCCAGGCCATGCTGCCCATGAACCACGCCCTCACCCAAAGGGAGGCTGACGTATACCGGGTGGAGCCCTATGTGACCGTGGCGGACATCTACGCCCATCCCGACCAGATGGGCCGCGGCGGCTGGACCTGGTACACCGGCAGCGCCGCCTGGCTGTACGCGGTGGTGCTGGAAAAGCTGCTGGGCTTTGAAAAGCGGGGCGACAGAGCGCGCCTGCGCCCCTGTGCCCCGGCCCAGTGGACCGAATTTACCATCACCTGCCGCTATGGCCGCGCCACCTACCGCCTTACCGCCTCCCGGGAGGCAAGCGCCCCCGTCCTGGACGGTGAGCCTCTCCCCAAGGGCTATGTCGTCTTCCGGGACGACGGCCGCATCCACGAGGCCAGGTTTCCTATGGAGGAGGCGGGGGAGGATGAGCGGGAGGAGGCCTTTTGAAAAAGGTCCCCTCCCGCACCCACCCGGAAAACTTCATATTTTTTAAAGAACACTGATGCTGCTGGTGCGAAGCGTATGGCCGCGGAAAGCCTGCTCGGCGAGAACCGGATGAAAAGGGGAACGGCGGGAAATACTTTCCTTATTGGAAGGGGAGGGAAGCGGGATGGAAAACGGGCCCGGAGATCTGGACAGCATCAAGGGCGAACTGCCCATAGGCTTCGGCATGCGGCTGATGCAGGACAGGACGGCCATGGACCGGTATACCGCCATGCTTGACGGCGAAAAAAAACAGGTTTTGAGCTATGTGGAGGGGGGCGCAACCGGCGAGGACGCGGAGTTGCGGGTGGAACACGCCTTGAAGAGCCTGCGCGAGGGCATCCCGGGCTTTTACGCGCAGCCGCCCGGCGCGGCCCGGAACCCATGAGTTTCCCACAAAAGGGAAGCTTCTGTAGGTAAAGAGCGGAGGGGACATTCGGCAAGACCCCTCCGCCGCTTTTTCTGTCTCTGTTTTCAGGTTCCTTGCCCGGCCCTTGACACCTTCCGCCCCTTCCCCTACAATGTGCCGGGGAAGGTTTCTTTTTTTTCTATACATACAGACTGCTGAAAGGCTTTTATGACACGGGATGATTTTCTTCCGGTAACCCTGGCGGATATGGCCCGCAGGGGCTGGGACCAGCCGGATTTTGTATACGTCTGCGGGGATGCGTATGTGGACCATCCCTCCTTCGGCCATGCCATCATCAGCCGCGTGCTGGAAAACGCGGGCTATAGGGTGGCTATGCTCTGCCTGCCGCCCTGGCAGGACGGAACGGCTTTTATGCGCTTTGGCAGGCCCAAGCTGGCCTTCCTGGTATCCGCAGGGGTCATTGACAGCATGGTGAACCACTACACCGCGGCCAAAAAGACAAGGAGCGAGGATGTGTACGCCCCCGGCGGCAAGGCGGGGATGCGCCCGGACAGGGCTACCATCGTCTACTGCAACCGCATCAGGCAGGCCTATGATGACGTGCCCATCCTGATCGGCGGGCTGGAGGCTTCCCTGCGCCGCTTCTCCCATTACGATTACTGGGAGGACAAGGTGCGCCATTCCATCCTTACGGACAGCGGCGCCACGCTGCTTATGTACGGCATGGGCGAGACCTCCATTCTGGCCTGCGCCGCCTGGCTGAAAAGCGGCGCGGACAGGGCGGCGCTGCCGCAAATCCGGGGGATATGCTACCTGCAAAAGGAGAAGCCGGAGGATGTGCAGGAGGTTCCCTCCCACCGGGCGGTGGTGAGCGATAAGGCGGAATACGCGAAAGCGTTCATGATGCAGTATGACGAGCAGGATCCCTGCCGCGGCAAGCCCCTTTGCCAGCAGCAGGATACCGACCGGTATCTTGTGCAGACGCCGCCCTGCTACCCCCTGAGCCGGGAGGAGCTGGACGCGGTGTACGCTTTGCCCTACACCCGACGCTGGCATCCGGAGTATGACGCGCTGGGCGGCGTACCTGCCCTTGAGGAGGTGGAATTCTCCATCTCCGCCACAAGGGGCTGCTTTGGCGGGTGCAGCTTCTGCGCGCTTACCTTCCACCAGGGGCGGATCGTCGCCTCCCGCAGCCCGGATTCCATTGTGAAGGAAGCGGAGATGCTCACAAAGCTTCCCGGCTTCAAGGGCTACATCCATGACGTGGGCGGCCCCACCGCCAACTTCCGCCGCCCGGCCTGCAAAAAGCAGTGCACCCAGGGGGCCTGCAAGGACAGGCAGTGCCTGTACCCCAAGCCCTGCCCCCGCCTGACCCCCGACCATTCGGAGCTATTGTCCATCCTGCGCAGGGTCCGGGCGCTGCCGGGGGTGAAGAAGGTCTTTATCCGCTCCGGGCTGCGCTACGATTACCTGATGCTGGACAAGGACAGCACTTTTTTGCGGGAGCTGTGCCAGCACCATGTCAGCGGCCAGTTGAAGGTGGCGCCGGAGCATGTTTCCCCCACGGTGCTCTCCTATATGGGCAAGCCGGGCCGGGAAGTGTACGACGCTTTTACGCAAAAGTACCGGGCCGTCAACGAACAGCTTGGCCTGAAGCAATACCTTGTCCCCTATCTGATGAGCAGCCACCCCGGCAGCGATTTAAACGCCGCGGTGGAGCTGGCGCTGTATCTGCGGGACACGGGGCACCAGCCGGAGCAGGTGCAGGATTTTTATCCCACGCCGGGCACGCTGTCCACTTGCATGTTTTATACGGGGCTGGACCCCCGCACCATGAAGCCTGTGTTCGTGCCCCGGACGCCCCACGACAAAGCCATGCAGCGGGCGCTTTTGCAGTACAGAAAGCCGCAGAACAGGCGTCTGGTGCTCCAGGCGCTGCGCCTGGCCGGCCGGGAGGACCTGATCGGCTACGGGAAAAACTGCCTGGTGCCCCCCGGCGAGACTTTTAGGGAGAACCGGCAGGAGGAAAAGGGCCGGCCCGCGGGAAAGCGGGAAAAGGCCCCAAGGACGGGGAAAGGCCTCCCTGCCAGGGGGAGGGATTTGGCGCCGGCCAAATCCGAAAAGCCGGCCCGCCCGAAGCGCAGCGACAAGTGGGCCAAGGCCAAACCCAAAACGAAAACGGGCCGCCCCGGAAGGAAGGCCGGCTCATAAAAAGTGTGGAAGGAGCCTCTCCGTATACTCCTCCCTCTCGTCAGCCCATCAAAACAGTACCTGTTTTGACGGCGGCCCGGGGAAAGTGAAATAACACGTTCTCCGGGTTGCGCTTTTCGCCTGCGGCCTCTGGCCGCCGCCGGGGAAAATCGTAAGGAGCGCCTGCTTCGGCTTCCCATCTGGCTCAATCGCCGCCCTGCCTCGCTACCGCTTGCATGGCTCGTTTTGCCGGCCTCCTCCGCCTTGCTTCCTCCGCCACGGGCGGCGCTTTGGCTTCGAAGTCCCGCGCGCCCGGCAAAGCGGAATTCCGGTGCTTCAAATAGCAGGTTCAGGCCGAATCCGGTTTCCTTCAAAACAGGGCCGCATTTTCTGGTGAGGGGAGAGGCGGGGACGCTCCCCAGCGCCGCGTACCCGCAAAACAAAGAAGCCGCCGGCCACGTGGCGGCGGCAGCTTCTTCTTTAACGGTCATAAATTCCCGGTTTTGTTCTTTTTCCGTTACAACAGGTTCCCTTCCCCATCAAAATTCAGGAGGCGCGGCTCATCCATGCGGGTTAGCCGGCAGCGGCTATGCTCCCATAGCGCAGGGGATATGAAGAACTCCCCCAATTGATGGGTATTCTTGATCCGGACCGCGCGGATGGATAATGTGTCCCGCGGGCTCAGACAACAGAGGGCGGCCTGTATGGCGCACCGGTCGTTGGGCATCACCGGTGGGATCTTGGCGGGGCTGCTGGTCCTGTTTGTCAGACCGTTGGGGTAGGTCTTTTCAAGGTTGAGGGCACGCAACAGCCGCGCGCTGACAAAATCCGCAAATCCCATACCATGGCCGCTTCCCTCGCTGGCTGGCGTCAAGGCCAACGCCACCAGTTGTTCCACCATGGGGCCACCGGTCATCCCTGGGGTGGGATAGCGCCCGATTACATTTGTATCCATGCCTGAACCGCTGATGTCCTTACCGATCTCATCCACAATCAGCAAATCAATCGCATCAAACGGGATCGAAGGCATCAGTTCCTTGGCCTCCTTAAGCAAAAGCGGCTCCCTCCGGGAAATTTCCTCCCCGGGCATGGCCTCCAGGCGGCAAAGCTGTCCATAGGCGTTTTCCAGCACTGCCAATCCAAAGCATATCTTGCCGGAAGCAAGAACCACCTGGCTGGTAGCCATAATCTTTTCCAGGATACCGGAAAAGCCATCCCGGTGGCAGGCGGCAGCCCCTTTTTGCTTACCCATTCCAACCGCCATCATTTTTAGAAGGCCGCTTTCAATGGGGCCGTGGAAGGCCGTGTGCGCCTTGATACGGTTGACCACGATCACGCCGTCCGTTTCCCACAGGAAACGGTCCATATAGACCGGGCGCCCGTCCGAGGCCGTGCCCACAATGACCAGCTCATCCCGGGAAACCAGCGGGGCGCCTACCGTGGCGGGGGTAATGCCCAAACCGGCCAGTATATCAAGCTGGCCCTTGGCCGTATTGCCATGGCTGCCCATGCAGGGAACAATGAACGGTTCCGCCCCCCGTTCCCGGACGATGGCTGCCAGGCGGGCCAGAAGGGGAGCGATCTGATCAATACCCCGGCTTCCCGCGGTGATCCCGATGCGCATACCCGGCCGAAGCAGGGGCAGCACGGGGCATAGCGCCTGATCCAGCGCCCGGGAAAGATCCTGCGGCATGATTCTGGGAGCAGGAATCTCCTGGGCTACCGCCATCATGGGCATCAGCTCCACATCCCTGAGGAGGCGCTGAAGGACCCCGCTGGGGAAAAGACCTTCTATTTCCATGCTTTTCTGAAACCTTCCGCCCGGCGGGCAATAAGCTTGATGGTGGCAAGCAACGCGCTTGGCCGGGCCTGGTTCTGCCAGGCGATGTCCAGGGCACAGCCATGGTCCACAGTGGCCCAGTTGACAGGGACACCTATGGCCACGGCGGAGGCATGGTCAAAGACCAGCACCTTAACCGGCAGATGCGCCTGATCATGATACATCGCCACATAACCGTCATAGCGCCCGTTGGTCAGACAGCCGTTAAACAGGGAATCCGCCGGGTACGGGCCTGAAACTTCCAGGCCCTCCGCCGAAGCCCTAAGGATGGCCGGCTTGATGATGTCCTCGTCCTCATCGCCAAACATTCTGTTTTCGCCCGCATGGGGATTCAATCCCGATACGGCGATACGGGGCTTTTCGATGCCAAAGGCGCGGATGGCTTTCTCTGTTTCACGGATGCAGTGATACACCAAATCGATCGAAAGCATCTCAAGGGCTTTGCGCAGGGAAACGTGCAGGGTAACGTTGGACACGCAAAGCTGGCCATCGGACAGCATAAGATAGGGGTGTTCGTTGCCGGTCATCTGGGCAATGAGCATGGGATATCCACTGAAGTGCTCCCCCGCCAGTTCGGCGGCATATTTGCTGTGAGGGCCGCCAACCGTACCATCCACCTTGCCATCCAAAAACATCTCAACGGCCTTGCGGGTCTGATCCAGCATGGACCTGCCTGTTTTGGCGTTTGGCTGGCCGATATTGAAATCGCCCCAGCTAAGCTCTCCAAGATCAATCAGGTCCATTGTGCCGGTCTCGTAGCGGCCCTGCGCGGGGTCTGTCACCACATGGAACGCAAGCTGGGAGCCACAAGCTTCGGCAGCTTTTTGCATAACAGTCAGTTCCCCAACGGCCAGAGGACGGCAGCAATCATAAATGGACCCTTCCTCAAAGGCCTTGATCAGGATTTCGGGCCCGATGCCCGCAGCTTCGGACATGGTAATGGCAACAATCGGTCGCATAGGCTCACTCTCTTTCTTTCAGGCGCTTAGAATAAAAGCGCATTGGGCAAAAACACTTTCAGATAACCGAAAGCCAGATAAAAGATAACGCAGGTCCCCAGTGAAAAGAGGGAAGCTTTCAGCAGTTTCTTTTTTTCCCAATTTTCGAAGGTCATGTGAAGGACGAACAGGGTAACGGCGGTTGTAATATAAAAGCCAATATAGCGCATGCCCAGTACGAATACCAGGGAACAGAGAGCCACAAAGGCAACCAGCCGCCAAGTTTTGGGCGCCTGGGCTTTTTGTTCCGCTTCCTTTTGAACCGGCGTACGCATAAGCGCCACCAGCCGAACCGCCAGCAGGACCAACAGGCACCAGACAAGAATGTCCGAATACATTTGGGGAGTCAAGCGTTCGTATTTGAGCCCCAGGGACACGCCGGTACTTTTTGTAAACATGCAGCCCAGGGCAAATATTCCAAACGCCGCAATCAGCAGGCCTTCATTTCTTTTTTTGCTTTGACTCATAGCAGGCTCTCTCTCCATCCATAATGGCTGCCCCCCCATGGGGGGCAGCCGCTTTATGGTTACTGGGCCATCAGCATTTTCGACATTTCCGTAATGCTTTGATAATCGCTGGCATAGATGGCAGAGATCTCTTCGGCACCGGTCAGGGCCAGCGTCAAGCCGTTGGCATCCACAAAGTCCTGGAATTCCTGGGTCTGGCAGGCTTTGCGCACAGCCTCCATAAAGGCTTCCGTCACCTCGTCGGGGGTGGTCAAAGGCGCGAAAATGGCCGTATGCAGCATGAAGCCGGGATCAGCCGAGCCCAAGTCGGCCAGGGTCTGCACATCCGGGTAGGCCTTGTTTTTCTCCTGGGAAATCATGCACAGGTATTTCAAATCGCCCGAGGCCACGTACCTGGCGGAATCGCCCATGTTGGTGGCCCGAAGGTCTGTCTCCTTGGACAGGTGCGCGGTAATGGCCTCCGCGCCGCCGGCGTAGGGCACCTCCATCACCGAACCCAGCAGGTCTGTTGCCTTCAAAAAGCTGAGCAGGGCAAAATGGCCCGCAGAGGCATAACCGGGGAAGGCAACGGACAGTTCGCCGGGATGCGCTTTGAGATACGCAACCAAGTCATCGCCGGTGCTGAACCGGTCGTCATCCGACCGGGCAACAATGGCAAAGCCCTGATCCACAATGCCGCCGCACAGCTTCATATCGGTATAGGCCACCGGAAGCGTGCCCATCACATTATTGGTGATCATAGCGGTATGGTGCATATAGAAGGTATAACCGTCCGGATCGGAATCGCACAGTGCTTCCGCCGCATCAGCCGTATTGCCGCCCGGCATGTTGACGGTGAGCACCGCCACGCCCAGCAGCTTATCCTTTTGAATGATTTCGGCGATCTTCCTGGAAATCAGGTCGGTTTGCCCGCCGGTGGCAAAAGCCACAATCACCCGAATATCCTTTTCTGGATAGCCGGCGGCCAGTGCGGCGGGGGTAAGCAGGGACAAGGCCACGACCATGGCCAGCAGGATGGATAGCAGTCTCTTCATGGGGGATATCTCCTTTCATAATTGGGTCCTATTTGGCTGCGCTTTGGGGCGGACGGGCAGACCGGCGCTTGCGCAATTGGGCAAACACCAGGGAACCAACTGTCAGCAAGATGAATACAAGGGCTATCGGCCGCGTAAACAGTGGCCCGATGCTGCCTTGGGACAACTGAAGTCCCCGGCGCAAATTGGTTTCCAGGCTTTTGCCCAGGACCAGGCTGATGACGATGGGCGTTAACGAGTAATCGAATTTCTTCAGAAAATAGCCGATAAGGCCAAAGATCAGCGCTACCCATACATCATTGATGCTGTATTGAAGGTTATAGCAGCCCACCATGCCGATCACCAGCACCAGCGGCAGCAGGATGGACTTTCGGATGCGAAGCAGCGTTGGAAACAGACGGATGCCTGCCATCATCAGGACAAACATGCCAAGGCTGGCAATAAGCAGCGCGGCAAATATGCTGCTGACCAGGTCGGGGTGCTCTGTCATCAGAAGCGGCCCTGTTTGAAGACCGTGAAGCATTAAGCCGCCCAGCAAGGCGGCGGTGGCCGCGTCACCGGGGATGCCCAGTGTAAGCATGGGGATCAAGGCACCGCCGATGGTGGCGTTATTGGCCGTCTCGGAGGCGATGATGCCTTCCAATGCCCCCTGTCCAAACTTTTCAGGGTGCTTCGAAGTCCGCTTTGCCTGGTCATAAGCCACAAAATTGCTCAAGGCACCGCCAATGCCCGGCAGGATGCCTATGGCCACGCCAATGAGCCCTGAACGCACAAAATTGACAGCGTTCTCCAGCCACTCCTTGGCAGTCAGAAACGGGTTTTGTTTCTCCGCTTTGGGCGTCAGGAATTTGATATGGATGCTCTCCACTTCAACAAATACCTGGGAGACCACAAACAGCCCGATCATGGCGGGAATCTGGGATATCCCGCCGCGCAGGATCTTCAGGCCAAAGGTATTGCGGTACATGCCATAGGTTGGGTCCGTACCCACAGTAGCTACCAGCAGCCCAAATGCGGCCATCGCCAAGCCCTTCAGGACGGAACCGCCTGACAGGCTGACCACCGCCGTCAGGCCGAAGCATATGATGGCAACATACTCCCATGAGGTAAAGTTCATGGCAAACTTGGAGATTGGCCCCGATAACAATACCAGGCACAGCCACCCCATCAGCGTACCTGCCAAATTTCCGGTAATACCCGCTCCCAATGCCTTGCGTGCCTTCCCCTCCTTGGCAAGGGGAAATCCATCAAAAGCGGTGGTGATGGACGACGGCGTTCCGGGCATGCCCAATAAAATGGCCGAAACCAAGCCGCCAGAAATGGCACCCACATAAATTCCAATGAGCATGGCCATCCCGTTGGCTGCCGTCATGGCATAAGTAACCGGAATAAGCACAACGATGGCCAAGGTAGCCGTCAAACCGGGAATCGCCCCAAACACCATGCCCCAGACTACGCCTGCCATGATCAGGCCAACAAAGCCCAGATTCATATAGGGCGCAATTGCTTCCGGCAAGATTCTGTCGCCTCCTATTTATATTTACATATCGATTGATCATGCATCATGCATTATCTAGGGCAAGTTTACACTCTTTTCCCGCATTTGTCAATGCCCTTTTTAGATAACATAATCTTGATGGGGATCAGTTGCAAAGACCTTTCCGGCATGCTAAAATGAGATAGCATTTTTGGCAAGACGATGCGATTTTGGGAAAGACGGCACGGATTGACAGCTATGAATGAATATGATGGAATTCAGGAAATCTTAACGGAACTGACCCGCGGCAGCATGAGCGAGCGGGTTTTGGAAGCCATCCGTATTGCGATCATCAACCATACCTTCAAAGCGGGGGACAGACTGGTGGAAGCCCGCCTGGCCAAAGCCATGGGCGTAAGCATCACCCCGGTCCGTTACGCGTTTACGCAGTTGTCCAAGGAAGGATTGATCGACATTTACCCCTACCGGGGTACATATGTCAAGTCCCTGTCCAAGAAATTTGTCCGTGAAGTATGCGCCTTAAGAGCCATATTGGAAAGAGAAGCGGCTGGTGCAGCTTTTGACAATTTTACGCCGGAGGATCTTAACGCGCTGAATCATCAAATTAAACTGCTGAGCCGTTCCCTTTCATCCTTTCGCTATCCATATGAAGCCTGCCGCGCCGATACCCGGTTTCATGATCTGATCTTTCAGCGCAGCGGCAACGATACCTTGGTTGAATTCTGGGAGATGCTGCGGGTGCGTATGGAGTACATTACTTCGTATACCAAGCTTCGCACAAGCCCTGCGCTGCAAAAGGAGCGGCATATGCGCCTGATGGCGGATATCGCCGCGCATGATAAAGAGAAATTCGTTCAGGATATATATGACCATTGCATCCATCCAAATCTTGAATTTTTTAATGAATAGAAAAAGCATTCTATCCGGCTGGCTTTCACATCATTGAACGGTTTCCTTCACGCTGTTCAATAAGCCGCCCCCATCTTTTCTGTAAAAAAAAGGGACAGCCTTTATCAGCTGTCCAGTTTTTCCCGCCTTGCGGTGGATTTTTCAAACAGGGCGCACAGCGCCTCCTTGTCCTCCCGGAGCAGGGCGTCCTCTATCAAGGCCATCTGAGCGGAAAAGTCGCCCATGGCTTCCAGCAGGTATTTTTTGTTGGACAAAAACAACTCGCTCCACAGCACGGCGTTGATCCTGGCGATGCGGGTCAGGTCCCGGTAGCTGTCGCCGATGAACTGGCCCGTTTCACGGCCTTCCCGGTCGCTGTTGATCAGGGCCACGGCCATGGCGTGGGGGAGCTGGGAGGTGTGGGCGATGAGCATGTCATGGGTCTCGGGCGAGATGCGCCGCACCCGCTTGAACCCCAGCTGACAGGCCAGGTCCTCCACCAGGCGGATGCTTTCCTCCCTATTTTCAGGGAGGGGTGTGATGAGATAATTGGCGCCCTTGAAGACGGCATCGGAGGCGAAGTCGAAGCCCATCTTCTCCCGGCCGGCCATGGGGTGGCCCGGCACAAAATCCACGCCCGGGGGAAGCAGGTCCGCCAATTGCGCCGCAAGCCCGCTTTTGACCCCCGTCGCGTCGGTGATCACGCTTCCCGGCTTGAAATCCGCTTTATGGGCCCGCAAAAAGCCCGGCACGCTGTGGGGATAGATGCACAGGATCGTTAGGTCGGCCTTTTGCAAAAGGGCCGCGCCGTCAGCATCCCCCCCAAGGATCAGGCCCTGGGCTTTTGCCTTTTCCAGCGTGGCGGCGTTTACATCCACGCCGTATACCGCAGTATAGCCGGCTTTTTTCAGGCCCATGGCGAAGGAGCCGCCGATGACCCCCAGCCCTACGATGACGATGTTCATATGGCTTGCTCCTTCAGGTGGTGGAGCAGCGCGTCCATGGCCAGCACATAGCCCTGGGGGCCGAAGCCCGCGATCTGCCCCAGGCAGGCCGGGGCGATGACGGAAACGTGCCGAAAGGCGTCCCGGGCATGGATGTTGGAAAGGTGCACCTCCACCGCCGGCAAAGCGACTCCCTTCAGGGCATCGTGCAGGGCATAGCTGTAATGGGTGTACGCCCCGGCGTTGATGATGATGCCGTCCATTTTTGAAAAATACGCCTCATGGATAAAATCCACAAGCTCCCCTTCGTGGTTGCTTTGGCGGATATCCAGGCGGACGCCCCGCTTTTCGGCTTCCGCCTGAAGCTGGGCACAAATGTCGGCGTAGCTGGCCGTGCCGTACACTTTGGGTTCCCTAAGGCCCGTCAGGTTCAGGTTGGGGCCGTTGAGCACAAGGATGCGCATGGTGCTTCCTCCTTATTCCTGCCAAATCCAAATATTCATGCGCCGTTGCGCCGGATCTTTTTCCGCACCGCGTTGCCGCCCTCCGTTCGTCGCAGCGCTGCTACGACTCGCTACAGCTCCTGGCGGGACGAAAAAATCCCTCGCTGCTTTGGACGCATTAATATTTTCCATTAGTATCAGGCATTGTATCAGACAGTTCCCGGTAAATAGCCGCCGTTACTTCCTTGGGGATGCTTCTGTCCCAGAAAATTTCTTCCGCCTTAACCGCCTGGGCTACCAGCATGTACAGGCCGTTGCAGCAGGGCTTTCCCTGGCTGCGGGCCATGGAAAGGAGCTGCGTTACGGCGGGATTGTAAATGGTGTCCGCCACGGCGTCAAACCGGGCGATAGTTTCCCGCGTTACGGGGGAGGCTTCCGTATGGGGCCACATACCCACCGGCGTGGCATTCACCAGCGTTCCGCCGGACAGCTCTCCCAGCTCCGCATAGCTGATAAACCGCACGCCCTTCAGGTGGGCTGTTTTTCCTTCCGGGCTGCGGCTGGCCACAACCAGTGGCCCCGCGCCCAGCTCAAAAAGCGCCTGGAGGGCCGCCTTGGCAGCACCGCCGCTGCCCAGCACCGCCGCCGTCTTCCCCTTGGGATCGATGCCGTGGAAACGGAACATTTCCTTCAGTCCGTGAACATCGGTATTGTACCCGGTCAAATATCCCTGTTCATTTTTGATGGTGTTCACCGCACCCAGGGCCTTGGCGGAACCATCCACCGCGTCAAGCTGCGGAAGGACCATTTCCTTGTAGGGAATGGTGACGTTGATCCCCCGAAACCCCAGCAGGCGAAGGGCATCCCCCACCCTGTCCAGCCTGTTTCTGGGGATCTCCATCAGTTTGTAGGCGGCGGGGAGGGACAGCAACTGAAACAGCCTGGTGTGGATAACTTCCGACAGGCTGTGGCCCAGCTTTTCCCCGATGAGGCCGAAAAATTCCAAGGGCAGCCCTCCTAGAAATAGAAGTTTTTGGGTGGGGTCCGGGGCGGTTGTCGCGCTAATCGCATATACTGCAAATTTCAATGAGAAAAATTTCGCGTCTGCGGACGCGTCCAAAGGGCTTTCCGGTCGCCCTTTGGGAACCTTCGGGTGCCATCTCTATGAATCATCATGCGGTTATGCGACTATTGTGACAGCTCCTTTCACATTTCTTCAGCAGGTAGGCAACAGATTCTTTGCTTTCCGCCTATGAAGTTTTTCAGGTGGGGTCCGGGGAGGGGCTTTTTGCAAAAAGCCCTCCCCGCCTTCTGTCCCGCGTCCGCCCCGTTACTTCGCCTTCCCGTACCGCCCCAGCAGCCTAAGTTCCCGGGAGCAAGAAGCGGCGGCGTTCAGGGCATGGTTCAGGGCCTGCTCGTCCATGGCGCCCTCGAAATCCGCGAAGAAGAAGTATTCCCAGGGCTTGTCGGGGATGGGCCGGGACTCGATCTTGCTCAGGTTGACGCCGTGCTCCGCAAAACAGGTGAGCAGCATGGCCAGGGAACCGGTCTGGTTGGCCACGTGGAAGGTGACGCTGGCCTTGTCGGGCGTCCGCAGGGGCTGGCTTTCCCGGCTGATGACGACAAACCTTGTGGTATTGTGGATGTTGTCATGGATATTTTCTTTCAGCACCTGCAGGCCATACAGCCTGGCGGCATAGCTCCCGGCGATGGCCGCCTTTGTCTTTAAGCCCAGGGCCGCCACGGCCTTGGCGCTCAGGGCCGTGTTCAGGGACGGCACCTGAAGGATCGCCGGCCAGGCGGACAGGAACCGTTTGCACTGGGAAAGGGCCTGGGGATGCGAATGGATCTCGCGGATATCCTCCATCCGGCTTCCCGGAAGGGCCAAAAGGTGGTGCGCCACGGGGAGCACCTGCTCGCCCACAATGTGCAGGCTATTTTTCAAAAGCAGGTCATAGGTTTCGGCCACGGCCCCCGCGGAGGAATTTTCAATGGGCAGCACCGCGTAGGCGGCTTCCTTCCGTTTCACCGCCTCCAGCGCGGCCTCGAAGGAGTCAAAGGCGCAATAGGCGGCGTCCTCCCCGAAAAAGGAGACGGCGGCCTGCTGGGAAAAGGAGCCCTCCGTGCCGGGGAAGGCGATGGCGCCCCTTATATCCCGCATGACCGGCGCTCCTTCCACAATTCGCACAGGCCGATAGCCGTCATGGCCTCGATCACGGGCAGCGCCCTGGGCACGATGCAGGGATCGTGCCGGCCCACGATTTGCAGGGTGATATTCTTTTTCTCTTTCAAAGAGACGGTTTCCTGCTCCAGAGCGATGGAGGAGGTGGGGCGGATGGCGCAGCGGAACACCAGAGGCATGCCGTCGGTGATGCCCCCCAGGATGCCGCCGCAATTGTTGGTTTTCGTGCGTACGGCCCCCGCCTCATCATAATAGAAGGCGTCGTTGACTTGGGAACCCCGCAGGTCCGCCATGGGGAAGCCCGCGCCGAAGGAGATGCCCTTCACCGCCGGGACGGAAAACATCAAGTGGGACAGAACCGCCTCCGCGGAATCGAAAAACGGCGCGCCCAGCCCAGCGGGCAGGCCCAGGGCCATGCATTCCACCACGCCGCCCACAGAATCAGACTGTTCCTTGGCGGAAAGGACCGCCTCCGCCATTTTTTCCGCAAGGCCCGGCGTTAAAACCGGCAGCGTCTGATCCTTTAGGGCGGACAGCGTATCAGCCGGCGCCCGCGCATCCAAAAAGCTACCGTCGTCCAATCCAGCAAGGCGCTGGATATGGGCATAGATACGGATATTGTTCTGCTTGAGCCATTGCTTGCAGACGGCTCCCGCAAAAACTACGGGCGCGGTGAGCCGCCCGGAAAAATGGCCGCCGCCCCGGTGATCGCCAAAGCCGCCGTAGCGCACGTACCCCGTGTAGTCCGCGTGGCCGGGCCGGGGCATGTCCAGCTCCTCCCCATAATCCTGGGAGCGGGTATTCAGGCTGCGGATCAGCGCGGCCAAGGGCGCGCCGGTGGTTTTTCCCCCGTACAGGCCGGAGAGGATCTCCGGGATGTCGTCCTCCCTGCGGGGCGTGGAAAGATCGCTTCTCCCGGGGGCCCGGCGGGCCATTTCCCGGCCGATCTCATGTAAATCAAGGGCCAGCCCCGGAGGCAGCCCGTCGATGACGATGCCCAGGCCCACCCCGTGGGATTCCCCAAACAGGGATAATTTCAGAAACCTTCCAAAGGTGCTGCTCATGCGATTTTTCCTCCCAATCCTTGATAGGCTTCCCAGTAGCCGGGCCATGACTTGGCCACGCAGGCGGGGTCCGTGAGGCGGACAGGCTTTACACAATGGAGCGCCGCGATGGACAGCATCATGGCCATGCGGTGGTCGTTATGGCTGTCTACGGCGGCGCCGCCCAAAAGGCGCGGCACGCCCCGGATGAAAAGGCTGTCGCCCTCCGCCCGGATGTCTGCGCCTAATTTGGAAAGCTCCTCCACGGTGGCCGCCAGGCGGTCGCACTCTTTAAGGCGCAGCCGGCCCGCGTTTTCAATGCGGCTTTCGCCTTCCGCAAGGCATAAGGTCAAGGCCAGCATGGGTAGGATGTCCGGGATCTGCCCGCCGTCAAGCCGGATGCCCCGCAGTTTTTCGGGCCGCATGAAAACGGTGTCCCCCGCCTTAACAAAACCGGCCCCCATGCTTTGGAGCAGGCCGATAACGGCTCTGTCCCCCTGCAGGGAATGCGGATGAAGCCCTTTTATGCCTATATCGCTCCCCAGCGCCCCGGCGCACAAAAACACCGCCGCCTGGGAATAGTCCCCCTCCACCTGGTACCTGCGCGGGCAAAAGCTTTGCCCGCCAGGAACCGGAAAGGTCATGGGATCGGGCCGCCGCACCGTGACGCCGAAATCGGCCAGGACGTCCAAAGTCAATTGGACATACCCTTCGGACTCCAGCGGACCGGTAAGCCTAAGGAGAGAATCGCCATTAAGCAGCGGCAGCGAAAGCAGCAGCCCCGTGACAAACTGGGACGAAACGTTCCCCGGAAGCGTAAACTCCCCCGGCGAAAGCGGGCCTTGCACAAGAAAGCCGCTTTCCGTGCGCTCAAAACGGATCCCTTGTTTTGAAAAAAGGGCCTCGTAGGGGCCCAAGGGCCGCTCCTTGAGCCGCCCTTTTGTCAAAAAGGTACCGCCGCCCGAAAGGGCAAGGGCCAGGGGCATCACAAAGCGCAGGGTGGAGCCGGATTCCCGGCAGTCAAGCACGGGTGTTTCATGCGGGGCACCGGAAAGTCCTGTCACCCGGATCAGGTCCCCCTCACGCTCCCACCCGGCGCCCAAAGCCGCCATGCAGGCAAGCGTGGCCTCCATATCCTGGGAGGTATCCACCGGGGAAATTTCGCTTTCGCCCGCGGCCAGCGCGGCGCAGATGATGGCCCGGTGGGCGGCGGACTTGGAAGGCGGCGCCTGCAAAACCCCTGACAGCCCACCGGGATGGAGGGTCACATCAGCCACTTTTCCACCCCCTGAAAAAAGTCCGGCGAAGTTTGAAACAGCTTCGATTCCCCGATGCGGTCAAGCAGCACCACGTGCAGCGCCTTATGAAGGTTTTTCTTGTCCCTGCCAAGGACGCCAAAGAGCTTTTCGGGAGCGTCCAAGCGCACTGATACCGGCAGATGGTTGGCCTGCAGGCAGTTTTTGAGTGTCTCCGCCGTGCCTTTTTCCGTAAGCCCCTTTTCCTCGGCCAGGCGGCAGATGAGGTGCATCCCCACCGCCACGGCTTCCCCGTGGCTAAGCCCCGCATAGCCCTGCAGCGCCTCCACGGCGTGGCCCAGGGTATGGCCGAAGTTGAGCAGCATCCGCTCCCCGGTGTCCCTCTCATCCCTTGCCACGATGTCCGCCTTGATGGCCACGCAGGCCGCGATGATGTTTTCCATATGGGGCGCCAGGGCTTCCCGGCCGGCATGGTCCTTAACCAGCGCAAACAGCTTTGCGTCCCTGATGCAGCCATACTTGATCACTTCGCCCATGCCGTCATAGAAATACCTGTCCGGCAGGGTATCAAGGGTATCCGGGTCCATAAGCACCAGCTTGGGCTGATAAAAGCTTCCCACCAGGTTCTTCCCTTCAGGCAGGTCCACCGCCACCTTGCCGCCCACGGAGCTGTCCACCTGGGCCAGCAGGGAGGTGGGGATCTGCACGTAGGGGATGCCCCGTAAATAGGTGGCGGCCGCGAAGCCTATCAGGTCGCCGATCACGCCGCCGCCCAAGGCGATGAGGCCGTCGCCCCGGCCGATCCCGGCTTTCAGGAGGGTGTGATAGACCGTTTCCAGCATGGCGAGGGATTTGGTGGCTTCCCCCGCCGGGAGCGTGAGGCGGAAAGCTTGCAGGCCGGCCTCCTTCAGGGAAGCTTCCACCGTGTCCAAATACAGGCTGGCCACGTTTTCATCGGCGGCGATCATCCACCTGCGGCAGGGAAGGCGGCGCTTAAGCTTCCCTCCGGTTTTTTTGAGCAGGCCTTTTTCGATCAGGATGTCATAGCCGTTTTCCTTTAAAGCCACATGCAGCGTCATGGGGCCCCTCCCTTCTATAAACTGCGGCCCACGGCGGCGGCGATGGGCGCAAGCTCCTTCATCACGGCATCAAACCCTTCCGGGGTGATGGACTGCTGCCCATCGGACAATGCGTGGGCGGGGTCGTTATGCACTTCGATCATCAGCCCGTCGGCGCCCACCGCCACGGCGGCCCGGGCCAGGGGAGCCACCATCCACCATTTGCCGGTGCCGTGGCTGGGGTCCACGATCACGGGCAGGTGGCTGAGCTTCTTGACCGCCGGGATGGCGCTCAGGTCGATGGTGTTGCGGGTATAGGTCTCAAAGGTGCGGATGCCCCGCTCGCACAGGATCACCTGCTCGTTGCCCCCGGCCAGGATGTACTCGGCGGACATGAGCCATTCCTCAATGGTGGAGGAGAGGCCGCGCTTTAGGAGCACCGGTTTTTTTGATTTGCCAAGCTGGCGCAGCAGGTCAAAGTTCTGCATGTTCCTTGCCCCTACCTGGATCACGTCCACCGTCTCCTCGAACACCTCGATATCCTGGGGCGACATGATCTCCGACACAATGGGCAGACCCGTTTCCTTCCTTGCTTCGGCGAGCATGTGGAGCCCGTCGTACCGCAGGCCCTGGAAGGCGTAGGGCGAGGTACGGGGCTTGAAGGCGCCGCCCCTTAAAAAGTGGGCGCCCGAGGCCTTCACCGCCTGGGCGATGTCCGTGATCTGCCCGGCGGATTCCACCGAGCAGGGCCCGGCGATGACCATCAGCCTTTTCCCGCCTACTTGGTGCCCGGCCACCGTAAGCTCCGTATTGCCGGGATGGAACATGCGGTTGGCCTTTTTGAAGGGCTCCAGCACCCGCATGATCCTGTCCACATAGGGGTTGGCCTCCAGGCGGCTGACGTCGATCTTGCTGGTGTCCCCCACCAGGCCAAGGATGGTCAGGTCCGTGCCGTGCACGGGGCTGACGGTGACGCCCTGCTGTTCAATATTTTCGGTAAGAAGCTGGATCTCCTGCTGCGGAGCACCCTTTTTAAGCACAATGATCATGTTCAAACCTCCCCTAATCTTCCTTCGGAATCGGATATACAAAAAAGAGAGCCCGAAAAGAGCTCTCTTCTGCCGGCTTGACAGGCCGTCACCGCAAGGTGAAACTCTTCTCCCCAGGGTTTTTTCTGTTGCTCAAATAGCCGAAGCGGTAGCCGCTCCGGCCCATAAACGAGAACAGACCCCGTGAGGAAGCATGCATCATGTCAAAATCCTTCCATCTGGCTATGGTTTGGGAGCATTATAGCCCATATACGACAGCTTGTCAACAACAAAAGCAAGAAACGCTTTTATGGCGTGCTGGAAGCCTCTATCCGGCTGACAAGGCCGTTGGGCAGGCTCACGGAAAGGGTGACCTGCCCGCCGCCGGCGGGAAAAACATAGCGGCGGGAGGTGTCCGTTTCGGTGACCTGGTGCGCCAGATTTCCATAGGCGGCAAGCATTTCCGCCTCCCCTGTGCCCACGGTGATGCTGCCCGGAAGCAGGAGAGGGAGGCTGTTACGGCCGTCCGCCACCACCGTGGTCACCAGGCAGTCCGCCGCAAGCGCCGCCTTGTCGGAATCATTGTACACCCAGGTGGTCCATGTAAGGCCGTTCAGCGACAGGGTAAGCTGCTCCGAGCCGTAGGCCTTGACAGCCCGGTCAGCGCCGTCTTGAAGGGCCCATCCGTTATGTACGAATGCGGCTACGGGGGCGGGCAGCCTGTACAGGGCGCCGCCATACGACACCGTGAGGGAGAGAGGGCCGTCCCCCATGCTGTCCGGGGCGCGGTAGGCGTAATCCGCGGGGCCGCCTTCCAGCGCCGTGGGGCTCGGGGCCGCCGTCATGACCACATTGCGCAGAGAAACTCCGTGCATCACGCCGGTGGAAGCCGAAAACGTAAACACGGCCTCCTGGTCATAATCCAGGTGATACGTGTATTGAAAGGCGTCTTCTCCCTCATACACGCTGGTGGGCATGCCGTAGGCGTCAACCACTTCATTGGCGAAGGCGGTGCCCAGGCGGATACCCCCAGGCAGCAGCACATCGGCGGCGGACTGCGTAAGCTCCACGGCACCCAGCACGCAGCTCTTTACTGGGAGCACATCCCAGGAAGTGTTCACCATTTCACCGGACAGCAAAACACCGTTTTTCTCCCAGGAGGAGGAAACGGTGCGCTGTTCGGGGCGTAGTAGTTCTCCTTCGTTTCCGGCGTAGGACCAGCCGGCGGTTCTCATTCGTTCAAAGGTGCATGGGAGGATAATCAAGTCTTTGCCAACCAGCACCTGAAAGCTGTACAGGTCATCGCTCAAGGAGGCCGCATCGGAGGAAGCGGGCGTCAACAGCAGAAAGGTCAGCAGGGGGAGGAAGCGGATCAGCGAACGGATCGCCTTCAACATAACCGGGACATTTCCTTTCTTTTTCGAATCATTCGAAAACGATATCCTATTCGCCTTCTTTTGAAGAAATCCTGCACCGTTTTCAATGCAGGAATGAATAATTCACAGGACCTGGCTTCTGCTATTGCGGCTCCTTCACGATGTCGGAGGATATCACCGTGCCCACGGTCACCGCCTCCCGGCCGAAACGGCGGCGCACACCGTCGATCACATCTTCCAGTTTTTCCTGTTTTTCCTGGCGGACAGCCTCCCCCGGGAACAGGCTCACCTGGCAGCCGCCCTCCCCGGGCCGGCACAGGTGGCCGGCAGTCACCGTAAGGGTGCGGATGGGGGCGCCCACCTCCCAGGAACGGCACAAAAGCGGCAGTGCAGCCTCATACAGCTCCCTGGCGGTCCTCACGGCGCCGGGCAACTGGGTCTGCCGGGAGATGGTTTTCAGGGCCGGGTCCTTGATATGCAGCGCCACGGACCCAGCCATCAGGCCCTGGCTGCGCAGCCGTTCGCTCACGCTGTCGCACAGCATCAAAAGCCCGGCTTTGATATCCTCCAGGCTGCTTAAATCCCTCCGGAAGGTGATGCCGTTGCCCACGCTTTTTACCGGGCCGCCCTCCTGGGGGCGCAGCACGGGGCTATCGTCCAGGCCGTTGGCCGCAAGCCACAAGGCTTCCCCGCCCACGCCCATCAGCCGCGCCAAATGCTCCACAGGGGTGTTTGCCAGTTCTCCCACCGTGGTGATAAAGTTTTTGCGCAGCACCTGAGACGCGGCTTTGCCCACATACATCATGGCCTCCACGGGCAGGGGGTGCAGGATGGTTTTGAAATTGTCCCGGGTGATCACGGTGGTGGCGTTGGGTTTTTTATAATCCGAACCCATTTTTGCGAACAGCTTGTTGAAGGACACGCCCACGGAAATAGTCAGCTCCAGCTCCTCCCACACCCTGCGGCGAAGCGTGTCGGCGATCCTCTGCCCCGTGCCGAACAATTGCCGGCTGCCGGTGACATCCAGATAGGATTCGTCGATGGAGCTTGCCTCCACCTGGTCGGAATACTGCTGATAGATGGCGTTCACCTTCCGGCTGTACCCCTCATAATCCCCCCGGGGAGGCACCAACACAAGATTAGGACATTTGCGCCTGGCCTGCCAGATGGTTTCCGCCGTCTGCACGCCGTATTTTTTCGCCAGCTCGTTCTTGGCCAATATGATGCCGTGGCGGCTTTCCGGGTCTCCGCATACCGCCATGGGCACACGCTTAAGCTCCGGCTGTGCGATGCACTCCACCGAAGCGAAATAGCTGTTCAAATCGCAATGCAGGATGACCCGGTCCATTTCAATCCCCCATTACAAGAACGTGTGTTTGTATTATACTACAGGGAAAGGGGAAAGACAAGAAGAAAGCAGCACCAAAAAAGTTTTTTCAAAAAGCGCTTGACATTGCCGTTGCGTAAAGGTTTATCCTAAGGGTGCCTGGAGGGACGCAGGATGGAATACACGGTATTGAAACTGGGGAAATTGGCCGGGATCAGCCCCCGGACGCTTCGGTATTACGATGAGATCGGGCTTTTGAAGCCCTTCAAAGTCACGGAATCGGGATACCGGCTGTACGGGGAGAAGGAGGCGGACGCGCTTTTGCAGATCCTGTACTACCGGGAGCTGGGCATGCCGCTCTCGGACATCAAAGCCCTTCTCACGGCGCCGTCCTTTGACCGGCTTGCGGCGCTGAACGGCCATCTTGCGGAACTTACCAAAAGGCGCGACAGGCTGAACCGCCTGATGGAAAGCGTACAAAAAACCATCCTCCACGAGAAAGGAAGGATCATTATGAGCGACAAGGAAAAATTCGAAGCCTTCAAAAAGGATATGGTACAGGAAAACGAAAAGAAGTATGGCGCCGAGGCCAGGCAAAAATACGGGGACAAGCAGGTGGATGAAAGCAACGCCCGGATGATGAACTTGTCCAAGGAAGAATATGACGCCATGCAGAAACTGGCGGATGAGATCCTTGCCGGCCTGCAAAAGGCCGTATTGGAAAAAGCCGATCCCGCCGGCCCGGAAGGACAGGAGCTTTTCCAAATGCACAGGGAGTGGCTGTCCTACACCTGGGGCGGCCGGTATACGAAGGAAGCGCACCTGGGCCTTGCGCAGATGTACGTGGATGACGGGCGCTTCACCGCCTATTATGACGCGGACGTTACGGGCTGCGCCGCATTCTTGCGGGACGCGGTAAAGGCGCAAACAGAAGATTAATGGAAAGGGAGGGGCGTAAGAAAGCCCCTCTCCTTTTAAAAATCCGCAGCTCCGGTGTGGCGAAAAGGAAGGCGGAGATTACATCCGTTCCGGCGCCTCCATGCCGATCAGGTACAATCCGCGTTTTACCACGCTCTTTACGGCTTGGGTGAGCTTTACCCGGGCGGCGGCCAGGCCGTCCCCCTCATCCAGGATGCGGTGCTCGTAATAGAACTTATTGTACGCCTGGCAAAGGTCCGTAACCGCCCTTGTGAGGATGGAGGGCTCATAGCGCAGGGCGGCCTCCGCCACCGTTTCCGGGAACCGGGACAATTGGCGCAGAATCTCCTGGGCCTCGTCGTCGGTAAGGGCCTCGTAGTCCGGCTCCGGCAGGTTGGCCTCCTCCGCCTTCCGTAAAAGGGAGCAGCACCGGGCATGGGTATACTGCACATAAGGCCCGGTCTCCCCGTCAAAGTTCAGCGCGCGGTCCCACCAGAAGTCGATATCCTTGATGCGGTTGTTTTGCAGGTCGGCATAGATCACCGCGCCGATGCCCACCTGCCGGGCCACCTCATCCTTGTTGATTAGGTTCGGGCTCTTTTCCTCAATGATGGCCAGCGCCTTCTCCCGGGCCTTTTCCAGCAATTCCTCCAGGTAGACGATGTGCCCCTTGCGGGTGGATAAGGTTTGCCCTTCGTAGGAAATCATGCCGAAAGGCACGTGGATCAGGTCTTTGGCAAAGGGATAGCCCATCAGTTCCACCACCTTGATCCATTGGCGGAAATGCAGGTCCTGCTGGTAGGCCACCACATACAGGCATTTATCAAAATGGAAGGTGTCATACCGGTACAGCGCCGCCGCGATATCCCTTGTGGCATAGAGCGTGGCCCCGTCACGTTTCAGGATCAGGCAGGGGGGCATCTTGTACGCTTCCAGATCCACGATGGACGCGCCGTCGCTTATGGTGAGCAGGCCGTCCTCTTTCAGCTCCCGGACCACCCGGTCCATCTTGTCGTTGTAAAAGCTCTCGCCGGTATAGTAATCAAAGGATACGCCCAGCAGGTCGTATACCTTTTTTGTGTCCTTAAGCGTCATGTCCTTGAACCAGTTGAAAATGCGCAGCGCTTCCCCGTCGCCGTCCTCAATTTTCTTGAACCAGGCCCGGCCCTCGTCCTCCAATGCCGGGTCCTTTTCCGCCTCCTCATGGAAGCGCACGTACAGGTCCACCAGCGCCTGCACGCCGCCCTCCTCTACGCCTTTTTCCGTGCCCCAGCGCTTATAGGCGGAGAGCATCTTGCCAAACTGCGTTCCCCAATCCCCCAGATGGTTGATCCCCACGGTCTTATAGCCCAGAAAATCGAAGATGCGCTTCAGGCTGTGGCCGATCATGGTGGTGCTCAAGTGGCCGATATGGAACCGCTTGGCGATATTGATGGAGGAATAGTCCAGGCACACCGTTTTGCCCGCGCCTTCGTTGGAAGCGCCCCACGCTTCCCCGGCGGCGAGGACAGCCTGCAGCGTTTCCTTGGCAAAGTTCGCCCGGTTCAAATAAAAGTTCAGGTAGCCGCCCGCGCAGTTCAGCCGGGCAACCTGCGGCGCGTCGATGGTGCTTTGAAGCTTTGCGGCGATCATGGGTGGCGCCGCCCGCAGCGCTTTGGCCAGGCGGAAGCAGGGAAAGGCATAATCGCCCATTTCCCTGGATGGTGGAATTTCCAAAAATCCGGCGATTTCCTCCTGTCCGGGCAGGCTGGCGATGCCGGGCCAGGCGGCCTTCATGCCGTCTTCAATCAATGCCGCAATGCGGGATTTCATGTCCATGGTCCCCACTCCTTCGGGCGCTTGGTAATTGGATTCTGTTTATCTTACCATAGTGCAGGCTACGGCGCAACGGGGGAGAAACAAAGGCACAGGGCACCTTCACAAAAATATCTGGCGGAAGATTCGCTTATCAAGTTTTTCGGGGATGGGCTCCGCAGCCCCGCCCCCGCCTGTGGCGGAGAAGGACGGGGTGGAGGAGGCTGGCGAAACAAGCCGGGGGAACGGCAGTGACCACGGCGACGATTGAGCCAGATGGAATGGGAAGGGGGATTTTTACAAAAAGCTCCCTTCCCGCCGTTTTCGGAGACTTTCTCCGATTGACATCCCTTTCCCTCCTATAGTAAAATAACAAATTGGCTTCCATACTACCGCTGGGAGGAACAAGCATGCTCTTTGACCCGGGAACCGCGGAGTTTCAGGCGGCGCTGCACGAACAGGTGAGCAAGCGCCGTACTTTTGCCATTATCAGCCATCCGGACGCGGGCAAGACCACGCTCACGGAAAAGCTTTTGCTCTACGGCGGCGCCATCCGCCAGGCGGGCAGCGTGAAGGCGCGCAAAGCGGAGCGCCACGCCACTTCCGACTGGATGGAGATTGAGAAGCAGCGCGGCATTTCCGTTACTTCCAGCGCCATGCAGTTTGAGTTTGACGGCTTCCGCATCAACATATTGGATACCCCGGGCCACCAGGATTTTAGCGAGGACACTTACCGGGTGCTGGTGGCGGCCGACGCGGCGGTGATGCTCATCGACGCGGCCAAAGGCGTGGAGGAGCAGACCATCAAGCTGTTCAAGGTATGCCGCCTCCGCAACATTCCCATCTTTACCTTTGTCAACAAGATGGACAGGGCCGCCAAGGACCCCTTTGCGCTGATGGAGGAAATCGAAACGGTGCTGGGCATCCGTTCCTACCCGGTGAACTGGCCTATCGGCGTGGACGGCGACTTTCAGGGCGTGTACCATAGGGACAGCAAGATCATCGACCTGTACACCGGCGGCGACCATGGCAAAAAAAAGGTGGAAAAGACGGAAATCCCGCTTTCCGATCCGGCCCTTGGGCATATTTTGCAGGGGCATTACATCTCGCGGCTGAAAGACGAGATCGAACTGCTGGACGTGGCGGGCGATGCCTTCCATTTGGAGGAGGTACGGCGGGGAAAACTGACGCCGCTGTTTTTCGGTTCGGCCATCACCAACTTCGGCGTGGAACCGTTTTTGAAGCGATTCCTGCAGTACACGCCCCCGCCCCTATCCAGAAAGAGCGACCAGGGGGAGATCGAGCCGGAGGACCCGCTATTTTCCGGCTTCATCTTCAAGATCCAGGCAAACATGAACCCCGCCCACCGGGACCGGCTGGCGTTTTTGCGGGTGGTGAGCGGCGCCTTTGAAAAGGGCATGACGGTGTGGCACAGCGGCACCGACAAGGATATCCAATTGAAGCAGCCCCAGCAGTTCATGGCTGACGAACGGGAAGCGGTGGAGGAAGCCTGGGCCGGGGATATCATCGGCCTGTTCGACCCGGGAATATTCGGCCTGGGGGATACCCTGGCCATCGGCCGCAAGCTGCACTACGAGGACATCCCCGTCTTTGCCCCGGAGCATTTTGCCCGGGTGCGCCCCCTGGACAGCATGAAGCGCAAGCAGTTTGTGAAGGGCATCACCCAATTAAGCCAGGAGGGGGCCATCCAGACCTTCCTGCGCACGGAAACGGGCCGGGAGGAATTCCTGGTGGGCGTGGTGGGCGTGCTGCAGTTCGATGTGCTGGCTTACCGGTTAAAAGGCGAGTACGGCGCGGAAATATTGATGGATACCCTGCCCTTCCGCTTTGTGCGGTGGGTGACAAAAACCCCGAAGCCCGTGGAGGAATTGAAGCTCACCTCCTCCAGCGGCCGGGCCAGGGACAGCCAGGAGCGGGATGTGCTGCTGTTTGAGAACGAGTGGAGCATCCGCCTGGCCACGGAGAACAATCCGGGGCTAACGCTTGCGGAGACAGCGTCACGGCACGCGGTCCAATAATACTATTTCCAAACATTATTTCGTCGTTGCGGCGGTTCTTTTCATGCAGGACTGTGCCGCCTTCCGTTCAGCGTAGCGCGGCGTTGCTTCACTCCGGCCTCTTGTCCTGCATCGAAAACTCCTCGCCGCGTTGGACGAAATAATATTTTACGATAGTATAAGAAAGGAAATCAAATATATGACCCGGGAAGATATTCGGAATATCGCCATTATCGCCCACGTGGACCACGGCAAGACCACCTTGGTGGACCAGATGCTCAAGCAGGGCGGCGTATACCGCGAAAACCAGCAGGTGGTGGAGCGGGTGATGGACTCCAACGACCTGGAGCGGGAGCGCGGCATCACCATATTAAGCAAAAACACCGCCGTGCACTACGGCGACACCCGCATCAACATTGTGGACACCCCCGGCCACGCCGATTTTTCCGGCGAGGTGGAGCGCGTTTTGAAGATGGTGGACGGCGTGCTGCTTTTGATCGACAGCTTCGAGGGGCCCATGCCCCAGACGCGGTTCGTCTTGCGCAAGGCGCTGGAACTGCAGCTGAAGGTACTGATCGTTATCAACAAGGTGGACAGGCCCGACGCCCGCTGCGAGGAAGTGGTGGGGGAGATCCTGGACCTTCTGATTGACCTGAACGCCGACGAGAGCACCCTGGAGCACCCCATCCTGTACGTGTCCGCCCGCAAGGGCACCGCCACCCTTGATATGGACCAGCCGGGCGAAAACCTGAAGCCCCTCTTTGACGCCATTTTGCAGTTCATCCCCGCTCCTGTAGGCGACCTGGACGGCCCCGCCCAGGTGCTGATTTCCACCATTGACTACAACGAATATGTGGGCCGCATCGGCGTGGGGCGCATCCAGCGGGGCACCCTCAAGGAAGGCATGACCGTGGTGCACACCAATGCGGAAACCGGCGTTGTCAGCCAGCCCTGGCGGTTAAGCGGTTTATTCCGCTATGACGGATTGAGGCGCCTGCCGGCCCAGGAAGTGACCATGGGCGACATCATTGCGCTCACCGGTATGGAGGACTTATCTATCGGCGATACGGTGTGCGATCCCGCTCTGGTGGAAGCGCTGCCCTTTGTGCGCATCAGCGAGCCCACGGTGAAGATGAGCTTCTCCGTCAACGACAGCCCCTTTGCCGGCAGGGAGGGGCAGTATGTCACCAGCCGCCACCTGCGGGCCAGGCTGTACAAGGAGCTGCAAACGGATGTGTCCCTCCGGGTCACGGACACCGAAAGCCCCGATACCTTTGAGGTGTGCGGGCGGGGCGAACTGCACCTGTCCATATTGATCGAAACCATGCGCCGCCAGGGGTACGAGTTCCAGGTATCAAAACCCGAAGTTTTGTACAGGGAAGTAGATGGAGAAACCTGCGAGCCCATGGAGCGGATGGTGGCCGATGTGCCCCAGGCCTACGCCGGGGCGGTGATCGAAAAGATCGGCCGCCGCCGGGGCGTGCTGGCTTCCATGGGCGGCGGCGACCGGGTGCGGCTGGAATTTGTGGTCCCCTCCCGGGGGCTGTTCGGCTACCGCTCCGAGTTTCTTACGGATACCCGGGGTGAGGGCATCATGTCTGCGGTGTTTGACGGTTACGAGCCGCTGAAGGGGGACATCCCCCATAGGAACGTGGGCGCGCTGGTGTGCTTTGAAACCGGCGAGTCCACCTCCTACGGCCTGTTCTACACCCAGGACCGGGGCACGCTTTTCATCGGTTCCGGCGTTCCCGTGTACGCCGGAATGATCTGCGGCCAGAACGCGCGGCCCGGCGACCTGGTGGTGAACGTCTGCAAGAAAAAACACGTGACCAACACAAGAAACGCCGCCTCCGCCGAGGAAAGTCTGCGCCTGATCTCCGTGCATCCCCTCACGCTGGAAGAATGCCTGGAGTTTATTGACGATGATGAGCTTTTGGAGATTACACCCAAGTCCCTGCGCATGCGCAAGCGCCAGCTAAGCCACGACCTGCGCATGAAGGCCAACAGGCGGTAGCAGGGGGCGCCGCCCCCTGCACCCCCGCCAAAGGGATACATCCCTTTGGAATCCCTGTTTAGGGAGAATATAAAATGGCCGTTTTTGAGGGATGGGTGTGGGAAGAGGCTGTCGCAATAGTTGCATAACCGCATGAATATCCATGGAGACGGCACCCGAAGGCAACCAAAGGGCGGCCGGAAAGCCCTTTGGTTGCGTCCGCAGACGCGAAACCCTTTATATTGAATAACAATATGCAGAATATAAACTTGGTGTGACAGCCCTTTGCAAACCATTCGGCCCATGAAAGCAATGTATGCCCTGCCGTCCGGCTTTTGGCCATGCGGCAGGGCGTTTTCCATTTGTACGGTTTATGGTTGCCAGGTCTTTTTCAAGTCCTCAAGGGTCTTCCAATCCGGCTGATAATCAATGCCGGTCACCGCAGCGTCCTCATATTGTACGCCAACCTGATAAACTTTCCCGTCCTCCATCTGAGCAGCAATCAACACACCCTTTTTATATGTGCCGCCGATGACGGTCTCCATCATAGGCTCCATTTGAACCACCTTGAACCCTGTCAGCTTCTCCAATGCCTCCCCGGCGCTTTTTTGGCAGCGTGTGTCCTGAATATCTACCTTGACGGTGGAGCTATTGTCCTTCGAGCCATATACCAGTGTTCCGTCCTCGGTATAATAATACAGGCTGTCATCCGTGACGCTGGAAAAAAGCTTGTAGCACTGTCCGCTTTCCAGGTCCATTTTGAGGGAGTATGAGCCTTCCTGCCTGTTGATTTTGGGTGTATCGTAGGTCACCTGAAAGAGCTTTGAACCGGTGCCCTCCTCACGGGTGTATTGAAACATATCCTTCCTGGCGCAAAGGGGCATGTTCAGCGCATCCTCCAGGATGGCTCTTGCCTTGGCAGCGTCCGCAACCGGGTCAAGGCTGGCATCCGCCAAGGGATTCAGGTAATAGCCGGGATCGGTGCCCAGCATAAGCTCCGTAACGATCTCCTCATCCGTCATCTCGCGGACAGGGTTGAAATGGAATGCGTCCAGCCCGTAATTCGCTTCCTGATTCATGGGAATATCCGCCACCGTGGAAAGGGGCAGGGTGATCTCCCCCGTGTCCGGGGTTTCCGGACGAAGGCCTTCCTCCACAATCCGTTTGAACAGGATGTCGCGCCGGGCGTTTTCCCCCGCGGAGCGGAAGCGGTTGGTCTCCATGGCCCCGCCGCGCATGGAGTTCTTCACCGAAAGCGTGTCCGCGGTGAAGGGCTCTCCTTTTTCCTCCCCGTAGGCGATCAGCTGTAAAAGCTGTTCGTCGGTCAGCTTTTGATTCGGCAGGAAATAGTATTCCGCCATGCCGGCATAGCTGCCGGGATCAAGGGGCAGGATGGCAAATCCCGTTTCCGCCGGCATCGTGGGCGCTTTTCCCGCAGGGCGCGTACCGGCTGTGTAGTCCGCCTGCAATTTGACAAGCCTTGTCTTTTCGTCCTTTGTCAGGCCATAGCCCTGATACCAGGTCTCAAGGTCCTCCTCGCTTGCGTTGGAGGGGAAGTTGTCGTACTTCTCTTTTGTGACCGCCACCGCGCTTTCTTTAGGCAGGGATGCCTCCGCCGTTTCCACAACGCCCGTTTCTGCGTTGGCCTGCCTTACATACAGCCACAGTCCGCCTGTACAAAGGGCGATGAGGACAAGGGCAATAAGCAGCACGGCAAATACTTGTCTTCCGTGGGTAAGCTTCGTTTCCATGGTATTTCTCCTTCCGTGTTTTGGTAGCTTCATTCTACCTAGGCTGCGTTGCCAAGTATTCACACGGATGTAACAGTGTTGTCAAAAACGAGGGAGGCCGTGGTGCCCTCACCAGGGCTGGAGGTGAGCGAAAGATGCGCGCCCATCAACCCGGCGGCCTTGCTGACCAGCGTCAGCCCCAGTCCCGCGCCTCCGGCCTTGCAGGTGCGGGCCTTGTCCGCCTTGTAGAAGGGCTCGCACGCCCTCTGGACCTGTTCCATGGTCATGCCGATGCCCCTGTCCGAAACAGTGAGGCTTCCGGGCCCGCCCGATAAGGTGACGGTGTCCCCGGGCTTGCTGGCATGCAGCGCGTTTTGCAAAAGATTGGAAGCGACCAAAAGAAGCAGCGCCTCCTCGCCCAGCCATGCGCCTTCCCCTGCCTCCACGGATAGCGTGACGCCCTTTTCCGCATATGAGGGACACGCCTGCTCCGCCGCCTTTTCGAAAAAAGCGACAATGTTTACAGGCTTAAGATCCGGCCCGTCATGGGTCATGCGGGTAAGGGCCATCAGTGTTTCATCCAGGCTTTTCAGCCGTCCCGCCTCCGCGGCGATGTAGGAAAGCGCCTTCTGTTTTTCCTCTTCTTCCGCGTCCACGCTTTGCAGGTATCTGGCATAGCCCATCACAGCGGTAAGGGGCGTGCGCATCTCATGGGCCAGGCTGTCGATAAAAAGCTGCCTGCGCTCCGCCTGATCCTTAAGTTCTTCCTCCCTGGCCTGTATGGCCAGTGCCATCGTTTCAAACTGTTGGGCGAGCTCTGCCGTCTCGTCCTGCCCCCTTGTGGGAAGGGATACCGCATACTCCCCGGACGCGATTTTCGCCGCCGCCTTTGTAAGCGTATCCAAAGGCCGCATGATCACCTTGGCGATGACCACGGCGCTGAACAGAAGCATTACGGAGCCGGCCAGGCAGACCGCGAGCGCCAGGGAAAGCAGCCTGTCGCGGTTGGTGTACAGGCCGCTTATATCCCTTTCATACAGCAGGGTAAGGGAATCGCTCAAAGCCTGGGAGATGGACAGCGCCTTGTTTTGGACCGTATAGCGGCGCACGCCCCTTAACGGCAGGATTTCCGTATTCTCCGGCTCGCCACCCCATAATGTGCGCCCGTCCTTCAGCAGCGTGAGCGTCACGCCCTGGGCGCCGTAAAATGCGTTTTGAGTTTCCATTTCATCCCGAAGGGGCTGGATATCCAGTCCCTTGACCCGCTGGTACAGGGATGCCGCGATGATGGCCTCCTCCGCAAGCGCCCTGTCCGTTTCCGTCTTAACGGCTGCAAGAAAGCTCTGCCGGATGATGATCCCGCTGCCCAGGGCTGTATGCAGCAAAAACACCGCAAGCATCATCAAAAACAGCTTGTAGGTAAGCTTCATGGCTTCTCCCTCCCGACAGGGGTGAAGCGGTAGCCGAACTTATATACCGTTTCGATACAGTCCGTGTCCAGCTTTTGCCGAAGCCGCTGGATGTGCACATCCACCGTCCTGGTTTCCCCCGCGTAGTCATACCCCCAGGCCATGCGCAGAAGCTGCTCCCGGCTCAGCGCAATGTTCCGCTGGGTGATCAGCACCCGCAAAAGGTCATACTCCTGGGCGGTAAGCGTCAGGGCTTCCCCGCCGTGCCACACCATCCGGGCCTGGAAGTCCACCCGTAAACCGCCATCCGCATATATTTCCTGCGGGTGGCCAGTGCGCCGCAGCACCGCGTCAACGCGGGCCAGCATCTCCGCCGGCTCGAACGGTTTCAGGATGTAGTCATCCGCGCCCATGGTCAGGCCGCGCACCCGGTCGCTGACCGCCGTTCTCGCCGTAAGAAAGATCACCGGCACGCCTCTTTGAAAGCATTTTTCCGCCAGGGAAAATCCATCTTCCCCCGGCAGCAGGATGTCCAAAAGCGCGATATCGGCGCCGCTTTGAAGCACTTCCGCCGTGCCCTTTGCATCCTCCGCCGGAAGCGCTTCATGGCCCACCAGCCGAAGATGCATCGCGATCAGATCCCGGATGGCTGCCTCGTCGTCCACAACAAGCACACGCGCCACAGTCCCACATCCTTCCATAAGGGTATTGTAGCACAATCCTTCTGTTTGCCGTGTAACAGTGTTGTAAACCGGTGCAAAGGGATAATACTATTTCCAAACATTATTTCGTCGTTGCGGCGGTTCTTTTCGCGCGGAAGGTTGGTTTCCTTAAGGAAACCAAGTCGCTGCGCGACCGCCCGTTCAAACATTTTGAACGGGCGCCGGCTGTGTCACCTCCCGTTCAGCGTAGCGCTGCTGCGCCTCACTTCGGCTCCTTGCCTTGCATCGAAAATCCCTCGCCGCCATGGACGAAATAGTATAAATCCCTTATAAGGCCCTGCCTAGATGTTTTGGTGCCGCCGTACAGCGCCCTAACGGCCGCAAAAAAGCCTTGCGTTGATGTCCCCGCACCGGACAGCATCAGGGGAGGGTAGGCAAGCGCCTACCCTACCCCTGATACATAAGCCTTCCAAAGTACACACGATTGGCGCCGCAATAGCTTTGGCTTGTCCCTGTTTTGTGAATGTCCTCCCGCCCGAAGTGATGTTGGCAGCGCAGCCGTCCCAAGGGAAATCACCCCCCAGCGCCGGCCAGGGGAAAGCTTTTCACAGGCCCGCCGCGTTCCTGTCCAGCCTTCGGTTCCGAAAATACATCAAAAGATCGGCGGCAACCATCAGGATATTGAGCACATAAAACAGAAAAACATAGGTGATCTTGCCGGAGACAAGCTTGCTGGTGATCCCGCATATGTATCCCAGCAGGATGAACACCTCAAAAAACAGGCTCTTTCCCTTGGCGGTGCGGGATTTCCAGGACCGGTACACGGACAGAGGCCAAGAGAGGCCGAAGCAGACAACCATCAGTGCTTCAAAGATTGCGGCCATGGGGTGGTTCCTCCTGTTTTCTATAAATTGGATACATGCTGGGGAATGCGGCAGCGTTCTTCGATCCCGGCCCGGCGGAGCGCATCCAGCAGCACCTCGCCGATGCGGTCCGGTGTTTGGGCAACCGCCGCGCCCGCTGCGCGCAGCGCGGCGGTCTTCCCCTGCGCCGTACCGCTGCCGCCGGAAATGATAGCCCCCGCGTGACCCATGCGCTTGCCCTGCGGCGCGCAGGCCCCGCTGATAAAAGCGGCCACCGGCTTTTGCGGATGCGCCTTGATCCACGCCGCGGCGCGTTCTTCCCCGTCACCGCCGATTTCGCCGATCAGCACCACGGCAAGGGTATCCGCGTCCCTGGAAAACAGCTCCAGCACCTCCGTAAAGCCCGTTCCGCGCATGGCATCCCCGCCGATGCCCACCGCGGTGGACTGGCCGATCCCAAGCGCCGTCAGCTGGCTGATGGCTTCGTAGGTGAGGGTTCCCGAGCGGGAAACCACGCCCACGTGCCCCTTCAGGCAGATCTCCCCCGGCAGGATGCCCATATTGCAGGCGCCGGGCGTGATGACGCCGGGGCAGTTGGGGCCGATCAGCCGCATGGAACTGCCGGAAAGATACCGCTTGACCTTGGAAAGCTCAAGCGCGGGGATGCCCTCCGTGATGCAGGCGCACAGGCGGATGCCCGCATCCGCGGCTTCCAGGATGGCTTCGGCCGCAAAGGCGGGCGGCACAAAAATCACGGAGGCGTCGGCCCCGGTGCGCTCCATGCCCTCGCGTACGGTATCAAACACGGGCAGCCCGCACACGGATGCGCCGGCCCGGCCCGGGGTAACGCCGCCTACGACACGGCTGCCGTAGTGAAGCATCCGCTCGGCATGGAAGGCACCCTGCCGGCCGGTGATGCCCTGCACCAGAATTTTTGTCTTTTCATCCACCAGGATGCTCATGCGCTTTCACCTCCGGCCGCCGCCACCGCTTTTTCCACGGCCTCCCGGAACTCTTCGGCCTGCAGGATGGAAAGGCCGGAATCACGAAGGATTTGCCGCCCCTGCGCCACATGGGTGCCCTTGAGGCGCACCACCAGGGGGATCTCAAGGCCGGTGCGCCCAACCGCTTCCACGATGCCGGAAGCGATCACGTCGCATTGCATGATCCCGCCAAAGATGTTGACAAGGATCACTTTGACCCCGGGATCGCTAAGCAGCAGGGAAAACGCCTCCGCCACTTTCTGCGCGGTGGCGCTTCCGCCCACGTCCAGAAAATTCGCCGGCTGTGCGCCAAGGCTCCTGATCATGTCCATGGTGGCCATGGCGAGGCCAGCGCCGTTCACCAGGCAGCCGATGCTGCCGCCCAAAGTCACGTAGCTGATGCCCGCCTGCCTGGCCCGCGCCTCGTTGGGGTCCTCCTGGCCCGGATCGCGCAGAACTTCCAGTTCCGGATGCAAAAAGAGCGCGTTGTCGTCAAAGCTTACCTTCGCATCCAGCGCGCACAGCCCGCCCCCGCTGATGGCCGCCAGGGGATTGAGCTCTATCAGCGAGCAGTCCTTTTCCGTGAACAGGCGGTACATGCCCCCAAGGAGGGCGGCGAGGTCTTTTTTCCGGTCCGGGCTGAGCCCCAGCAGGCGGGCCGCCTCGTAGCCATGGTATGCGCAATAGCCCGTTTCCGGGGCAACGGCGATGCGGCGGATCTGTTCAGGCCGCTCCGCCGCCAGGGTTTCAATCTCCGTGCCGCCCGCCGCCGAGAGGATGATTTCCGGGCAGGCCAGCGCGCCACTTAACGCGATGGCAACATAATACTCGCTTTCAATGTCGGCGCAGGCAGTTACCAGCACGTGCTTAACAGGGCATCCCGCCGCGCCGGACTGCCCGGTCACAAGGCGCCTGCCCAGTAAGGACCGCGCGGTTTCCCCCGCCTGCTCGGCGGTTTCAGCCAACAGGACGCCGCCGGCCTTGCCCCGCCCGCCCGCGTGCACCTGCGCCTTGACAACGCACCTGCCGCCAAAGTCCCGGGCGGCCAGCACGGCTTCCTCCGGGGTTGCCGCCAGATGCTGCTTGGGCACGGGCACGCCGTAGGCGGAAAGCAGCTCCTTGGCCTGGTATTCATGTATCTTCACGGGATGCTCCTTATGCCGCGGTCTGTAAGCCCAGCTGCCTGCCGGCTTCAAGCGCGGTTAGATTCAGCTGCTCCGTGCGGGCCGGGACGTGGCGGCGGACAGCCTCCTTAAGCACCGCGTCGGGAAACAGGCCCAGCACGGCGTTGATGGCGCCGGCGGCGACAATATTCGCTGTTATAGGGTTTTTTACCTCTTCACGGGCGACATAGAGCACGGGCAGGCGGATAAAGCGGACGCCCGGGGCACTCTGCGGCGCCTTGAGCTCCGCATCAAACAAAACGGTGCCGCCGCGGCGCACACGGCCGGCATACTGATCCAGCGCCTCCTGGCTGAGCGCCAGCAGAAGGTCGGGGTGTTCCAGCTTGGAAAACCAGATATCGCCGCTGCTGATGATGGTTTCCCCGCAGCAGCTTCCCCCCCGGGCTTCCGGCCCGTACATCTGGGACTGCACCGCCCTTTTGCCGCTGAGCAGTGCCGCTTCCGCAAAGATGATGCTGGTCAAAATCATTCCCTGCCCGCCTGAACCCGCAAAACAGAGTTCGTGCCGGTCATGAACCATGGATGCCGCCCCTTTCCTATCTGGCCCTGCAGCCGTCGATGATTTTTTGATATTGCTCGGTAAATTCCGGGTAGCCGTTCTGCGAGAGGATGCCCACGGGAAATTTGTCCCCCTGCTCCTCTGGGGAAAGGAGCGCGAAGCGTTTCGCGGACACGCCATGGTCACGCTGCCAGGCCAGCATTTCCACCGGGCCGCCCAATTTATTCTTGGAGCCGTAGTAGGTGGGACAGATGCTGTAGCAGTCGATCAGAGAAAAACCCTTGTGACGGATGCCCTCCTCGATGGCGTGGACGGTCTCCCGGGTGTGGTACGCCGTTCCCCGGGCCGTGTAGGAAGCGCCGGCGCTTTCGGCCAGCCGCGCGATATCGAAGGCGCGGTCGATGTTGCCGTAGGGCGCGGTGGTTCCGCGGCTGCCCGTGGGGGTGGTGGGAGAGTACTGCCCTCCCGTCATGCCGTAGATGTTGTTGTTGAACACCACCACGGTCAAATCAATGTTGCGCCGCGCCGCGTGGATCAGGTGGTTGCCGCCGATGGCGGTGCAGTCGCCGTCGCCGGTGACCACGACCACGTGAAGCGCGGGATTTGCCAGCTTGATGCCCGTGGCGAAGGCCAGCGCCCGGCCGTGGGTGGTGTGGATGGTGTTCACGTCCAAATAGCCGGCCGCCCGGGAGGAGCAGCCGATCCCGGATACCACCACGGTCTGCTCCCGCTCAAGCCCCAAAGCTTCGAAGGCCGCGGCGAGATCCCGCATCAGGATGCCGTTGCCGCAGCCGGGGCACCAGATGTGCGGCAGATGGTCCACGCGCATATATTTGTAAATAAGATCGCTGACCTGCTTCATAGGCTTTCCTCCCGGATGGCGGCGTAAATCTCCTCCGGCGGGATCAGCGTGCCGTTGACCCGCCCAATAAACCGAATAGGCCGCCCCGCCGTGCGCTCCGCCTCCAGCAGCATCTGGCCGTGGTTATGCTCCGCTACGATCAGCCCTTTTAGCTGGGGCAGCCGTGCTTTCAGCCCGGCCTCCGGAAACGGCCAGACGGTAACAGGCCGAAAGATCCCCGCGCGTATGCCCTCCGCCCGGGCCCTTTCCACCGCGTCCATGGCGCTGCGCACCGTGCCGCCGTAACAAATCACGGCGATTTGCGCATCCTCCATCCGGTACTCCTGCACCTGGCAGATGTCGTCCGCGTTGCAGGCAATTTTGTCAAGAAGCCTGGTAACCAGCTTGTGCGCGGCGGCTTTGTCGTTGGTGGGGAAGCCGCTCTCATCGTGGATCAGCCCGGTGATGTTGTAGCGCTCGCCGCCGCCCAAGGGGCTCATGCGGGGGACCCATTCGCCGTCCGCCACGTGATAGCAACTCTTGTAAATCCCTTTTACGGAGGAAGCCGGCCGCGCGTCCAGGCGGATCTCCGCCGGGTCGGGCAGGCATGCGCCCTCCCGCAGATGGCCTACGATTTCATCCATCAGAAAGACCACCGGCGTGCGGTAGCGCTCCGAGAGGTTAAAGCACCGGATCATGAGCGTATAGGCCTCCTCCACCGTGGCGGGAGAGACGGCGATGGCGGGATGGTCCCCGTGGGTGCCCCACCTGGCCTGCATATAATCCCCCTGGGCCGGAGAGGTGGGAAGCCCGGAGGAGGGGCCGCATCGCTGCACGTTGACAATCACGCAGGGGATCTCAGCTATGGCCGCGTAGCCTATGTTTTCCTGCATCAGGGAAAAGCCGGGGCCGCTGGTGGCGGTCATGGATTTGACGCCGGCGGCGGATGCGCCGATCACCGCGGCGATGCTGGCAAGCTCATCCTCCATCTGGATGAAGGTCCCGCCCTCCCGGGGCAGGCACAGGGCGCATCCCTCCGCGATTTCCGTGGAGGGCGTGATGGGATAGCCGGCAAAAAAGCGCATACCGGCCGCGATGGCGCCTGCCACGCAAGCTTCGTTGCCCTGCATTAACCTCGTTCCGCTCATGCTTCCTTCTCCTCTTCCCGCAGGAACACGGCATAATCCGGGCAGCGCTGCTCGCACAGCCCGCACAACACGCAGCCGGCCTGCTCTTTGAGCGCGGCCTTCCCACCTTTTAACTCCAACGCTCCCTTGGGGCAAAACGCAACGCAAATGCCGCAGCCTTTGCAAAAGAGCGGGTTGAATTGCAGTCGTTTCATCCGGAAGCCTCCTTCGGGCACAGTCTAGCACAGGATATATAACAAGAAAAAACAGTTTTCATTTTGTCATTCCGACAACCATTTTATTGTGATATACTGGATCTGACAAAGGGCGCAAGGAGAGGCAAAGGGTATGAATTTTTTAAAGCTCCGGTATTTTCTGGCCGTGGCCGAGGAATTGAATTTTACGAAAGCCGCCGCCCAGCTGTACATTTCACAGCAGGCGCTCAGCGCCCACATCGCCGGGCTTGAGGATGAACTGGGGGTGGAGCTGTTTACGCGTTCGCCCGTGTGCAAACTGACCTATGCGGGCAAGCGCCTGGAGGAGGCGGCGAAAAAAATGCTGGAGATCCGCCGGCAGCTGGGCGACGAAATCTCCGAAATCACCGGCATGGTGCGCGGCGAGCTGCGCATAGGCATTTCCTACACACGGGGGCAGGCGCTGCTGCCCTACATCCTGCCCAGGTACCATCCGGAGTACCCGCTGATCGAAATCACCCTCAAGGAAGGCAGCACCCACACCCTTTACGAGCTGATGCAGCAGGGGGAAATCGATCTGGTGATCGCCACCGATCCGAAGCTGGAAGGCATTGCGCAAACCATTCCGCTCATGAAGGAGAGGATTTTCCTCACCGTTCCCAACCGGTTTCTGGAGGAGGGCTTCGGCGGGTACGCGGAGCAGGCGCGCAAATCCTTTCACGGCGGGGTGCACCTGTCCGGCCTGCGGGATTTTCCCTTTATCATGCTCAAGCGCGGGGACCGCGTCCGTTCGGCGCTAAATGAGGCGCTGGACGCGGAGGGCATCACACCCAACATCCTGCTGGAGACGGAGAACATTCAAACGGCGCTTTCCCTCTCCGCATTGGGGCTGGGGATGACGGCGGTGCCGGAAATGTTTCTCAAAAGTGCGTTTATTCGCCATTGCGCGGATGTGGATACGGGGCTGTCCCGGTTCCCGCTGGCCGGCAAGGAGCCGGAAACGCTGTTTGTGGGCTACCGGCGCTACACGAAGCCCAGCCTGGCCGCCGGCGCGTTCATCGCCCGGCTTCAGGAGCTTTTTGAGCGGGAAAACTGGGAGGCGGCGGATATCCTCCCGCCGGACTGAAGTCACACAGGGATTTGCTTTTCATGGCTACAACGGCCTGCTTGGAGCCATGCGCACATACCCCGGCGGGAGCTCGGCCCGCGCCGGTTAATTCTTCTGATTAAAAATGAATCTTTTTCTGTTTGTTGTTGCAAAAATGTGGGATGAGATCCGTGTTTCGCCTGAATTTATAAGAAAAACGAACATTGTCAAAAAAATAATTCAAAATATCGTGAAAACGGCCAATAGACTTGAGGCGAAGCCGCCGATATAATAAACATACAATTTGCCGCTTCTTATTGGGGGCGGCAAACAGAGGAACGCACAAGGACGTGTCAGCGTCCGGGTGCGTTCCTTTATTTATTTTGAAAGAGGGAGAAGCCTATGATGAGATTTGTCCGGAAGCTGTTTGTGCTGACGCTGGCATGCGCGATGGTTCTGGGGGCGGCATGCGCTCAGGCGGAAGCCACCTACAAGGACGAGATCCACATCGCGGCCAATACGGTGCCCGAGACCTTCGATCTGGCGTACACCACCTCCACCATGGGCATGACCATGACGCTGGGATCTGTCTTTGAGGCCCTGGTGACCATCGATTCAAACTACAACATCAAGCCGGAACTGGCTGAATCCTTCACCATCAGCGACGACTTTAAAACATATACGTATGTACTCCGCCAGGGCGTGAAGTTCCACAACGGCGAATCCCTGACGCCGGAAGATGTGGTGGCGTCCATGAACCGCTGGATCGAATTGACCGGGGCGGTCAAGGCGGCCGTCGGCGATTCCCGCTTTACCAAGGTGGATGATAAGACGGTTCAGATCGTGTTCGAAAAGCCCGTGCTGTACCTGAATGAAATGATCACCAAGATGGCGCAAAGGCCCATCATCGTGCCGCTTTCGGTCATCGGGGCCGCGGACCCGGCGACCGGCGTGATCAAGGAGTATATCGGCACCGGCCCCTACAAGTTTGCCGAGTGGGTAACGGTCCAGTATGTCAAGCTGGTGCGCAACGATGATTATGTGCCTTACGCCCCCGAAGGGGAAACCGACGGCTGGTATGGCTACCGTTACGCCGCCACCCCCACGGTGATCTATGATATCGTGAAAGACGATTCCACACGTACGGCGGGCATGCTCTCGGGAGAATACGATGTGGCCATGAACATGCCCCTGGATGATTACGACGTCTTCCCTGAGGATGAGTTCATCAGCCATACGGAAATTGGCGGCGAAATGTGCATGATCTACAATAAGCGCCAGGGAATCGCCAGCAACCCCGTTTTCCGGCAGGCCGTCAACGCAGCCCTGGATATGGAAGCCATCATGACCGCGGCCAACGGGGACGCCAAGTTCTTCGATCTGACCAGCAGCTATCAAAGCCTGCATAACTCCCCCTGGTATTCCGAGGCCGGCAAGGAGTACTACAACCAGGCCAACCCGGAAAAAGCCAAGGAATTGCTGGCCGAAGCGGGCTATAACGGCGAGGAATTCAAAATCCTCTTTGGCAACGCCTATCAGCAGTTCTACAAGGCCGGCGTGGAGGTTCAGGCGGAGCTTACTGCCGCCGGCGTCAACTGTACGCTGGACATTGTGGACTGGTCTACCTATCTGGCAAACAGCCAGGATCCCACAAAGTTCGATGCGTTCATTACAAGCTTCGCCATCAAGGCGGTTCCCACGCTGTTCACGTATTTGTCCCCCACCTGGGGCGGCTGGTGCGATGATCCTGCCATGGTGGACGGCCTGGCCTATATCAACAGCGCCGAGAGCGTACCCGCGGCCATCGCAAAATGGCAGGAGCTCCAGGAATATTGCTGGAAGGAATACGTGCCCATCAGCAAGTTCGGTACCACGCTGGGCTACACCATTTCCATCAACACAATTGAGGACTATGACTTCTTTGAGGGGATGCACGCCTGGAATATCAAGGTCATTGACGACTGATGCATGCCTTGCATAAGGCCTGCAATTGCCCCAAACCTTCAATTGCGGCACAATGACTTCGAGCTGAGGAATCCGGATTGCGTGCAACCCGGATTCCTCCTCTATTCATGGAGGGCCTGTCCGTGCGAAAGTATATTCTCAAACGCTTGCTGACGGTTATTCCGGTCATGTTCATCGTATCGCTCATGATCTTCATGCTCATCCACTTGACGCCGGGGGACCCTGCCCGGGTGATGCTGGGCGAACAGGCGACCCAGGAGGATGTGGCGGCGCTGCGCGAGTCCATGGGGCTTGACGACCCGCTGCCCATACAGTATTTTCGGTGGATCGGCAGTTTGTTCAAGGGGGATTTGGGCGAATCCATTTTTATGCAGGACCCCATGTCCAAGATCCTGGCGGATCATATTGGCCCCACACTGCAATTGACGGCCTATTCCATGCTTTTTTCCGTCCTTCTGGCGATTCCCCTGGGGGTGATTGCCGCCAAAAAGCGGGGGACCATGGCCGACCATGCCATTTCCACGCTGGCCATGAGCGGTATTTCCATTCCCAGCTTTTTGCTGGGGCTGTTTCTGATTTTGTTCATTGGCGTCAGGCTCGACCTGCTTCCGGTGGCGGGCTATAAGGCGATTGAGAAATATGGGTTCGCCAAGCACTTCCAATATATGATCCTTCCCTCCGTTGCCCTGGGGCTGATGGGCGCGGGGCTTTTGATCCGCATGACCCGCTCTTCGGTGCTGGATGTGCTGCAGAGCGACTATGTGAAAATGGCCCGGTCCAAGGGGGTAAAGGAATTTTTCATCATTATGAAGCATGCGCTCAAAAACGCGCTGCTGCCAATTTTGACCTCGGTTGTCCAGACGCTGATGGGGCTTTTGTCCGGCGCCGCCGTGGTGGAGACCATGTTCAACATTCCCGGCATGGGGCAATTGATCGTCAATTCGGTTACGCGAAGGGATTATGAAACCATTCAAATTATCGTTTTGATGATGGCGGTGGTAAATGTGCTTGCCTGCCTGATGGTTGATATTCTCTATGGCTTCATCGATCCCCGCGTGAAGCTGGGCAAATAAAGCTTGGAGGTGCGCACCATGGAACAAACAGTGCTTGAAAGGCCTGCTTTTGCACAGATCAAGCGGGAAATGAAGCGGGAGCACAGGCGCATAACCCTGCGCCGCTGGGCGCGCAACCGCCTGGCCATCACAGGTTTCATTATTTTGCTGGGTGTGTTCTATATGGCCGTTGCGGCGCCGGCTTTTTATGCGGAGGGCCCCTATGCCACCGCCCCCAGGGAACGGCTGCAGCCCCCCGGCGCGGAGCATTTGCTGGGCACGGATAACTTTGGCCGCGATGTGCTCTCGCGCATTGCTTACGGCGCAAGGATCTCCCTGGGGATCGGCGCGTCGGTCTCCGCGGCCGCCCTGGTGCTGGGCATGATCGTGGGGCTGTATGCCAGCTACTACCGCAGGATTGACAATGTGCTGATGCGCATCTGCGATGGGCTGACGGCCATCCCCGCCATGCTGCTGACCATTGCTTTCATGGCGGTGCTGGGCTCCGGGACCACCAATGTGATCCTTAGCCTGGCGATTGTGTATACGCCTTCCATTGCCCGCATCGCCAGGGCCTCCGCCCTTTCGGTAAAGGAGCAGACGTATATCGAAGCCATTAGGGCCATAGGCGCCAAGCCTGCCAGGATCATCTGGCTGCATATCGCCCCCAACGTGCTGAGCCCTGTGATCGTTCAGGCTTCCTTCATTTTTGCCAGCGCCATTATCACCGAGGCGGCGCTGAGCTTTTTGGGGGTCGGCGTTCCCGTGCCCATTCCCAGTTGGGGCAACATCCTTTATGAGGGGAAGGCCGTTATCCACAAGGCATGGTGGATGGTCTCCTTCCCGGGGATCGTTACGGCCTTGTCGGTGCTGGGGCTGAATTTGATTGGAGACGGGCTGCGGGATGCGCTGGACCCTTACGCGAAATAACGGAGGAGGATGAAACGGCATGGCGGAGGAATTGCTGCGGGTGAAGAACCTTGGCGTTACCTTCCATACCCAGCGCGGCCGCCTGAAAGCGGTGGACGGCGTGTCGTTCCATGTCAACCGGGGCGAGATCATGGCCGTCGTGGGCGAGTCCGGCTGCGGGAAAAGCGTGACCGCACAAGCCGTTATGCGGCTGCTGGACGAAAAACGGACCGCCTTTTATGACGGGGAGGTATTGCTGGAGAATCAGGACCTGATGAAGGTTCCCATGCGCAGGATGCAAAATATCCGCGGAAAGGAAATCGCCATGGTGTTTCAGGACGCGTTAAGCGCCCTGAATCCGGTGTTCACCGTGGGGAATCAGATCCGGGAATCCCTGAAGGTACACACCGCTTTGCAGAACAAGGACCGGTATGAAAGGGCCATGGAGATGCTGCGCCTGGTGGGTATCAATTCCCCGGAAAAACGCATCAAACAGTATCCCTTCGAATTGTCGGGCGGCATGCGCCAGCGGATCATGATCGCCATTGCCCTGGCTTGCCAGCCCAAGCTGCTGATTGCCGACGAGCCCACAACCGCGCTGGACGTAACCATCCAGGCGCAGATCATGGAGCTGATGCTGGAGCTGAACCGGAGATTGCATATGGGCGTGGTGCTGATCACCCATGACCTGTCCGTGGTAGCCGAAACCTGCAGCCGCGTGGTGGTCATGTACCTTGGCCAGGTGGTGGAGGAGGCGGAGGTGACGGAGCTATTTGACCATCCCACCCACCCGTATACCCTTGGGCTTTTGCAGTCCATTCCAAGGCGGGGGCAGGAAAAAGCGAAAAGGCTCTATATGATCAGGGGGACGGTGCCGCTGTTAAGCCAGATCCCCGCCGGCTGCCGGTTTGCGCCGCGCTGCCCCAGGGCTACGGACATGTGCCGGCAAAAGATGCCGGAGCTTCAGGCGCTGGGGCATAGCCACATGGTTCGCTGCTGGTATGCGGATCACGCCTGAGGAGGGACGATACATGGAAAAGCAGATTGTTTTGGAAGCGCGGCACATCAGCAAGTATTTTTCCATCCGGGATGCGCTGGGCAAGCAGACAGGCCAGGTAAAGGCGGTCAACGATGTCTCGCTGACGCTGTACGAAGGGGAAACCTATGGGCTGGTGGGCGAAACGGGCTGCGGCAAAAGCACCCTGGGCCGCACCCTCCTGCGGCTGACCGAGCCGACTTCCGGCAGTATCATGATAAGGGGAAAGGATTTTTTGTCCATCAGGGAGAAAGAATTGCGGGAGATGCGCCGGCAGGTGCAGATGGTCTTTCAGGATCCGTATACCTCCCTGAATCCCAAAAAGCGGGTGGGCAATATCCTGACCGAGGCGCTGGACATCCACAACATCGGCAGCAAAAAAGAGCGCACGGAGATTGCCCTGAGCATTTTGGATAAGGTAGGCTTGCTGCCGGAGCATTTCTTCCGCTATCCCCACGAATTCTCCGGGGGGCAGCGCCAGCGCATCGGCCTGGCCAGGGCGCTGATTCTGGACCCCAGCGTCATTGTCTGCGATGAGCCGGTTTCGGCGCTGGATGTGTCAGTGCAGTCCCAGATTATCAACTTGCTGCTGGACCTGCAGGACAGCCAGAACGTTTCCTACCTGTTTATTGCCCACGACATCAGCGTTGTTGAATACATTTCCAGCCGCGTTGGCGTTATGTATTTGGGCCATATCATGGAGGAGGCTCCGACCGGGGAACTGTTTGCAAACCCGCTGCACCCCTATACCCAGGCCCTGCTCTCGGCGGTTCCCCTGCCGGATCCGCATCAAAAGAAGGAACGCGTGATTTTGGAGGGAGAAATTCCTTCGCCCATTAACGCGCCCGCCGGCTGCGTTTTCCATACCAGGTGCAAGCATTGCATGGAGATTTGCCGGCAGCATCAGCCGGAGATGACGGAGGCCGCGCCGGATCACAGGGTGGCATGCCATTTATGCGTAGGAAAGGGAGGAGCAGAATGACCCCGCAGGAAAAGATCGGGGCGCTTATGAAGGCGGAGCAAAGCCGCTTCAGCGGTTCCCTTGGACTGGTGTTTCAGGAGGCGGACGGCCCCTTTGCCTACCGCCAGGAGGCGGACCGGGAATATTCCACCGCAAGCGTGATCAAGCTTTTTATCCTGGCGGCGCTGCTGCGCCGCTGCGAGCGGGGGCAAAGCTCCCTGGAGGAACGGCTTTCCGCTAGGAACCCGGAGGGGGTTTCGGGCACCGGCGTGCTGAAGGCGCTGCTTCACCCGGAGACTCTCAGCGCCGGAAATATGGCGGTGCTGATGATCATTCAAAGCGACAACGTTGCCACCAACGCCCTGATCGACTATATGGGGCTTGACGGCATCGCGGGGGAGCTGCGCGGGATGGGGCTTGAAAAAACCGTGCTGAACCGAAGGCTTACCGCCAACGCGGGGCGGGACAGCGTGCCCCTGGGTATTTCCACCCCGGCGGAAACAGCCGGCTTTTTATGTGATGCGGTCAAGGGCAGATGCTTTGGCCCGGAGCATACGCGCTTTTTTCTTGATACCCTTGGCAGGCAGCAGCATTTGGATTTGTTTGTGCGGCATATGCCCCTTACGGCCTATACCGGGAAGGAAGAGGAAGGTTTTGTAAAGGCGGCATGCAAAACAGGCGCCGTGCTGGGCGTGCGGAACGATGCGGGGTACCTGTTCTATGGCGGGAAGACCTACATCTATGCCGCCTATACAAAGGGGTGCAAAGACCTGGCCTTCAGTGTGGATAATGAGGCGGCGCTTTTCCTGGCCCGGACCGGCCGGATATTTTTTGAGCATGCCATGATGTAATACGCTTTTATCATATAAGGAGGTATTTTTTTATGCTGGATGTTCTTTTGCGCGGTGCTACGGTGGTGGACGGCAGCGGCGGTCCGGGCTATATTGGCGACATTGGCATACAGGATGGGAAAATCGTGCTTGCGTGCGGGGGATTAAGTGCCCGTGAGACGGTGGACGCTTCGGGGAAAATGCTGTGCCCCGGCTTTATTGACAGCCACTCCCACAGCGATATGGTTTTAGGCTGGGAGGACGCGTACGCGGCTTTGCCCAAGGTATCCCAGGGAGTCACCACAGAGGTCACCGGCCAATGCGGCCTCTCCAATTTGGGGGTGGGGCCCGCCAAAGATTATATGGAGAAGATGGAAGCCCTGCCCAAGGTGGTCAACTATGCCTTTGCGGTGGGCCACGGAGCCGTCCGGCAAAGCGTGATGGGGGTGCGCAGCGAAGCCCCCACCCCGGCGGAGCTTGAGCGCATGTACCAAAAGGTGCAGGAAGCCATGGAATACGGGAGCGTCGGCCTGACCAGCGGGCTGATTTACATTCCCGGCGTGTACTCCACCACCGAGGAACTGGTGCATATTACCAAGGCCATCACCCCCTACGGCGGCATTTACGCCACCCACATGCGCAGTGAAAGCGATTTTATTGTTTCCGCGCTGAAGGAGGCCATTACCATCGCCCGGGAGGCCAAAGTGCCGCTGATGGTTTCCCATCATAAAGTGTGCGGCAGGGATAACTGGGGGCTTTCCAAGGTGACGCTGAAAATGATCCATGACGCTATCGGCAGCGGCATGCATATCACCATGGACCAGTATCCCTACGAGGCCACCGCCACGACGCTGAGCACCTCCATTCCGCCGGAGTATTTCTCCCAAGGGACCGACGCATTGGTGGCATACCTCAAAGATCCGGTTACCAGGGCCCGCATCAAGGAACAAATACTGGAAAAATCCACCAAGTTCAGCTCCGGCATACGCAACGCCGGAGGTTTTGACGGGGTCCTGGTGGTGAAATCCGAGATGAGGCCGGAGGCCGTAAGCAAAACCATTGCGCAATACGCCGGGCAGATCGGGCAGGACCCCATGGACGTCTACCTTGATTTGGTGGCGGATAACCGCAACGAGGCTTCCGCCATCTACTTCTCCATTGACCCCAATGAGATTGACGCCATCTATATGGATGAAAACACAGTGGTGGGCAGCGACGGGCTGATTACCACCAAAACAGGCCCCACCCATCCCCGGGCCTTTGGCACCTTCGCCCGTTCCCTGGCTGTTTTTTGCAAGGAAAAGAAGCTGCTGTCCTTTGAAAAGGCCGTCCGCAAGCAAACGGGGCTGACGGCGGACCGCTGGGGCCTTGCCGGCAAGGGGTACATCCGGGAAGGGTATGACGCGGACCTGGTGCTGCTGGATTATGAAAACCTTCGTGACCGGGCCACCTATACGGATTCCCGCCGCGTGGCCGATGGCGTCGAACAGGTGTATGTCAACGGCGTGCTGGCCTATACGGCCAAGGGCCTGACCGGTGCCCACGGCGGCCGCTGTATCCGCCGGAAAAGGTGAGGCTGTTATGAAGATCATGATCTATGCGCTGCGGGAGGATGAACGGGCGATTGTCGCCCGGCAGCTTGACAATGCGCCCGCCGGCGTGGATACGACCCAGGCGGTGCTTACCCTGGAAACCGCCAGGGAGCTTCAGGGCTATGAAGCCGTCTGCATCACCACCCCCTGCAAAATCACCGGGGAAGTGGCGGAGGAGCTTGGCAGGCGGGGTGTAAAGTATGTGCTGGCCCGCTCGGCGGGGTATGACCATATCGATTTGGCGGCGCTTGCGGCGCAGGGCATCCGCGCGGCCAATGTGCCGGTTTACAGCATCAGCGCCGTGCCGGAGTTTACGGTGCTGCTGGTGCTTTCCCTGCTGCGCGGCCTGCGCTCCTGCGTGGAAAAAACCGCACGCCGCGATTTTACCCTTGGGGGCGTGCCGGGAATTGAGCTTTCCACGCAAACGGTTGGGGTGATCGGAACCGGGCAGATCGGCCGGGAAACCATACGGCTTTTGGCGGGCTTCGGGTGCAGGCTGCTGGCCTTCTCCCCAACACAATATGAAGAGGTCAAGGGTGCGGCGCGGTACTGCTCCCTTCAGGAGCTGTACGGCCAAAGCGATATCATCCTCTATCACTGTCCTGTAAACGCGGATACGCGGCATATGGTGGATGATGCGGCCATTATGCAAATGAAGCGGGGGGTAATGCTCGTTAACACCTCCCGGGGGGAATTATTTGACTTTCCCGCCATTTTGCGGGGCCTCATGAATGGGCGCGTCGGCGCGCTGGCCACGGATGTGTATGAGGGAGAGGTCCGCTTTTTTAGGCAGGATCACGCCGGCCGGCCCCTTGAGGACCCGGTTCTGGAGGCGCTGCTGTCCCTTCCCCAGGTTTTGCTCACCCCCCACATGGCGTTTTTTACGCGGCAATCGGTAGAAAACCTGATGGCAAAAAGCATGAAGAACCTGCGCGATTTCCTGGAAACCGGCGCTTGCCCCCATGAGCTGTTTGCCGGGAAAAAGGAAAACCGCGGTTAAGTACGAAAGAAGGATGGTTTTGGCTCTGTACGGGCACCGCAACGCGCCGCGCGTTGCGGTGCCGGGTTTTTTTGCTTGTGAAAACAGGGGGGACAAAAATGGATTACGCAATTGGGCCAAAATGCCAGACATTTAGCTTGCAATGCTGGGATGTGAATGATATAATCAGGATAAATAAGATTAATTTTGATTAATTAATTGATTTCGTAGAGCGAATAAAAGAAAAAACCCGCGAAAGAGCGCGGCAGGACAGAAGAAGGGGCAGGCATGAAGAAATTCGTTTGTTTGGGATGGATGCTGCTTTGCCTGGCGGTGTTTTGCCGGCCGGCCGGCGGCGCCCTTGCGGAGGCGGACGGCGCCTGGGCGGGCGCGGCCGAATACGAGGCGGAAGCGGGCGTGCTGCTGGGCGGCGCGGGCACAGGCAGCGCCGGGAGCCGGCTGGCCTTTGTCCAGGGGCTTACAAACGATGGCGACGGCGTGGAGGTCACGGTCAGCATTGATGCGGACGGCTTCTATGATATCAGCGTGTACAGCGCAAGCATGGACGGCAGCTATAAGGAAAACTACGTGCTGGTGGACGGCGAACAAATGGGCGTGGTGAGCGTTACGGGCAAGGCATATACGGATACCGTGCTTAACCGTGTGTACATGGCCAGAGGTGAGCACCGCATCGCCGTGACAAAGTTCTGGGGGTGGATCCGTATCGACAAGATCAAGCTCAGAGCATCGTCCAAGCTGCCGGAGGGCCTGTTTGATGTGGAGCCTGAGCTGGTGAATCCCAACGCTTCCGCCAGCGCGCAAAGGCTGATGACCTATCTGTGCGATACCTATGGCAAAAAGGTGCTCTCCGGCCAATATTCGGACGGCGGCATGTACGGCATCGAAAACGCCTGCATCTGGAAGGCTACGGGCGGCACATACCCGGCCATCCTCGGGCTGGACATGATCGAATATTCCCCCTCGCGCCAAAGCCACGGCAGCACATCCAAAACCGTTGAACACGCGCTGGAATACTGGGACAAGGGCGGTATCGTAACGCTGTGCTGGCATTGGAACGCGCCGGAAAAATACCTGACGGGCATCTGGTACAAGGGCTTTTACAAGGAGTATACAAACATCGATTTGGCTGCAATCATGGACGGGCGGGACCAGGAAGGGTACGCGCTGCTTTTGGGCGACATCGGCGTCATCGCGGAGCAGCTCAAGCGCCTGTGCGACGCGGACGTGCCTGTTCTCTGGCGGCCGCTGCACGAAGCCGGCGGCGGCTGGTTCTGGTGGGGAAACGCGGGCGCGGAGGCCTACAAGGCGCTCTACCGCCTTCTGTATGACGAACTGACGAACCATTACCAGCTCAACAACCTGATCTGGGTCTGGAACGGCCAGGACAAGGATTGGTATCCGGGTGATGGATATGTGGATATCATCGGCGAGGACATCTACCCGGGGGAGCACGTCTACACGCCGCAAACCGCGCGCTTTTTAAAGGCGGCGCAGTATACCAGCGCCGGGAAAATGATCGTCCTGTCCGAGAACGGCTGCCTGTTTGACCCTGATTTGGCCTTGCGCGACGGCGCGATGTGGGGCTATTTCTGCACCTGGGGCGGTGAATTTGTGGCAAAAAACCAGGCATTCAACGATATAAGTGAGCAATATACGGAAATGTATATGGTGAAAAAGGTGTATGCGCACGAGCTGGTTGTGACAAGGGATGAACTGCCGGATCTCAAAAATTACCCGCTGCGCGGTAAGTGATGCTATGCGCAGGGGATACCGGGGCGGAACAATATGAAGCAGTCAAACCGGGTTCTTTTCGGCGGGTTTCTCACGGCGGCATTTTTGTGCCTGCCGCCGGTTTTCTGCGCCCGGGCCGTAACGCGGCTGACCGCGGAGGAGTATCACGAAATCGTCAGCACCTATTCCATCAATGATACCATTCCCTCCTGCGAGGCGTACCTTTCGGCACATGGCGGCGTGCGGCCCGATGCTGAATATCAGATTCCGGGCGGCCAATATGTGCGTTACGAGGAGGACGGCCTGCCCGCGGAACCCGACCTGAGGACGGGCGTGGACGGCTTTGCGGGCGCCGCGCTAATGACCCGGGAAAACGCGCTGGTGGAATATGAAGTGACCGTTACCCAGGAAGGCCTGTACGATGTGGAGCTGACCTACTATCCCGTGGCGGGGAAGGCCACGGAAATCCAGCGCGCCTTCTTTGTGGACGGGACGCTGCCCTACCGGGAACTGGCGCTGATCGCGTTCAAGCGCGTCTGGGTTTGTGAGGAAGAGGAAACCGTTGATGAAAACGGTGTGGCTGTGCGCGCCTGGAAAAAGGATAACCAGGGGAACGACCTGAAGCCTTCCTTGGTGGAAGCGCCCGAGTGGATCACCGCCGGATTGTACGACAGCAACGGGTATATCACCGGGCAATTGAGCGTTTACCTGACGGCGGGCACGCATACCATCACCCTGCTGTCGCTGCGAGAACCGCTCTTGATTGGCCGGATCACGCTGAAAAACGCCGTTAAAACCGTTGCCTATGCCACTTACAGGGCCGCGCTTGACGCGGAGGGCGCCGGGGAGGCCAAAGGAGTGTCCGTGCGCATCGAGGCGGAAGCGGCGGCCAAAACGTCCTCGCAGATGCTGTATCCCCAGCAGGATTCCTCCTCGCCCGCCGTATACCCCTTAAGCGCAAAGCTGCTGCTCAACAATGCCATCGGCGGGAACTCCTGGAGGCACGCCGGGCAGTGGATCGAATGGGCGTTCACCGTGCCCAAGGACGGGTATTACAACATTTCACTGTATGACAAACAGAATTTCGTGCGCGGAATCCATGTATCCCGCAGGATCTATATCGACGGCAGCGTGCCTTTTGAGGAATTTGCCAGCTATCCGTTCACCTACGCGCAATCCTGGCGGCTGGATACGCTGGCGGATGAAGCGGGAGAGCCCTATGCCGTTTATCTTGCCGCCGGCGCGCATACGCTGCGGATGGAGGTCGTCCTTGGGGATATGGCGCAGATCATATCCCAGATCCAGAAATGCGTGCTGAAGCTCAACGCCATCTACCGGCAGGTGATCTACATCACCGGGGTAGCGCCCGACAGGTACCGCGACTACCAGATCGAAGCCTCCCTGCCAGGGCTGAAGGATGAGCTTTTGGAGGTGCGGGACGATCTGTCCGCAGCCTTGGACGCGCTCAAAAAGACCGCGGGCACCAGCAGCGACAAGCTGACGGTTCTCAAAACCATGTACGACCAACTGGAGGAGCTGATCCTTGACCAGGAGCGCTTCACCGAGGTCATTTCCTCCTACAAGGTCAACGTCCGCGCCGTGGGCAGCTGGATTACGCAAGTGCTGGGCCAGCCCCTGGAGGTGGACCGCATTTACATCCATGCGCCCGGTACAGGTGTTGCCATCGATCATGCGGGGTTTGGCGCGGGCGCGCTGCACGAACTCAAACGCCTCTATTACAGCTTTGTCATCGACTATAACCAGATTGGCAATGTTGCCGCCGCGGGGGCGGATACGGCCGTTATCACGCTGTGGGTCAGCACCGGGCGGGACCAGGCGAACGTTATCAAAGCCCTGATCGACGAGAAATTCACCCCCGAATACGGCGTGGCGGTCAACGTGCAATTGGTGGATATGAACACGCTGCTGCGCGCCACGCTGTCCGGCCAGGGCCCGGACGTGGCGGTCCAGGTGGCCAATACCAACGGCATCGCGGGCGCGGTGCTGAATACCGGCAACGACACGCCCGTCAACTACGGCCTGCGCCATGCCGTGCTGGACCTTACGCAGTTTGATGACTTTGAGGAGGTGGCCGCGCGGTTTTCCAAAAGCGCGCTGGTCCCCTTCTCCTTTAACGGCGCGGCCTATGCCCTGCCGGATACCCAGACCTTCCCCATGATGTTCTACCGCAAGGATATTCTAAGCGAGATCGGCCTGCCGGTGCCCAAGACCTGGGACGATGTCAAGGTCGCCATGTCGGTGCTGAGCAAAAACCAGATGGAATTCGGCATGCTGCCCAGCGAGCAGATCTTTGCCATGCTGCTGTACCAAAACGGCGGCCGGTACTATACAGAAAACGGTGATGCCTCCCTGCTGGATTCCGACGTGGCCGTCAACACCTTCAAAAAGTACTGCGAGTATTACACCGATTACAAGCTGGACAAGGAGACCAGCGTCGAGGAGCGCTTCCGCACGGGCGAGTGCCCCATCATTATTTCGGACTATACCACCTACAACAATCTGCAGGTTTCCGCGCCGGACATCCTCGGCCTGTGGGATTTTACCGTCGTCCCCGGCACCGCCCGGGAGGACGGCTCCATCCTGCATACCTCCGGCTGTTCCGGGCTGGCCGACATCATCATGGCCAACACGGAGCACAAGCAGGCCTGCTGGGATTTTCTCAAATGGTGGACCGGCGAGGAAACGCAAACGCTGTACGGCCGCGAGATGGAAAGCCTGATGGGCGCGTCCTCCCGCATCGCCACGGCCAACCTGAATGCGCTTGGCAACCTGTCCTGGCCGCTGCGGGATTACCAGGCGCTGATGCAGCAGCTGAGTGTGGTCCAGGGCATCCCGCAGGTGCCGGGCGGCTATTATTCCTGGCGTAACGTGAACAACGCCTTTTACACCGTTACCGAGGACCCCAGCAAAAAGGCGCGGGACAGCTTGAGCGCCACCCCCCGTGAGGAGCTGATGGACAAGGTGTACTACATCAACGCGGAGATCACCTACAAGCGCCGGGAGTTTGGTCTCCCGGTTTCGGGCGAGTAAGGAGGGCGGGAGAAGATGACGGCACCGCTGGCCGAACAACACAGAAAGCTTGTCCGCCGGAACACGCTTCGGCACCAGATATATCAGAACCGCGCCTCCTATCTGCTGATGGCGCCGTACTTTATCCTGTTCTTCCTCTTCACGGTGCTGCCGGTGCTGATGAGCGTGGGGCTGAGTTTTACGTACTTCAACATGCTGGAACCCCCCGCCTTCGTAGGCTGGAGCAATTATGTCAAGCTTCTTTTGGACGATGACATCTTCATCCAGTCGCTCAAGAACACGCTGATCTTCGCCGTTGTCACGGGCCCGGTCAGCTATTTGCTGTGCCTTTTGTTCGCCTGGATCATCAATGAATTTTCCGGCAAGCTGCGCGCCTTCCTGACGCTGGTCTTTTACGCGCCCTCCATCTGCGGCAACGCCTACATGATATGGAACCTGATCCTTACGGGCGACCGCTACGGCTACCTGAACGGCATCCTTTTGCGGATGGATGTTATTAATGAAGCGATCCTGTGGATGAAGACGGAAAAGTACATCCTGCCGGTGCTGATTGTGGTGCAGCTGTGGCTGTCGCTGGGCACGGGTTTTTTGGCCTTTATCGCGGGCCTGCAAACGGTGGACAGGAACATGTATGAGGCGGCGGCCATAGACGGCGTCAAGAACCGCTGGCAGGAACTGTGGTTTGTGACGCTGCCGGCCATGAAACCGCAATTGATGTTCGGCGCCGTGATGCAGATCACCCAATCCTTTGCCGTGGCCGATATCTCCATCAACCTTGCCGGGAACCCCTCAGTCAACTACGCGGGCGCGACGGTGGTCACCCACCTTCTGGACTATGGCTCCACCAGGATGGAAATGGGTTATGCCTCGGCCATCGCCACGGTGCTGTTTTTGCTGATGGTTTTGACAAACAAGCTGGTGCATAGGCTTTTAAGAAGGGTGGGCGAATGATGTGAGCGGCAAGGAAATCAAACGCCATCACATGCCCCTGCGCCTGTTCGGCCGCAGAAAGCGCAGGATCAACCGCTCCATGGCGGGCAACACGCTTTTGTTCACGCTGATGTTCATCTGCGGCCTGTTCATGGCGCTGCCGCTGGTTTTGATCGTCAACAACGCTTTGAAGCCGCTGGATGAGCTGTACCAGTTCCCGCCGCGCGTTTTTGTCAGGAATCCGACGCTGAAGAATTTTTCCGACCTGTTCGTGCTCATGAGCACCTCCTGGGTGCCCTTCTCGCGCTACATCCTGAATACGGTCATTATTACCCTGGGCGGTATGGCCGGCCATGTGATCGTGGCCTCGCTGGCTGCTTATCCGCTGGCCAAGCATCATTTTCCGGGGAAGAATTTGCTGTTCTCCATGGTGGTTCTGTCCATGATGTTTTCCTGGACGGTCACGCAGATCCCGCAGTACGCCATCATCTCCTGGATCGGCATCAACAACACCTACTGGGCGCTGATTTTGCCGGCCTGGTCCTTCGGCATGGGCCTGTACCTGATGAAGCAGTTTATGGAGCAGCTGCCCGATTCGCTCATGGAATCGGCGCGCATCCAGGGCGCCAACGAATGGCATATCTTCTGGCGTATCGTGATGCCAAATGTCAAGCCCGCCTGGCTGACCCTGGCCATCTTCCAGTTCCAGCAGATGTGGGGCAATACGGGCAGCCTGTTTTTGCGCAACGAGGAACTGAAACCTTTGCAGTTCTCGCTCCAGCAGATCACCGCGGGCGGCGTATCCCGCGCGGGGGCGGCTGCCGCGGTGACCTTTATCATCGCCGCGGTGCCCATCACCTTTTTCCTGGTTTCCCAGAGCAACATTCTGGAGACCATGACCACATCCGGAATGAAAGAATGAGGGAAAGGAGGAAAAGCCATGAGGTCCATCCCTGCCCGGCTGCTGGCGGTTTTGATCCTGCTGGCGCTGGTGCCCGCCGCGGCGCTTTCGGATGACGACCTGCCGTACATGACCTACAATTACGACTACTGGTCCAATGTTACCTATACGCCGGCGGCCTATGTGCCAAAGGGCACCGTGCGCGGCACGGACCTCACGCTTCACGGGAAGCCCATCGGCGCGTTCCTGACGCCCCAGGACATGTGCATCTCGCCCTCCGGCGAAATTTACGTGGCCGATACGGGCAACAACCGCATTGTGGTGCTGGACGGAAAAATGCAAAAAGCCGTGCGCATCATCGATTCCTTTGACAATTTGGGCGCGCGCGACACCTTTTCCGCGCCCTACGGCGTGGCCGTATCGAAGAAGGAGCGCATCTATATCGCGGATTCCAAGAACCGGCGCGTTGTCATCCTGAACGCGGACGGCACGCTTTCTTCCATCGTATCCAACCCTCAAAGCGAAGTGCTGGAGGAGGGCTTTGTCTTCACCCCGCTCAAGGTCTGCGTGGACTATGCCGACCGCATCTACTGCATTGCCCAGAAAATGTTTGAAGGGATCATGGTCTTTGAAAGCGGCGGCCAGTTTACCGGCTTTTTTGGCACCATTCAGGTCAAGATCTCCCTGTGGGAAAAGTTCTGGCGCAAAATCGCCACCAAGGAGGAGCGGTCCAAGCAGCAGCTTTTTATCCCCACCGAGTTTACGGGCATCGACATCGACGATGAAGGCTTCGTCTACGCCTCCAATGTGGATACGGACGGCCTGCAGGCTGTCCGCCGCCTGAACCCGCGCGGGCAGGACGTGATTCTGAAAGGCGCCAACAAAAACCTGGGGGGCGATCTGTGGATCAACGCGTTCACACTGTACGCGGGGCCCTCCAAGATCGTGGACGTGGTCTACCGGGGCAAGGGCATCTACTCTCTGCTGGACGCAAAGCGCGGCCGCGTCTTCACCTACGACCACGAGGGCAACCTGCTGTACATCTTCGGCGGCCTGGGCACCCAGGCGGGCACGTTTACCACACCGGTGGCCATTGAGGAAAAGGACGGGGACCTTCTGGTGCTGGATGCGTATCAGGCCTCCATCCTCACGTTTGCGCAGACGGAGTACGGTTCCCTGATCAATACGGCGGTGGGCCTCCGCTATGACGGAAACGAGAAGCAGGCGGTGGAGCTGTGGGAGCGCGTGCTGCGGCTGGACGAGAACAACGAGCTGGCCAACACGGGCATCGGCAAGGCGTACCTGGCCTCGGGGGATAACGGGCAGGCCATGAAGTACTTAAAGCGCGGCATGAACAAAGCCTATTACTCCGTTGCCTTCAAGCGGTTCCGCAACGAACGGTTCAAAAATAACATGAACTGGATCCTGAGCGGCGCCATTGCCCTGACGGCTGCAACGGCCTTGGGCGTGCGCTATGTGAAGAAGCGGCGGGGACACCAAAGGATCGGGAGGAAAGCGGCATGAAAGAACTCTTCAGCCGCGAAAAGTGGCGGTATCTGTTCTACACATTCAGCCATCCCTCGGACGGCTTCTACTGGATCCGGCACCAGGAGAGGGGCAGCGTGCCTATTGCCTTGCTGCTGGTTGTGCTGTTTTCCCTGAGCTTTTCCCTGAACCGTATGTACGCCAGCTTCGTGGTCAACCCGGTCAACCCGCAGACAGTCAACAGCCTTACGGAATTGTTCGGGGTTCTTTCGCTGTTTGTGATCCTGTGCGTGGGCAATTGGTCCATCACCTGCCTGATGGACGGCGAAGGGCGCTTCAAGGACATTGTGATCGCCGTTGGGTACGCCATGCTGCCGCTGATTGTGACGTTTGCGCTGGCGACCGTATTAAGCCAGGCGGTGGCGGAAAATGAGGAAGCCTTCTATACGCTGACCCTGGCGGCGGGCATCGCCTACGCGGCCGTGATGGCTTTGACCGGCATCATGCAGGTGCACAATTACACCCTGGGCAAAACCTTGGCCACCCTGTTTTTGACGCTGCTGGCGGTTTTCATTATCATTTTCCTGCTGCTGCTGGTCATCAACCTTTTTTCACAGGTACTCACCTTCTTTAGAAGCATCTACACCGAACTGATCTTTCGGTCGTAGCGGGAGCGAGAGAAATGACGACGATGCGGAAAACGAGGGGCATACGGCAAAACGGCACGCTCAAAAAGCTGCTGCTGGCTTTGCTGTGCGCCCTCCTGGCCGGCGCGCTCCTCTATCTTACCTATTATCTGCTTCATTACCAGTTCTATGACGCATACAAAAAGTCGCTGAAGGGCGCCTATGACTACGAGGCCGGCAGCGCCTTTACGCCCCTTGCGGACACAAGCCCCGCCGTGCCCGGTATGGCGCTGGCCGCCGAAAACGGGCTGCTCCGGCTGTACGCCGACCCGGAAACGGCGGAGGTCGCCGTAGTTGACACGCGCACGGGGGTGTTGGTGCGCTCCAATCCCATCGGCGCCGCCCAGGACCCTGTGGCCAACAAAACAAACGTCAATTATCTGCGCTCCCAGTTCATCCTGGACTATTACAATGCCGCCCGCACGGCCGGCACCTACGATTCCTACAGCATGTCCGTGGCCCGCGGCCAGGTGACGGCGGAGAGCATTGCGGGCGGCGTGCGCTTTGTCTACGTGCTGGGGGAAAAGAAGACCATCGCGTACTATGTGCCATATTATCTGTCAAGCGAAAAGTTCGACGGCATCCTGGCTAAGATCAGCGACGCGGACGCCGCGACCATGAAACGCATGTATACCGACGGCGGCGGCGGTCTGATGAGCCTGATCAAGGCGGCGCGCACCAACCTGAAAAGCCAGGCCAAGATCGATGTGATCTTGAAGTCCGCCGGCTTTACGCAGGAGGATTATTACCAGCAGATGGCGCTGGGCGGCGAAACCCAGGAGGAGGAGCTCTCCTTTACCGTGGCGCTGGAATACCGCCTGGACGGCGACGCGCTCAAGGTCAGCGTACCGGTCAGCGCCATGAAGGAAGAAGGCGGCGGAAAGATCTACCGCATCCAATTGCTGCGGTCCTTCGGCGCTGCCGGCACCGATGAAACGGGCTATCTGGTGGTGCCCAACGGCTCCGGCTCACTCATCCGCTTCAACAACGGCAAGAGCGGCACGGCCGCCTATTCCCAGTATATTTATGGCATGGACCTGATTGATGCTGATTATTTAAAGACGCAGAATACCCAAACCGCCCGACTTCCGCTGTATGGCATCTGCCGTGAAAACAGCAGCGTGCTTGCCACCATTGAGCGCGGCGCGCCCCTGTGCTATGTAACCGCGGACGTCTCCGGCCGCTACAACAGCTACAATTACGCCTATCCCACCTTCGTGCTGCGCGGCTATGACATGCTGAGCATGTTCGGCGTTTCCGGCGCCGAGGCCGATATGCCGATCCTGGAGAAGGACCTGTACAACGAGGACCTCACCGTGCGCTACGCCTTCCTGACGGAAGAAAACAAAGGGTACGCCGGGCTGGCGGCCTATTACCGCAGCCGCCTGATAGCGGAAGGAAAGCTTACGCGCAAAGCGGCTGGCGGCGATATCCCCTTCTATTATGATGTGATCGGCGGCATCAAGCAGACCGCTCATTTTCTGGGCGTCAGTTACCAGCGGGTGTATCCCATGACCACCTTTGCCCAGGCCGCCGGTATGGCGCGGGCGCTTGACGCGCTGGGCATAAAAAACCAGGTGATGAACCTGCAGGGCTGGTTTAACGGGGGATATTACCACGACGCGGCCGGGTCTGTGAATGTGACCGGCAAGCTGGGCGGAAAGAAAGACTTGGAAGAACTGAACGCCGCGCTTAAAACACTGGGCGGCGAAATGTACGCCGACGTGGCTTTCCAGAACGTTCCGATGATTTCCAAACGCTATTCCGCCGGTCTGGAAAGCTCGCGGTATTACGGTTCGGGGTACGCGGCGGTGCTGGGCCAGGTGAACCCGGGCACCTTGAGGCGTACCTCCTCCCTGGGGTATGAGGAGACGCTTTACAGCCTTCTGAGCCCCAAATTCCTGCCCCGTTATGTGCAGGCCTTTGCCGGTGCCATCAAAAGCTATGACGTCACGGGCGTTTCCCTGCGCGACCTGGGCGATGAGCTGCACGCCGACAAGCGCCGCACCAATGTGATTTCGCGCCAGCAGGCGCTGGACGTGGTGCTTGCGCAGTTTGATACCCTTGCGGACACAGGCAGGAAGCTGATGGTGAGCGGCGGCAACGGCTACGCCTTTCCCTACGCGGCGCATATCATCGGCGCCCCGGTAGAGGACAGCGAATATTTCATTGTGGACGAATCCGTCCCGCTGTATGAAATAATCCTGCACGGCTGCGTAGATTACACAGGGCTTGCGCTCAACGTGAAGGACAGCGCCGGCACCCGGGCGGACCTTTTGCACCTGATCGAGTATGGCGCCTCCTGCCGCTATATTTTCACCTATGAGGAAGCCACGCAGATGAAGTATACGGGCCTGAACCGCTTTTACGCCACCACTTTTTCCGCTTGGAAGGACACGGCGGCCAAGGCCTACGCGTTTCTGAACGAAGCGCTCAAGCCCGTCAGCGGCGCGCTGATGGCAGGCCATGAGACGCTTTCAAACGGCGTCGTGAAAGTTACCTATGACAACGGCGTCCGGATCTATATCAACTACGGCGATGCCCCGCTTAGCGCGGACGGGCTTACGGTCCCGGCGCAGGGATACCGCTTTGGGGAGGTGGACGGCCTGTGAATAAGCCGCGCCTGAGCTTCAGCCAGAAACGCGTTGTGAAGGGGTATCTGTTTATCCTGCCCTGGCTTATGGGCTTTCTGTTCTTCTATGTCTACTGCCTGATCCTCAACGTGCGCTTCTCCCTGTCCGAGCTGTCCGTAGGCTCCGGCAGCGGCTACGAGGCGGTGTTTGTCGGCTTTGAAAACTTTGTGTACGCCTTCCGCGCCCACGCAACGTTCAAACAGGTGCTGACCGCGTCGCTGGGCAATATGCTGATCGACGTACCGCTCGTCATCTTCTTCAGCCTCTTTGTCGCCATGCTGCTCAACCGTAAATTCAAGGGCCGGGGCCTTGTGCGCGCGATCTTTTTTCTGCCAGTGATCCTGAACGCCGGCGCGATTGTGGACGCCATGGCCATGAGCGCGCAGATGATGACCGGGGGTTTAAGCTCCGTAAGCAGCGAGGTTTCCTCCTCCATGGGATCGGCTGTGAACCTGGGCTATTACTATGGGCTGTTTGAAAGCCTGGCCATCCCGGGCGTGGTGCTGGATTACGTGGTGGGCGCGGTGAGCCGCATCAGCGATATCATCACGGCCTCCGGCGTGCAGATCATTATCTTCATCGCCGCGCTGCAGACCATCCCCGCCGCATTGTACGAGGTCTCCCGCATAGAGGGCGCCACCGCCTATGAGACCTTTTGGAAGGTAACCTTCCCCATGGTCATGCCGCATATCATCACCAATGTTGTGTATACCATGGTGGTGAGCTTCGCGCAGAGCAATGTGGTGGACCTTGCCTACACCACGGCCTTTTCCGAATTCAACTACGGCTTAAGCTCGGCATTCGTTCTTTCCAGCACGGTTATTGTCTTAACGCTGCTGGCGCTGGCGGTTGCCTTTATCCAACGGCGGACATTCTACTACAACTGATGGAAGGAGGAGGGCGGTATGCATCCTGAAATCGGCAAATGGCGCGCCTTCCGCCGCAGCGCGCGCTACGATGACTTCAAAAGCGGCCTGAAGGGCGGAGCCAAATCGCTTTTGTTCCGTATTTTCCGCCTGATCCTGCTGGTGGGCATCAGCTATGTGATCCTGGCGCCGGTCATTGGCATCGTGAGCAGCTCGTTTTTCTCCAATTCGGACGCTTACAATCCCATGGTTTTCACCATCCCCATCTCGCCCACGCTGGAAAGGTACACCCGCGCCATCGCGCGCATGGATTACTTTCCCACCGTATTGCGCACCATCCTCTATTCGCTTTCGCTCACCGCCATCCAGGTGCTGGTGTGCGCCTGCGTGGGGTATGGATTCGCGCGCTTTCAGTTCCCGCTGAAAAAAGTACTGTTCGCCTGCGTGGTGGTGATGATCGTCCTTCCCTCCCATGCCATCATGCTGCCGCTGTATATCACCTTCCGCAATTTTGACCCGCTGGGGCTGTTCTCACTACTCCATATAGGCACCAACCTGATGGGTACGCCCTGGCCTGTATACATTATGACGGCGCTGGGATGCGGGCTGCGCTCCGGGCTGTACATCTACATCTTTAACCAGTTCTTCCGCGGCCTGCCCGCGGAAATTGAGGAAGCCGCCTTCGTGGACGGCGCGGGCACCTTTTACACCTTCTTCCGCATCATGCTGGTCAATGCCACCCCAGCAGTCGTCACCGTGGCGGTGTTTTCCCTGGTCTGGCAGTACAACGACACCTTTTTCGGCAACCTTTTCCGCATCGGCAACGACGTTCTGGTGAGCAAGAGGCTTTCGTCCCTGCAGGTCAACATCGCCACGCTGGACAAGATCCTGGACACGGCCATACAGGAGCTGTATGTGGACGCGGGCGTGGTGCTCACCATGCTCCCGGTGGTGATCCTGTACCTTGTCCTTCAAAAACGCTTTATCGAGGGGATCGAACGCAGCGGCATCGTGGGCTGAGCCGCGCGTATTATCACGAAATCCTGTCCTTGGGAAAGGACAGAAAATATAAGGGAGGGATCCGGTTTGGATAAAAGGTTACTGGCTCTGCTGCTGATGGCAGCTCTCTTCCTCACTGGCATGGGGAGCACACTGGCGGAAGGCGCCGACAAGACCGTCATCGATTTTGAAGACGGCGTGTACGCCTTCCTGGGCATGGATCTGAGCACAGGGAATGCGGACGCGTCCGTGCTCTCCGTGACAGACTATGCCGGTTCCAAGGCGCTCAAGGTGGAGGTACAAAAGAAAACGCCGTACATCGCCTTCGCGCTTGACGGCCTGCTGGGCGAAAACATCGCCAAGGTCCGCACCGTCACCATGGATGTGGGCATCGATCTGGGCGACGGCAAATTCTACGCCTGCTCGGGCCGCGTCTACTTCTACACCGGCGAAGACCTGAACAAGACCTACGGCGAGTGGGCGGTCTACATGGAAAAGAAGAACCCCAAGACTGCCGCCGCCGCGCTGGATGAGGAAGAAGCGTTCGTCGCCGGCGCGGGCAACTACATGGTCCTGTCCAAGGAAACCGACAACTATGCCACCAAGACGGGCAATAAACCTTTGAGCATGTACGTGGACAACATCCGCTTCCTGGACGCGGAGGGCAACGCCCTGCCGGTCAATACCCAGGCAGTGTACGTGGCGCCTGACACCGGCGCAGACCTTTCCAACCTGGGCTATCTGACCGGCCCGGTGGCGTTTGAGGGCTTCCAGAAGAGCGCCGGGGCCTGGAGCCAGGACGGGCTGGAAATGCCTCAAAACATCATCGACGCGCTGGTGCCCGGCTCGGCCGTGCAGATCGAGTTCAGCAGCGAGACTGGGGACATGTGGATCGTGATGCCTGACTGCGCCGCGGGCTGGATGCGCGTAGGCGGCGGCGGAAACGGCAGCGCCTACATCAACAATTCCAAATCCGTCGCGCAGATCCCCTATGAGCTGATTGCAAAGTTCTGCGGCGAGGACAAGAGCACCTGGGGCGCGCGCATGCAGTGCGAGGCCAGCGGCGCGTGGGAAGTGTACAGCGTATCCGTGGGCAAGCTGGTACCCCAGATCGTGGTAAGCAACGCCGTGGAGTTTGAGGGCTTTCAAAAGAGCGCCGGAGCCTGGAGTCAGGACGGGCTGGAAATGCCTCAAAACATCATCGACGCGCTGGTGCCCGGCTCCATGGTGGAAATCGAGTATGAGAGCGAATCGGGCGATATGTGGATCGTGATGCCCGACAGCGCCGCGGGCTGGATGCGCGTTGGCAACGACGGCAAGGCGGTCTGCGTGGACGGCAAATGCTACGTGACCTATGAAATGATCGAAGCGCTGTGCGGCGCTGACAAATCCACTTGGGGGGCGCGCATGCAGTGCGAAGCCAGCGGAGCGTGGACGGTGTATGCCGTGCGCGTGGGCGCAATAGGTGAGCTTTCCCCCTTGGGCGGCCTTGTTCCCTTCGAGGGTTTTCAAAAGAGCGCCGGGGCCTGGAGCCAGGATGGGCTGGAAATGCCTCAAAACATCATTGACGCGCTGGTGCCCGGCTCCGTTGTAACCATCAATTACACAAGCGAGGACGGCAAGATGTGGATCGTGATGCCCGACTGCGCCGCGGGTTGGATGCGCGTGGGTGACGGCAACAACGGCACCGCCGTGTGCAAGGACGGCGTCTGCCAGATCCCCTATGAGCTGATTGAACAGTACTGCGGCGCGGACAAAGCCACATGGGGCGCCCGCATGCAGTGCGAAGCCAGCTCTGCCTGGGAAGTTTACTCCGTTTCCGTTGGCGTCCGCTAAGGTATGCGCAGCAAGCATGAAGGAGGATGAATCATGAAACTCAAGAGAATGCTCGGCCTGTTCCTGGCCATGGTCCTGGTTTGCTCCCTGCTGGCGCCCGTGGCGCTGGCGGAAGGCGAAAAGCGGAATATCGTCATCGGCCTGTGGTGGGACAGGTACTACGACAGCACCAGCAAGGCGCTTGAAGACAACCCTTCGTATCAGGGCCTGGAATCCGACCAACTGATGTTTGACGTGGTCAAGAAGGTGGAAGAAAAGTACAATGTCACCATTGAGTACGTCAACATGACCTATGTCGGCCTGCGCGAATCGGTCAACACCTCCATCCTGGCCGGCACGCCGGAGTGCGACATCTATCTGGTGGATACCTCCATCGGCATCCCGGCCGCCATGAACGGCTACTGCATTGACTTAAAATCCATCCTGCCGGAAGACAGCGATATCTTCGGCAACAAGGCCGTCATGAACTATCTGGACCTGGGCGGCGGCGCGGCGTACCTGATGAAGCCGGTCGCGGCGCAGTCGCTGGTGGAAGCGACCTATCCGCTGATGTTCAACCTGCAGATGGTGGAGGACGCGAACCTTACGGACCCGCGCGAGCTGTATAAGCGCGGGGAATGGACCTGGGACAAATTCATTGAATATGCCCAGAAGCTGACCCGTGATTCCAACGGGGACGGCATCACCGACGTGTACGGCTACGGCGGGTTCCAGGTGGAAACCTTTGACGGCCTGATGATGAGCAACGGCACCCGTGTGGCAACCGATGCCACGGAAAACTTCTCCAGCCCTGAGGTTGGCGAGGTCCTGAAGCTCATGCAGGATATGTACCTTACCTACAACTGCGCATATCCGTATGACAGCGAGGATCCCAGCAACACCATGCGCTGGCTCTACCGCGACGGCAAGGTGGCCATGTGCCCCGGCGCGGCCTGGATCCTTGCGCAGAACGCCGACTACAACTGGGACGGCACCGCCGCCGCCGCGCTGGACTTTGACATGTGCTTTGTGCCATGGCCCGTGGGCCCCAGCGGCAATCAGGAAACCAACAAGATGAAACTCAGCGCCGGCGAGTATTACATGATCCCCGTGGGCACCAAGGACCCCGAATTGGTGTACAATGTCTTCTACGATTTTACCAACTGGTACGATTTTGACACCTCCATCCGCGATGACGCCGAGACCCTTAACTGGTGGTACGGCGTAACCGGCCGTACGCCGGAGATCCAGGACCAGAACTTTGACGTCATGTTTGCGTGCGGCCTGCGCGAGCAGTTCGACCTGGTGGATTCCCTGAGCATCAACCCGGACTTTGCCGCCTTCTTCAATGGCGACTACACCCCCGCGCAGTTCCAGGAAACCTACAAGCAGCAGTTCCAGGACGCGCTGGACCGCTATTTCAAGTAACCGCTTCCCTCCCCGGGGGGGGGGGGGGGGGGGCGCCCCCCCCC
>JAEWVC010000104.1 GCA_023459275.1 Bacillota bacterium | reverse complement strand
ATTCCTGCGAAAATCACCGCACATGTCGCTGATTTTCGATCTGCAATCGGAGGACCGCAGTCCTCCGATACCTCCTAAGGGTTTGTTGATGGTCTGGGGGCCGCCCGTTAGGACGGCCCCCGTTTGCCGTACCGAAACGCTTTGACTGCGTTACTTCTTGGCGATCATCTCGTTCAGCAGGTCCAAAATTTCCTGGGCCCCTTCGGCGGTAGTCGTCTTTCCGTAGGCGATGGACAGGTTGATCTTGTCATACCCTTCCAGGAATTCCTGGTCGTTGGGCACGTTGGGGTCCATGGGGGTGCTGTGGTCCGCCAAGACATCAAACAGCGCGTACACCTTCTGGTCCAGCGGGGTGGCAACCTGCGCGATGGCTTCGCGCACCACGGAGGAAGCGGAGATGCCGCGGTCGTTGCCCAGAATGAGGCCCACCTCCGGGGTGTTCACAAAGAAGCTGATGAACGCGGCGGCGGCATCCTTGTTCTCGGACTTGGAGTTCATGCAGAAGTATTGGCTGGGCATGATCCAGGCGGCGTTGGAATCAACCTCCGGCAGGGGCGAAATGCCCAGCTCGTCGGTCATGGCGCCCTGGTAGCCCACGATCTGGTTGGAGTACAGGATGGTCATAACTGTCTTGCCGGCCACCAAAGCGGAGGTATCGGCGCCCTTTTCGGAATACTCGGCGGAAAGCTCTCCCGGAGGCACCAGGCCCTTGTCACGCCAGCCGGCCCACATGTCCAGGAAGCTCTTGATGGTCTCAACGGTCAGCGTGGTTTCGGCGGCGCCGGTGTACATGGGCTGTCCGGCATAGCGGGTGTAGTAGCCGAAAATGTTGGTCTCATAGCAGGAGGCGTCGTACATGGGGTACACGCCTTCGGGAAGCTTGGCCTTGAGAGTCTCCAGGTACTGGCCGAAGGTGTCCCAGGTGAGGTCCGCGCTGGGAGGTTCCAAGCCTGCCGCGTCCAGCATGGCCTTGTTGTACACGATGCCGATGCGGTTGGCGCCCAGGCACAGGCCGTAGGTCTTGCCGTCCACGGTGATGGCATCCAGCATGGGCTTGTCAATGCTGGTGATGTCGATGAGGCTGCCGAAGTAATCGTTCAAGGGTTCCAGAACGCCCTTGGACACATAGTCGGGATAGTTGCCGCCAAACTGCAGCACATCCGGAGCGCTGCCGCCGGCCAGCATGGTATCCAGCTTGGCCCAGTAGTCGCCGCCGCCCATGTACTCGGGCTCAACGGTCACATCGGGATACTTTGCCTTGAACAGGTCGATCGCCTGGAGCGTTTTCTCGTGGCGGGAGTCGCCGCCCCACCACATGACGCGGATGGTGCCCGAGATGGACGGGGTGCCGCTGCCGCTGGCGAAGGCGACCACAGGGAAGGCCAGGACCGCGACCAGGAGCAAGGCCAACAGTTTCTTCATAGCGCTACCTCCAATATATTTTTATCGAAGGGCCTTCATACTATTTCCAAACATTATTTCGTCGTTACGGCGGTACTTTTCGCGCAGGACTGTGTCGCCTTCCGCTCAGCGTAGTGCTGCTACGCATCGCTCCGTCTCCTTGTCCTGCATCGAAAATTCCTCGTCGCTTTGGACGAAATTATTTTTTTCAATAGTATCAGCCCTTGATTCCGGTGGTGGTGATGCCCTGCACAAAGTACTTCTGCAGGGAGAAGAACAGGATAAAGCACGGAAGGATGGATACCACGGACATGGCCAGCATGGCGCCCCAGTTGGAGGAACCCGTGGCGTCCAGGAACATGCGAAGCCCCAGCGGGATGGTGTATTTCGACGGTGTGTTGAGGTACAGAAGCTGGTTGAAAAAGTCATCCCACGTCCACAGGAAGCTGAACAGCGCCGTGGTGATGAGGGCCGGGCCGGACAGCGGCATGACGATGCGGAAGTAGATGCCGATCTTTCCGCAGCCGTCCAGCGTGGCGGACTCGTCCAGATCCTTGGGAAGCCCGCGCATGAACTGTACCAGCAGAAACACGAAGAACGCGTCCGTGGCCAGGATCTTGGGCACCGTCAGGGGCAGGTACAGGCTGCTGTCCACCCAGCCCATGGCGTTGAACATCACATAGCGGGGAATGGTGGTGACATGGGCGGGCAGCATCATGGTGACCATCATGATCCCAAACCACAGGCCCTTGAACTTAAACCGGATGCGGGCAAAGGCGTAGGCGGCCATGGAACATGAAACGACATTCAGCACCACCACGCAGGCGCACAGAATCAGGGAGTTTTTAACAAATGTGCTGAAGTGCACACGCCCCACGCCCGCCCAGCCCTTGACGTAATGTTCGAAGGTGATGGATTTGGGGATCAGGCTTGGATCGCTGAAAATGGTGTTGCCGGCCTTGAGCGAGCTCATGATGAGCCACAGCACCGGGTAGAGCATTATCGCCCCGAACAGGACGATGGTCAGGTGTGCAAAGGTTTTCCCGATCATCCGCTTCGCTGCCTTGTTCATGATGCGTCACTCCCCGCTTCCGTAGTCGACCCATGTGCCGGATGTCCTGAAGATCACAAAGGTGAATACGGCGATGATCGCAAGCAGCACCCAGGCCATGGCGGAGGCATACCCCATTTCCCAGTGGTGGAAGCCCTTGATGTACAGGTACAGCGTATAGAACATGGTGGAATCCAGCGGCCCGCCCTGGCCGTTGCTGATGATGAACACCTGGGTGAAGGCCTGGAAGGCGGTGATGGTCTGCATCACCAGATTGAACAGGATCACGGGGGACAGGGCCGGCATGGTAATATGAAAGAATTTCTTGACCTTGCCCGCCCCGTCCACAGAGGCGGCCTCGTAATAATCCTGGGGAATCTGCTTGAGCCCGGCCAGGAAAATGATCATGGACGAACCAAATTGCCAGACAGTGAGCAGCACCAGGGTGTACATGGCGTATTTGGGATTGGCGATCCAGGAAGGAGCTTTGATGCCGCTGAGCGAATAGATGATGCTGTTGATCACGCCGTCGCCGCTGAAGAGCTTCTTCCACAGAACGGCGATGGCTACCGACCCGCCCAGGAGCGTAGGGATGTAGTAGACCGTGCGGTAAAAGCCGATCAGGCGCAGCCGCTGGTTCATGATCACCGCCACAAAAAGCGCAAAGGCCAGTTTCAGCGGCACGGAAAGGAACACATAGGAGAAGGTGACGCCCAGGGCCGTTATGTAGGTCTTGTCCCTGGTGAACATCTCGATATAGTTGCCAAGGCCGATCCACTGGGGCGGCGTGAGGATGTCGAATTTTGTGAACGAATAATACAGGGACTGCCCCATGGGGTACAGCGTCAGCACAAAAAAACCAATCAGCCAGGGGGCCAGAAAAAGATAGCCGACGGCGTTCTCCGTCAACACCGGTCTGGACAGGCGCCGCTTTCTGTTCATGCGATCTCCTTGCATCGGGACGAAAGCCCAAAAAGGTACAGGCAAGCAATTTGCCCTCCCGGGGCCATCCGCCTTTTTCTCTCTCCTGCCATCTCTTGACGAGGCATCTTAAAAAAAGTATATCATGCCCTTGACGGGATAGAAATCATCAAAAATTTTGCCTATTCCCTTTCCCAGAGCTTTCTGCTATGACTATACGAAGGGAGGCTTGCTTGTATGAATCCTATCAGGACAGGGGTCACCTTTCAAAGCGACGATTTGCTTTTGCAGAAGCTTTTCGATGCGGCGGAACGTAAGCTCCGGGCAAACGAAAAGGATTTCGGCGGGAACCGGGTGCTTATTGAGGGGGGCGGCTATCACAAAATCTGGCTGGAAACACAGCCCATGGGCGGCCAGATGTACGCCAAGCGGGATATGCAGATCGCCCTGAACAACCAACTGCTGTTTATAGCGCATCAGAGGCCCGACGGGCGTCTGCCCGGCAGCATCATGATGGAAAACGGCCGGGTGGTGCCCCAGTTCAACAAATTCCAGGGCTTCTGCTTTCCCGCCCCGGCGCTGAACATGTATTACTGGCTTCAAAAGGACAGGGAATACCTGCTTACGCTCTACGGGGCGCTGGAGAAGTTTGACGGGTACCTGTGGCGGAACCGGGATTCCGATGGGGACGGCTGCCTGGAATCCTGGTGTGTGTACGACACCGGCGAGGACAACGCACGCCGCTACGGCGACGCCCCCCGCTGGTGGGAGGAGGAGGCGCCACCCCGGGGGTATCAGGTGGTGCCTATGGCTTCCATGGACTTTATGAGCTATTCTTTTTCTGCCAGGGATGCATTGGCGAAAATTTCGTCTATCCTCGAAAACGGCAGGGAAGCCTTCTGGCAGGGGGCGGCGGCGGAGGTTGCCCGGAAAATCCGGACATATCTGTGGTCGGAAGAACGCGGCGCGTGCTTTGACCGGGACAAAAACGGCCGCAGGATGGAGACCCTGACCCACAACAACCTGCGCTGCATGTACTGGGGCTCGTTTTCCAGGGATATGGCTCACAGGTTTGTGACGGAGCATCTGCTGAATCCCGCCGAGTTCTGGACGCCCTTCCCCCTGCCCAGCGTGGCGGCCAACGACCCGCTGTTTGTGAATATCCCGGAAAACGACTGGAGCGGACAGCCCCAGGGCCTTACCTACCAGCGGGCTATCCGGGCGCTGGAAAACTACGGCTATGTATCCCTTGTGAAGGAACTGGGCCGAAAGCTGTTTTCGGCGGTGGGCGGGGACTGCGTGTTCACCCAGCAGTTCGACCCCTTTACCGGCAGACGCTCCGGCGACCTGGACGGCTACGGGCCTACCATGCTGGCGGTGTTGGAGTACATCGAAAGGCTTTACGGCGTCCATCTGGAGGGGGAGGAGCTTTGGTGGGGCGCCGCGGGGGGCCGGGAAACCGTATATACGCAAAACTGGGGAGAAAAGACATATACCCTGCACACCGGCATGCGGACAGCCACCGCCTTCATTAACGGGAAAGCGGCTTTCACGGTAAAAACTGGGAGCCGCGCGGTGACCGATTATGACGGGAATCTGCTTCGGGTGCTGCCCATGTAAAGGGGAAGGCTTTGGGGACTGCCTTTCCTGTGTATTTTATCCTTTGAAGAGCAGCATGGTACCCTGGTTGCATGTACTTGAAAAAGCCCCTGGAGAAAGGAAGAAAAGCAATGCTCCGGCGCGAGGATATCCATATGCGGGATCCCTTCGTCTTTACGGAAAACGGTACATATTATCTATATGGGACCACAGACGCCGATTGCTGGCACGGCGGGGCCGACGGATTCGAGGCGTACGTGAGCAGGGACCTAAAAGGCTTTGCTGCCGCGGGACGGGTGTTTGCGCCCGGGGAAACCTTCTGGGGCACGGAAAACTTCTGGGCTCCAGAGCTTCATAAATACAGGGGCGGATACTACCTGTTTGCCTCCTTCAAAGCGCCCGGTTTGCGCCGGGGCACGGCCATCCTGCGGGCGGACGGCCCCCTGGGCCCCTTTGTGCCCTGGGGAACGGAACGGGTGACGCCTTCCGCCTGGGAATGCCTGGACGGCACGCTGTTTGTGGATGACCGGGGCATGCCCTGGATTGTTTTCTGCCATGAATGGGTGCAGGAGGGCGGCGGTACCGTATGCGCCCTGCGCCTGAAGGAGGACCTGTCCGGGCCTTTCGGGGAGCCGGTGGCGCTTTTTGCCGCCAGGGATGTAAAGTGGACCAGGGAAGTTACCCATTCCAGCGGCGCCAGGGGCCATGTCACCGACGGGCCGTTTTTGTACCGCCCGGCAAACGGGAAACTGTACATGCTCTGGAGCAGCCTTACGGAAACCGGGTATGCCATCGGGCTGTCCGTCAGTGAAAACGGAAACGTTCTCGGCCCGTGGCGCCATCAGGAAAAAGCCCTGTTTTCCGGGGACGGCGGCCACGGCATGCTGTTTTATACGCTGGATGGGCAATTGCTGCTGGCCATCCATGCCCCCAACAAAACGCCCCTGGAAAGGCCCCTGTTTCTGCCTGTGCAGGAAACGGGGGAGGGGCTTGTGGTGGCGGGGTCCGGGGAAGGAGCTTTTTGAAAAAATTCCTTCCCCGGACCCCTTCCTCAAAAACTTCATTTATATAACGATAAATAGGGGGAGTGCTTTATGCGGTACGGTCAGGGAAAAGCAATGGACGTGAAGATCGCCTACATCGGCGGGGGCTCAAGGGGCTGGGCCTGGGGCCTGATGGCGGATTTGGCACGGGAGGAGGCTCTCTCCGGAACGGTATGCCTCTACGATATCGATTCGGAAGCGGCCCAAAAAAACGCCGTTATTGGCAACCGCCTGCGCTCCCGCAAGGAGGCAAAGGGGGACTGGACCTATGTGGCCTGCGAAACCAGGGCCCAGGCGCTTAAGGATGCCGATGTGGTGGTGATCTCCATCCTGCCCGGCACCTTTGATGAGATGGAAAGCGATGTCCACGCCCCGGAAACCTGCGGCGTCTACCAGCCTGTGGGCGATACCACCGGCCCCGGCGGGCTTGTACGGGCGCTGCGCACAGGGCCCATGTTCCAGGAGATTGCCAGGGATATCGAAGCCTTCTGCCCCGGCGCTTTCGTGATCAACTACACCAACCCCATGGCGCTGTGCGTTCGGGTGCTGTATGATACCTTCCCCAAAATCAAGGCCGTGGGCTGCTGCCACGAGGTATTCCATACCCAGACCATCCTGTGCAAGGCGCTGGCCGACATCAAGGGCGTGGAAGGCGTTGCGAGGCAGGATATCCGCACCACCGTGCAGGGGGTGAACCACTTTACCTACCTCACGGAGGCATCCTACCGTGGGATGGATCTGTACCCCGTGTACGATGCCTTTGCGGACAAGTATGCCAAGACAGGCTATACCGAAGGCAACGACGACAACTGGATGAACAAATATTTTCAGTGCGCCCACCTGGTGAAATTCGACCTGTTCCGCCGCACCGGGCAGATTGCCGCCGCGGGGGACAGGCACCTGGCGGAGTTCAACCCCGGCCCCCGGTATCTGAGCTCACCGGAGAAGGCCCACGGTTTCAAATTCACCCTGACGCCCGTCTCCTGGCGGAAGGCGGATCTTCAAAACCGTCTTGCCCGGGCAGCCCGGCTGTATGCCGGGGAAGAAGAACTGGATTTGCAGCCCACCGGCGAGGAGGGCGTTCTGATGATCAAGGCGTTCCTGGGCCTTGGGGAGATGGTGACCAATGTGAACCTGCCCAACCGGGGGCAGATTTCCAACCTGCCTTTGGGCGCGGTGGTGGAAACCAATGCGGTTTTAAGCGGCCACACCGTGACCCCCGTGCTTTCAGGGGCCATGGCTCCCGCCGTGTGGGCGCTGACCGCCCCCGCCGTGGCCGCCCAGGGGGATATCCTGCGCGCCATCAAAAACCGTGACGCCTCCCTGGCCATTTGCGCCTTCGCCGGCGACCCGCTGATGTGCGCCGTATCCCTTGGGGATGCCCGGCGCCTGTACAAAACCATGCTGGACAACACCCGGGCATATTTGCAGGGCTGGAAGCTTTTTGGCTGACGCCGGAAAATGCTGCCTGTTCAGGAAATAATTCCTTTGCCGGACCCAGACACGCTTCCTGCCCCGCGCGGCGTCTCCGCCTGGTTTCATGAACGCCCCTTTTGGGTAACAAAACAGCATCGGACGATGCGCCGGACCGCCTGTTTGTATCTGTTGTATAGGCGGATTTGGGGTATGATGAATACGAGGGGAGGCTTGAAGCATGAAGCGTTTGATTCCCGCCCTGCTGGCGGTGCTGCTTTTTGTTACCGGCTGCGCGGCAGAGGGGAATGATCCCGGGAAAAGCGGTGCGGACGCCGTTTCTTCGGCTACGCAGTCAAGATACAGGGAAAACGAGATCGAATCCTACCAGGGGGCCCGGCTGGACCCGGCTATCGGGCCCCGTGACAACTCCATCAAGGGCGTGCAGCAGGTGGATATCGCCGGGTATACCCTGCAAATAGGCGGTTTGGTGGATGCGCCGGTGACTTTGACCTATGACCAGGTCCGGGCCATGGATGTTTATGAGCGGCTGATCACCCTGCACTGCGTGGAGGGCTGGGACGCCACCATTTTGTGGAAGGGCGTGCTGCTCAATAACCTAATCGGCCTGGCCGGTGCGAAAGAGGAAGCGGTAACGGTGATCTTCGGCTCGGTGGACGGGTACACCACATCGCTGCCCTTGGAAACCATTAAAAGCAAGGAACTGATTCTGGCTTACGGCGCCAACGGGCTTGACCTGCCGCCGGAGATGGGCTATCCTTTTATTGTGGTGGCGGAGGACAAGCTGGGCTATAAATGGGCCAGGTGGGTCAACAGCATCACCCTCTCGGACGACCCGAATTACAAGGGCTACTGGGAGCAGCGGGGGTACCCCAATGACGCTGATGTTTCCGAAAGATAATAAGCAAGGAAGGCAAACGACGCATGGAAATCAAAACCGTGGCGGTGGTGGGCTTGGGCGCGCTGGGCACGCTGTTTGGATACCACCTGTCAAAGAAGATGCCCCGGGAAAACCTGCGGATCATTGCGGATGAAAACAGGAGTGCCAGGTATCAGAGAGAGGGAGTTTATTCCAACGGAGAGCTTTGCAGCTTTCATTATGTGACGCCGGAGGAGAAGACCGCGCCTGCGGACCTGATTTTGGTGGCGGTAAAATCCCCGCAGCTGCGGGACGCTTTGGCGGCCATCCAAAACCAGGTGGGGGAAAGTACGCTTATCCTGTCGCTTTTGAACGGCATCACCAGCGAGGGGATCATCGCGGGCGTCTATGGCGCGGATAAGGTGGTGCCCTGCGTGGCCTACGGCATGGACGCGGTGAAGGAGGGCGGCCGCCTGACCTATCAAAACATGGGCAGGCTGGCCATCGGCCCGGAAAAGGGCGGCCCCATCCCAGAAAAAGTGGAGCGCATCGCGCGGTTTTTTGCATCCACCTCGCTGCCTTATGAGGTGGATGAGCATATGGAAAAGCGCATGTGGGGCAAGTTTATGCTGAACGTGGGCGTCAACCAGACGGTGGCGGTGTTCGGACCGGATTACGGCGCCATCCAGGCGGAGGGCAGGCAGCGGGATACCGTGACAGCCGCCATGCGGGAGGTAATCGCCCTTTCCCGGTGGGAGGGCGTGGACCTTGGGGAAAAGGACCTGGACTACTGGCTGAACATCCTGACTACGCTCAATCCCGGCGGCAAGCCCTCCATGCGCCAGGATGTGGAAGCCAGACGCAAAAGTGAAGTGGACCTGTTTGCCGGCGCGGTGCTTAAGCTGGCTGAAAAGCACGGCATTGAGACCCCCGTCAACCGGATGCTGTATGCGCGCATCATGGAGATCGAGGCGGGGTACTGACAGATACTAACATACCCGGGTTCCAACATTATGTAGAATTTCCACTATACCATATATTTCTGCTTGTAAGAAACGCACAAATATACTATATTGGTTCCATCTTTGATGAAAAGAAAGGAGCCTTTTTTGCGCATGAAACCAAACCGACGGATGCGGGCGGCGGCCGTTATGATGGCGCTGGCCCTGTGCTTTTTAAGTACCGGAGCGCTGGCCGCTGGAAGCGGCAGAATAATTGCCGGGTACTATGCCGGCTGGGCTGCCTATTCCGGGTATACGCCCGCGGATATCCCGGCCTCCAAGCTCACCCACATTCTGTATGCCTTCGCGGCCATTGGCAGCGACAACAAAATCGCGCTGGGCGACCCCGATGTGGATCTTGCGAATTTCAAGGAACTGCGGGCGCTGAAAACGAAAAATCCCGGCGTAAAGACGCTCATCTCCGTGGGCGGCTGGGAAGGCTCGGCCAGGTTTTCCAACGTGGCGGCCACCGCGGCCCGGCGGGAGGCCTTCGCCTGGAGCGCGGCGGAGTTCGCGGCCTCGTATGAGTTTGACGGCGTGGATATCGACTGGGAATTCCCCGTGAGCGGCGGCAAGGCGGGCAACGCCTGCCGCGCCAGCGACAAGGAAAATTTCACCCTGCTTTTGGCAAAGCTTAGGGAAGTGCTTGACGCCCAGGGAAAAAAGGACGGCAAAAGGTACCTGCTCACCGTAGCCGGGGGCGCGGGGACGGACTATGTCAAGAATACGCAAATGAAATCCGTCGCGGCTTATCTGGACTTTGCCGTGGTGATGGCCTATGATATCCACGGCTACACCGACAAGTATACCGACCACAACGCGCCGCTGTATGGCTCCGCCGCCGCCTCTCCCCAGTTTGTGTGGAGCGCCGACCAGGCGGTGAAGGCCTGGACGGCCGCAGGCTTTCCCAGAGCAAAGCTGGTGATGGGCGTGCCCTTTTACGGCCACCGGTATGCCAACGTGCAAGGCGGAGGCACAGGCATCCATAAAACCTACAGCGGCTACAAGTCCCTGGATTATGACGACATCGTATCGAAATATTTGTCCCAAAGTTCCTTCGCCCGCTACGTGGGCGCGGCGGGGCGCACTCCCTGGCTGTTTGACGGCTCCACCTTCATCACCTATGAGGATGCTTCCTCCCTTGCGGAAAAGGCTGCCTATATCAATGCCCAAGGCCTTGGCGGGGTGGGCATCTGGGAGCTTTCGCAAAATGCGGACGGAACACTTCTGAACGCGCTGTACAAGAAGCTGAAATAGCCTGCTTGCCCCTGGTAATTGTAAAAATTTTTCCGGACCGCGTTATGTTTCTCCTTTCCGGTGTCATAGAAAGTGAGAACGCGGGCGGGGAACAGGCGGCCAACCAGGATTCCGTCGCCCGGTAACAAAGGAGCATGCCTTTGAAGCGCGGCGCATGGCGGATTTTGATGGTTTTTTGCCTGATGGCATGCTGGGTTTGCGGTCAGGCGGCTGCGGGGGATGTGACCCGGGTATGCATCTCCCTGGCGGGGGACTGCGTGCTGGGGGGCGAGGAAGAAACGCGGGGGGACGAACGTTCCTTCGACAGCGTCATGGCAAAAAAGGGGCTGTCCTGGCCATTTTCGGGGCTGGGGCAGCTCTTTTGCGCGGATGACATTACCCTTGTGAACCTGGAATGCGTGCTCAAGGACGGTGCCGGGGATATGGCTTCCGGCAGGCTGTATAATTTCCGGGGAGAAGCGGCCTATGCGGATATCCTGCGTCTTGGCGGCGTGGAGGCTGTGAACATTGCCAATAACCATTTCATCGATTATGGGGAAAAGGGGCGGGAGAGCACGAAACGCGCCCTTCAAGCGGCGGAGATCGGTTATGCCGGATACGCAGAGCTGTGGGTGAAGGAGGTCCGGGGAAAGAAGATCGGGTTTGGAGGCATCCGGGAGACGGTGTACCGGCAGGACAGGACCGTCATGGCCGGGGACATTCAGAAGCTGAAGGAGATGGGGTGCGACGCCATTGTGTATTCCTGCCATTTCGGGGAGGAATACAGCCGCACCCACAGCAGCCTGCAAACAAAAATGGCCCGGGAAGCCATTGATCTGGGCGCGAACCTGGTGGTGGGCCACCATCCCCACGTGGTGCAGGGCGTAGAGGCCTACCACGGCGGGATGATCCTCTACAGCCTGGGGAATTTCATATTCGGCGGGAACCTTGATCTTACCGAGTTTGACGGCTGCGCGGCCCAGGCGGAATTTGTGTGGAAGGGGGAACAGCTTGCGGGCACGCGGCTTCTGCTGATCCCCGTACTCACTACCGGCAGCGCGCCGGAAAATGACTTCCGGCCCGTGATTGCCGAGGGGACAGATAAGGCCCGGATCTTTGGGAAGATGCAGGCGGACAGCGAGATGATTGTACAGGAAAGTATGTATGTGCCGAAGTAACGGGGAGGGGCTCCTTTGAAAAGGAACCCCTCCCCGCACCCCACCCAGGAAACTTCAACTATAATATTGATAGGGATTCCAAAGGGATGATATCTCTTTGGCGGGGTCTGAAGCGCTTAGGCACCTGCCCCTCATCCGGCGCTACGCGCCACCTTCCCCCAGGGGGGAAGGCCAGCGTGTCGAAAAAGTGGCGTTGCCACTTTTTCGAGTTTTTCCCTCGCTGCACTGCACGACGGCTGCGCCATCGTACAGCCGTTTGCTCGGGCAAGGTAGGAATTTCTTCGAAATTCCTGCGAAAATCACCGCACATGTCGCTGATTTTCGATCTGCAATTGGAGGACTGCGGTCCTCCAATACCTCCTAAGGGTTTGTTGATGG
>JAEWVC010000103.1 GCA_023459275.1 Bacillota bacterium | reverse complement strand
TTTTCGCAGGAATTTCGAAGAAATTCCTACCTTGCCCGAGCAAACGGCCGTACGATGGCGCAGCCGTCGTGCAGTGCAGCGAGGGAAAAACTCGAAAAAGTGGCAACGCCACTTTTTCGACACGCTGTGGGCTGCGCCGCAGCCCATTTTCCAATGGTTCAGTCAAAGAATATTTTTTGATTGTCCCGGCTCTGCCGGTAGATCACAAACCGGCTCCCGATGCATTGCACCGGTTCGGCCCCCGTCTTTTCGCACAGTTCCTGGCAGGCCTCCCGGGCGTCCATGGACGCGCCGTGCATCACCGCGCACTTGATCAGTTCCCGGGCCTCCAGCGCGTCGTAGGCCTGTTTGACGGTGTTTTGGGAAATGCCTTCCTTGCCGATATGCAATATGGTTTCCTGGGTATTGGCCAGGCTTCGCAAATAGGCCCTTTGTTTGCTGTTGATACTCATGTGCCGTTCCTCTTATTCTACAAAGTCGAATTCCATATCCTCAATGCGCACGGTATCGCCCTCTCCGGCGCCTGCCTTGCGCAGTTCGTCGATCACGCCAAGGCGGCGCAGCGTGCGGTGGAACCAGCGAAGGCTCTCCTCCTCGCCGAAGTTGACGCTGTCCAGCAGCCTCTCCATGTCCGGGCCCGAGACCACATACACGGCGTTGTCTTTTGTGACGGAAAAGCCTTCCTTCGTCTCAAAATCAAGCTCCGTTTCCTCCACCTCAAACGGTGCGGGCAAAGGCAGGGTATTCAAGATCCGTCCCGTTTCGTTCAGCAGGGTTTCAAACCCTTCCCGGGTGGCAGCGCTGACGGCAAATACGGGGATGTCCTTCCCCTGCACATGCTCGCGCATGCGCAATATGTTCTCCTGGGCGCCGGGCAGGTCGCATTTGTTGCATACGATGATTTGGGGGCGGGCGCTCAGGTCGCCGTATTGGGCCAACTCGAGATTGATCTGTTCGTAATCTTCCAGGGGGTCGCGCCCTTCGCAGCCGGAGATGTCCACCACGTGCAGGAGTAGCCGTGTTCTTTCCACATGGCGCAGGAAATCATGGCCCAGGCCCACGCCCTGGCTGGCGCCCTCCACAAGCCCTGGGATATCCGCCAGCACGAAATCCTGCCCGTGATGGCGCACGATGCCCAGATTTGGCGTAAGGGTGGTAAAGTGGTAGTTGGCGATCTTGGGCCTGGCGGCGGTGACCACCGACAGGATGGTGCTCTTGCCCACGTTGGGATACCCAATCAGCCCCACGTCCGCAATGGTTTTGAGCTCCAGCAGGAAGGTGCGGAGCTGCGTTTTTGTTCCGGGCTTGGCAAAGGCCGGAGCCTGGCGGGTGGGCGTTGCGAAATGCGAGTTGCCCCAGCCGCCCCGGCCGCCCTTGAGCAGCACATGTTCCTGGCCGGGGGTGTACATGTCCGCCACCACCAGGCCGGACTCCTGGTCCCTGACCACGGTGCCCACCGGCACCTTGATCACCAGATCCCCGCCCTTTTTTCCGGCGCACCGGGCCGCGGCGCCATCGGTACCGTTTTCGGCCTCATACTTGGTTTTATAGCGGAAATCCAGCAGCGTGTGCAGGTTGGCATCCGCCAGCAGCACAATGCTGCCGCCCACACCCCCGTCGCCGCCGTCAGGCCCGCCGTTCAGGACAAACTTTTCCCTGTGAAAGGAAACACAGCCGTTGCCGCCGTTGCCGGCCTTGGCCGTGATGGTCACATGATCCACAAAAAGGGACACGGTTCTCCTCCTCATTGCGCATGGCCGGTCGCAGCGGGCCATGACGGAAATAGTATACCATGAAACGCGCCGCCGGAAAAGGGCGGAAGCAAAACAAAAGGGGCTGCCCGGCGGCGCTCCTGCGCCTTAGGACAGCCCCATCAAGTTTCCTATGTACTGCTACTTGGCGAATTCCGTGCTCCTGGTTTCCCGGATCACGTTCACGCGGATCTGGCCCGGATATTCCAATTCTTTTTCGATGCGCTTTGCGATCTCCTTGGCCAGCACCTTTGTCCCGTCGTCGGTGACATCGTCGGGCTTGACCATGATACGCACCTCGCGGCCGGACTGGATGGCGAAGCACTTTTCCACACCGGTGAAGGAATTGGCGATCTCCTCCAGCTTCTCCAGGCGCTTGATGTAATTTTCCAGGGACTCGCGCCGGGCGCCGGGCCTTGCGGCGGAAATGGCGTCCGCGGCCTGTACCAGAACGGCTTCCACCGTTTGAGGCTCCACATCGTTATGGTGGGCCAGAATGGCGTGGATCACGTCTGCGCTTTCCCGGTATTTGCGGGCCAGCTCGCCGCCCAGGGTCACGTGGGTGCCCTCCTGCTCGTGGTCCACGGCCTTGCCGATATCGTGCAAAAGCCCGGCACGCTTGGCCAGCGTCACGTCGGCGCCCAGTTCGGCGGCCATCAGGCCGGCCAGATGGGACACCTCAATGGAGTGCTTCAATACGTTCTGCCCGTAGCTGGTGCGGTATTTCAGCCGGCCCAGGAGCTTTACCAGCTCGTGGTGGATGCCGTGCTGATTTGTTTCAAACACGGCCTGCTCCCCGGCTTCCCTGATCTGATTGTCTACTTCCTTGCGGGCTTTGTCCACCATTTCCTCAATGCGGGCGGGGTGGATGCGGCCGTCCATGATCAGCTTTTCCACCGCGATCCTGGCCACCTCCCGGCGGACGGGGTCAAAAGCGGAAACGATGACAGCTTCCGGCGTATCGTCGATGATCAGGTCCACGCCCGTGGCGGTCTCCAGGGCGCGGATGTTGCGGCCCTCGCGGCCGATGATACGGCCCTTCATATCGTCGTTGGGCAGGGCGATGACGGAAACGGTGGTCTCGGCCACGTGGTCGGACGCGCACTTCTGGATCGCCAAGGTGATGATGTTACGGGCTTTCTTTTCGCCCTCCTCCTTGGCGCGGCTTTCAATTTCGCGCACCATGGCGGCGGCGTCGTGAAAGGCATCCTTTTGAATGCGGTCTGTAAGCATCTGCCGGGCCTCGTCCTGGGTCATGCCGGCGATGCGCTCCAGCTCGGAAAACTGGCGGCCGTGGTATTCCTCCGCCTCCTCCTGGAGCTTTTGGATTTGCACCTGCTTTTTGTTCAGGCCCTCCTCACGGGATTCAAGATTATCCAGCTTTTTGTCCAGCGTCTCTTCCCGCTGAATCACGCGGCGCTCGGCCCGTTGCAGTTCGGTCCTGCGGTCGCGTGTTTCCCTGTCAAGCTCCGTTTTCAGCTTCAGGACTTCTTCTTTGGCTTCCAGAACAGTTTCCTTTTTCTTTTCATCCGCCTTGCGCATAGCGTCGTCCAGCAGATTTTTGGCGTATTCCTCAGCCCGGCCGATCTTTTTCTCGGCGGCGTTTTTCCGGTAGGCATAGCCGGCCAGAAGGCCGATGGCCGCAGCCGCAACGGCGGCCAACAGGGTCCATAGCCATTCCATTGCAATCTCCTCCTTTTCCAAAAAAAATTACTATCTCGTGTCCAAGGTCTTGTTGGGAACGACGAAAGCCGTACAGGAAATTCCTGCACGGCTGGCTGTTTTTTCGCGCACCATGGGTATATCTCTGTTTGCTGGTCGATTCGCTCACCTGCACGTGCCTTGGGACGGACTACCCCCAAAGCACCACATCCGCACAAACGGAAACGCGAACGCGCCGCCGTATGGCGTGATGTAATCATCAAGCGGCGGATACAGCCTGCCCGGATTTGGGGCCTGCCCGGACGGAATCTGAAGAAATACCGGATTCCGCTATCCGCCTGCGCCTTCCATACAAACCGCGCCGGAGCCTGTTATTGCTCCGCAGCGGAGAAGAAAAGGAATGGTTGCTTTATACGAAAAACAGCGCAAGAGCTTTTCGCATCCCTGACAGAAACGCTCTTTTCAGCCGATCATCATCATTGTAACGGCCTGTATCCAATCTGTCAAGAAAAATTGTTTTTTCACCCAAACCTTGGCGGTGCAGACAGAAATCCTGCATAATTGCGCTTTGGTTGGAATGTTTTACAAATCTGATCCGTTCTATGGTTGTATCCGCTCCGCACGGGGCAGCCGTCGGATCAAGCGGGTTTTCAGAAAGAGGGAGGAATTTTCATGAGAAAGAAATCATGGTGGATGGCAGCCGTTCTGGCATTGGTGATGATGGCGGCGCTTCCTGCGGCGGCCGATATGCCCTTGGGGGATACGGGCGAAGTGGTAAGCATGAACGTGACGCTGAGGGAGGATCACAGCACCAGTTCAACTACCATCAGAAGTTTGAGCAACGGCGATACTTTTGAAATACTGGACCGTGACGGCGACTGGCTGTACATCGCCTATTATGATACAAAAACAGCGCAGACCATCAACGGATGGCTGCTGAACTACTATGTGGCGGAAAACCCCGTCCATATCATCCTGCGCAACAGCAACACCCCGGCTTACGCCTACCCGTCCTCCGCCAGCAAAAGAGTAGGGTCTTTGGCGAAATACACCAGGCTTACCGTGATTGCGGAGTTGGACAGGTATTGGGTGGTAAGTCTTCGGGAAGCCGCCGCCTGCATCCCCAAGACGGCTCAGGTATGGATGGAAGATGACCTTGCGTATTGGGACAGCGTCTCGCCCACCACGGGCACGGTGACCAAACGGACCACTACCCGCACGGGCCCCGGCACCAGCTGGTACTCCGTGCAGACGCTGAACGCCGGAAGCACGGTGGAGATCCTGGGGGCGGACGGGGACTGGTATGTGATCAGGTACAAGGATGGCGTTGCCTATATCAAAATGGCGGATGTGAGCATGTAAACAAATCAAAACCCGGACGGCTGTCCATAAGACGACCGCCCGGGTTTTTGCTATTTTGGGGTTTATTCTTCGTCCAGCATGGGCGGCTCGTCGTCCGCGCCGTCCGAGGCGCCGGCGGCGGGGGCGTTGGCCATCTCCTTGCGGATGAGGGCCTCAATCTCATTGGCTACCTCGGGGTTGTCCGAAAGATACTGCTTGGCGTTCTCCCGGCCCTGGCCGATGCGCTGGTCGTTGTAGCTGAACCAGGCGCCGCTCTTGTGGATGATGTCCCTGGTCACGGCCATGTCCAGCAGCGAGCCTTCCCTACTGATGCCATGGCCGTAGATGATATCGAACTCGCAGGTTCTAAAGGGCGGGGCCACCTTGTTTTTGACCACCTTCACCCTGGTGCGGTTGCCGATCACCTCGGCACCCAGCTTCAATTGCTCACCCCGGCGCACATCCAGGCGCACGCTGGCGTAGAACTTCAGCGCGCGGCCGCCGGGAGTGGTCTCCGGGTTGCCGTACATCACGCCCACCTTTTCCCGCAATTGGTTGATGAAGATGGCCACGGCGTTGGTCTTGCTGATGACGCCCGCCAGCTTGCGCAGGGCCTGGCTCATCAGCCGCGCCTGCAAGCCCACAAAGCTGTCGCCCATCTCCCCGTCGATCTCCGCCTTGGGCACCAGCGCGGCCACAGAGTCGATGACCACCACGTCAATGGCTCCGGAGCGCACCAGCGCCTCGGCGATCTCCAGCGCCTGCTCTCCGGTATCCGGCTGGGAGATGTACAGTTCGTCAATGTTCACGCCAAGCCGCTTGGCATAGGCGGGGTCCAGCGCGTGCTCCGCGTCCACAAAGGCCGCGATGCCGCCCTGCTTCTGCGCTTCCGCCACCACATGCAGCGCCACGGTGGTTTTGCCCGAGGATTCGGGGCCGAAGATCTCCACCACGCGGCCCCTGGGGATGCCGCCCACGCCCAAGGCCAGGTCCAGGTCCAGGCAGCCCGTGGGGATCACGGTAATGCCGTTTACGCGGGAGGTGTCGCCCAGCTTCATCACGGTGCCCTTCCCGTACTGCTTGTCCAGGGAAGTCAAGGCGGATTCCAGGGCGCGCAGCTTTTCCTCCTGCTGGATGGAATCGGAAGTCTTTTCCTTTCTTTCCGGAAGGTCTTTTTTGGCCATGAGCGTGTCCTGCCTTTCTTAGAATTGCTTGATAGATAGTTCAGGCCCCGGCACCAAGGCGCAGGGCGTTGATGGCGTGAAGCGCGGCCAGGGTGCGGATGCGCTGGCGGCTGCCCAGAAAACTGTGCTTTGTCACGGTGACACCTTCCCGTGTGGCCAGGCCGATGAACACGGTGCCCACCGGCGTTTCCGCCGTGCCCCCGTCCGGCCCGGCCAGCCCCGTGGCGGATATAGCCAGGTCGCTGCCGGTGATTGCAAGGGCATTTTTCGCCATGGCCGCGGCGCAGGCCTCGCTTACCGCGCCATGGGTTTTCAAAATATCCTCCGGCACCTTAAGCAGTTCCCTCTTCGTCTGCTCCGTATAGGTAACGAAGCCCCCCAGCAGCACCCTGGAGGCGCCGGGGATATCCGTGAGCATTTGGCAGATCAGCCCGCCGGTGAGGCTTTCGGCCACGGCGGCGGTAAGCCCCTTTTCCTTAAGCTGCGCCATGGCGGAAGCGGCCAGGGAACCGCTGTTGTCCGGCTCCACAGCATAGACCACCTTTCCAAGGCGGGCTTTGACTTCTTCCACCCTGGGCAGGAGCAATTGGAGCGCCTCTTCCCTGGTGGCTGCTGCGGCGGTGGCCCTAAGCTGCACCTCCCCCAGGGAGCAGTAGGGGGACAGCGTGGGATTCCCCATCTCCTCCAGATCGGAAAGCCTTGTGTCCACATCGCTTTCGCCCATGCCGAAGATGCGGATGTACCTGCTTTCAAAGTGCGTGCGGCTGTTTTTTTGAAGCCAGGGCGCAACATGCAGGTCGAACATTGGCTGAAGCTCGTTGGGCGGGCCGGGCAGGTGGAAGATCACCTTGCCTTCCCAGGCGGGCACCATGGCCCCCGGCGCGGTACCGTTTGGGTTGAAAAGCACAGTGGTATCCGGCGTGAACATGGCCTGGGAAAGGTTGTTTCCCGCCATAGGCCGGCATAAAAGCGCGAAGCGCGCCCGGACCATCTCCTCCGCCTCGGGCCGCAGCACCAGGGGTTTGCCGAGCACCGCGGCGGCGGACCGCTTTGTGATGTCGTCCACCGTGGGGCCAAGGCCCCCGGAGGTAATGACCACATCGGCGCGGGCAAGCGCCGTGCGGTAGGCGTCTTGCAGCCGCAGGTCGTTATCGCCCACGGTAGTTTGGTGATAGCAGCTTACCCCCAGTTCGCTCAAGCGGCGGCTTATAAACTGGGCATTGGTATTCACAATTTGGCCCATCAGTAATTCCGTGCCCACGCACAGGATTTCGGCGATCATATTTGTCCTCCAGAATGATAATGATTGCGCGGCTATGCCTGCCTATCGGAAAAAACCGCGCGGTTTTTAAGAAAGTAGTCCACCCCCGACCATAAGGTGAGGGCGGCCATGATATACGAAAGCAGTTCCCGCATGGGGAACGCGCCGAAGGGCCAATTGTTTACAAGCGCCAGAGAGATGGCCGCCATCTGGGACACTGTCTTCCATTTGCCCAGCTTCCCCGCGGCGATCACGCGGCCCCTAAGCGCTGCGGCCAAGCGCAGCCCATCCACCGAAAGCTCCCTGGCCAGCACCAGGATCACGATCCAGGAGGCCATTTTCCCCTGGGCGGTGAGCAGTGTTAAAACACTCAGCACCAGCAGCTTGTCCGCCACCGGGTCCAGAAACTTGCCCAGATCCGTTGTAAGGTTTCTGGACCTGGCAATGTGGCCGTCCAGAAAATCGGTGAAGGAAGCTAGCAAAAACACAAGAAGGGCCGCGATATCGCAGGCGGGGACGGCGGCGTACATCAGCCCCAGGCAAACGGGGATCAGCAGCACGCGCGCCAGGGTCAGGCGGTTGGGCAGGTTCATGCTTTTTCCCCCATCAGGTCATAGGTCTTGGCTTTTTTGATGCGTACATCGCAAAATGTTCCGGTCTCAAGGGGGCTGGGGGAGGTGAACAGGATTTCCCCATCGATCTCCGGCGCCTCCCACTGGGACCGGCCGGCATACAGCCCGCTTTGCCGCTCCCCAGTCACCAGCACTTTGGCCACCTCGCCCACGCGGAGCTGGTTGCGCTCCCGGGAGATCTCCGCCTGCAGCTTCATCAGCTTGTCCAGCCGCTCCTGCCGTGTTTCCGGCGGGACCTGGTCCGCCATCTCCGCGGCCGGGGTGTTTTCCTCCGGGGAGAAGGCGAAGGCGCCCAGCCTATCGAACTGCTGCTCCCTGACAAAGGCCATCAGCTCCTGAAAGTCCGCTTCCGTCTCGCCGGGGAAGCCAACGATCAAGGTGGTCCGCAGCGCAAAACCCAGGCTGCGCGCCTCCTTCATCAAACGGCGGATGCGCTCCGGGCTTCCGCGCCTTGCCATACGCTTGAGGATGCCCGCGCTGATATGCTGGATGGGCAGGTCCAGGTATTTGCAGATGTTGGGCGTTTGCGCCATCACCTGAAGCAGCTCCGTATCCGTCTCGTCCGGGTAGCAGTACAGCACCCGGAGCCAGTCCACGCCGCTGATTTGAGCGGCTTTTTTCATCAATTCCGGCAGCAGGGATTTTTTCTGCCAGTCCGTGCCGTACCTGGTGGTATCCTGGGCCACCAGCACGTGCTCCCTGACGCCCCGGGAAGCCAGGTCCTTGATCTCCGCAAGGATACTCTCCATGGGCCGGGATCGGTAGCGGCCCCGGATCAGCGGGATGGCACAGTAGGCGCAGCGGTTGTCGCAGCCATCGCCGATGCGGACATAGGCGGAATATTGGGGCGTGGTAAGCACCCGCCCGGCTTCCAGAAAGGCTTCGGAGGGGGCGCAGTAGGCGCCGCGTTTTCCGCCCAGGGCTTCCTCAATAGCAGATACCAGCCGGCCGTACTGGTTTACACCCAGGATCAGGTCGACCTCCGGCATATCGTGAAGCAGCGCGTCGGGGTACCTTTGGGCCAGACAGCCGGTGGCGACCAAAAGGCGGCATTTGCCCGTCTTTTTGTATTGCGCCATCTCCAAAAGGGTGTCGATGGATTCCGCCTTGGCGGATTCAATGAAACCGCAGGTGTTGACAATGAGGATCTCGGCGCTTTGCGCATCGGGAATGATTTGATAGCCGTTTTGACGGAGGATGCCCAGCATCTGCTCGGTATCCACCCGGTTTTTGGTGCAACCCAGGGAAATAACGCCTACGGTGGGGGACATATAGCATCTCCTTCGGGAGGAATGGGGAATATCCTTTTGCATTCCCGGGCTATTGTACCATAACCCACCATGAAAGTAAAAGAAAAACGGCCTATTTGAAAAATGCGCACATGCGGCTGCATGACATCGTAAGAAAGCACCGGGACAATTTGTTTGCGAAATCCCCTTAGGTGGTTTGGAGGACCGCAGTCCTCCAAATGCAATCATTTTTACCGGCCTTGCCGGTGAAAATGGATTTTTCCGAAGGGCCCGGCGAAAAATCGTTACTGCCAGTCCGGATTTCGCCCAAAATTTCCCGCGGGAAATTCAGAAATCCGGCCCTCTTCCGTCGGGCTGAGTACGGTAAAGCCGTCATCAGCCCGACGGAAGAAAAATGATTATTGCTTGCAGATTTCCCCAAGCTGGGGTAAAATAAGCCGTAATGCGCGCATTCGTGCCGCGAGATATGCACAAGTTTGAAAGGATGGACGCCATGCGCGTATATCATCCGCTGGGAGCCTACCAGGGCCTGCCGCCGGAGAATGTTTTTTTCGTCATGGACGATATGGATATCCAGCAGGGCACAGGCTTCGTGATGCCCTTTTACCAGCCGGACATGTTTCCGGAGCGGCCCATGCATCTGTACATGCAATTGGACGCGCCGCCCGCTTTTCAATATATGCTTTTCGGCGCGCTGCTGGCCAGGGTAAGCCAGCTCCGGGCGCAGAACCCTTATATCCCCACCAGGCTGTATACGCAGCTGGCGGTGGAGGATGCCAGGGGAATGGAGTTTTTTACCGGGAACGGCTTTCTGATGGACGACGCGGAGGATCAGGTGCGTTTTGCCGTGCCTGAGGTTGCCGGAAAGGTGCCCATGGGCTGCACCGTTGCCAACGTGCCCCTGCGCAACGAGTATGAGCAGCAGGCCATGCTCTACCGCGTCAACCAGGGGCGCATTCTGGCCATGGACCTGAACAGCCTGGGGGAGTGCATGCAACGGCCCCACTTTCTGGCGCTGGGCATCTACCGGGGCCAGGAGCCCATGGGCGAGGTGATCCTCTCCGGCACGGGGGACAGAGCGATTTTGGCCGCGCTGTACGTACGTCCGGCCTACCGGCATATCGGTATGGGCAAGGCGCTTCTGACCCGGGCGCTGCAGATGCTTAGGGAGGAAGGCGTCACCCAGGTGGAGGCGCTGGTGCTGCGCCGCAGCGCCGCCCAGTGCGCCATGGCAAGGAGCTTTGGCGCCAAATTTATCCGTACCACCTGTTTTTATCCAGGAATCAATCTGGGTTAGGGGATACTTCCCCCTTTGGCGGCAGGCGGAGCCTGCTGTCAAAGGGCGCAGGTGTGGCCGGGACGGGCTGCCATCATGGCGGCGTTCCGGCCTTTTAACTTTCCTCCGGCTTTCTGCCGTAGGCGATGCCCGGCAGCCGGCTTCCCAAAATGGCCTGGGCGCCCCGGGGTGCCTGGACGCGGTAGGATTTGGGCGTCATCCCGCAGTTTGCCCGGAACGCCCGGTAAAAGGTGCGCTCACTGTCAAAACCGCATTTTTCCATGATGCTGGGAAGCGTGGCATCGGGATCCTTCAGCAGCGCGCAGGCCATGGATATGCGGATGGCGTTGATATACCCGCGCAGGCTGCAGCCGATGCGCTGGGAAAAGAGCTTTGAAATATAATACTTGTTCAGAAACAGCTCCTTGGACAGGCGTTCCAGGGTGAGGGGCTCCGCGATGTGGGCATCGATATACTTCATCAGGCTTCGAAGGGAATCCTGGCCTGCGGGGCGCGTTTTTTCCACCAGAGGCAGCGGCTCCAGCAGCCGCCCAAGCACCACGCCCAGATAAAAGTGCCGGAGCGGTGCGCTCATTTCCGGGGGCTGAACAAGGCTTGCAAGGCAGCGGGCCACGTCGGGATGCACCTTTTCCTGCCGGAGGAAGGGATCAGTGCAATCAAACTTGGCAAAAAGCGGGGCATATTCGCGCAGGACGGATACATCGATAATGCCGATGTAGTAGCTGTTGTCAGGGCACGCGGCGTAGCTGTGCACCTCGTTGGGCCAGATGAGGACCGCGTCGCCCGCGCAGAGGAATTCCTCCCTGTCTCCAACCGTGACTTTTGTTTTGCCTCCCAGGCTGTAAAAGAACTCGGCGTTTTGGTGGAAGTGGGGATAGAAGGTCAAATTCTGTCCATACCTGACGCTCATTGCCCATTCGTTGATTTCGTAAAAATAGCTGCTGCTCATGAACCAACCGACCTCCTTTGTCCCTGAAAACTGCGCTTTGATGATACCATGGGAAGCGGGGCGCACACAATGGACAGAAAAAGAATAAGTGCCCGGGGAGGCCAATTTCTGGCAGAGAGTTTATCTTTTTTGGCTTACTTCCGCCGCGCGGGCGTGATATAATACAAAAAGACAGCAAGGGAACGTCAATCAAATCAACGGAGGCGCGCGCATATGAAGATCGCGTATACGGGCTGGACCTGGCTTGTTCACCACAAGGACAATTATCAGTACGAGTTTGAGCAATCCCTGAAGGAAGCGGCCCATTTGAAGTATCAGGCCGTGGAGAATTTTGCGTTCATCACCAAGTATTTCGACAACGACGCCGCCGCGGTCAAGGCGCTGCTGGACAAGTATGGCCTGGAGATGGCCAACCTGTACCTGCACTACTCCGATGACCCGGAAAAGGATTATGAAAACGCCGTGGCCTACGCCGGTTTCATGAAAAAGATCGGCGCCACCTACATGAACCTGCAGGGCGTGATGTGGCATGATGCCCCCAACGACAGGCCCACCGATGCAAAAAAAATCGCGGAATATGCCGCCCTCTCCAACCGCATTGGGGAGCTGCTCACAAAGCAGGGCATGCAAGGCTGCTTCCATCCCCACGCCAACACGCCGGTGTTCAAAAGGGATCAAATTGAGCTGTTTTTGGAATTGACCGATCCCAAGCTGGTGGGCCTGTGCCTGGATACCGCCCATACCACCATCGCGGGGATGGACGCCGTGGAGGCCACGCGCCATTTTGCAAAGCGCATCAACTATATGCACCTGAAGGACGTGGACCCGGACGAGGCCGCCTTCCCGGACAGGCCCATGGCACGGTTTCTGCCCCTTGGTATGGGCACGGTGGATTTCAAGGGTGTGGTGCGGGAACTGAAAAACGGGGGCTTTGACGGGGTGCTCTGCGTGGAACTGGACAATCCCCCGGTGTGCAATTACCACGCGGCCATGGTTTCCCGGGAATATCTTCATAATGTGTTGGGATTTTAGGAGGAAGGCAAGATGGCTGTGAAGGTTGCCATGATCGGCGTGGGCGCCATCAGCGGAATCTATTTGAAGAACATCACCGAAACCTTTCATGAATTGGAGCTTGTGGGCGTCTGCGATCTTATCAGGGAGCGGGCGGAGAAGGCGCAGGCGGAATACCATGTGCCCAAGCTGTATGAAACCATGCACGATGCCTTTGCCGATGAGGAGGTTCAAATCGTACTGAACCTGACGAGACCCCACGAACATTTTGAAGTCACCAAGGCCGCCCTGGTGGCCGGGAAGCATGTGTACAGCGAAAAGCCCCTGGGCGCCGATTTTGAGGAAGGGCAGGCCCTTGCGAAACTGGCCGGGGAGAAAGGGCTTATGCTGGGCGGCGCGCCGGATACCTTTCTGGGAGCCGGGCTGCAAACCTGCCGGCGGCTGATTGACGACGGCGTTATCGGCGATGTGGTGGGCGCGGCGGCGTTCATGATCTGCCGCGGCCATGAGAGCTGGCACCCGGACCCGGCGTTCTACTACCAGCGGGGTGGCGGGCCCATGATGGACATGGGGCCCTATTACGTAACGGCTCTTGTGAACCTGGTGGGCGGCGTGAAGGCCGTGACGGGCGTTACCAAGTCCACCTTTCCTACGCGGCTGATCACCAGCGCGCCCAAGCGGGGCGAAACGGTAAAGGTGGAGGTGCCCACCTATGTCACCGGCATGCTGGCATTTGAAAACGGAGCTGTGGGCACCATCTTTACCACCTTTGACGTGTACTATCCCTCCCAGGCGCGTTTGGAGGTGTACGGTACCCAGGGCACGCTGTTCTGCCCCGACCCCAACTATTTTGGCGGGCCCATTTCCCTGTATACGCCGGAGGAGAAGGCGGTCAAGGAAATCCCCCTGATGTACGGCTATAAGGAGAACAGCAGGGCTTTGGGCCTTGCCGACATGGCCAATGCGCTTAAAAACGGCCGGCCCTTCCGTGCGGACTTTTCCCAGACGCTGCATGTGCTGGAGATCTTGACCGCCTTTGAAAAGAGCAGCGAAAAGCAAGGCGTTGTTGAGCTTTCCACGAAATATGCGCGCCCAGCGCCCATGCGCCGGGACGGGATGCCGGGGATTGTGAGCTGATAGGGCGGGGAGGGAGATTTTCCCAAAATCCCCCTCCCCGGGCCCCTCCTGCAAAAACGTCATCGTCAAATAAAGCGGAAGGGCTTGGTATGTCCAGGAGCAGCGGTCATTGAGAGAAGCTATGTTTAAAACGCTCCTTCCCGCCGCTTCGGTCACTTCCTGGCAGGAGGCCCGTACCGCCTTCCGTTGCGGATGTCTTGGATACGCTCGGGGGTGGGGCAGTACATTTGCGGAAGGATACCCATGGGCAGCGGTTCGTTTTGAGCGGGACTGATGACGGGCACCGGCTCGCCGGATTCCGCGATCTTTGACCGCAGACGTTCCCGAAGCTCCGCTTTCACATGGTCGAAGCGGTCAAAATGCATCAGATTTTGGAGCTCGTAAGGATCGTATTCCATGTCGTACAGCTCCGTTTCCACATAGTGATCTGAACGCATATCCTGAAAGGGGTGCTTGTCCGGGGCCTGAACGCAGTATTTCCATTTCTGTGTGCGCAGCGCCCGGCCCACCTGTGTTTGGGACACCTGCACCAATACTTCTTCCGGCCAGGACGCCTCCGGATCCGCAAGCAGCGGCACCATGGACCGCCCGGCCATCCCTTCCGGTACGGGCAGCCCTGCCGCTTCCAAAAGGGTCGGCGCCACGTCGATGAGGCTCACCAGCTGGGTGATGACCCGGCCCGTGGAAAAACATCCGCCGTGAAAAGCCATGGGGATCCGGATCGAGCTTTCATGAGGGGACATTTTGTTGGCGCTGTTGCGGGTATTGAAGTGCTCGCCGTGGTCGGTGGTAAAAAGCACGATGGTATCATCATATAGCTTCAGGCTGCGCAGCGCATCCATCATTCGTCCGAAGGCCTCGTCGATGCGCTTGACGACCGCCATATATCCGGCCATATGCCGCGCCGATGTGCCGCCCAAAGCGGCAAGGTCGGGCGGCATCCATTTTCCCTGATACATGTTTTCGGTGCCCTTTGGCGCAGGATAAGAAAACGCGTGGTTCTGGCAGTGGGGTTCCAGCAGGGACATGAACAGGAAGAAAGGCTCGTCCTTATGCTGATCAACATACTGAATCGCGCGGTCTGTCACGCCATCCACCCGGTAGCCCGGAACGCGCACAGGCCGGCCTTCTCCGTCATACATCACCAGATCATAGGCATCCGAAGAATATTCCAATAGATTCGCCCCCAGCCAGTCCCGGTATCCGCCGCGCTGCTCCTCGGGGACGATATCCTGGTCCGCCAGATGCCATTTGCCAATATACCCCGTGCGGTAACCGGCGGCATTGAAATGATCGGCCAGGGTGGCGTTGGGCCGGTTGCACAGGGGGATGCCCAGCAGATAGCAGCCGTTCTGCGTGGCATACAGCCCCGTTTGCAGGCAGGCACGGGCCGGGGTGCAGATGGGCTGCGGTGAAAACGCCTGGCGGCAAAGCGTGCCTTCCTCCGAAAATGCGTCAAAATGGGGGGTCAGCCCGGCCGGATTTCCGTATTTGCCCATCACATCATACCGCTGCTGATCTGTCATAAATACGATCACATTGCGTTTCATACCATTTTTCTCCCTTCAAATTGTACTACGCCGGCTCGGAACGGCCTTTTGACAAGGCCCTGTACTGACCCGCCGTCATCCCGTTGATCGTTTTGAATTTCCGAAGGAAATTGGATACGTCCAGGTATCCGATGTCATGCACGATATCCTTGACCTGCTTATCGGTTTCACGAAGCTGCCGCTTGAATTCCGCCATGCGCAGGCCGCTGGTGTACTGGGAAAAGCTCGTTCCCATATCCTCCATCAAAATGGTGTTGCTTTTCGTCCGGGAGATCCCAAGCGCTCCGATCACCATGTCTTGGGAAAAATCCACCTCCGTATAGTGTTCATGAATATAGTTCAAAAGACGCGTACGCATCTGAATATCGGCGGCCTGCTGCTTTTCCCGCACGGCGTCGCAGAGTTCCTGAACAAAGGGGTGCATCGTTTCCTGGAAGGCGGCGAAAGACTCGCTTACAGGAAGCTTCATGATCCTTTCATTGAATTGCGATATGCCATAGCGCCCTATGAGTTCCATCAGGGAATGGCACAGGTCATATACACAGAACTGAAACTGCAGATAGGAGTCCATGCTTTCCCTGAAGCGTTCCGCGATGGATTGAAGGGCAGAGCGGGCCACCGTGACATCCGCGTTGTCAATACCCTCCAGGAAAAGATATTTTTCAGGAGCGGAGGACAGGCTGGCGGCATTGAGGCTGTTGGCCAGAGAGGGCTCGTACAGGGTAAACTTTTCATTTTGCATCAGGGGACCCGCGCGCAGCGCCACCACCGCTTCGTGGAAGGAATAGTTCAGCCGCATCGCCAGGGGATACAGGCTGCCCACGCCGATTTTTGCATTCGTGATATCCTTGCTTTTCAGATAGTCGCAGAGCGCTTGTGCATACTCCGGCAGGAATCCCTCCGGCGCACGGCCCTGCCGGGGAGTGAAATTCATAAGCAGGCAGATGCCCGGGGCGTGGAGAGGAGCGGTGAAGACCGTCTCCGCGCCTTCGGGCCGGAAGCCTTCGATTTCGTCAAATTCCTGATGTATCCGTGTGCCGGGGTCCCCGCCGCCGGGGCTGATGTACATGGCAAAAAAGAAGCTCTCCGTAAACCGCACATCCGCACAGCGCAGCAGATATTGGTACTCGTCTTCTCCGGCAATCCTGCCGTAGATCAGCTTGGTGGCCAGCTGCTCCCGGACTAACTGCTTTTGTTCGTCCAGTTGGAGGACCAAATCCTTCTGCCTTTCCCTGGTTTGCTCCCAGCGCAGCATCAAATAGTCCAGCTCATTTGTGCCCCGCCCGCCCGGAAGCGTGTCAAACAGGCTGATAAAGGTTTTTTTGATCGGCGAATAATTCCACTGCACAATCAGAAGGCTCAGGGCTATCACCACCGCCATGAGAACGCCGCTGAGCAGCCAGACATTTGCGCTGTTGCGCCGAAGCGCCGCAAAGAACACACTGTGCCGGTATATGCACAAATATGTCAGCCCGTTATCGGGGTCCAGGCTGCGCACGGATACAAGGCTTTGCCCTTCGAGTGTTTTTTGGATCACGCCGATTCCCTGCTGATGCTTCAGAAAGGCATCGTCATAGGCGAGATCCGTATCCAGCTTGCGGGAAAAGATCACATCCAGGCGGTCATTGAGAATATGGAAATTGCATTGCAGCGTCCCAAGGCAGTCCTTTAGCAGCGCATCAAAGGTTGCGTACGGGATCAGGAAAAAAAGATCGGCCACAGGCTTTGTCCCGATATAGATGGGTGAAATAAAGGCGATGCCCCCGGGGGAACCGCTGCCCACCCGTGGGCTGACCGGGAAAATGCGTTCGGACATGCAGCTGTTGAGGTTGGTAAAAAAACCCGACATTTCAAAATCATAGTCGTTTTTGTACTGCGCCGTAAACCCGGTATAGTGCATCCTTCCGGTGCCGGAATACACATATTCATCGCCCCGCAGGTACAGGTGGGCCGCCGCCCTGTCCCCGATCATGCTCTCCCCGCGCTTAAGTGCCGTGGCAAATGCTTCTTCATTCAGGTGGGCGCTGTCCGGGCCGAGCAAGCCGGTAAGGTCCTGGGAAGCCGCGGAGCGCAGCTTCAGAAAGAGCATGGATATCTGGGACGCTGTCTGCGTGTTGATATTCAAATACTGCTGTTCGATATAAATCGAAAGGTTTTGTGTGCCGATCTGATTGAAAATCAGGCAAAACACAATCACCGGCACCACAATCAGCAGCATGGAACGCAAAAAACGCAGCCGGAGGCTTCCGTGCCTCATCATCAATCTCTCCCCCTTATGCTGAAAAAAAGTATACCATGCTCCCTTATCGGCCGCAATCGGCCGGAGGACATATCTCTGCGCCTGTGCGAAAATACATGTTGCCGAAATAAAACACATTGCGCCGCCCGGCATATACACATCTGATACACAAATACAAATTGACGGAACCAAAGCAGTCTGGCATATTGAGGCCGGCTTCTTTCACGGCGCAGTATGTACAGCAAAGGAAGGTGGTTGCGGATGAGCGCGATACCTGCAGGCCGGTCTCCTTCATTATGGAAGCGGATGAAGAAATTCAAGTATTTGTATTTGATGTTTATACCTGTGGTTGCCTATTATCTGATCTTTCATTATGCGGGGATCTATTATGCGGTGATCGCCTTTCAAAACTATAAACCCATGCGCGGCATCTCAGGAAGCGCCTTTGTGGGACTGAAAAATTTTCTGGAATTTTTTACAAGCGTCAGTGCTTGGCGCCTGATCCGCAATACGCTTTTGCTGAATGCACTGATGCTTTTATTTGCTTTTCCCGCTTCTATTCTATTTGCGCTGATGATTAACCAGATGCGGGACGGTTTGTACAAAAAAACCATACAAACGGTGACCTATATGCCGCATTTCATTGCCACGGTGGTTGTATGCGGCCTGATTTCCGAATTTTCCCAAGCAAATCAATTGCTGAATGACCTTCTGGCCTCCTTTGGATTTCAAAGAAAGAACCTTCTTTCTGAGCCCGCCTATTTCCGGACCGTCTATGTGCTTTCAGAAATCTGGCAGCATCTTGGCTGGGGCACCATCATCTATCTTGCGACCTTGTCCGGGGTGGACCTGTCGCTCCATGAGGCGGCGGCTATTGACGGCGCCGGCCGGATGCGCCGCATTTTCCATATCAACCTTCCCGCGCTGATGCCGGTGATCACGATCCAGCTTATTCTGCGCATCGGGCGCATGATGTCCCTGGGGCATGAAAAAGTGCTGCTGCTGTACAACCCCCTGACCTATGAAACGGCGGATATTCTGTCAACTTTTGTATACCGCCGGGGTCTTCAGGAGATGGATTACAGCTATGGCGCGGCTGTTGGGCTGTTCAGCTCGGTTGTGAACCTTCTTTTGTTGATATTCGCCAACCAATTCAGCAAGCGCGCCGCGGGCGACAGCCTGTGGTAAAAAAAGGAGGCACAAAGGATGCTTGAAAAGCGCAACCCTCTGGGATGGTGCCTTACCTTTTTGAATTATATGGTCATCACCATAACGGCGTTCGTCTGCGTATATCCCATGATCCACGTATTGGCGGCCTCCCTGAGCGACCCAAAGCTGCTTCTCACCCACACGGGTGTCCTGTTCTGGCCGGACGGATTTTCCCTGAAGGGGTATCAGACGGTGCTCAACAGCCCCAATATTCTTCGGGGGTATGGCAACACCCTGTTTTATGTGGCCATGGGCACGGGAATCAACATGCTTTTGACACCGCTCGGGGCCTATGCGCTATCTAGGCGCGGCTGGCCGTTCCGCAAGTTTTTTGTCTTTCTGTTCGTGTTTACAATGTACTTCAATATAGGCATTATTCCAACGCTGCTGATGGTCAAGCAGCTTGGGCTGTACGACTCCCGTTGGGCAATCATTCTGCCCACAGCGATCAACACCTGGAACATGATCGTCATGCGCACCGCCTTTGATGCGGTGCCAACGGAGCTGCAGGAGGCGGCGCATATCGATGGCGCCAATGATATCCGCATCCTGTTCCAGATCTATTTTCCGGTAGCCAAAGCTACTATGGCGGTCATGTTCTTGTTTTATGCGGTGGACCATTGGAACAGCTGGTTTTCTTCGCTGCTCTATTTGCAGGATAAGAGCAAGTACCCGCTGCAGATGTTTGTGCGGGATATCCTTTTGTTTGATGCCGCGGCCGGCATGACAGACGACGCCGAGGCCATGTATTTGAAACAGCTGTCCAAATTTGCTGTCGTGATCGTGGCGGCCGCCCCTATTTTGTGCGTATATCCCTTTGTCCAAAAGTTCTTTGTCAAAGGCATCATGCTGGGATCTGTGAAGGGATAGCAGGCTCCGGCCAAGAAACCAGGAAAGGAGGCTTTTGAAAGTGCGGGAGCGGCAGCCTTTGCGGGCGGGCGCCGCCTTCCTTCCTACATGCCCGCGAGCATGCCAAAAACTTGAAGGAGGAAAAGAAACGTGTTGAAAAGATTTTGGATACTTTCCGTTGCCCTGGTCATGCTGTGCGGAGGTTTGGCCGCCGGCGCAGAATCGCTTTATCCCATTGACACCGATGGGAAACAGATCACACTTACGGTATTCCGCAGCATGGATCCCAACCTGATCGATTACATAGGCGACTGGAACGAGACGCCCTTCTATCAGGCGATTGAGAAGGCTACCGGAATCCATGTGGAATTCATCTCTCCTACCAGCGCCAACGCTGGGGAAGCGCTGAACCTGATGGTGGCCTCCGGCAAGCTTCCCGATATTGTCATTGGCGCAAATCTTTACGCCAACGGCATGTATCAGGGTGTTATCGACGGCGTGTATACGGATTTGGCCCCTTACCTCGAAAAAAACGCGCCGGATTACTGGTCCATCATTACCGGCAATGAGGCCATTTACCGCGATGCCGTGCATTCCGACGGGATCATTGACGGGTTCTACCGCATCTACACCGACTACAATCCCACTTGGATGCGCCTGATTTTGAAAGAGGAATTGCTGGATAAGCTTGGCGTTGCGCAGGTGCCCGTCACCGTTGAGGAGTGGGAAGCGCTGTTTGCCAAAATGCTAGCGGCGGGCGTCACGCCTTTTGCCCTGGAAAAGAGCGGCTATGATGAAAAATTCATGGGCGCCTATGATTGCCGCGCGGATTTCTTTGTGGATCTTGACGGCAATGTGCAGTATGGTCAGATTACAGATAACTTCAAGCAATATTTGACGCTGATGCACGACTGGTATGAAAAGGGCTATATTTCCAAGGACTTCGTGAGCCTGAGCAATCAGTCGACCCTTTTCTCTCTGGACCAGATCGGTACCTATAACGCCGCTATCGTGGCCGCGTACAACCTGGGCCAGACCCAGGGCTATACCGTGCTTTCCTCTCCCTATCCCCGCCAGTATGCGGACCAGCCCCTTCATTGGAACCACTACAAGGTCAGCCTGCTGAGCACCAACTACAGCCACGGCATGGTTTCCGTATGCAGCACCTGCCCCAACGTGGAGGCGGCCGTGCAATGGCTGAACTACCTGTATACCGAGGAAGGGCGCACTCTGGCCAACTGGGGCATCGAAGGGCTGAATTATGAAATCGCGGACGGGAAACCCACCTATCTGCAGACGCAGATTGATTACAAGGGCATCGCCAGGGAAGGCCTGAACTATTATTTCAAGGGCCTGAACACCGCCACCTATTCGCTGCCCGACTCCGTCTGCCATGCCAATCTGCTCTTTTCTCCCAACGCGCTGGCGCTTCGCCTGCAATATGACGATGACCCCCTGGTGGACAGCAAGCTGGTCCTCCCCACCACCGTCAGCCTGAGCGAGGAGGACTCTGACACCAAAGCCCGCATCATGACCGGTGTGGATACCTATGTGGATGAGATGGTTCTCAAGTTTATCACCGGCGCGGAACCGCTTGCCAACTGGGACAGCTTTGTAGGAACCGTCAAAGGCATGAACGTTGACAGCGCCATTTCCATCATGCAAAAGGCTTATGATTCCTATATGAGCACCAGCGTCGGAAAGTAATTCAATAGGCGGC
>JAEWVC010000102.1 GCA_023459275.1 Bacillota bacterium | reverse complement strand
TTCCTTAAAATGTGCAAGCAGCAATTGCCCTTCGTCCAAACTGAAGCCATCCACTGCCACGCCGTTTAGAAACGCATCATCCTTTTGCTGCTCATCGTCAAGGGGAATCAGGTTTGCAATAAGCTTGGCCCTTCTATTATACGCCTTTGCTCCCCGAAGGCAAGGGACGCCTCTTGGGACGTTTCGCCGTCCCCTTCCTCTTCGGGGGTATGCATGCCGTCCTCGGCAAACAGCGTGCCAAGCTCCCACGGATCATACGCCTCCTCCCCCTTTGCCTCTGCCTGCATCCCCGGCAGCGCGTGCAGGATATAGTCTCTAGCCGCATTGCTGCCATAGGCCTCAAAAATGTAAAGATACATGGACAGGTACTTTGCATTGGCAGGATCGCAGATCAGGTCCAGGTTCGCCTGGGCATCTTCGCCGCGGGCACTTTGGAGGTCATTCATCAAGCCGCTTAGGCTTTCATACCCGTTCTCCAGGAGGTTTTCGTCCTCCGCCATCCCGTGTAGCGCGTCGCCGTACCCCTGGCTCCTGAAAAGGGATTGGTATGTGATCTCGTCCAGCACAGTTTCAAGCTGCCTGATTCTGTTTTGCGCGCCGTTGGAGACCTGCATGTCATTTTGCCATTCTAATTGAGCGGCATCGCTTACCGCCGCTTCCAGCATGGCTCCAAACTCGCCGCGGACACGTTCGGCCCACACTTCAAACGTCTCCCCTGCCTGCGGCGCGTACAATGTGGTCAGTTGGGAAAGCAAGGCGCCTTCGGAGGTGTCATATTCCTTGATTCCTTGGCCGGCCAGATACTGTTCAAAACCGTTCTGGATGGCGTCTACCGCCCTGTAATAGCTATCCTCCTGCCACTTCATGGCGTCGTTCAGCAATGCCAGCCTTACGCCATTGGACTGGTACCATGCCTCCGTCCCGCCGGGCATGCCAGGGTACCCCTCCAGCGCATCCTTTTCCTCCTGAAGCGCCCGCATCTTCTCGCCGTACGTTTTTTCCGCCTCGGCCAACTTTGCGTCTAGCCCATATGCCCCGGCGGCCTCGGCCCGCGCCTGCTGATACGCCTGCTGCGCGCCTTCGGCATCATAACCGCGATAAGTATCCATAAGCTGCTGATCTGCATCCTGAAGCACCTGATTCTTTTGCGTAATACTGCTAAAGAGTAGGCCTGTCATCTCCTGCGGAAGAAGCGACAGTTTTGAAGCGATGTCCCAAAGCTCCCTCTCAGTTTTGGCATTGCCAATATCCTGTATGATCTGCTTAATGCCAGCAACCGCTTCCGGCCCATATTTATCCAATTCTTCCGTTGAAAGGGTGTCTGGGTCAATGCCAAGCGCGCGCAGGATTTCATCGCGCTCCTGTGTTGGCGAAACGCCGCTCGGGCTTTGGGGTTCCACCTGATTGGTTTGCTGTTCGGTGGCAGGATTGGAGAGAAGGACCATCTTCGGAGGCTCTGCTCCATCGTAGGGCAAATTTTCGATAACGGCTTTACCGGGATGGGTATAGGGGAGCAGCGTGATGAAATCCTTCAAGTCACGGCCATGCGTTCTGCCGGGCATATTCCACTTCCCGGTAATGCCCGCCAGAGCATCCTGGGCGCTTCCTCCCCCGCCCGCGGAAAGGTTCCATCCGCCCGTGCCGCCCTTCTCCCGAAAAGCCGCGGGGGCCGCGGAATCCGAAACAAACCAGCTTTTCGCAGCCGGACGCGCGGAGGATACCGCTCCCGCCGCCGCGCCATCCACCGCGGCCGCCCACCAGGGTTTCCCGCTAACTTTCCCCCAATATTCCGCGGTGGGCATGCCGGTGGCGTCCGTCATGCCCCATCTGGACGCCTCCGCCCTGAGGGAATCCCAGTCGTTTTTATCCGCCGTGGAAACGTACGCCGCTTCCCCGGACGCCTCCTTCCCGGATGCGCCCAGGGCCAGCGCCGCGTCCGCGTCCCCAACGTATGTCTCAAAGAACATCCGCAGCTTTTCCCCGTAGGCTGCCTGTTCGTCCTTGGGCGTCAGGCCGTAGCGGTTCTTGAGCGGGCCGTAATGTGCCATTTCCATTTCTCTCCTCTGTTTTGGCAGAATATAAGAACAAATGTTCCTGTATTTATTATACAGGAAACAAACCGCAAAACCTATCCCAGTGCGAAGGTTTTCGGCCAAAAAAATGTGTGCATTTGGGATAAACGGCACCCGCAGCCGTTTTTGCGCAACAAAAGAGCTCCCCCGGAACCATCCCGGGGGAGCTTACCCATGAATCAACTATACTACCTTCCGGCCGCCTACCTATCCGCCAGCCTCCGCGCCACGCCCTGCACATACGCTGGCCGGATGCTGCCCATATTCTCAAGCTCCTGCTGCGTAAAATCCCCCTTGGCATACCTTTCGATATAGGGCTCAATAAACGCCGGATCGTACTTTTGCAAATACGGGCTGCCGTACGCAAAGACTTCAAAATTGAAATCCAGGACGGCTGCCTTCAGCGCGTCGGTCAGCAATATCTCCTGCGGCTGGTCCTTTACATCCTCCGCCAGCATGATCCGCTGTGTGCTTCCGTCGTAATAGAACAGGACATAGGGGTTGCGGTAGAAAATCTCGTATCCGTCCACCTCAAGGGTACGGGTATGTCCCGCCTCTTTGGGCGTATACTGGACGCCATCTTTATCGTTCACATTAAGTATTTGGTAAGTTATCGTGCCGCCGTTTTCTACCCTTTCATGGGCCTGATTCAGCCAATGATACGTAAGCTCCTTAGATGCAACATAAAACCCTTTATCGGGATGCAGGTCATTTTCAATCAGAACACTGCCGGACGGGGCCTCACAAACCCGTAAAAATAGGCAAGAAACACAGCGCACCGCAGCCCGACCGCCGCCAGCAGCCCAAGGGTCAGCGCAAATTGCGCCGCAAATCCCCTGTCCCGGATCCTTGCCGCCTGGGTGCGGTTGATGAGATACTGCACCGTGGCGTATTGCACCCCGAAGGATACCGCCAGCGAAACCCAATACGCGTTCATGGCGATATATTTCAGCGAATCCTGGTATCTTTCGGAACTTGCAACATATTTGGATGCGATGTACGCCGCATCCGCCTGCACCCTTACCACCATCACCAGCAGTACGGCAGCCGCCAGGGAAATCGTGATCCAGCCGGCCCGGCCCGGCATCCTTGGCGTCCATTTCTTCCATTTGCGGTCCGGCCAGGTGATGGAAAACCCCGCCAGCACGATGAAGGCCGCATCCAGCACGTACCGCACCGTGTAGCTCCACGCCCCCAAAAACAAAACCGAAAGATAAATCAGCCCATCTAAAACAATCCGCATGCCCAAGGGAACAAGAAATCCCGGCACAAACCGCGTCCAGAAATTTGTGAGCATCATGTAAAAGAAGAAGTTTCCGGCCCCGATGGCCGCGGCATAAAACGCCCACCGCACAAAATAAAAGGGCAGTTCCATGGTAAGAGGCCCCGTATAGGGCATCCACAAAAAGCGCGCCAGCAAAACCGTAAGGATGCACGCGGCGGTGCTTGCGTAAAACCCCGGACGTTTCTTCATGGGATACGGTTCCCTTCTTTTATATCTCCCGTTTTCGCAAAACCTCTACTGTGCCTTGATCCCGCAGATGTATTCCCCGTCGGTGTTGATGTAGCCCATGTCTCCCTTGTTGCTCTCTACCCGCACCTCGGCAAACCCGTTGTAAAAAGTACCCGCCTCGCCCCACTGGTAATCCAGCACAAGTTCCCCCGACAGGTCAATGTATCCGTATTTCCCGTTCAGCAGCACATAGGCCAGTCCGTCTGAAAAATTGCCCGGGTCCCTCCACGGACCTTCCAGCACCACATCGCCGTTATGGTTGATATAGCACCAGGTACCATCCTGCCGCATGACCGCCGCAAGGCCCTGGGAAAAATCCTCAGCCAGGTCATACTGCGGCGCAATTACAAATTTGCCTGTTTTGTCAATATATCCACATCCGTTTTCCCCGCCAAAAACAGCGACCCCTTCCGAAAAGTCCTCGCCATAATACCCATCCTTGCGAAACACCTCACGGCCGTCTATGCTCCTGTATACCTGCTGCTTATTTTCCGTCACGCGGAAAAGCCCCTCATAAAAGCCGGTCGCATTGCGGTATGCCACGTCAAGGACAAGCTCCCCCTTCGCGTTGATGAAGCCTCTTAGATCGTTCATGGTCACCATGCCCACGCCTTCCCAAAAGTCATAGGTGATATCCCATACCGGCTGGACAACGATCCTTCTCGTCGTGTCGCTATACCCCCACCGGTGATCGCTTCCCATAATGGCGATCATCCCCTCGGAGGGTGAGCCAATAAGTGTCCATTGGGGTTTCACGGTCTCCCTTCCCTTCAGGTCGATCATGCCCCACAGGCCGTCCCGCTTCACCCGCGCAAAGCCATTCACATACGGATATACCTTGTCATACACAGCCTCCGCCAGAATCGTCCCGTCCTTGTGGATCAGCCCAATTTTCCCGTTGGCCTCGAAGAATGCCACCTGCCCCTGCCAGGCCCAGATGTAGTCGATCCCCGCGGGAAGGGCGGAGGGGGACGTTTGCGCTGCGGCGGGAAAGAAGGCTAAATCCAAAGCAATGCACAGGAGCGCAATCCAAATACAAGGTCATAATAACCCATGCCTGCCAACGCTGCCCGCACAGGACATACGGATACATTTCGCTGTCATTTGGGCAATTTCTCCTTCGCTTTCTCTTTTGTAACGGATTAGGATTTGCACCTTCTAGTTTAAAGCCATCCTGCATGCACTACCTGTATTATATCGGCACCTGTTCCGGCGTGCAAGGGATCAGGAACAGATTTGCAAAATGCTCACATGCTTGCTGACCTTTGTTAACCCCCGTGGGCAGAAAGAAAATCCTGCGCGAAGTATGCTGTCCTTATGTTCTCCGTAGCTCTGTGCAGACGCATGGCCTTTGACGCTTATGCAGGCCTTTTGACGAAAGCAGCAAAAACCCACCCGCCGAGCGGCAGGTGGAAAATAGTTGATAAACCTACGCGAGCCTTTTCCCCATATGCTTATGAATACGGTTCAGGAAACTACAGCCTGCTATTTGCCTTCGCCTTTCTCCCGGCTGTTTGCCAGAGCGAGCAGCTTGCTGTATTCAGCAATCAGGGCATCCATATCAGAATTGTGCGTAATAAAATTGCGAAAATCAATATAATCTTTCAAAGTTATTTTGCTCTCATTCCATAAATGCCATGCATCTCCTTTATACAAGAGAGCTTCCCGGTCATAGCGCACCTCTGCTTCGATATCCTTTTCACATGTCTTTCCCTCCTATTCATTATAATACAGTTTTGATCTGTCCAGGACAACGATATATTCTTTCGTCGGTGAATATATTGCATTAAACCCCAGAATTGTGGCTAGCCGACCGATTTCTCCAATGGAGCCCGAATAAATCCCATCAATCATGCCTTCTTGAGGCATTTGTGTGAAACATGTTTTAATTTCTGCAAGCGCCTCTTCCGAAATAATCTTCGCATCCGGGTCCAGGATCATCTCCGCTACATTTGCCTTTTCCCCTCCGGCAAACGTAACCGCCACGTTCTTGTCCACCGCAACGTATATCCCATCGCCATGGATGCCCTTGCCGTAGTACAGAGGCCCGGCCTTGAACTGCTCCAGATACTGCGCCCCCGTGGGGGGGGGGGTGGGGGCCGGGGGCG
>JAEWVC010000101.1 GCA_023459275.1 Bacillota bacterium | reverse complement strand
GGAAGGCTGGGAAAAATCGCTTGACAAAGCAAACCGTTTTTTATATAATGGCTTTCGCAGCCGTCCGGTTGCTTGTTGGGGAATGGTGTAACGGCAGCACCTACGACTCTGACTCGTATTGTCTAGGATCAAATCCTAGATCCCCAGCCATTTTTATGCCTCCGTGGTCTAGTGGCCTAGGACACCGCCCTCTCAAGGCGGCAACACGGGTTCGAATCCCGTCGGAGGTGCCATGTATACCGACATTGTTGGTGCAAGTAAGCTCGCCGATTGCGGCGGGCTTTTTGTATGCCTGTAAAATGAGGCTTGATATAACGCTTTTACGGGGCGATTTGCAGGAATACACGGTTAGGCTCACAAGGCAATCTCCCTCATAAATTTGGCCTGCATCGATTCGTGCATTGATGAACACCCTTGCACACTTTTGAGCGTTTTTTGAGCTTGATGCCCAGGCATCCGTGTGATTGTGCACACCCCTCAGACGCACACAAAATTCCGGCTCTATGACCGGAATCATGTTCAATATGGAGCTTATTTCTTACTGCTCTTTGTGGTCGCCGGGGCCTTCCTGGGCTTCGGCGCCGCCATCTTGGCGGACTTGGCCTCTTTGGCTTCTGGTTCCACTTTGGCCGCAGGTGTTGCTTCCTCCGCGGTCTGTGCCTCCACTGGGCTGGCTGCTGATTCCTCGATTACCTCCGGTAGCGTAGCGTTCTCAAGTATCTCAACTGCAGGGCTTTCCTCAATGATGATAAACGCCGTGGTTTCCTGCGTGACCTCGTTGTTTGCTTCTATGTTCGCCGCTTCGATGCCCGCAGCTTCCTCGCACGGCTCTATAGCAGGTGTTTCGATTATCACAGCCACCGGTGCATCCTTGTACGTTCTGGTTCGCCGCTCACGTGCCTGTGGAAATTCTTTGGGCAGTGCGCCAGGCGCGAAGCTGATTTTGAAAGTGATTGGGCCGGCTGTAGGTATGTCAAATTTGAAGTCCTGATACTCCAGCTTTTTGAGGTCATCCGGGATTTCAATATTCTTGTGCCGCTTGATCTCCTTGCCCTCCACCAGCAGGCATACCGGAACCGCGTCCCTTAATTTCGCCGTGAGCTTGCCCATTTCCATATTGTGATACCGCCTTTCATATAATGTGTTGCCTTTGGATGGGTCACAGCTTACACATTCATGGATGGAAAGCAAACTCCACTTCAAAGAAAAGACATAAGAATTTTTCACCCATACACGCCCACCAACGGCGTTTGTGTAGACGATGGCGGGTATATGGCTTTCCCCCAATACAAAAACGAACCACCCGCGCATTATTTGTTTGGCGGCTTTCTGTGTGGTCAAGCGACATGAACTGTCGAGCAAGGAATGGGAGAAAATAGAACCAACGCCTCCGGCACGAAAGAATTTTATTTATGCTATCCAGGCAGATACTGCTGTTAATTCCAGCTATTCTAATCTTCTCCTCGCTGTGGGGTGTTGACGGCTTACTGTACGCAGCGCCATTGGCTGACGGAATATCCGCGCTTATAACGGGAGTGTGGCTCATCCTGGGTATAAAACATTTGCCGGAGGACGGCATGCCAGCACCAAACATGAAAAGTCTTCCCCTCTCAAGTATAGGTGATGATACAGATTAAGACGCATGAATATGCAAAGCAAGCACATAGCTGGATTCATAGATATCAAGGCAACGCAGCGTTTTTCGTTATCAGTTTTTACATAATGCATTGTATATAAACAATCTGCACAGTCAAAGGCGGGATGGGTATGGTATAATACAAGCAAATGAATCGTCTGGGCTGTTTGGAGGAGACACAATGGATGTTCGGGTTCTGAAATACTTCTTGGCTGTTGCACGGGAGGGCAGTATTACTAAAGCAACCGAGTCGCTCCATGTAACCCAGCCGACATTGAGCCGGCAGTTGATGGATCTGGAAGAGAAGGTCGGCGTTCAGCTTCTCATTCGTGGGAAAAGGCGCATATTGCTAACCGATGCGGGTATTCTCTTTCAGCAAAGAGCGAAGGAAATTGTGCTCCTTTTGGAAAAAACGGAACGCGATCTGGCTGAATTGAAGGACTTGGTGGGTGGTATTGTAGCCATCGGATGCGGAGAAACCTTTGCGATAAAAATGCTCGCGGATGCTCTTGTACGGTTTTCAAAAGAGTATCCCATGGTACAATACGATTTATATACCGCAGACGGAGATGATGTACGCGAGAAGCTGGACCGTGGAGATATCGACATCGGCATTCTTCTGGAGCCTGTCGAAGCCGCCAAGTACGACTATGTGCGCCTTCCGATTCGGGAAAGATGGGGTGTCCTGGTGCGGCGGGATGATCCCTTGGCGCAAAAGGAAAGTGTCAGCATGGCGGAGATACTATTCAAACCATTGATTCCGCCCCGGCGGAAAATTGTCCAAGACGAGATTGTCAATTGGTTGGGAGAGGGTTGCGGTGATATGAAAATCATTGCTTCGCACAACCTGCCAACGAGTGCCAGTTTGCTCGTTGAATACGGCTTGGGATATGCAATATGTGTGGAAGGCGCCTATAGCATTCGCCCCATCGAAACAGTTTGCTTTGTACCCTTTACTCCTGAACGCATCACGGAACATGTGCTTGCATGGAAGAAAAACCGAGTATTTACGTCGGCCACATCCTGCTTTATTCAATTTTTTAAAGACTTATTTTAGCCTGCAAAGCCTTAACTTTTGCGCCGGGCGTTTCGAAATCTTAAGCACCGGTATTGGGAAACATGGTCTCATATTATTGCAAAATATCATTTTGTCCAACGCCGCGAGGGATTTTCGATGCAGGACAAGGAGCCGGAGCGAGGCGCAGCAGCGCTACGCTGAGCGGGAGGCGAAACAATGCTGCGTGAAAAGAACCGCCGCAACGACGAAATAATGTTTGGAAATAGTATCAAATGCTGGTTTTTGCATAGAGCGGGATTGCCGTTACTGACACAGGGTGTTTTCACATACACATTTTGGGGCAACGGAACACATGCATGCAAAATGAGCATACTATAAAATTCAATATAGGTATTTGACATGATTTGTGCTGCCTTTTTATAATGATTGTGTAATTAAGGGAACGCATTGAATGCGATCAGCATTGCCGGTTGCGCTGAAATCCGTATGTGGTCTTTATAATGTGCTATGGAAGATATGGGTGAGAGAACCAGCAGAATGACAGGCTTTTTTGCAGATGGCTCTCATCTGGTCAGCCTAGCCGAAGGAGTTTTCTATGTTCACGAATAAAGCGCTTCGAAAACTGATTGGCCCCTTGTTTATGGATCAGATCTTTATTATTGCCGTCAGCCTGGTCGCCACAATGATGCTTACCCATGCCGGAGAGGCGGCCGCGTCCGCCATTTCCCTGGTGGATATGATCAACATGCTGCTCATGAATGTGATCATTGCACTGGCCACAGGTGGTGCCGTCGTTGTTTCCCAATATATCGGCCGCGGGGAAAAGGAGAATGCCTGTACTGCGGCAAGCCAGCTGTTTACCGTCAATATCGCAATTTCGGCGTGCCTTGCGTTGCTGGTGGTTTTACTGAACAGGCCGCTGCTGCAATTGCTTTATGGCAGCGTGACAGACGATACCATGGCGGCATCCATTACCTATTTCGCTATTTCAGGCTTATCCTACCCGTTTTTCGCGATGTATAATGCCGGCGCGGCGCTCTTCCGCTCCATGGGCAACGGCCGCATCCCCATGACCGCGTCCATTGCGATGAACCTGCTCAGCGTCTTGGGGAGCGCCATTGGGATCTTTCTATTGAATGCCGGCGTGATGGGCGTTGCCATCTCAACGCTTGTGGCGCGCGCAGCCGCGGCGGCAGCATTGACGTACTTGTCGCAAAAACGAATATATGATGTGCATATCAAGTCCTCTGACGTATTCTCCTGGCATGGCCAAATGATTCGCAGGATCCTGAACGTAGGCGTACCCAACGGTGTGGAGAACGGTATTTTTCAATTGGGGCGCGTGCTGATTACAAGCATGATCTCGCTGTTTGGCACCACACAGATAGTGTCGACGGGGGTTGCCAACAGCTTTATGGGGCTGGCGGTCAGCTTTCCCGGCGCTATCAACCTTGCCATCGTTACTGTGGTGGGTCAGTGCCTTGGCGCGGGGGATTATGAACAGGCTGCCCGTTACACAAAGAGGCTGGTCAAGACCGCGTACATCGGAACGGCCTGCGTCTGCCTGGCGGAGCTTCTGCTGCTCCCGTTGGCCTTAAATCTCTATGCGCTGTCCGCGGAAGCCAAGCAGCTCACGTTTACGCTTGTTGCCATTCACAACGGGTTTGCTGCTTTGCTCTGGCCGGTATCCTTCACGCTTTCTTTTTCATTGCGCGCATCGGGGGATGTGCGATTCACCATGCTTGTTTCGATTGCATCCATGTTCATCATGCGGATAACCTGTGCGTATTTCCTTGGGATCGTTTTTCAAATGGGCGTTATCGGCATCTGGATAGCCATGGGACTGGACTGGGCAACCCGCTCCGCTTTCTTTATTATTCGCTTCAGAAGCGGGAAATGGAAAAATTTTAAGGTCATCTGACATTACACCCACTTTCTGATACGGTCAGAAAGGAACGAATAGCGGCAGCGGGAAGGATGAAAGGAGAAAGGCCATGATCACCGAGAGTAACGTCATGATAGCAATGAGAGACGGCGTTCGCCTGGCGACGGATGTTTACAGGCCGGAAGATTATGGTCCAATCCCTGTTTTGGTGGCGCGAACGCCTTATGACAAAAACAACCTGAGCGGCCGTGTTCTTCGGTTTGTTGAGTCTGCCTATGCGGTAGTGGTATCCCCCGTCGCACATGGCGAGATGCTCAAGAATAAGGAAATCGCGGCCATGGCCAAAAAAATACAGTGCACCCATTCCGCAGCTGGGCATTCGCTACTGCCTGCAGCAAGGAACGTTGCCCCTGCCGAAGACGGCCAATAAAGAACACATGGCCAGCAATGCATCTGTAGACTTTGTCATCCCTGATGGGGATATGGAAGCGCTGAAGAACGCTGAACATATAAAGGACTACGGTGCAGCCAGTTTCTTCCCTGTATTCGGCGGAAAGCTGAAGTAATTACACCATCGGGCAATCATGCCGTATGGAGACCAAACCAATGACATGATTGGCTATCTATTACGCACCCAATTCCTGGAGCTTTACCAAGCTTGGGAAGATTCAAGGCATTACAGGTGAGGAATTGAAAAAGGTGCTTGGCGATGGCACTGTTACGGTGACTTTGTCCTTACAATAGCGAGATATGCCCGAGTCGATAGATGCCAAAGGCATAAATTTTTTTGGCGCTATTCCCCATCAGTGGGAATAGCGTATCATTTTGATGCTCCATATGTTTTGTGTTAGCTGCAAACGGCTGGAGAGCGAAGCAAATTGGTGTAGGGAGAAATGCCCTATTAAGCAGGTGTGATATCGCCCTTGCTTTCAGACAGCGCACCGCCAAGCTCCTGCCTTTTTTCTCGATACTGCCCGGGAGTCATGCCGGTGCTTTGCTTAAATGCAGTGGAAAAATAGTATTCATTTTGAAAACCGCAGGATTGTGCAACCTCCCGCAATGTCAGCGATACAAACAGCAAACCTTTAGCTTTCTGCAGCCGCGCATTGATCAGGTCATGTTTGGGCGTTACATTGAAAAAAGCCCGATATAGGGCTATGAATCGGTTTTGCCCCAAAAAGACACATCTTGCCATGGATGGGATGGTCCATTCCCGTTCAGGGTTGAGATACATCTGCCGGCGCAGCTGTTCAAAATCCTGATAATGCTGCATGGCGCCGATCATATGCAGGTCGCTCTGATAGATGATATTTCGCCCGATTTGCAAAAGCAGCATATCAATCAATACAGATTGCATCTGCTCCCTGTATAAGGATACTTGGGAAAATTCATAATTGAGATCCTGCAGTGTCGTGATGATTGGCATGGTTTGTTTGAGCATGAAAAACTTGCCAATAGGGATTTTGTACTGCAGCAGTGTTTTTTCGATAGAGTCTCCCAAAAAATGTACCCAGTTATTGCGAAAACTTGTTTCCCCATCCGGACAGTATAAATATCGGGCGTCATTTGGACGATAAACGATGCATGTACCGGGAGTTGCAAGCTTCATCTGATCGCCGGTGTTTACCATGTGCGGCGTCAGCATGTGCAAAAATACCCAAAACTGCATGCCTTGCGGCAAATGATGCGCAAAATCTCTTCCGTGGGTGGTATCTACGCCCATGTTGACCAAAGAATAGCTCATATGCGATTGGCCTTTCACAGTGATCTATTGCTTATTGTAGCATTACAGCTTATTGTCTGCAACAAATCAACAATCGGATATTATGGTGTGCCTACGGCCATTACATTAGGCTTATGAACATGTTGCAAAAAGTGTGGACTTTCTATAATGCCCGGCGATACGGATACCCTCCATTGACCAGGCAGCGGCTTCATTGTTCTTCCCTGCCTGCACAATGCTTTGCTCCATTTCCCTTTCAGCATGATTTGTTTTACGGAGCATTTTTCCCTCGCTCACCCTTATGTCCAATATCCTTTGCCGCTATTCTTTGATGAACCGTTTCCTGGGTCATTGACGGGAAATTCGATATAATTGTGGTTTATCATAAAAAGGTTAAAACATTTTATATTTTTTGAAGCCCCGGTTCGGTTTATAATAGAGTCTGATTTGTCATGGATATATTTATCTGGGATGAGTGACAAAAGGAACGAAAGGAATCAATGTATCATGGAACGACTTTTTTCTACCCACTGCATCCGTTCCAGCCATGAAGCCGCCCCGCTGTGGACGATGGCGACGCTGGACAACGGTGGTCTTGCCGCGCCGGTGAAGGTGCTTGTCCCCGGCGTTTGGGAGAGTCTGCCTGAACTGAAAAATTATCATGGGCGCGCTGTTTATGAACAGTGCATTGAGTGTGGCGGCAGTATCCGTTTCTTCTTCGGCGGCGTCAGTTTTCGGGCAAAGGTCTGGTTGGATGACGCGCTGCTGTGCACGCATTATGGCGCGTATACTGGTTTCGAGGCGCTGGCTGAAAACGTCGCTGCAGGCGTTCACATCCTGAAAGTCGAGGTTGACAACCGCTTTGGGGATGATTCGGCGCTGCATGTCCCCAATGACTACTATTCTTACGGCGGCATTAACCGCCCTGTCGTGATAGAAGGTTTAAGGAGCGCTTACATTACCAGCCTTCATATCGTTCCCTGCATGGAAAACGATATTTGGCTTGCCAAGATTACGGCGGCGGTCCGCAGCCTGAGCGACGCGGACCAGCGCTTTGAATTGAAGCTGACAGCTTGCGGCAAAGAAACGGCTGCCGAAAAGATCAGCTTGCCGGCACGCCGGACTGTAACCGTCAAGCGTACCATTGCCTGCGCAAATGTACAGCCCTGGGCGCCGGAAACGCCTGCGCTGTACAGCATCGCGGCGGTACTGCTGGCAGATGGCCAGCCGGTGGATGACTTGCTCGACCGCTTTGGCTTCCGTGAGGTCAAGGTTGAGGGCAGCCGCATCCTGCTCAACGGCAAACCCCTTTTACTCAAAGGTTTTAACCGTCACGAGGAGTTTGGGGATTTCGGTTGCGCCGTACCTGTTGATGCAATGGCCCGTGATTTGGAACTGATGCGCAACATTGGCTGCAATTGCGTCCGCACCTGCCACTATCCAAATGACCAGCGCTTCCTTGACCTGTGTGATGAAATGGGCATCCTTGTCTGGGAAGAATCCCATGCCCGCAGCATGTCGGAGAAAATGATGCGTCATCCGCTGTTCCTGGAACAATTGCACCTGTGCACGCGCGAGATGGTGGAGCAGCATTTCAATCATCCTGCAATCTTTATCTGGGGCTGTCTGAATGAGTGTGACGATAAAAGCGAATATGGCGCTGACTGCTTTCGCCAGACCTACCGCCTGCTGCACGGGCTGGATGATTCCCGGCCCATGACGGCCGCGCTGCTGGAGCGTGCCGGCGGCAAGGTGTACGGAGATTCGGATGTGGTGAGCATCAACATCTATCCGCAGTGGTATCACAATACCCCCGCGCAGGAAGGCCTTCATACCAAACTCACGGAGATCAATGAAAACGGCGGCGCCGGTAAGCCTGTGATTGTCAGCGAGATTGGAGCCGGGGCGGTCTTCGGCTATCACGATCCCTTCGGCGAGGCGAAGTGGTCGGAAGAGCGGCAATGCACCATCCTGCGGGAACAGATCACCGCTGTTTTGACCAATCCCGCTTGCTTGGGCGTATTCTTGTGGCAGTTTGCTGATGTTCGCGTGGATGAAAGCTGGTTTGGCCATCGTCCCAAAACCTTCAATAACAAAGGAGTGGTGGACGAGTTCCGCCGTCCCAAACTGTCTTACGCTACAGTCAAGGAACTCTTCCGCCGCTGATGGTGCCGGCCACGCAAAGAAACAATAAAAAAGACGGGCTTGCCTTCTGGCAAATATTCAGAAGGCAAGCTCTTTCTTACTTTAGCCGCTTGATGGTAAACACGCTTTCGATCAGCCTCTGCGGCCTTCTCTTTTCCCTCCCCAGCGCAATTTTGCTGGCGCTTTCCATTAACGAGGTACGCAAGAGCCGTTTCAAGCGTACTGTACAGACGGACTTCTACACGCCGCACGTTATCTCCATCATCGTTGTTTGTTCTATGATCCGCCTGTTTGTGGCCGGCAACAGCACTGGCCCGTGCCTTGGGCTGCGGCGGTACGGGCGGTATGCTCAGTGAAAAGAACCTGTTTATGCCGATTTGCATTATTTCGGACATCTGGCAGGAAACGGGCTGGCATTGTACCCTTTGTCTGGCTGCATTTGCGTAGACTGATCCCTGCATGTACGAGGCGGCCTATCTGGAGGGCACATCCTATCCAAGAATCATGCTTAGGGTCTATGTGCCGCTGTCAGGGGCCACACTGGCGGTTATGGTGCTGTACTATGCGGTAGGCTGCTGGGATGCCTGGTCCAACGCCTCCCTGTACATACGAACAGCGGTGAAGTATCCTTTGCAACTGTGCTGCTCGATTCTGATTCTCGAATGAGAACGGCAACCTGAATGCAGCCATGACGGACAACGGGGACCTGGCGCTGTATGCCAACCAGATCAAGTATGCCCTGATGGTGGTTTCCACACTGCCGATTCTCATTCTGCACCCATTCCTGCAGAAATTTTTTGACGAAGGGGTCATGATCGGCGCGCTCAAGGGGAAATTTCGGCAAAAGAACTACCAAGCACACAAGTGGCCAAACCTTTATTTCTTGCGTGCCTTCTATTTACCCTCGCCCTTGAGGGGGCTCATGCCACACAGAGCGTGCGAGTGATGCAGAAGTTCAAACCGGCGGGCCGCTATTCGATGCCGGCAAGGATGACGTCATCCTCCAGTTTGACCGGATACGGTGTGGCATCGTTGACCTTGACGCTGAAAAAGGCAACTTTGGCAGGCTTTTGTACTTTTCCGGTTTTTACGTTGAAGCTTGCGCCGTGGCGCGGGCATGTGATGACGTCTCCATCCAGATTTCCGTCATACAGCGAACCACCCATGTGCGGGCACCTGTTGTCAAGGGCGAAATACGTCCCGTTCACGTTCACCAGCAGCAGTGTTTTGCCTTCCAGTTCAACCTTCTTTTTTGTGCCATCCGGTACCTCATTCGTTTGCGCGATTCGTATATACCGCATATGCTTTCCCCCTCCTTTCTCCTAAGTATATCCTAAATCATGGTAAGTGAACCCTCTTTTGAGCGGACGCGCGCAGACCCGCGCCAAGGCCGGACAGCCATGCTTTCGGCAGGGAGGCGGATGCCCCGGCACTCCCTGCCAAAGACAGTCAGTTTGCAGATTCAAATTGGCTGTTATAGAGATTGGCATAAAAGCCATTCCGTTCAAGAAGCTCCGTATGGGTTCCCTGTTCAATAATATCGCCATCCCGCATGACCAGAATTAAATCGGCATTGCGGATGGTGGACAGGCGGTGTGCGATCACAAAGCTCGTGCGGCCATGCATCAGATTATCCATAGCCTTTTGGATCAAAGCCTCAGTGCGGGTATCCACATTGCTGGTCGCTTCGTCAAGGATCAGTATTTCGGGATCGGCCAAAACAGCCCGCGCAATGGTCAGAAGCTGTTTTTGCCCTTGCGAAATGTTATCGGCCTCCTCATTCAGCACCATATTGTATCCGTCAGGCAAGGTCCGCACGAAATGGTCGACTTGCGCGACGATAGCCGCGTCCCGCACCTCCTCGTCGGAGGCATCCAGCCTGCCATACCGGATGTTATCGGCAATCGTTCCGTTGAAGAGCCACGTATCCTGCAGCACCATGCCAAACAGCGAGCGGAGCTCATCCCGCTTGAACACCCGGATGTCATGGCCGTCTACGGTGATCGCCCCGCTGTTGACGTCATAAAAGCGCATCAGCAGCTTCACGATCGTTGTCTTGCCCGCCCCTGTCGGCCCGACAATGGCAATCTTCTGTCCCGGGCTGACCTTGGCGCTGAAGTTCCTGATGACCGTTTTTTCGGGATCATAGCCAAAGGAAACCTGTTCGAAACCGATATGCCCATCAATAGCTGCAAGCGTGCCGGTATCGGGGGAAGCATTGCCGCGGCTCACGGAAAGGGCGTTGGGTTCTTCTGGCGGCTCCTCCCGCTCGCCCAGGAACTCAAACACGCGCTCCGCCGCGGCGGCGGTCTGCTGAAGCACATTGGAAATGTTGGCGATCTGCGAGATCGGCTGGGTAAATGAGCGGGTGTACTGAATAAAAGCCTGGATGCCGCCAACGGTCAAAATGCCCCTGACCGCGTAATAGCCGCCCAGAATACAGATGGCCACATAGGCCAGATTGCCGATGAAAGAGGTGATGGGCATCATCAGCCCCGACAGGAAGTTTGATTTCCATGCCGACCGGTAGAGCGATCCGTTATAGCCGTCAAAGGTTTTCAGCGAATCCTCCTCGCCGTTAAAGGCCTTTACCACCACATGGCTTCCCAGCATCTCCTCCACATGGCCGTTGACGCTTCCCAGAAACTTTTGCTGGTTCGCAAAGTGTACCTGAGATTTCTTCACGATCAGGATGACGGTAATCATGGTAACGGGAAGGATGCACAGCGCGGCCAGGGTCAGCCGCCAGCTGATGGAAAGCATCATAACGGTAATCCCTATGAGCGAAGTGACCGATGTAATGATCTGCGTCATGCTTTGGTTCAGCGTCTGGCTGATGGTGTCCACATCGTTGGTGATCCTGCTGATGATATCCCCATGGGTTGTTTTGTCGTAATACTTGAATGGCAGCCTGTGGATTTTTTCGCCGATATCATTTCTCAGCCTGAGCGACACCTTTGCCGTTACGGACGACATCACAAATCCCTGCAGATAGGACAGCAGCGCGCTGACGCCGTATAGGCCGGCCATCCACAGGAGTATCCCGCCGATCTTTCCGAAGTCTATCCCGCCGGTACCCGCAAGCTGCTTCATGACGCCGGCAAAAAGCTCGTCCGTAGCCTGCCCCAGAATCTTTGGCCCCAATATCGTGAATACGGTGGAGGCAACGGCCAGGACCCATACAAAGAGAATTGTCCGTGTATGGCTTCCCAAATACCCTATGAGCTTGATAATGGACCCTTTGAAATCCTTGGCTTTCTCGCCGCGCATCATGCCCCCCATCGGGCCCCGGCCCCCGCCCATGGGGCCCCTTTGCGCGGCAGGTCTTGCTTTCTTGTTTTCCTGACTCATGCCAATTCCTCCTGCGACAGCTGGGATGAGGCAATCTCGAAATACTGCGGACAACTCTTCAATAACTCCCGATGGGTGCCGCATCCCACAATCCTGCCCTCGTCCAGCACGACGATCTGCTCCGCGTTCATGATCGTACCCACTCTCTGCGCTACGATAATCACCGTGCTGTCACCGGTATATTCCTTGAGTGCCCTGCGCACCGCCACGTCCGTTCTGAAATCCAACGCCGAAAAGCTGTCGTCAAAAATGAAAATTTCCGGGTTTTTCGCCAGCGCGCGGGCGATGGACAGCCTTTGTTTCTGCCCGCCGGACACATTCGTGCCGCCCTGGGCGATTTCCGACTCAAAGAGATTTGGCTTTTCCAAAATGAACTCCGTCGCCTGCGCCACTTTTGCGGCGGATTCCACCTCGATGTCCGACGCGTCCTTCTTGCCATACTTGATGTTGGACGCGATCGTGCCGGAGAGCAGCGCGCCCTTTTGCGGGACGTAGCCGATTCTGGATCGCAAATCCTTCAGGCTTACCTCGCGGATATCGGCCCCGCCGATCAGAATTTGACCTTTGCTCGCGTCGTAAAAACGCAGCATCAGGCTGGCAAGCGTTGATTTTCCCGATCCGGTCGGTCCGATGATAGCGGTGGTCTGCCCCGGTTTTGCCGTAAATGTAATGCCGCTTACCGCGTCTTCCTCCGCGTCGTGATAGCGGAAGGATACATTCCGAAACTCAACGACCCCTTTCATATCCGCGCGAAAGTGTTTTGGCGCTTCGGGGTCTGCAATGGAATTTTTCGTACCCAGCACTTCGGCGATGCGCCCGGCTGAAACAGCCGCGCGGGGAACAAAAATGAACATCATGGATATCATCAGGAATGCCATGATGATCTGCATGGCGTATTGCATAAACGCCATCATATCGCCCACCTGCATGGCGGAGTCCGCAATCTGCCTAGCGCCGACCCAAATGATGATCAGGGTGACGCCGTTCATGATAAGTGTCATGGCAGGCATCATGAACACCATGACCCGATTTACAAACAGGGTTGTTTTCGTCAGCTCCCCGTTCGCGGCTTCGAAGCGCTTTTTTTCATGCCTTTGCGTGGCGAATGCGCGGATAACCATCAGGCCGCTCAGGTTTTCCCTGGAGACGAGGTTCAGCCTATCCACCAGCTTCTGCATGATCTTGAATTTCGGCATGGCCACGGCCATGATCACCATAATGAGGCACACAAGAACAACGCATGCTGCGGCAATGATCCAGCTCATGGACGCCGATTTCCGGACGGCCATAATGACGCCGCCGATCCCCATGATCGGCGCATAGCAGATCATCCTGATTCCCATCATGAGCAGCATCTGCACCTGGGTGACGTCGTTGGTGCAGCGGGTAATGAGCGAAGCGGTTCCGAACTTGTCAAATTCGCTGTTTGAAAAGCTCTCGATCTTTGCGAACACATCCTTGCGCAAATCCCGGGCAACCCCGGCCGCTATCCTGGACGACAGCAGGCTGACAAAAACGGTGGCCAATCCGCCGCCCAGCGCAATGGCCAGCATGATCAAGCCTATCCTCAGAATATAAGCTGTCTGTATGCCGCCGATATCCACGCCCAGTTCCTCATAAAAAGCCTTGGTGAGCAGGATACCGCTTTGCTTCAACATATTCCCGTCATTTTGCAGCGCCTTTTCATGCGCGGCGGCGACGGTGGATTCCGGCAGCATGCCAAGCATCGGCAGTGCCTGGTACAGCGCCGTAACGTCGATACCGGCCATACCGGGCGATGCCACGCCCGCTTCAGGCTGGACGGTTTGACCTGCCATATCCTGCGCGATATGCATCAGCGTCCATGTGGCAGCCCCAAAGGCATGATCAAGGCTATCCCGGATGGAACCGTCCATGTTCCTTTTTACATAAAGCTCCCCGCCGGCTTTGGGATAAACGCTGCTGTACGCTTTTCCATTGGCATCCATGTCAGAACTGGATACCAATTGATAGTTTTCGCTGACGAGCTGCTTTTCCGTATTCGTCATAAATGCAGTCATCAGCTTTATTCCGTTGGGACTGACCGCATCCGGCGCAGCGTGTTCAATGCCGTTTTGCTGAATCCCCACATTTACAATGTCTGACATATAGTTCGGCAGGTTCAATTCACTCATGGCCTGCCCGAACAAAAGCAGGATTGTCAGAGCCAGGCCCAATAAAAACGGCTTTAAATACTTCGCGAGTTTAACCAAGTCAGTTTTCTCCCTTCATATTCGCCTGTAATGTTTCGCGCTTCAGGTCTTCGGAAATATCCGCCATAAGCGTGATAAGCTCTATCAGGTGCCGTGTATTTCCCTCGCCAAAACGTGAAATAACGGTTTCCATCGCCTGATCGGCGAATTCCCTTGTTTGCTTTAGAATCTCCAACCCTTGAGCAGTGAGCGTAACCGCAATTTTGCGCCGGTCACTTTTATCTATCTCACGATTGATATAGCCTTTTTTTTCAAGCGCGTTCAGCATCTGCGAAACGGCGGGCTTGGTAATGGGGAGATCACCCTGAATGTCGGATACACTTACATTTTTATCCGGGCAGGATGCGTTCTCCGCGATCCCATTCATCAGGAAAAGTTCGCTCATGCGTATGTCGAGTCCAGGCGGGAACGTCATTCCAGCCTTTCTAAAGCGGAACATGGCATGTACCAATTGCTCCTTCAAAGATTGATCCACTCTGGCGCCTCCTTAATCGATAACTGCTGAATTATTAAGCATGCACATAAAATATCCTTTCTATATGAACCATAAATGAACAGCAGATGAACTGGAAACGAGAAAAAGCTGCCGCATGATGCGGCAGCCCAGGCTATCGACAAAGTGGCTATGCCACTTTGTCGCGATTTTCCCTCGCTGCACTGCACGACGGCTGCGCCATCGTGCGGCCGTTTGCTCGGGCAAGGTAGGAATTTCTTCGAAATTCCTGCGAAAATCACCGCACATGTCGCTGATTTTCGATCTGCAATCGGAGGACCGCAGTCCTCCGATACCTCCCAGGGGTTTGTTGATGGTCTAAGCTGCCGCATGATGCGGCAGCCTTTTTCCGGGTCGGGATTGCAGAAGCAAGAAACCATTTTGCTTTCATGAAATAGGATTCCGTGTTCAATCCGCCGCGCGGTACGCTGGTATCACGACCGTGAATACCGAACCGGCGCCAGGCTTGCTTCGCACGGTTATACGGCCGCCCAAAATATCCATGATCTGTTTTACCAGTGCCAGCCCCAGCCCGTTCCCCTGCCCGGAATGAGAGGAATCCCCCTGATAAAAGCGTTCAAAAATCCGTGTCTGCGTGTCCTCATCCATGCCTATGCCATGGTCGGAGATTTCCACAACGATTTGATTCTCATTTGAGCTGGCACGGACGCCAATCTCGCCCTTGTTGCATGAAAATTTGATGGCGTTGTCCAGAATGTTGCTCCATACCTGGGCTAACAGCGCTTCGTTTCCCAGCCACGTGATTGCAGGTATATCGATATCCAGGCTGATATCCTTGGCGCTCCATTCAGGCTCCAGAGACAGAATCACTTGCCGGAGCTGTTCGTCTAAAAGAAATAAACTGGGCGGGTCTTGTATCTTTTGGTTATCCAATTTGGAAAGCCTCAAAATATTGGATGAGAGCTTTATCAGCCTTTCCGCTTCATTCTGGATTTTCAGGCTGTAACTGTGGCGCTCAGTTTTGGTGAGCTCGTCGCTGTCAAGCAGTTTGGTATACCCGGAAATAACGGCAAGCGGTGTCCTGAATTCGTGGGAAACATTTGATATAAAGTCCTTTGCAAGGAGTTCGTTTGTTTTCAGCTCCTGCGCCATCAGCAAAAAGTCCCGCGCAAGTTGTCCAAACTCATCCTTTCTCTCTGAACCGGTGATATTGATGTCATAATTGCCCGCGGCTATCTGCTTTGTCGCCCTTGATAGAGATACAACAGGAAAAACAGCCCTTTTTGACATCGTTGCGGCGATCATGATTGTTAGCAGTACGGTAATGATAGGCGTAAGGATCTCCTTTAATGCAAAGCCCAGAAAGATAGAAGTGGAAACTCCGCTTCTTATCAAGATGCCATTCACCAGAGCCGACAGAAAAGTGGCCAAAAAGGAAGAGGTCATAACGGTTATGATCAGAAATAGGGCAAGCTTGATTTGGACACGCCTCACCGTTTGACCACCGCCCTGTATCCAAGCCCTCTGATGGTTTCGATTTGAAAGTCTGTGGAGTCCGCAAATTTTTCCCGCAAGCGTTTGATATGGACATCGATCGTTCGGGAATCGGTCTCACTTTCATATCCCCAAATTTCGTCCATCAGTACATTTCGGGTAAATATTTTATTGGGATAGGACAGCAGCTTGTGAAGAAGCTGAAACTCCTTCTGGGGGAGCAACGTGGGATTTCCGTCACAGGTTACCGTCATGGTTTCCGAATCGATGGTAGACGTACCGATACTGAGAATATGCTCTCCCGAAAGATTGGAACGTCTAAGCAAGGCCTCAACTCTGAGCAGCATTTCTTCCATATTTACAGGTTTTACCATATAGTCGTCCGCGCCTGTTTTAAACCCCTTCCGCTTGTCGTCCAGGGTTTCCCTGGCGGTTACCATCAGTACAGGGATCATGATCTTGGCGCTCCTGAGTTCGCCCGTAAGTTCATAACCGCCCATTTTCGGCATCATGATGTCAGCTATCATCAGATGGATGGCGACCTTTCCAATGACATCCAGCGCCTCCAGACCATTGCCCGCCTCGAAGACGGTGTACCCCGCGCGCGTAAGATGGATGCGCATAAGCTCCCGAACAAGGACACTATTATCTCCATGCAGGATATTACAAAAATATATTCTATCGGCGGCGAAGAGGTGCGGGCGTTGGATGGCGCGACATTGTCCATTCATGAGGGCGAGTTTGTCAGCATTATCGGCCCGTCCGGGAGCGGAAAGTCCACACTGATGAACATCATCGGCTGCCTGGATGTCGCCGACAGCGGGTTGTATGTGCTGGATGGGCAGGCCATTGAGCAGTATTCGGAAAGGCAGCTTGCGCGTATACGGAACAGAAAAATCGGATTTATTTTCCAAGGGTTCAATCTGCTGTCAAAAATGACGGCTGAGGAAAACGTGGAGCTGCCCCTGATCTATCAGGGACTGCGGCTTGGCGAACGGAGGGCGCGAGTACAGGAAGCGCTGGAGCGTGTGGGTCTGGCTTCCCGCAGGAAGCACAAGCCAACTGAACTTTCCGGCGGACAGCAGCAGCGTGTTGCCGTAGCCCGCGCCCTGGCAACGCATCCCGCAATTCTGCTGGCGGATGAACCGACAGGCAATCTGGATACAAAGACAGGCAAAGATATCATGCGCCTGTTCACGGAACTCAATGAAAGCGGCAATACCATTGTGCTCATCACGCACAACGATGAAATTGCTGCACAGGCTGACCGCAGGATCCACATCGTCGACGGCCGCGTGGGGGAGGTGGATTAATGGTATTTCAATCCTTGAGGATGGCATGGAAGGCCATTGCTGCCAACAAGATGCGTTCCTTCCTCACCATGCTTGGCATCATCATCGGTGTAATGGCGCTGGTTGTCATGGTATCGCTGGTCGACGGCGCGACGTCCACTGTGACGGGTGAAATTGAAAACCTGGGCAATGATATGCTGACGGTATCCATCCGGAACGATAAGGGGAATCCCCTGCGGCTGAGCGATCTGGATATCATCGCGCAGGATGAGGCATTGTTGCAAGTGGCTCCCTCCGGTTCGATGAACGCCACAGCGAAGCACGCCTATACGGACGCTTCGCTGACCGTGTACGGAACGACTGCCGCCTATTACAACATACAGGGCCTTGCGCTTTCCGCCGGCCGTTTTCTTAAAACAACCGATGTGCAAAACAGTTCCTATGTGGCGGTGCTCAATTATGATGCAGCGATCGAGCTGTTCGGGCGCGAGGATGTCGTTGGCGAAATGCTGACCATTGAGGGACGCATCTTTCAGGTGATCGGGGTGTTAGAGGAGGACGACTCCATGATGGCCGGCATGATGTCCAGCCTATCCGCTTATGTTCCGTACACCGTACAATCACGCATGTCAGGGCAGCCATACGTTACTTCCCTTTACGCCTCATCCGCAGATCCGGACGATACAGACGCCGCGGAGGCGGCTTTGGAACGGATCATGATGAAGCGTTTTGATCAGGATGAAGATGCCTTCTCGATTATGAACATGTCAAGCATCGCGGACGCGATGGGCACCATTACCAGCACGCTGACGCTTCTTTTGGGCGGTATCGCCGCGATTTCCCTTTTGGTAGGCGGCATCGGGATCATGAATATCATGCTGGTATCCGTTACTGAACGGACCCGTGAAATTGGCATCCGAAAAGCCATTGGCGCAGGCCGTGCCAGCATCATGATGCAGTTTCTGATTGAGGCCCTGATGGTAAGCCTGCTTGGCTGCCTTTTGGGCTTGATGCTTTCCTGGGGGATACTGGAGGTCATAACATTCATTGCGGGAGATACAATAAGCTTCAGCATGTCCGCAGGCGTCATTTCCCTAGCCGTGGGCTTCTCCAGCGCGATCGGTCTGATTTTCGGAATGTATCCAGCAAATCAGGCAGCAAAAAAGCATCCCATAGAGGCGCTGCGGTACGAAGGCTGATATTGCTTTCAGTTTGTCTGCGCACGGCTTCATATAGGCAGGCGGGCAGGACATATAAGGATATCCGCCGCCAATTGTTATCCGCCGGTATGCGGATTTCCTTCCATTCCTGCTCATGATAGGAGTCTCCGCCCTGGTTTGGTTCATTTTCATGCGCCGCATGGTCACCCGGTTCGGCATGAGCGATGCTCTGGGCACCATTTACCTGGGCCGCGACCAGGAAGCGCTTGTAGGCAGAGAGTTTGGGCATACCCGGGAATATTCCGGGGAAGTGGCCCGCCAAATCGACATAGAGGATCGCCGCCTATTGAACGAATGTTATGAAAAAGCACGCACTGTCTTACGAGGCAGCATCGGTAAGCGCCATACGGTAGACAGGTGCCAGAAGGCATGCATAACGCCCAGGATCAAAACAGGAGGGTAAGCAGGTAAAACGGCAGTACCTTGGGAAGACCGCCGCCGGCGCACGGCTCCCTGCCTTTCCGCATGGCTGTTGGCCTCCTTTTTATCAAGCGTCATTTTCATGGCATGGGCCAATCATCTGACCGGTGTCTGCTCCAAAACCGTCAATTTCTTGAAGTTCAAAACGATCAGCGTGACCGACAAGATTCCCGCGAGCGTGTCGGCAATCGGGCCCGCATACAAGACGCCATTCAATCCCAGAAAGCGGGGCAGCACAATGAGCATGGGAAGAAGAAAGAGGCCTTGCCGTGAAACAGAGAGAATGATTCCGCGTTTGGCGTCACCGATGGCCGTAAAGTAGTTCACTGTAAGCGGCTGAATCGCGTAAATGCAAACCATCATCATGAAAATTCGCAGGTATTTTTCGGCAAACTCAAAGTAAAGCTCATTGCCAACACCGAAAACAGACGTTATCTGGCGGGGAAACAGTTGGAACGCGAGGAAGGCCAAAACACTGAACCCAATGGAACCGGCGAATGCCATTTTGTATGTTTTTTTCAGCCTCGCGTAGTTTCCCGCCCCCTTGTTGAAACCGTGAATAGGCTGGCAGCCTTGAGCGATGCCAACTGAGAATGCACCCAGAATACTGTTTACCTTGGCGACAACCCCTGAAACAGCAAGTGGGATCTCGCTGCCGTATACACTCTGCATGCCGTAATGCGTGAGGGTGTTGTTCATGACAATATTGACCATCATCATAATGATGTGATTGATGAAATTGGAGGTGCCGAGTTTCACGATGGCAGCTGCATATTTCAGCCTGATGCGAAGCAGCGCGAGGTGAATTTTTACCGTTTTGAATCTCGGGAAATACGAAATCACCAGAACGAACGAAACAACCTGTCCGATGGCGGTAGCAGACGCCGCGCCTTGAATTCCCCATTTGAAGACAAACATGAAAAGCCAGTCAAGGAACACGTTTATCAACGCGCCGGACGACGCAGCCACCATAGCATACGCAGGCTTGCCATCGGCACGGATAAAATTGCTGCCGGCCTGCGTGAAAAGCAGGAATGGCAGGCCGAAAGCCGTAATTCCAAGGTACATTTGGGCAAGGGGTAAAACACGGTCAGTAGCCCCGCACAGCAGCAGAATGGGCGTCTTATAGAGAAGTACCGCAACAAGGAGAACAGGGCCGAACACGGAAAGAAGCATTAAGCCGGTGCCGATATATTTTGCCGCCTCGTCCGGTTTTTTTGCTCCGATGTTGATGTTGAAATTTGCCGCCGTGCCGATGCCGATAAGCTGCGCGACGGCAGTAGACAACGTTGTAATGGGAAATGCGACATTCGTCGCTGCGTTGCCGAGTATACCGACGATGTGCCCTATGAATATCTGGTCGGTAATGTTATAAGCCGCCGCGATCAGCATACTGACGATTGAAGGAATGGCATATTTGAGGATCAGGCCCGGAATCGGAGCATAGCCCAGCGGGTTTTCCGCTGATGCGCCGCCAGCGTTATTGCCAGCCATCGGTTTCATTCTGTGGCTCCTTTGAGTTGAGATTAAATGTGCCCAGTATCGCCGCGTAAGCCAGATCTTCCCGTTTATGTTCAGGCGGGAGGCGGGTTTTGAAGGTTTTCAAGGCGGCTTCGCCCTTGCTCTGTAAGCAGGTTATGCATAATGCCCCAGGCGTGGGTTTGGAAATCGGTATCCTTTTCCTGCCGCAGCTCGCAAAAGGGCAGCCAGTAGATAATTGACAGGTACAGGGCGTCAATCAGGCGCTCATACTCCTTGGGGAACCCTTCGCCCCTGATCAGCCCCGCTTCAAAGAGCAGACGGAAGGCGTCGGAAAGTATTTTCCGGTGCACCGCGTACACTTCTCTTTGCGCGTCTTTGATGGACGGCGAGAGCTGGGCCATTTGGGCGTAGTGCCAGAAATAGAACGCGTTTTCCCGCACCACGTCCTGCATACGCCGGAAATACCGGTCAAGCGCTTCCAGATTATCCGGGGCGGCGGGCGTTTCCCGCCGCGGCCACTGCTTGATGATGGCCTCGATGATTTCCTCTTTTTTGTGGAAATGGTACGTAAGATTGCCCTTGCTGATCCCCAGTTCATGGGCGATTTCCTGAGTAGATACGCTATTGAAGCCCTTTTCATTAAAAAGTTTTTTTGCGGTATCCAGTATCTTCTGCCGAATGTCCAGTTTCATTGCGGCACCTCGTTTCCGGCGGCTATCCAATATAATGTACGCCGATTGTCATTTTCAAATCCTTTTCCGATGCGTCTTCCGCGGCGGCATAGCCAAGCGCCACAGCGAACAGCGCGTTGTAGCCATCAGGGATGGACACCATCTCCTTCAGTCGCGCATCCGCCATTACCGCGCTGCCCGCGCCGCCCAGGGCAACACTGCCTATGCCTGCGTCGGCAGCGGCAAGCATCATGTTTTCAGCGACACACCCTGCGTTGACACAGCCTGAAACGTCACTTGCCGTGGACGAGATAAGCACAACGGCCGGCGCGCCGTAAAGCGGGTCCAGCTTCCCTTGCGTAATCGCCATAATCATCTCTTTGGCGGCATCAGGCAGCATTTGTGCGCAAACATCAGACAGCCTGCCCAATACCGCTTTGTCCTGAATAACCGTCAGGTGCAGCGTGTTATACATTCCGGCGCCGACCGGCGCCGCGCAGCCGGCGGCAAGGATGCGCGCAAGGGCTTCCTTGGGGATTTGCTCCGTTTTATAGGCGCGCACTGACTTCCTCCTGGCAATGGCTTTGATTGTTTCCACAATAAATCTCCTTTCGTTGTTGGAAATACCGATTGTATTCCTTAAACGTTGCCGCTCCATTCTTTTACTGCGGCTTTGGCGAACGCCCGCGCCCTGTTCAAATCTGATTCATCGGGATGACTGCGGTTGATGAAAATCCAAGCCCTGCCTCTGCAGGTGAATGGCTCGCCAATCAAATGTATGCCTTTCTCCTGAAAGTGTTTTTTAAGCTCCTCCCCGATGCGCGCCTGCCCGCCGTATGTGGCAAAGACGGCGGCATTTTTTACCTTGCCGGGGTCCAGGCTGCTGATAAACGCAACTGTCTTTTTGTGTGGTTTTCCACCGTAGAGACCGTCTCCAACAAACAGCAGGTCTACGGGCGCGGACGACAGTTCAGAGTCTTCAATCGATTCCGCTTTGACGCCGGCTGCCGCCGCGACCGCCTCCGCCACCTTTCTGGTGTTCCCTGTTGTTGTGTGATACACGACCTTGATGTTCATTGCAATTCAGCCTGCCTTTCTTTATTCGTGATAAAACTAATATTTATCATAGCACGATCGTACTAATTCATCAATAGGCTTCGTAAAAATGACAGCAACACGATACTTTGACAGTATCGTGCAAACGCCTGCCTGTAAGTCCGTGGGTTTTCCTTTGCGCCGTTGTCCGTCCAGTATTTATCATCAATGCACTCCTCTGCCCATTCGCGTGTTGTATGCGGCAGGCACAGATCTATTGGGTAATGTAATTGTTTACCCATTCTCAGGACGCAAAAATCCGGCGCTATGGCCGGAGCATGACCGTAGGCTGGTACATTGGTCGGTAAAGATCCGGCAAATCAATGCAAAGTGTCGTGGCATTACACCAGGTAATTTTTTGCCAATCCATGTTTGTGCATGTCTACAAGATTATTCTCAAGAGCTAAAATATCTTCATAGCTCATATCTTCCCGGATTAACGTATGGAGTTCCCCAAGTGCCAAGACACAAGAATATAGCGGCATATGCCTATGCATCTCTGGAGAAGGAGACTATGCTTCACTCGCTATCTACCCAAGTGAATTGTTACAGAGAAATGATCCAAAAGCATCCTGGCTGGCGCTATGCAGGCGTGTATGCCGACGTGGGCTGACCGGCACAAAGGGGAAACGCCCGGAGTTTCAACGCTTTCTCATGGATTGTCGGGCAGGGTTAAACGACATGGCCATTACAAAAAGCATCAGTAGGTTCGCACGCAATACTGTCACGTTGTTGGAAACGATACGTGAGCTTAAGGGGCTGGGCATGGACGTATTATTTGAAAAAGAGAATATCAATTCAATGAGTGGGGATGGTGAGCTTATGCCTACCATCCTCGCTTCCTATGCCCAAGAGGAGAGCCACTCGGTATCCGAAAACTGCAAGCGGCGCATACTGCCGGCGGCTTTCAAGCGTCATGCCGCAGATTACTGCTTCGTCGCAAGCTGCTTCACAGTCTTCACGGCTGTAATGCGCCGCCAGCCAGACCAGTGGATTCCACCACCATAGGCACAGTAAAATGCTTCGTAACGCTGTCCATAAATGGTCAAGCCGCCGATAGTGTGTCAATTCGTGAAGCAGCACCATATCAAGCAGCGTTTCAGATTGAATTACCTCGGCCGTGATGGCAATGCATGGATGGAGCAGCCCCTCAAGGCAGGGAGAGGGGAATATATTGGACAGTATTACCGGCACTTTGCTATTTGTTGAGATTTGCTCAGCTCCCCGAAGTCTTTGTGCGATACGTTTGTTATTTTTGACCATCATGAAAAGGGCCGTAATGCTGCCCAAAATCCAGACAGTCATACCGGCAAATGATAGAAGCTGTAACCAATTAAGTGGCATGGCACTTATCGCATCCATATTCGGGGTGGTTGCCTGTATCGTCTGGCTGGCGGTGGTCACGACGGCGGGAGAAGTTGGCGGCACAGCGATTCCAGACAAGGCCGACGCCATGTTGGTGCTTGCCCTGGTCACTCCTATGGGTAAAGCGGGTTGAACAATGTTCCAGATACTCATGGCGCTCTGTACCGAAAACGGTGCCAACAAGCGTAGCGCAGGCAAAAGCCACAGCGCATACCGGAAGCGCGCGCTTAGCACCTTCTTAAGCACCGGCCGCAGGACAAGCAGGATGAGGACCAGAAGTGCGCCTTGACCGATAACCTCCAGGAACGTTTCCATCTTGCTCACCTGACTTTATTGAGAATCCCAATCAATTCGTTGATTTCTTCTTCCGATAATTTTGCTGAATGCACTGCGCTCGTGACCATCAGCATTAGGTCGCCGCCGTACACCTTATCAAGGATGGCGTGGGTTTCCTTACGGAGCATCGCATCCTTTTCCACCAGTGCACGGTAGCGCTTTGGACGTGCATTATCAATGGCCACCATCCCTTTTGCGGCCATGCGGTTGAGGAAGGAAATGACGGCATGAACCGTCCAGCCGGTTTCTTTCACATCCTCCACCACTTCACGAACGGTTGGATTCCCCAATTTCCACAGCGACTGCACCAACTTCCATTCCACATCGGTTGGGGAAAAGGTTTTTTCAGGATGCATGTTTTCACGTCCTTGCACAAATTAAGCAATTGCTTAATCAAAAATTAGCATGATTTCCGTATAATGTCAATACAAAGATTCCTTGCACAATTGTAAATTGTGAAATGCAGATATTCCTCCCCTTATTGAAAATCCGAAGAGCAAATAAAGAAATCCCGGTGCTGTGGCCGGAAATCCGTTCGATGTTGGGCTTATTCCTTGCTATTCTTTATGCCACTATACCAGTGAAGATTGCATGGAAAAAAGCGCTGCCCGACGAAAAATGCAAGTGTACAAGCCTCCTTATGGCTGTATAACGAGAGCACCAATGAGGGGTTTTGCAGGAAATTACAGAGCAAGGTATAATTGGGTCCATATGTGTAATGATGCACCTGCCATGCGCCCAGCGCACCCGCGTAACCAATGCCGGACTAGACATAAAGAAAGCCCGGAAACACAAGCTGTTCCGGGCTTATTGTTGTTCAAAAATATTCTGTCGGCTTTAATGCCTTATATAACAATACCAACGGGGCAATGATCGCTGCCATACACTTGAGGCAATATAAACGCTTCCTTTATCTGAGGCATCAACCGCCGGGATACAAGAAAATAATCAATGCGCCAACCGACGTTCCGCTCCCGTATGCCGGGCATTTGTGACCACCAGGAATAGGCGTCGCGGTCATCCGGATGCAAAGTCCTAAACGTATCCGAAAACCCGGAGTTCAGGAGGATCGTCATTTTATCACGTTCTTCATCTGTAAAGCCCGCGTTTTTGTGATTTGATTTTGCGTTCTTAATATCGATTTCCTGATGCGCCACATTTAGATCGCCGCAAAGAATCACGGGCTTTTTACCGTCCAGCGCCAAAAGATAGCTCCGCAGGTCATCCTCCCATTCCATGCGATAGCCCAAACGGACAAGCTCTCTTTGAGAATTGGGTGTATATATATTCACATAATAGTAATCTTCAAATTCCAGGGTTATGACCCGGCCTTCCTGATCATGCTTTTCGATGCCGATGCCAAATGTCACGCTCAGCGGTGCCTTTCTTGTGAAAACAGCAGTGCCGGAATACCCTTTTTTCTGGGCGCTGTTCCAGTATTCCTGATAACCGGTCAGGTCCAGTTCCGCCTGTCCCTGTTCCATTTTTGTCTCTTGCAGGCAAAAGATGTCCGCGTCTATTTTTTTAAAGGCATCCATGAACCCGTTTTTCAGGCTGGCGCGCAAGCCATTGACGTTCCAGGAAATCATTTTCATGAACAGTTCTCCTTTATACAGCTTTGGGCTTTATTATATCACAACTTCATTTTAGCACAAATAATCGGTGTAAAATGTGGACTGGCAGATGCGTAAAGCCCCGGAATGAAAACAAAATGCTTTACTGTTTATCATCTTTTCGTTCGGTCATAAATTGTTTGCCGATCCCTCTCCCAATGCCTTTTCCCATATATGCACCTCATATATAGTTCGCGCTTTATCCATATGGTCCAAACCGTTAATATCCATGACACTGCCAGTCATTAAGCCTGGAACGGAGGCGGGCTTCACTTCGTCACGCGCCATACGAATGATTTCCTTGGTCTTTTCAAGAGGGTACGGGGTGTCATCCCAGCGGCAAAATTCAACTGCCTGGACTGTGGCTTGCCTCTCATGATTGCTGTCGCCGACAGGTACGATAACCTCATCCCCTGATAATCCTGCAAGCCATATTCCGGGTTCAATTGGACAAAAATGGCGAATTCCTGGTAGAATTCCCGGCAGGTATCGACATTCTCAAGCTTTCCGGCATACTTGGTTATAAAATCGAATTTTTGGGTTGGCGTTCCTTTTTTGAGATACCGCTCCCATTCGCGGATGTTGATAGTTAAGATAAAAACCATAATCAGTGATCTTACTCCAAGCGACGCATGGGCGGTCAACATGCAATTGTTTTTCGGCCGCTTTTTCCGTTGAGTGGTATTGTGCGGCATGAATCAAAATAGGCTCGTTTGCTTCCTGATGAAAATAGTTCTTTACCGTTGCCAAATACGGCATATAACAAAAGGCCGATACGGTCGTTATCAATCAGCATCATGCCATCTTTCATCTGTAATCAACCCATCCTTAGATGTGTGATTGCATTATATCATACATTCAGCCATAAATATTCCATAATCAGGCTCTATTTGCACATTTTTCTATTATGTTAAATGTAGTGGCAGAGGAATGTAATGAAAATCTAGAGATGTATGTTCTCTAAACTTTTTCTGTTGATAAGTGATATGCTCTAGGGAAACGCCGCGCAATTGCAGCATTGACAAAGGTTCGGCAGGGCAACGAGCATATGCCGTTTGTCTTTTTGTTCAACGGGATGGTGCGCTTGCCCGACGCCGTTTCCGCAGCCCGCCGGACTACTTTCTTCCCATCCACCCGGATCAGGTTTTAGTTCACCCGAAGCGTCCGTTTACCCTAAACGATATCGCTCCACTCCAGCGCCAGTGCCTCGCCGTCGCGGAGCCCTGTCTCCAAAATAGGAACAGCTCCCCCTCCATAACGGAGGCGGAGCTTGTGCCTTTCTGCTTGGTGAAGACGGTTGCCAATTTGAGGTTTTATTTTATTATGGTACTGTTCTCTGTTTATCACAACAAAACTATTCAGATAGCCGCGGCGGCAAATAGCCCTTCTTCTCTAAAAGGGCAGCATATCTGGCCACAGTCCCAGGCAACACGTTCGTCATTCTTCCTTTCAGTATTACATCCAACAGCGCCATGAACCGGCTGCCCTTGCGCCAGATGTAGGGAAGAAAGGAGATTACAGGAGAATCAAGCACCCCTATAAACCACCCTGGCGCTCCAGCATAGCCCGACTGGTTCACATCCTCCACCGTGGTGATCCGCACAAAGGGGGAGCCCTGGCATTGGGTGCGGGAGGTTTGGGTGAGCACCGGGATTCCGGTTCCTATAAGGCGGTTCCTGCCCGGCTTGACAGAGGAAACGGCATAGGCAAGCCCGGCTTTTTCCACGGCACTGTAGAGCCCGGGGCGTACGGACGACAGGGTATCCAAATCGGTATCGCAGAAGAAGTAATACCCCTTCGGCAGATTTTCTTTTCCCGCAATGCGCTCGATCCCGGCCAAAGCCGTCCGGCAATGCTGGTAAAGCGCCTCCGGCGGGCAGTTATACTCCGCCATGATGCCCAGGCCGCCGCTGTGCAGCAGCGGCTCGATCCGCCCGCGGACACCGCCCCTTGAAACCGGGATCTGCAGAAGCTCCCACATTTGGGGACATGTTTCATACCTGGCCAGATGCGCTCCCAGCCCCAGCTTGACTCCCGTGACGGAGCACAGGTCCATCAGCATGAGCATGGCTTCGTTATGTGCCATTTCCCCCGAATGAAAGATCAGCGATGACAGCACGCGCCCTTCTTCGGCCCAGGCTTCCAGCGTGGCATCGTCCGGCTCCTCCTCCCAGATGGTCCCGGGAAGCTTGGCCCAGGGGTGGGAAAGCTCCTGTACAATGGGGAAGGCGGGCCGGTTGGGATCCATGATCTGGATGGCCACGCCGTGGCTGCCCCATTCAAACAGATCCGCGTCGCCCGTCTGCCTGCCCAGCAGGATGGAATTGCCTATCTCTCTTGCAAGCTGCGCCGCTTCCTTGGCAATAGGGCTGGCATTTTCCGTGTAGGCGGCCAGCGTGATGGCGGCCGGCGGCTTTTTCTGCGCGGGCGCGAACACGGATACGCGGTCCTGCCTGATCAGGGTGGGGAGCTGGGCGCGTATGGCGTCCGGGTCGCCGAAGGCCACGGCTTTGGCCTGATGTTTCCATCTTCGGGCCAGCCGCAGCGTCAGGCTGCCGTAATGGTCGCCCGGTTTAAGCGTATCTGCCGGCTCCGCGCCGGGAAGCGGCTTTGTAAAGAGTGTGTGGGCGGGAAGCCCGGCACCGATATCCCCCGTTTGGGAAAAGTATTCTTCCGGGAAGGCGGCGGCCTTTGAAAACGCGATTTCCGCATGCAGATATGGCGCAATATCCAGTTGAAAATTGTCCGCGCTGGGGGCGTTATGCATCCAGGCCGCAAAGGGTTCCTTTTCATCCGGCCCTTTTACCGTGACGCTGCGCGGTGCGAACAGCAAACAGGCAGGCGTGCCGCCCAAGGTGAACAACTGCTTATAGTAGGATATCAGTTCATCGGCCTTAATCAGCGTTTCATCGCCAAAAACGGCGCTGGATGATGCGAATACCGTTCCGCCGCCCAACAGCAGCAGTTTTACATCGAATCTGGCATGCAGGTAATTGAATTGCTGGTGATGATGGCCGCCCAGAACCGTGGAGCCTGTTTGGGCAAACAAATCACCCTGGCGCGGGCACTCCAGATAGCATTCCAGCGCGGCACCCATTTCCTTTGCCACCCATGCAGTGGTGGGCAATGCAAAGCAAAGATCCGGATGGTCAAGCGGAGCAATAAACAGCCACAGGACCGGTTTTGTCTCCATCGCTCATGCTCCTTTTTGCGGCAGTTCCTTATGGGGGCGGATATGCGCGCCGCTTTCTTCCAATGATTTTTGCAGTAAAGCGATATCCACCCGCCTTGGAGATACCTGCTGCCTGACTGCCAATGCCGCCGCCGCCCCCGCCGCCTCGCCTGTATTCATGCAGGTGGCAAGGATGCGAAAGCTGGAGAGCGCCACCGTATCGCCCGATATGCAGCGCCCCGCGGTCAGCAGGCGGTCGACTTTTTGGGGGATCAGGCAGCCGTAGGGGACATCATAGGGCTGGTCCAGGTATTCCAGGTGCGAGGGCTCCCCCACAGCGGTAGGGTTGTGGGTATCGATCATGTAAATTGCCCGGGCAACGGTATCCTTCCAGCGCCTGCCTGTGCGGATATCTCCGCCTGTCAGATAAGCCTCCCCCAGAATTCTTCTGCTCTCCCGCACGCCGATATAGGGGGGGACGCTGATCAGATACGCTTCCTCGTTTCCGATGACATACTTGCGCATGAAGCGCAGGCCTTCGAACACCTGCTCCCGCCCGACCATCTCGGCTTGGGTCAGCTGGTCGGCATCTACGGCGCTCAACCGCTGGATGCGTGTGAAATTGACGCTCAGCGTTTCGGGATGATCCTTATTGACAGGCGTGGCCGCGCAGAAGATATCGTTGGGGTTATAGCGGATCTCGCCGTTTTCCCGGGCCATGCGCACCGCCATCTCATAGCGGTTTTTGGCATAATCGGGCAGGCCGCTCTGGTCTTCCCATGGGTTGTAGACAAGCCTGGGCGGCGTTCCGCCCCCAACGGTGAAAATCATGCTCATGGGCTGGCAAAAGCCGTCGGAAGGCCTGCCCAATTCATATTCCGCGCCGGCCCTGGCCGCGATGTCACCGTCGCCTGTGCAGTCGATGGTCACCTTTGCCTTCACCGCCTGGCGGCCGGACTTGCTTTCAATGTAAGCACCGCATACCGCGTTTCCCTCCATGACCGGGTAAACCGCGCTTGTGTGCAGGACCACCCGGACATTGGCCTTTTGTAGCATGCGGTCCAGCAGCAGCTTCATGTATTCGGGATTGGAGCGGATCCAATAGCAGCCAAGCCCCCCCTCGCGGTAGGTGGGCCGGTGTGTGCGCACGCGGAATACATCGTTAACCACTTCAGGATCGCTGCCGCCCAGTTCCGCCATGCCGCGCATAATCTCCTCGCCGATGCCTGAAGCCAGAGGATTGCCGTCCAGGTCGTGCTGCCATCCGCCGATGCCGTTGACACCCGCGGCCGTGTTCACGCCGCCCAGGAAGCCCATCTGCTCCGCCAGCACCACGCGCATGCCCCTGCGCGCTGCCGCCAGCGCCGCGCACACACCCGCGGGGCCGCCGCCTGCCACCAGCACATCCGCCTCGTCATAGACGGGGACCTGCCGTGCCGGCTCAAGAATATGGCCATGTGCCATTGCCGTCATCCTTCCTTTGCCGCAGGAGGAGGCAGGTTTTTCCTGCCTCCTCCCTTTGGGTGCGGTCCGTTTATTTTATGAGAATCCCGTTTACGATTTCCACAATGCGGTCGCCGCCGTCGGCGCGCCATTTTTCAACGGCCTTTGCGTAATCATCCATGGGGAGTGCGCCGGAGATGATCTTGATCATTTCCGCTTTCCAATTTACATCGGCCACGCCCTGCAGCTTGGACAGCTCATCGTTGGGCTGGACCATGGCCAGCGGATAATTTACAATATCCAGGCCTTCCTGGGCTTTGACGGCAAAGGTATCCATGTAGCCGCGCTCCACCTCGGCACTCTTGCGCACGCGGGCTTTCCACCATTCCTGAACATGCTTTTCATCCACTGCCGGCAGGAACCACCAAACGGTATCATGCTTGGAGAAGGCTGGCATAATGGGGCGGTACTGGCCGTCCACCACCTCATGGTCAACGCCTTCCGGCCCAATGTAGATTTCCTTGAAGTTGGCCATGAAGCTGTTTACATAATCCATGGCGGCTTCGGGATTGGCTGCCGTCTTGGGGATGAAGGCGATCTTTTCAAGCCCCAGGTCGACCTCTACTCCCGCCACACCGTTTTCATCCTTCAGAAATGGCAGGTAGGCAACCTGGGCGCCGGGCACCGCGGTTTCCAGCGCGCTGTAGAAGCCGGGGCCTTCCGAAGAGCCGAAGTATGTCATCACCGCTTTGCCAGAGGTGAACTTCGATAGCCGAGTGGCGTTGTCGTTGGCGGGGAATTCGGCATCCAGCAAGCCTTCCGCATACAGCTTACGCACAAACTCAATATAGTCACGGTAGGATTCCCGCAGTTGCACAGGCAGGTATTTATCCTCCACCTTCAGCCATGTCTGATAGCTGGCAAAGGCACTGATGACAGGAGGCAGAAGGCAAGAGTCGGAGGTGGTGAGGGGGATCATGTCGGGATACGCGGCCTTCAGCTTGATAAGCGCCGCATAGAGCTCATCAGGCGTTGTGGGCAGCGCGATGCCCTGGGCATCCAGCAGATCCATGCGCACAGCAACGGAGCTGACCGGGCCGCCGGTGGGGCTGAGCTGGGGAATGCCATAGATTTTGCCGTCCTCGCCGCGGACGCGGTCCCAGCTTGGGCTGTCGGCCGGCACGGCTTCCATAAGCGCCGGCGCGTTCTTGATCAGGTCGTCCAGCGGCATCACCGCGTGGGCGGCCAGCGCGCGGTCAAAATGGACCGGATAGGAGTCCACCAGGTCATACGGCGTGCCCCCTGCCAAAAGAAGCAGCAGTTTCGTGGTGCCCTCGTCCCCTACGGGCAGCGCCTCAAATTCGATGGAGTATCCTGTTGTCTCCTTCAAAATGTCAACCACCGGGCTGCTGCTCAAATCGAAAGTAGCGTCGCGGCCCAGAATGCGCAGGGCAGGCTTGTCGGCCGCCAAGCCCGCGCAAGCGCTCAGCAGGATGCATAGTGCCAGGGATAGTGCCAGGATTGAGCGTTTCATGGGAGTCCCTCCTCGTCTTTATTGTGAAAGGCGCATCTTTCGCCCATCATCCCTTCACCGAGCCCAGGGTGATTCCGGTAATAAAAAACCTTTGCACAAACGGATAAACCATAAGGATCGGAACCGTACCGATCACCACCGCCGCCGAACGCACCGTATTGGGCGGAACGGTGAACTCGCTGGTGATGGAATCCGTCAGGTTAGACTGGCGCACCAGGTTGACCAGAAAAAGCTGTAGCGTTACCTTGTGCGGATCGGAAAGGTACAGCATCGCATTGAAATAGGAGTTCCAAAAGCCCACTGCCGAAAACAGCGCAATGGTAGCCAGAATCGGCACAGACATGGGCAGAATGATTCTGTACAGGGTGGTAATATGGTTGGCGCCGTCTATCATCGCGGATTCCCGGATGGCATCCGGCAAGCCCTCATAATAGTTTTTCAGCAGGATCAGGTTAAAAACGTTCAGCAGATGCGGCAGGATCATGGACCAGAGTTTGTTCAAAAGCCCCAGGGAACGCATCAACAAAAACGCAGGGATGAGCCCGCTGGAAAAGAGCATTGTGAAAACAAAAAAGAGCATAAACTTCTTTCTTCCGCGGAACTGCGCCAGAGACAGCGGATAGGCCGCGGCCGATTCCACCGCCAATGAAAGCACCGTGCCCGCCCCGGTAATGATGAGCGTATTCTGAAAAGCCCGGAGCACAGGCGTATTGCTGAAGGCGAAGCGGTAAGCGTTGATATTGATCCCCCTGGGCCACAGCCCCACCGTGCCCGCGATGACGTACGCGTCCCCGCTGATGGATTTGGCGACCACATGCACAAAGGGAAGCAGCGTGCACAAACCCACCAGCACCATCAGCAGATAATTGATGCCATGAAAAATCTTTTCACCCCTTGTATCCTGCATGCCAAACCGCCTTTCACCACATGGAATGCCCTAAAAATTTTCTGGACGCCCGGTTGGAGCCCAGCACCAGGGTCATGCTCACAACGGAGTTGAACAGCCCCACCGCCATGGCGTATGAAAAGTTCTGCTGCCCAAGCCCCGTGCGGTATACATAGGTGTCCAGCACATCGGCGACGTTGTAAACAGTAGGGTTGTACATGATAAAAATCTGCTCAAACCCCGCACTCAGCAAGCTGCCCAGACGCAGCACCAACATGATGACCACGGTAGAACGGATGCCGGGCAGGGTAACGTGCCAGACTTGCCGCGCTTTGCTGGCCCCGTCGATGCGGGCCGCCTCATAAAGCTGCGGATCGATGGCCGTCAGCGCCGCCAGGTACACTATACAGCCCCATCCCACCGTTTTCCAGGCGTCGGTGAACACCAGGACACCGCGAAAAACATTTGGCCGGACGAAAAAAGGAATCCGCTCAAGGCCAACCGCTGCCATCAGATTGTTCACCGGGCCATCCCGGGACAAAAGCGTAAAAAAGATGCCGTAGACGATGGACCAGGACAAAAAGTAAGGCAAGTACGCCGTGGTTTGAATGCTGCGCTTGAAGGCATGGCAGCGGACCTCATTGAGCAGCACAGCCAGCGCGATGGGCAGGGGAAAGATAAACACCAGCTTGTAAAAGCTAATGATGAACGAATTCCACAGCGTCACATAAAAGTAGCTGTCATGGAATAGCGCGCTGAAATGCTTCAGGCCCACGAACGGGCTGGCGCTCATGCCGTCAAAAATGTTATAGTCCTGCAGCGCAATGATCAGCCCGCCCATGGGGACATATTTGAAGACCACCGTTGCCAGTACTCCCGGCAGCAGCAGCGCATACAGGTCCCATTCCATAAACAGAGATGGGCGACGCTTTCTCACGGATCTGTTTGCTTGATGCACTTTCCCATTCTCCCCGCACAATTTTCTGCGGAATCATTATAGCAGGGCCGCAGCCGTATTACACTGCGTCCCTGCTATGATTTGGTGCGGTATATCTACGGATGTTTCTATGAAACCAGGAATTTTGCACAACATATACGAATGTATAGGTATCGGAAAAGGAGTGGAAAACAGGTGCACACCATCGTGCTTGCAGACGACGACGCCATTTTTCTCAATGGCCTTTACCAGCACGTGCCCTGGGGAGCCCTTGGCCTTAAGGTGGCGGGCATTGCGGAGGACGGAGTGCAGGCCCTGGCATTGTGCCGGGCGCGCAAGCCTGATCTTCTGCTTACAGATGTCCGCATGCCGGGGCTGAACGGTATCGAATCCGCCATGTGCATCCATGAAGCCCATCCCGATTGCCACATTCTATTCATGAGCGCCTATGCCCAGCCGGAAGATTACCGTGCGGCAATCCGGCTCCGCGCGGTGGATTTTCTGGAAAAGCCGCTGGGCATGGAGGAAGTTACCCAGGCATTGCAGCAGGCGGTGATGCTGCTCAAGGACCGGCCCGTTCCTCCGGTCTCCGCCGAAAGCCAGCCCTCAAGGAGTATTTTTGAGGTGATGCGTTATATTCAGGAGCATTATATGGAGAATACGGCCGTGGAGGATCTGGCGAGGATCGCATTTTTCACTCCCAACTATCTGAGCATGCTCTTTCGCAGGGAAACCGGGCAAACCATCAGCCAATATGAGGCGTATTGCCGCATCCAGGCTGCAGCGAAGCTGCTTCGCGGCACATGCAAGAGTATAAGCGAAATCAGTGAAGCTGTCGGCTATCGGGATACGCGCCATTTTTCAAAAATATTTCAAAAAGCGATGGGCCTGACGCCCAGCGAATACCGGAAAAGCCGGGATTAGACAAGGATGTGCTGCCCATGCGCAGATTCGCCGGAAAAATGAGCCTGAGGCACCAGCTGACGTTTGTTGCCTGCCTGTGCGTATTGATCCCGCTCCTGGTTTCCAGCTTTCTGCTGCACGGAAGCGCCGTGGATGCCTATGCGCAGGTCAGCCTGCGCGCAGGGCTGATGTCGCTTCAGCAGGCCGCGGAGTTGGTGAAAAAGGCCAGCAACCAGGCCGTCAACGCCGCCGACATACTGCTGTCCGACCAGCAGATGATGGACCTGATGCACCTGGAGCCGGAAAATTATCCCATGTCCCAGCGCATCGACGATATCCGGGATATCAAGAACAAGTTTGCTTCCCTGGAGACAGAAAACGCGGTGCTGGGCGTCCGCCTGGTTTGGGCCCAGGATATCCGGTGGATCTCAGGCAACGGGTACATCAGCCTCAGCCTCTCCCAGTTTCAAACGCTGCTTGGGCAAAACGGCATACAGACAAACGGCGGCCTTCTGCCCGGCCCCGTTTGGCTGTCCAGGAGCGAGTTGATCGCCAGCAACGCGCTGTTCAGCTACGACACCATCACCTATGCGCGCATGATCCGCAGCATGACGGATTTTGACAGGCTGCTGGGATACGTGGTTGTCATGCAGCCCCGGGATATGTATGCGGGGCTGCTGCGCCAGGCCGACCTGTCGGGGGACGCGCTGCTGACGCTGTGCGACGCCTCCGGGCAGGTGCTGGCACAGGGGGGCGGGTGGACCGAGCCCGTAAAGCTTTGGGAAGCTTATTCCGCCCAGGGTATGCCCGCCAATAAGCTGAACTACAATTCCGGCACTGTTCAGGTGCTGAGTCAAACGCTGAAGGATACCGGATGGAAGATTGTTGCGCTGCTTCCGCTGAACGAGTACCAAAGCAATGTGCTTTGGATTACCCTTCGCACCGCCGCCATGGTGGTGCTTTTGACATTGGCGGCATTACTGCTGGCCAACCTTCTGTCCCGTTCCATCCTCAGGCGCATCGACCGCATCATCTGCTGCATGGAGCGCGTGGAGCAGGGGGACCTTTCCGCCATGCTGCCCGAAGAGGGCGGGGATGAACTGGGGCGGATCGAGCGGCACTTCAACAGGATGCTTCACCGCATAGACACATTGCTTCACAAGACAAAGGACATGGCCGAGCGCGACCGGCTGCTGCGTATCCGCCTTTTGCAGACGCAGATCAACCCGCATTTCCTGTACAACGCCATTAACAGCATCATGTGGACCGCCATGGACTACCACGCGGACAAGGTATGCAAAATGCTTAAAGCGCTCTCCGACTTTTACAAGATCGGCCTGCAGCCGGGCAGCGAGGAGGCAACCCTGGAGCATGAGCTGTTACATGCTCAACGCTATGTGGCATTACAAAACCTCCGGGGTAAGCCACAAGTAGAGATGTCGATAGCGTGCGATAAATCGTTGTATGAGCTGATGGTCCCTAATATGATATTGCAACCCTTGGTGGAAAATAGCATCATCCATGGTTTTGCCCGTCGCGACAAGGGAGAACTGAGTATCAAGGTGATATATGAAAACGCTATGCTTTATATCGAAATCTGTGATGATGGAAAGGGGATGACGCCTGAAGAATGCGATCGCATGTTATTAAGCGAGCTTCCAGGCCACTCCTATGGCATCTACAGCATTTTTGAGCGGCTTAGGCTGCGCTATGGCGAGCGCGCGGATCTCAGGCTCAAAAGCAATCCAAAGAAGCCAGGGCTTGTGACAGAAATCATGATTCCAATAGAGGAATAGACTTTGAAGTAAGCCCGACGCAACAATGAGAATCAAATCCTATGGTCATACGAATTCTTCCTTATTACAGGGGCCATGGCAAAAGGGAACGGGTGGTAACGCCCCCATCAGTCACACTGGCGGTGCGTATCTTTCAGGAAGAAAACCGCAAATATTCCCGCTTTCATGGGCAGCGCAATCCCGTAGGCGGGACCGTGCGAACAAAGGACATTTGGAAAATTGCTTAGCGAATAGGCCAAGAGCGCCTGCTGCAGGGATATCCGCTCCTGCATCCCTGCAAGAGATCCCGAAGATTTTCGCCGGGCGCCATCCGTTTCGCTTTTGACGGTTAAGCCTGCAGATCCATGGAAACGAGCCGACTTCCGAATCCTTGCGCCGATCCGAACATTTTTGATGTGCGTGATGTGATACGCCTTCTGCTGCGGCAATGATCAACCCCCTTGTACTGATTCCATTATGGTACAAGGGGGTTTTCATATATTCTGGCAGTACCGCACAGCCCCGGTGGATATCCACATGCTCCGGTAACGGATGCCGTTCAGCGCCGTTTGCTTTTCTTTTCAATCAAATATAGGTCTGGCAGAAAATCTTGATATACCAGTCCTTGGAGTGAAGCGTGTAGCAGACCTTTTCATCCGTCTGCTTTTCCTCCGGCAGCGCGGACATGTTGCGCTGCTTTTCGGCGGCCTCCTGGGAACTGTCATAATAATACTGATACTTTTTGACCCGGCTGGATACGTTGCCTTCAATGGTTGTGAGCAGGTACTTCCCGTCCCCCAGATCCGAAACCTCCGTCACCAGCCCCACATGGATGTTATAATAGGATTTTTTCGTCACGCTGTAGATCACAAGATATCCGGGCCTTGGGATATCCGTGGTACGCTCCATTTTTTGATAGCCCTTCAATATCTTGCCCACGCTGGCCTCGCTGATGGCCCAGGTGGCGTCATCGGCCACCTTCTGCGCCTTTTCCACCCGGTACATGGACACGCCCGCTTCCCCCAGGCACCAGCCCACAAACGCGCCGCACCAGCCGAATTCCACGCCGCTTTTGCCTGCGTACCACTTGGTGTACTTGTTGGCGCGCTTGACCCCTTTGCCGTCCAGCGTTACAAACTCGTTTTCCGCCGAGGCAATGGCCTTTTTCATCAGCTCTGTGGGCACATTCTTGTCCACAGTCAGCGGATAGACAATCGTTACGCCATCCGTCGTGCATGAGATCTGGCAGACGCCTTCCGAATGGGCAGCAATGTATCCGTCCGCATCCACCGAGGCGATCTGTCCGTCGCTGGATTCCCAAGCATCCGCCCGGGGCGCGGCCATCACCTCTTCCGGGTGCATGAACAAGGCCGAAGGAGTCTCATCCTCCCCGGCAAGCGCGGCAGGCGTCAAAAGGCAAAGGACCAAAACCAGCAGGAGCAGCTTTTTTCCCATGATCGTATCCCTCCGTGCCTATGAGTATACCACATCTTTCTAAAAAGCGAAGGATATAGGGAATCTCCGCTCCGCATTTTTTACATATGGCAAGGCTTCCGCAGCCGGACGCTGCCTGCCAGCAGCACACACATCAGGGAGACGCCCACGTCGGCAACCACCGCCATACCCATGGTGGCCAAGCCCGCAACGCCAAGCATCATTACCGACAGTTTGATGAGCAGTGCCAGCGCCACATTGATCCGAACGATCCGCGCGGTGCGCCTGGCGGTCAAGATGCCCTCGGGCAGCGCGTTCAGCGTGCCCGCGGCCAGCACGCAGTCCGCCGCCTCCATGGCGGCCTGGCTGCCGATCCCCCCCATGGCGATACCCACATCCGCGGCCGCCAGCACGGGTGCGTCGTTGATGCCATCCCCCACAAAGGCCACGCGGCGGTGCCCGGCGGCCATCCTCCTAACGGCAGCCACCTTTCCCTCCGGCAGAAGCCCGGCAAGAACGCCGTCCAAGCCGGGAAGGCTTTTTACGGCTTCCGTGCCTTTGGGAGCGTCGCCGGTGAGCACCGAAATATAACGGATGCCCAGCTTTTGAAGCGTCTTCAGCACACCGGCCGCTTCCGGGCGCAGGCCGTCGGCAAGAAGGAAACTGCCAAGATACTGTCCATCAAGGGCCGTATGCACCTGGTCCTCCACATGCTCCCGGGGCGTGGCGATCCCATTTTCCGCAAGAAGCGCGGCGCTGCCGCACAGAATTTCCCGCCCGCCTGCACGGACGCGAACGCCCTTGCCGGGAATCTCCTCATGGGTTTCGATATCCCTTGGCAAAGCCTTGGAGGACAGCCATTCCTCCGCTTCGGGGGAAGCAAAAACGCCGCGGGCCATGGGGTGCTGGGCGCGGCTCTCCGCCGTCAGCGCAGCCTCCATCAACAGATCTTTTGAAACGCCGGCCGCGGGGCGGACCGCACGAAGGCGGAACACGCCCTCGGTAAGCGTCCCGGTCTTATCCATAGCCAGGGTATCCACCTTTGCCAGCGCTTCCAATACCGCGCCGCCCTTGACCAGCAACCCGCGGCGGGCGCTGTCACCCATCCCGGCCGCATAACTTAAAGGAACCGACAGGACAAGGGCACAGGGGCAGCTGATCATCAAAAGGAGCAGCGCCCGGTAGCCCCATTCCGCAAAGCTGCCTAGCCCAAAAATGGGCGGAAAAAGAAAGATAAAGGCGGCAAAAATGACCACCGCAGGCGTGTAGACCGCGGCGAATTTTGCCAAAAACCGTTCCGGAGCGGCTTTTTTGGCCGTTTCCTCCCTTGTCATGCGCAGGATGCGGGCCACGGCGCTTTCACTTGCGGGCTTCTCGCACAGAATGTGGATCATAGGCCCCGTGTTCATGCTGCCGGAAAGCACCTTGTCCCCAGGCGCGCAGGGTGCGGGAACGGCTTCCCCGGTGAGAGCGGAGACATCCAGCGCGCTGTGCCCCGAAACGATCTCCCCGTCCACCGGCACCCGCTCCCCGGTGCGCACCTCCAGGGTATCCCCGGGATGCACCGCCGCAACGGGCATATCCACCACGTCCGTAAGGACCACGTGGGCCGTATCGCCGACCAGGACGGAAAGCGCCCGGATGTCCCTGCGGCTTCTAAACACAGCCATCTCCTGCAGGGTTTCCCCCAGCCTGTAAAACAGCATCACCGCCGCCGCCTCCATGCCTTCATGAAGCGCCCAGGCCCCCAGGGTGGCGACGGTCATCAGCAGGGTTTCGTCAAGCGACTGCCCGCTTTTAAGGCGCAGCGCCGCGGCCCTGATCACCGGGAAGCCAGCCAGCAGATAAGCGGCCACCGTCAGCGCCAAGGCTGCCGGCTGCCATACATGCGTAAGCAAGACCCCCGCGGCAAGCAGCAGCAAGGAAAGCCCCATGGCCCAAAAGGCCCCGGCAAACGCCTTCCGCCTCTCATCAGCCTCCGCGCGGCTCTCCGCCGCGGTTTGATCCTGCCACGGCAAAACCTTTGTGTCCGGTTCAATGGCCTGTACGGCATCCCTGATCTGCGCCTCGGCCTCCATGCCGGGCTCCCCCGCGAACTCCACCGTGAGCCGCTGGGCCGCAAAATGCACCCGCGCCTCGCTGACCCCCGGCAGCGCCTTAACCGCCTGGCCGATCTTCATGGCACAATGCGCGCAGGCAAGACCTTTCAACCGGTAACGCTTAACCATCGGTTTCCGCCTTTCCCCCGGCAAAAGCCGGATCAAAACGTATGAGCAATCGCTCATATTTATTATATGCGCAATCGCTCATACGTGTCAATACCCCTATGAAGTTACGGCCCATATTTTTTTACCGGCAGGGCTCCCCTATTCCTCCCCGCCCAACTCCTCCATGATCATGGGCGCCATGCCCAGCACTTCCTCCACCGGAAGGCTGAAGGAGATGCCGTGCCCGGGGGTCAGCAGCCCCGCCTCATCGCAGATCTCCCGCATCACAGCCTGCCTTTGATCTTTGCGCAGCAGGATGAGCACCACCTCCTTTTCCGGCTGGATGGTGATGCCGAAAAACTTTTCCGCTTCCTCCTGCCCGGCGCCCCGGGCGTGGAGCACCGTCCCTCCCCGGGCTCCCGCCCGCAGGGCGGCCTCCACCACCTGGTCGGCAAAGCCCTTGTTCACGATGGTGACTACCAGGGAATGCGCCTGCTGATCCATTTCATCCACCTCGTATCTGGACGGCGTATCCTTGCCGCCCCTGTCCGGTTCAAGCCCTGTGAGATAGGCCAAAGTTTTCGCGCCGCCCACGCTGGAGATGGAAACGGTGAAGGCGATACCCCTCCCCGGCGCGTCCAGGCGCATGGTGTTCATCAGCCTGCGCAGCACCCGTTGGCCGCCCGCTGTCCTAATGGCGCTGAGCACCACATCCTTCTCCGTTTCCCCCAGTCCCAGATAGTTCAAAACCGCCTTATGGGCCGTGCCCCTGCCCAGCAGGATGGTATGAAACAGCACGCCTTCCTTTTTCATCAGATCGGCGACACTTTGCCCCTTGCCCCGGTCCACAATGGAAACCAGCAGCTTCAGCCCGCCCGGCGCCCCCTGCGGTCCGCACGTCTCCCTTTGAAGATCCATACCCTGTCCTCCTCCGTGCCGCGCACGGTCTATATCCAACGCATATTTCCCGCACTAAAGCTCGATGATCTCTTCTTTTTCCATCTCCGGCGGCACGGCCTGAACCGACTTGGCCGGCTTCTTTGGACGGGACTTGAGGGAATAGACAAGCCCCAGCACCTGGATGGCGATCAGGGGCGTCATGGCAACCATGGCCACGGTACCGAAAGCGTCCTTCAGGATATTCCCGCCGGTAGCCGCCGTTACACCCATGGCGAAGGGCAGCAAAAATGTGGCCGTCATGGGGCCGGAGGCCACGCCGCCGGAGTCAAAGGCGATGGCGGTAAAGATGCCGGGCACAAAGAAGCTGAGCGCCAGCGCCAGTGCATACCCCGGCACCACAAAAAACCAGATGCTGACGCCCGTCATGGCCCGCACCATGGACAGGCCGACGGAAACCGCCATACCCAGGGCCAGGCTGGTCATCATGGCCTTTTTGGAAACGGCGCCGCCGGTAAGCTCCTCCACCTGCTCGTTGAGCACATGGACGGCAGGCTCCGCCGCGACGATGAAATAGCCGATCACCATGCCCAGGGGGACAAGGACCCAGTTAAAGGACAGCGAGGCGATCTGTGTGCCCAGCAGGTTGCCCGCGGGCATGAAGCCCACATTGACCCCGGTAAGGAACACCGTAAGGCCCAGGCAGGTATACAGGATGCCCACCCCGATGCGGGCAAGCTGCCCCTTGGGCAAATGCAGATACCGTCCCTGAAAGAAAACGAACACCGCCACAATGGGGGCCAGCGCCACCGCCACATCCCGGAAATAATGGGGAAGGGCCGTACCAAAAAGCCGCAGGATATCCGCGGTGGTGGCGGGATTTTCCGCCACAAACGCCGACACGGCGCCGGGCGTGACCGGGAAAAACAGCCCCATCAGCGCCACCGCCAGGATAGGCCCCACGGAACATAAGGCGACAAGGCCGAAGGAATTATCCTCATGCTTGCTGCCGGTGCCTGTCCCCGCCACACCGATGCCCAAAGCCAGAATAAAAGGAACCGTGATAGGCCCCGTGGTCACGCCCCCGGCATCGAAGGCCACCGCCAGATAATCGGGGTTGGCAAAGGCCATCAGGGCGAATACCGCGATATAAAACAGGATCAGCATAAGGCGCAGGGAAAGCTGGAACACGATCCTAAGCATGGCCAGCACCAGGAAGACGCCCACCCCCAGCGCCACCGCGCCGATGATCACCGCATCGGGTATGGCGGGCACCTGCCGGGCCAGCACGGTTAAATCAGGCTCCGCCACGGTGATGAGCACACCCATCAAAAGCGCCACCAGGATCATCAAATACAGCCTGCGCCGCCTGGTGAGGTAGGCGCCCATGTAACTGCCCATGGGCATCATGGCCATATCGGCCCCCAGGGTGAAAAGCCCCATCCCCAGGATAAGCAGCACCGCGCCCGCAAGGAAAAGCCCCAGAACGCCCACCTGCATGGGCGAAACCGTAAAGGCCAGCAGCAGCACGATGGCCGTGATGGGCAGCACGGCGGACAGCGATTCCCGAACCTTGGATATCAGCCTTTTCCGCAACCGCACGCCCCCCCTCCGTTTTACGTCAACGCCTTCCTATTAAAAGGCGCATATGGACCATACCATATCCCGCCCGAAATGGCAAGCCGGCAGGAAAATGTGTGCATTTTGTCTGAATGGCTTCGCGCCCAATAGAAACAGCCAGACGAGAACCACTAATTCCAGCAGCCCAGGAACATTTTTATATCCGCTGCGTCTCAAGGGCAGGTGGAAAAAATATGAAAGGAGATACTGGCTGTGAAAATGAAGAAACTGATCAGCTTGTTGGCCGCATTTTGTATGGCCATGATGGTGCCTTCCCTGGCGCTGGGTCAGGAGGCAGGAGCTGCTTCCGGGCCTATCAGCGAAGGGGAATTTGCCGTGCTTGTGGCGGAGGCCTTTCCCGGGTATGCTTTGGCGGCTCCGGCGGACTTAAGCGGCCCCCTTACCTATGCACGCGCATTGGAAGTCCTGTGCCGGGCGCTTGGGCGCGGCGGGCAGACGGACGCCGGGAACCTGGCCTTTGCCATTGAAAACGATCTGATCACTGGCCTTGCCGCCGTTGGCAGCCGCACGGTTTTGCCGGAGGAAGCGCGGCGGATGGTTGCCTCCTTTGCGGCCTACCGGGGCACCCAATGGGAGCAGGCTGCCCGGGAGAGCGCGCTGGCCGGAAAGTCCGCCTCTGCGGGCATGGCACAGCCAACGGGAACGGTCATGTCCAGCGCGGACGGCGTGTATATAGCCGATTCCTTCCCCGCCATCGATTACAACGGCTTGAATGATGAATCCTATGGCAATAACGGAGAGAATCGCTTTTTGAATCCCCTGGACAGCCCGTTTTCCACCTTTGCCTTGGATGTGGATACGGCCTCCTACGCCAATATCCGCAGGTGCCTTCTTGGCGGCTACCTGCCCGACAAGGGCGCCATCCGCGTGGAGGAGATGCTCAACTATTTTGACTATGACCTGCCCAAGGCCTCTGCGGAGCAGCCGGTTTCCGTTACCGCAGAACTGAATATATGCCCCTGGAACAAGGACCATCAGCTGGCCATGATCGCCCTGAACGGCTATGCGCCGGACAAGGCAGATCTCCCGGGCAGCAACCTGGTTTTTCTGGTGGATGTGTCGGGCTCTATGGAGGCATACAACCGGCTGCCCCTGGCGCGCCAGGCGCTGAAGCTGCTGGTTTCGCAGCTGGACGGAAGGGATAAAGTGGCCATTGTGACCTATGCGGGCTCTGCCGGGGTCCTGCTGGACACCACCCCGGCGGACAGGAAGGAAGAACTTATCAAGGCGATCGACAGCATGGACGCCTACGGTTCCACCAATGGCGCCGGAGGCATCCAGGCAGCCTATGAGAAGGCGAGGGAAGCCTATATCGACGGCGGCAACAACAGGGTCATCCTGCTGACAGACGGCGACTTCAACGTGGGCGTGCACAGCGCCAGCGAATTGGAAGCCCTGATCACAAAAGAGCGGGGCGGCGGGATTTACCTTAGCGTACTGGGGTTTGGCATGGGCAATCTGAAGGATTACGAAATGGAAACGCTGGCTGACCGCGGCAACGGCAACTATGCCTACATCGATACGCTGAAGGAAGCAAAAAAAGTGCTGGTGGATAACATGACCAGCACCATTTTCACCATCGCCAAGGATGTGAAGCTTCAGGTGGAATTCAATCCCGGGAAGGTCGCCGCCTACCGGCTGATCGGCTATGAAAACCGCCTTCTGAACACAGAGGACTTTACGGATGACGGAAAGGATGCCGGGGAAATGGGCGCGGGGCATCAAATGATCGCCCTGTATGAGATCATCCCCGCACAAACCGGGGAAACCATCCCGCCGGCTGCGGGATCGCGGTATCAGGAAAAAACGCTCAAAGGCGGAGAGGAAACGCTGTACGTCTCCGTACGCTACAAGCTGCCCGCCGGCTTGGGCAGTGTTGAAACCGGGAGCGGGGCCACGGCCGCGATCCCCTTTGGAGCCATGAGCGGCAACATGGCCTTTGCTTCCGCCGTTGCGGAGTTCGGGCTGGTATTGTCTGATTCCGCCTACAAGGGCAGCGCCAGCCTGGACAGCGCCCTGGACCGCGCATTGTTAAGCCTTGGCGGGGATACCTTTGGCTACCGCGCGGAATTTGTCCAGCTGGTTGATCTCCTGCGGCTTCTGCAAGCTTCGTGACAGGGCTGTCCTGAAAACACCTGTCCGGGAGCGCGTACTCATGGAAAAAAGCCGGCGCTGCGCGCAACGGAAAGGGGCCGGAAAGGCATCCTTTAGAAGATCATGATATGGCAGGCCGTGCTAAAATGTCCCCAAGTCAATGGAAAGCCGGCTGATGAAATGTATTTCTCCGCCCGGCGCAAGAAACCGGAAACCGGTCATATCCGGCGGCAAAGGCGAGTTGGGGGCATCCACCTGCCAGCTTTGGGGCTCGGGGCACACAAAGCCGCTGCTGCCGCCGCCATTCCACAGCATGAGGAAGGAAAACCCGGGGTCGGGGGTATAGCGGACAGCCGCGCCTGTGGGCAGATGGAGGAGGGCGATCTCCCCGGAAAGGCCCTGAAAATGGTTGGAAATTGCTCCTTGGGCGGGGCAAAGGCTGCCGTTTGACAGGGCGCTGCCTACGGCGCCATCCGCAAGGTACTCCCCGGTGGGGAGGATGGTTTTGGGATTCAGGCAGATTTCCTTGCCCACCTTGGCGCTCAGGCGGTAATCCGCTTCCAGGGAGCCGGGCACAAAGGGAAGGGCGAAAGCGGTGTGAAAGCCGAGCCCCGTTGGCATATCTGTACTGCCGAGGTTGGCAAGGGACAGCCTTTGGGAAAGCCCTTGGGCATTTAGTCTGTATTCCAGGGTCACGGAAAAGGCATGGGGAAAGGCGTGGTAAGGCGAAGCTTCGCCAAAGGCGGCGGAAAAGAGGGCGGCCGCTTCCGTTTCTCCCGCTGACGGCTCCGCCACGTCAAAGGCCGTGCCGCTGAGGAACCCATGGATATGATGGCCGCGGGCAGGTTCGTTGATAGGCAGGCGGTAGACCCTGCCCTGAAAGGTATACGTACCGTTTGCGATCCTGTTGGGAGGAAACAAAAGCGGCATGCCGTATACATTGGGATTGGACCGGAAGGTACTCATATCCGGCGGTGTCCGCAGGACACTCAGGCCATTTTTGGCAAAGCGGATGCAGTTGGCCCCCATGCCGGGGCAAATATCGGCCTCATAGGGGCCATGGGACAGGCGTACCACCGGGATGCCGTTCAGCAAGGCGTTTTGTACGGCGGCCATGCGCTTATACCTCGTAATACTCAAAATCCATGATATGGGCGAAGTGCCTGAGGGTCTCCAAGTGGCTGCCGTCGGCAATGGCGTAGTGCTGGGTGACGCCGATATCCATCAATTGCTGAAAAAACGCGATAGGGTCCTTCCTGGGTTTGAACAGCCCATGGGTATACCCGGCCAGGTGCCGGGGGCAGGGAAGGGCGTCCACCAGGGCGCACACCATTTTGAACCTGCCGTTGCACTGGGAGATGTGGACCATGGTCTTTTCCCCTTCGGAGATCACATGCCATGCAAAGGGAGCGCCGGCATGCTTGTAGCCGGAACGCGCAAAGCGCTCGTCCCGGGAAAGCAAGGTGCTGCCCTTAGGATCGGTATAGTCGTTGGGCCCGGCATGGCCGCCGGCAAAGGTGCCTTTCTGCAGATCGATGTGGAAGGGCTCGATAAAGGGCACATGGTGCCCGGTGAGCTTGCGCAGGGTATATACCGCCAGCGCGCCGCCGATATCCCCCTCCGGCACCACGGCAACATCCTCCGTGCCGGGGCAGGGCGTGAATCCGGGGCGGAGCCCGATGGTGCCAAGCAGCGTGGCATCCACATCGTTGAGCACCAGCATCGAGACGCCGGCCTCCCGGCACATTTTTTCCAGCGCCATGGAAGCGGCCACCGAAGCTTTCATTTTATCGGGGATCACCGTGCCATCGTCCTCATAGCTCGCCATGATCTTTTGGACGGTCGCCTCCACTTCCTGTCCGGGCAGGCTGTCGATGGTCTTTTGCAGGGCAGCCACGGACAAAAAGCGCATTTCGGGGCCTACCTTCATAAACAGATCGTATATATCCACATAGGTGGACCACATGACCTCGTTCAGGGAGGGAAGCAGGCCGAAGGTTTCGTTGGCAAGCATGGTCTTCAGCAGCGCAGCGCGGGCGAAGCAGGCGCAGGTATGCATCACCTGGTTAAGCGTGCCGATGACCCTGTGCATCATGGGCCTTGAAAACCGGCTGGCGGAACCAGAGGCTTCCAGCATGCCCACCAGCGACCCCGCGGAGAGAAACTCCACGAACCTGTCTTCGTTCAGGGAATCCTCAAAGCCCAGCGTATCGCGCACCAGGGAAGCAAAAAGGACGGGCATGGGCTTCATATCCCGAAGGAAGCGGACCCAGGCAAAATCATCCGACCAGGAAAGAAAGCAGGCGAAAACCATGTCCGCCTCCTCCTGGGAAAAACGGCGCATGGCAGCCTTCAAGTCTTCCCGGGTATAGACGACACCAGGGAAAATGACATCCGCAAAGGCTTGCGCCCTGCCGATGATTTGGCTTGCTTCCTTTTCCTTGCGCTGATGGTAGACGCCGTGCTCCGTGCCTTCCCCAAGGCCGTAAAAACGGGGCGTGGTGATCAGCAGCATCCCCACCTTGGGCTTTCGGTCCATGGATAGCATGCTTTATCCCTCCTGCTTTTTGCCGTTAAACCGCTTGCGGCGGCTGGTGAGGCGCGTTTTATCCAGATAAGGCTTGACCTTGTCATAAAGGCGGCTGGACACCGCGGTATACAGTATATCCACCACGGCCATCTGGCTGATCCTGGACCCCATGGCGCCGCTGCGGATCATGGATTCGGAGGAGGAAATGTACAGGCTGATGTCCGCGGCCTCGCTCAAAGGATTTTTGCCGTAGCGTGTAACGCTGATCGTTGTGGCGCCCGACTGGCGGGCGATCTCAAAGGTTTCGATGGTGTCATGGGTTTCCCCGGAATAGGAGAAAAAGACCGCGGCGTCCCCCCGCCTCAAGCTGGTGGCGGAAAGCACCTGCTCATGGGGGTCGGAGCTGGAAAGCGTGAATTTGTTGATGCGCAGAAATTTGTTGTGGGCATCATGGGCGGCCAGGCCGGAGCTGCCAACGCCGTAAAAATCAATCCGCGGCGCCGTGCACAGGGCGTCCACCGCTTTTTCCAGCGCCTCCAGGTTCATAAGCGACAGGGTGCCTTCAATGGCTTTCATGTCGCTCATGCAGATGCTGCGCAAAATGGCCTCCAGGCTGTCGCCGGGGCGGATATCCTCGTAGGTAATGGCGTCCTGCTGGCTGGAGAGATCGGCGCTCAGGGTGCGCAAAAGCTCCTTGAAGCCGGAATAGCCAATGCTCTTGCACAGCCTGACCACCGACGCGGTGCTGGTCTGGCAGGCTTTGGCCACTTCCTCGATGGACATGCCCACCACTTCTTCCGGAAAATCCAGGATAAAGCTTGCCACGCGCTGTTCCTTGGGCGCCAGGGAATCCATGGCCTCTTTCATGCGCAACCTGCAGCCTGTCATGCAAACAGCTCCTTCTTACGGCCCGGCGGAATACCCTCAGGGACCGGTGGGCAAATCGGCATCAAAAATCAACTTTGCCGCGCCGATCAGCGGGGATTCATCGGTGTGCCGGGCGGCCTCCACCTGGCAGGGGATCTGATTTTTTTCAAAAAACCGCTGCGCGGGCGCTGCCAGCAATGCGCCGGCCTTGGCGATTTGTCCTCCTAGAATCATACAAGAAAAATGGTTTTCCAGCAATATGGGGGCAAGAATATTCCCCAGCGCTTCCCCGGTTTCCTCAAAGGCCTTTCGGGCGGCCCCGTCCCCCAAGCGGGCCAGCTCCGCCATCTCTTTTACGCCTGCGGCGGTGCCGCCAAGGCGGGCATAGGCGCGGAGGATGCCCCGCTTGGAAACGAAATCCTCGGCGGTTTCCCCCCGGAAGGGGCGGCGGAAGATGCTGATGCCGGGGCCCCCGTTTTCGTTTTCAAAAAGCCGGCCGCCCTTTGTGCAGGCAAAACCCAGCCCCGTGCCGATGAGCACCGCACAAATATCCCGGCCGGAATAAGGCCTTGCCGCCATTTCCCCCAGCAAGAAGGCAGAGGAGTCGTGCATAAAGCCGACCTTCAGGCCAGGCACCGCTTTTGTGATATGGGGGCCAAGCCGCATGCCGCGCACCGCCTGGTATTTGTGGATCATCAGGCTGACGCCGTTTTTGTAGTCAAAAGGGCCCGGGATGCACACGCCGGCTCCCAAAAGGGAAAGGCCGCGGGCGGCGGCGCTTTTAGCGCCGCTTGCCCCCGCAGCCGCAAATGCGCCGAAGATGGCTTCGGCACTGCCGTTTTCCGTGACGGGTATTTCAAAGAAGTCCGAAACCGCATTCTCCCGGGTTACCAGCGCGCCTTTGATGGCGGTGCCCCCCGCGTCCAGCGCCAGCACGCACTCAGCGGACGATGTCTTCATATCCATCCCTCAGCATGGTTTTATGCACGACGGCGCTGCCTACCCCCTGATGGATGATTTCGTATTTGCCAAAAGAGGCGGGAACCACCACCATGTCCAGGTAATGCTGTACAAAGAAGCGGCTTGGGTCCGAAAGGGAACGGATCAGCACCTGCTCGCCCTCCACCAGCACCAGCACATGGAAGCGGTCACTGGTTTCGTCGGTCATCCGCTTGTCAAAACATAGGTTCCGCAGGGTAAAATACAAAAGCTCATGCTCGCCGACGATAATTTCCCTGCCGCCGTCCTCCTCCCTGACAAGGCGGGAATCCTGGATCAGGTTCTCACGGACCCAGCCGGCATCCCGTTCGCGGCGCAGCACCCTTTCCCCATGGAAGGAGTGGATGGGACGGGGCTTTCCGTCCAGGTCCTTGCGCAGATAATCATACATCTTATAGGTGTAGGAACCGATGGTGAGGCTGCCGATCTCCAGGATCACCTGGTTCCGGCCGGAAGCGTGGATGGTGCCGGCGGGCAGCAGGAACTGCATGCCGGGCTTGGAGGCCGCCGAATACACATATTTGTCGTGGTCAATGGGGGTGCCTTCCTTCTCGGAGCGCTTCACCTGGGCAATGAATTCTTCCACGTCGCAGCCATTTTGAAACCCGCAATAGGTTTTGGCGCCCTGGCCGGTTGCCACGATATAATAGCTTTCGTCCTGCCGCCCCAGCTCGTTGTTGTTTTTCTTTACATACTCGCTGTCGGGATGGCACTGGATGGACATGTTCCCGCTGGCATGGAAGGTATCATCATAATTGAAGCGGATGGGAAAGTAGCCGTCGAATTTTTTCAGGCAGGCCTCCCCCATCAGTTCGCCGCCCACGGTTTGCACAAAGCCGTAGTAGGGCATCTCCAGCTGGAGCCCGTCCATATCCGCCACAATGGAAACCTCCATGGGGATCAGGTCGAACACCCAGGCACAGTTGCGCATGCCCTCCGGCAGGTTCCGCAGGTGTTTGACATAAAACCCGCCCCACACGCCCTCGATATAAACGGGACGGCAGCGGAAGGGGGAGCGCACAAGCGTTTGGCAAATGGAAAGATACGCTGAGAACGGCACAAGCTGCATGGCCTCCGGAACATCGCCCGCCACGTAATAGGCAAGCGCCTTTTCCCGTATCAGTTTGCCACGCAGGGCCCCGGCGATTTCAAAATCCACATAATAGGCGTGGCGCAGCGTGGCGTTGTACGGCTTGGGGCTTGCAAAACCCAGGTTTCCCGTGAAACCCGCTTTGATGTTCAGGACGGTGCGCTTTTGCGTCATGTCCACATAAACGCGGATGTCGGCATAAGCGGAAAAGGTGTCCGCCAGGCAGCCGTTCCCGTGGAGGATCAGCGCGCCGCCGCCTTGCTTTTGGAATGCCGCCAATTGATTCGCCAAAGCGTCGGTCTTATCCTTTTGCATAAGGCTCTCATAGCCGCCGTGGTAGAGCCGCCCATATAAAAGGGGCGGATCGGTTTCCCTGTCCTCCGGCAGATAGGCAAGCAGCTGCCGCGACAGTTCCTTCTCTTCCTTATACAATTCCAGGGTGCCGGTAAGCTGGGTGGGAACGCCTGCCTGGAGCAGCGCCCGGGCTGTCTGGGTGGCCAGCAGAGACATCGGCGCGCTGATGTAGCCGTCGATGGCGATGATGCAGCGCCCCTTTTCGCCAATAATCTTCGCGGCGTCCTGGGCCAGGGTTTTTGCGGCCTGGGCCGTACCGGCGACAATTGTGCCGCGAAGGGCGGGATCCACCTGGATAGGATTGATGGCGTTGGGATCGTCATACGGATAGGGGTTGTACATGAAGCTCATGGAATGTCCCTCAATTCTGCCCGCGGGCGGCGCGCCGCGGTTATTGATTGATGCCATTATAATCTTCAAGCCCATGGGATGTCAAGAATATATTCATATTTTATTTTTGTATTTGAAATTTTTTACGGATAGTACGGTTGAACTCTGATATGCTTTTCGTAGCAAATCTGCATGATTACTATTCATTATATGGAATTTATGTAGCATCATATTGGCAGGTGGGTATATTTGGATACAAAATTACTTTCAAAAATAAATGACAAACTTTGAAATAATCCTGTTGACATCACCGGGAGGTATAGGGTATAATCCGTTTATCTGAAGCAGCGTTCGGAGGAATGAATCAATATGTCGGCAGACCGGAAAAAGAGGGGGACCCGTCTTATTCCAAGGCCGTACAAAGGCCTTGGAAGAGATATGCGGCGGGACGCCCTGCTTTATCTGATGCTTGTGCCGGGGATACTGTATTTTATCCTGTTCAAGTATGTTCCCATGTACGGCGTCACCATTGCCTTCAGGGATTACAGCGTTTTCAAGGGCTTTTCCGACGCGCCCTTTGTTGGATGGGACCAGTTTGTGTGGCTTTTTTCCAAGTCCGCCTTTATCAGGGCCTTAAAGAACAATATCACCATCAGCGTGCTGAAACTGGTGCTGGGGTTTCCTTCCGCACTGATCCTGGCACTGATGATCAACGAAGTCACCCGCAGCAAAGCCAGAAAGACCATACAAACCGCGGTCATCCTCCCGAATTTCGTATCCTGGGTGGTTATCAACGGCCTCCTGTTCGCCATGTTCAACACCACCAGCGGCGCCATTCCCGGCATTGCAAAAGCGCTGGGATACAAAGGCCAGCTAGTGAACATCATGGGGCAGAAGGAAACCTTCCTCTGGGTGATTGTGATTTCCCACATCTGGAAAGGCGCCGGGATGGGCACCATCGTATATCTGGCCGCCATTGTGGGCATCGACCAGCAACTGTATGAAGCCGCCCAAATCGACGGGGCGGGCCACTGGCGGCAGCTGTGGCATATTACCCTATCCTCCATCCGTTCCACCATTGTGGTGCTTCTGATCTTCCGGGTGGGAGAAATGATGTTCGCGGGGTTTGACCAGATCTTTGCCATTTCCAATTACCTGGTGGTTTCCGTAGCGGATATCATTGACACCTATGTGTACAAGATCGGCATGGAGCAGCAGAAGTTTTCCCAGGCCACGGCCGCCGGCCTGTTCCAGTCCTTTATCGGGCTGGTGCTGGTGCTGGTTACAAATTACGTTGCCAAAAAGATTGATCCCGACAGCGGCATCATGTAAGAAAGGGGGAGCGGTTTTGTGCATATCAAAAAAACGCCCGCCGAAAAAGCGGGGCATGCCATTGTTGTAACGCTGCTGATTATGTTTTGTTTTACAACCGTTTACCCCTTCTGGCATGTTTTGATGTATTCGGCCAGCGATTCCCGGGCGGCCATGTCAGGCGGGCTGTTCTTCTGGCCCAGGCAGTTTGACCTGCTGGCTTACAAGATGATCTTCAAGACCAGCCAGATTTATGTGGCCTACCGCAACACCATTTTGCGCACGGTTATTGGCACGGCCATCAGCATGCTGCTTACCGCGCTGACGGCCTATCCCCTCTCGCTGAGGCGCCTGCGGGGGCGCGGCGGCCTCTCCATGATGATCTTTTTCACCATGCTGTTTACCGGAGGCATGATCCCCACCTTCCTTACGGTGCAGGCATACGGCATGGTGGACACCTTCTGGGCGCTGGTCCTGCCCAACGCCATGAACGCCTACAACATGTTCATCCTGCGCAACTACTTCCAGTCCATTCCCGACTCCCTGGAGGAAAGCGCCCACCTGGACGGGGCCAATTCCTTCACGGTGCTCTTCCGCATCATCCTGCCCGTTTCCACCCCGGCCCTGGCGGCGGTGACCATGTTCTACGGCGTGGCCAACTGGAACGCTTACCTGGACGGCGTACTGTACATCAATTCCACTTCTTTGGAAATCCTGCAGGTTTATCTGCGCAAACTCATGGCTTCCACCGGTGCGCTCAACTCCCTCGCCGGGGTGGACAATTTAAGCGAAGCCTCCCGGCTCAGCGAAGAGAGCATGAAGATGGCCACCATCGCCGTATCGGTGATCCCCGTCCTTGTGGTCTATCCCTTTCTGCAGCGCTACTATACCAAAGGCATCACGGTAGGCGCAGTGAAGGGTTGAAAACAATACCATCTATTTAGAAGGAGGTTCCCCCATGAAAAGAAGCCTGTCGGTGCTCCTGGTCCTGTGCCTTTGCGCGATGCTGTTCTCCGGCATGACGGCGGCGTTGGCGGACGAAACGCCCGTGCTGACCATCATGCTGTCCGGGGACAACACACCCACAGAAAACAACTCCGTGCTCCGGGCCATCGAGGAGAAACTGGGCATCAAGCTCAACGTGATCTCTGTGCCCCTGGCCGATTACACAGCCAAGCTGAATACCCTGGTGGCATCCCGTACGCTGCCCGATGTGTTCCAGATTGACGGCGACAAGATCGCAGCGGAAGATTTCCGCGATCAGGGCATGCTGCTTAAGCTGGACGAGCTTTTGGCCGCCAAGGGCGAAAGCATTATGGCCGAGATCGGCGATGTGCTGCATAACAGCCCCGTCAACCAGAAGGACGGCGTGTACGCCGTGTTCCCCGCCTCCCTGGACTACGCCTCCAACCTGTCCATCCGCACCGACTGGCTCAGCAAGCTGGGGCTTTCCATGCCCACCAACCTGGATGAGCTGTATGAGGTGCTGAAGGCCTTCACCTTCAATGATCCCGACGGCAACGGCCAGAATGATACCATCGGCTATGTGGGTTCCATGGCCGGCATGCGCACCTTTGAACACATCTTCGGCGCGTATGGCATCTGCGTGGATAAGCCGTACCAGATGGAAGACGGCACCGTAACCACTTACATGAAAGCTCCCCTGTACCTGGATGCCATCAAGTACCTGCGCAAGCTATACCAGGAAGGCATTCTGGACCCCGATTTTGCCACCATTCCCCTGATGAGCGCCTTTGAAAAGCTGTGGACCGGCCGCGTCGGCGCGTTTGACTTCCAGGATGTGGGGACCACCAACAACTGGATGCCCGGCCGCTATACGGAAACCCCGCCGCCCACCTTTGACTTTGCCATCATCGCCGGCCCCGGCGGCCAGGGCGGCCCCATCAAGCAGTATCCCCGCTACACCCTGTCCACCGTGATTTCCTCCACCACCAAGTATCCCGAAAAGGCCATGGAGCTGCTGAATTACCTCTTCAGCGAAGAGGGCGATGAACTGACATACCTGGGCGTGGAAGGGCTGCACTATGCGTGGGCGGATAAGGCTGCCGGCACCTATAAGAAGCTGGATCCCTACACCGACTCCGCAACCCACCGCGCGGACGGCGCCTTTGTCTACTGGAGGGGCTTCCCCGCCAACAACGCCGAATTGCGCACCATGAACCAGCTCACCCGTGACGGCCAGGCGCTGGCCCGCGAATACGGCATCGCCTATCCCAAGATCATCAAGACCCTGGAAGCCGACCGCGAATACGGTTCGACGCTGAAGGACATCACCATGGAGGCTTTCGCCCAATTGATCGTCACCACCGGCGATGTGGACGCGGAATACCAGGCCTTTGTCTCCCGCTGGGACGAGGAGGGCGGCCTGGAATATGAAGCCGAAGCCACCGAAGCCTATGCGGCGCAGATGGCGGCGCAGGCGGCCCAATAATTCCCATACCGTTTCAGATGACTCAAGCTGCGCCCACGGGATGCGCGGAGGCGGGAAACACGGCGGCTGTGCCCGCCGAAGCAGCGCCCCGGGCCGCCCGTGGGCGCTGCCTATTTCAAAAGGAGAAACAGCATGCGAAGGGAAATCGCGCTTTCCAAGCTTGTTCCCCTCGGGGGAACGCCCTGCGAAACGGCGGAGGGCATCGCTATTCTGCCCTTGGAGGACGGCTCCTTCTGCCTGTCCCTTCCCAAGGCGGACAGCGGCGTTACGTTCCATGAGCAGGATTACCTGGCCATGGAATTTTGCGTGGATATGGATTGGATGCCGGTGATGTACTTTGATTTTGTGCAGCATACCGGCGAAGGGGAGAAGGTGCTCTCCACCAGCTACTTTATGATCCCCACCCGCCGCGTGAAATTGACGGTCAAGCTTACGGAACTGGACTCCCACCGGTTCTTTCTGCCCACCTACCCCGGCACCCTCAAGGGGCATGTGCACGGCGAGCCCACGCACATCAGCCGCGTGGATGAAATCCGCATCCGTCTGAAGCAGAATGACGGCTGCCGGCGCTTTGAGCTGTACGGCCTGTGGCTTGAGGACAAGCTGCCGGATATGCGCATCAAGGGCGCGCCTATGGTGGATGAAATGGGCCAGCGCAAAGGGTACGAGTGGCCGGCCAAAATGCACAGCACCGGCGCACTGGCTGCTTATCTGCAGAGTGAATTGGAAAAAGCAAAAGAGGCCAAGGGTTATCCGGAGGGCTGGAGCCGCTTTGGCGGCTATACCGGGCTCCGCTTTGACGCCACGGGCTTTTTCCACACCCATCACGACGGGAAACGCTGGTGGCTTGTGGACCCGGACGGGTACGCCTTTTACAGCAACGGCGTATGCTACGGCTCCCGCATGGGCGTGCACGGCTTTGTGGACGGGATGGAGACCATGTTCGACTGGCTGCCCGACCTAAGCGACCCCACCTGGAGGGATTGCTGGACGGAGGCTTCGGAAATTGCGGAGTTCGCAAAGCGCAATGGCAAGGAAAGCGGCAAGGGCCGGTGGATGTTCAACTTTGCCAGGGCCAACATGATCCGCGCCTTCGGCGCGGAGGGCTGGTGGGATGCATGGGTCCTGATCAACGCCGCCAGGCTCAAGCGCTGGGGCATCAACACCATTGGCGTTGGCGTGAACAATTACCTGGATGAACGCGTGGAGGAGTACCTCCAAAAGGCCGCCATCCCCTTTGTGTGGACGCTGAAGGAATTTCCGCTGACAAAGGTATGCATCTACAGGGATTTCCCCGATGTGTTCAGCCCGGAATACGAGGAGGGGGCAAAGCGGTTCGCAGAGGCCCAGCTTTCCCCCTTTGCGGGCAATCCCTACATGATCGGCTACTTTATCACCAATGAGCCGGAATGGCTTTTCCAGGCTTCAGTCAACCCGGCGGAACGGGTGCTGGCCTATCCAGGCCGCCTGTACAGCAAGGATGAACTCATCACCTTCCTAAAGGAGCGCTACGCCGGGGATGTCGGCAGGCTAAACGCGGCTTGGGGCCTTTCTCTTGGAGGCTTTGAGGATCTGCAGACCCCGATCGTGGGAGCGGACAAACTGACGGAGGCTTCCAACGCAGACCTGGAGGCGTTCCGGGATATCCTGATCGCCAAATACAGTGCCGTGCCTTCCAAGGCTTTGCGGGAGGTGGACCCCCACCACCTGAACCTGGGCATGCGCTACGCCAGGCTGACCCCCAACGAATTTGCGGGCAACGCCCATTTTGACGTCTGTTCCTTCAACTGCTACCAAACGGACCCCGCTCCCCGCTTTGACATCGTGGCCCAGAAGGATACGCGGCCCGGCCTTGTGGGAGAATGGCATATCACGGCGGATGACGCATGCAATATTGCCACAGGCCTTGTCCGGGCCTACGGCCAGGCGGAGCGCACGAAAGCGTGCGTGTATTACATGGAGCAGGCCATGGCCCATCCCGCAAGCATTGGCGCCCATTACTTTGAAATGAACGACCAGCCGGTGCTGGGCCGCTTTGACGGAGAGTGCATGCAGCACGGCCTGATCACCCTGTGCAACGTGCCTTACGCGGAACTGACGCAAGCCATGGAAAAGCTTGCGCAAAGGATGTACGGCATCGTCCTGGGTGAGGCGGCGCCTACCCAGGAGCAGGGCCGCACCCAGCAAAACGTATGATGAAGGAAGGAGAAAGAGAGATTTATGGCTGTTCTTCAGAACAAGCAGATCCGGCTGGAGATTGATGAAAAGGGCCGTATCATCCATTTGGAGAGGCTGGCAAGCGGCCACGGCAACGTGATCGAAACGCCCGGCGACGGGCTTTTCCGCATGGTGATGAAGGCGGGAGAAAATTGGGAGGATGTGGCTTTCCCAAAAAACCAAACCTACGAAATACGGGTGGCCGGGGATACGATGCATATTTCCGTGGGCCAGCTTACCACCCGGGACCACACCGTTAAGGTTCGTGTGGAAATGCGCGTGCGCCTTCAGGAGGACAAGCTTTTCTTTGACGCCGATATCATCAACAGCGATACGGTGATGGTCAACGATTTTTTCTTTCCCTGCGTTGGCCGTATCAAAACCCTTTCCGGGGGCAAGCCGGAACTGCTGTGGCCCAACTGCGCCGGCGAACGGATCGCCGATATCGGCCGGCATGTGGGTACCATGGGGAATTGGGACAGCGCGCATGTGATGAGCAACACCTATCCCGGATTTTTGAGCATGCAGTGGATGTCCCTGCTGGACAAAGAGGAATGCCTGTACTTTGCCGGGCACGACGATCTTTTCCATACCAGCGTCCTGCGGGTGGTAGGCAGCAAAGCCTATGATGTGGCCCTGGAAATGGACAAGCTTTGCTTTGTAAGGCCCGGTGAAACGTGGCGGTGCCCTCCTTATGTGCTGTGGCCGTATGAGGGTTCCTGGCGCAAAGGGGCCCGGGAGTATACAGCATGGGCGCAGACCTGGCGCAAGCCTGTGGACAAGGCGGAATGGATCAGGAACATGAACGGGTATTTCCTGGTCATCAACAAGCAGCAGTACGGCGATGAGCTCTGGCCCTATGACACCCTGCCCGAATTGTACGAGCTGGCGGAGGCCCACGGCTGCGATGCGCTGGGGCTGTTTGGATGGTACCATTCCGGCCACGACAACCAATACCCGGACCTTGAGGTGAGCCCCACCCTGGGCGGCGCGGAGAAGCTTACGGAAAACATCCAAAAAGTGCAGGCCAAGGGCGGCCGCGTGACGCTGTACTACCAAGGGCACCTGATGGATACCGGAACCAAGTTTTATAAGGAAAAGGGGCACCTGCTGGAGGGCCGTACCCGCTGGAATACGCCCTATCTGGAAGAGTACAGCAAGTACCACAACAGCGAATATCTGAAAAAATTCAGCAAAAAGCTTTTTTCAACCGTCTGCCCCTCCTGCACCGAGTGGCACGACCTGATGGCCCAGCGGGCCGACTGGATCGCCTCCTTCGGCGCCGACGGCATGCTTTACGATCAGATGGGCGGCATGCCGCCGTACCCCTGCTTCAACGACAGCCATCCCCATCTGCAGGGCCGGCCTTCCCTTTCCTATACCCAGGGACGGCTGAAACTGCTAAAGCGCCTGAATCAGCAGGCGAAGACCCACGGGCAGGAGTTCGCGTTCATGACGGAACATGAGACGGACGTCTATTCCCAGTTCCTGGACGCCCTCCACGGCATCGCCATCAATCCCGGCCCTCCCGCCGGCCGCCAGCACGACACCACTTCCATGCTGAACCTGGCTTCCCCCTTCCCGCAAATGTTCCGCTATTGCTTCCCGGATGCCATCCTGACTTTGCGCAACCCCAACCCCTTCCTGGACCCCAGGTATGTGAACTTTGCCTTCCTGTACGGCTTCCGCTACGAAATGGAACTGAGGTATTTGACGGATCAGGAAGCCGTCCGCCGGGACGAATACAAGGCGTGGAAAGCATACGCCTGCGCGGTGGCAACGCTTCGCAAAAAGTACGCCGACGTACTGCTGAAGGGGACTTACCGGGATCAGGAGGGCATCCGGAACGGCAATCCCGGCGTGCAATGCGCGCTGTTTGAAGGGGAAACCCGGAGTGCCGCAGCCCTTTGGAACGATACGGATCAAACGCAGCCTGTGGATATCCGTTGGGAAGGGATGCAGCCTGTTTTTTGGGAAACGGTGGATGCCTCCGGCCTGGGCATCCCGGCAGACCTGGCTCCCGGCCAGGTGGCGGTGGTAGTGCTCAGGAAAAACGCGTAAGAGAGCCGCGCCCTTTACGAGCCAGCAGTTTTCTGTACATTTCGGTGCCGGCCAGCGCAAGCATGGTCGGGCTGCGGCGCAAAGCCTCCGGCCATCATGGCAAAACCGGCGGGAATCCGAGAAGCGCAAAGCGCTTTCCGGATTCCCGCCGGCTCTTTATGTTGATGTTTGTACATCAAAAACGGTGACCGCTTATCACAGAACGGCTTGCTCCGCCGCATTCGTCATGCTTCCGCTTTTCCAGCCTCTTCCCCGCCCATTCCCGCCACTTTGCAGACCGTGAGGGCGAACACGTTCCAGCAGAAAACGCGGATGGACGGCCACCAGCAGCCGGGGACCGCGGGGTCGGTGGGGATGAATTCATGGCTGAAGGGCTCGTCGGGCCGTACATCGATTTCTCCCTGCAAACGCTTTGCGATATAATCCTTTCCTTTTTCCCAGCCATGGAGCACCCCTGCGGCATAGGCCATGACCTCCTCGCGCATCCAGCTGGCGCCGTTGTAATAGACGCCGCCCGGCCAGGAGAAGTGGCCGTCGTAGGGCTTGGTCCGGTCCGTGAAATAGCCGTCGCGCACATGCCCGATGATGAAGGCGAAGGGGCCGGAGCGCGGGATTTTTTCCAGGGTGCTGACCACCATGCCATCCGTAAGCATAGGCTGGCCGAAAAGCCACAGGGAAGTGAATTCCGGCAGCAGGTCGTTGCAGGAGATAGCGTCTGGATGCAGCCTGTCGTTGAGCAGATACCCCCTGGAGGCGTCGTAGAACGCCCTGTATCCAGCTTCCGCCCGCTCTATCCAGCCGCTCTCGTCATGCAGCCCAAGCGCTCTGGCCGCTTTCAGCGTTACCGCCCATACGCCCTGGTTGACCGCCAGATCGGTGGTTGGCACATCCGGATACGTGGTGACATCGTTCTGCCCCAATACGAAATGGGAATGGCAGATGCCGGTGCGGGCCGGATCAAAGGCATTCACACAGTAAGCAAAAGCGCGGATAATTTTTTCACGGGGGGGCTCAAAGCCATATTTATCGCGGTTGATCAGCGCCCACCAAAGCCATTCGCAGGTGGCTTCGTTGTCCTTGACCTCCAGGCTGCCCATGCAGGGCGTTACAATGGTGCCGATGCCGCCCTCCCTGGTCTGCGTATCGCCCCAGCGGTCAAAAACGGCCTTGGAGAGGGGGGCATCCACGACCCCGGCCACGGACCAGAAGCTGTCCCGGTTGTACATGTCGGGGGCGTAGTTGATGCTGGGGACATTCAGGGGGGTGAAATCATGCTCCCCGGTGATCCAGGTGAGCATCTGCATATCCGCATAGAGCACCTTTTGCGGGTCCGTCCCCAAAAAGCCAAGGCCCTCCGCCAGGCAAAGCTGGCTGGAAAGGCGAAGGGAACGGATATCATCCTTTTCTTCCGCAAAGAGGAAGGTGTTTTTTGTATGGGTCTGTCCGATCTTTAAGGGATGATAGGGCAGGTCCACGCCCCGGTTAAGGATAAGCCGCAGATTTTGCAGCTCCGGCCGTCCGTTTTCCCCCTGCCAGAGCTTGATCAGCGTGGGCAGCCCTTCGGTGTCGGACAGGAAAAAGGTGTCTTCAAAATGCAGAAAGGCACCGGGATCAAAGGGGAGGCCATCCTGATAATGGAAGGCGCGCACCTCGCTTTGCGGGGTTTCCTTGAGCACTTTGATATGCAGCGCCGCTTCCGCCCGGTAATCAAAGGAAAGGGTGTAGAAACCGTCCACGCCGGGATAGGCATGATAAAGCTCTCCAAAGTGATGGTCAAGCGGTGAAAGCCGGCTTTTTTCCCCCTGGCGGTAATCACTCAGGGAACCCAGCCGCAGGGTGACAGCTTCAGGCGAGAGCGTGAGCATTTTCGCATCCGGCGTGCGGAGCATGCCCGCAAAGCCATGCCCGTCGGGACCCGGGCGGCGGCGGATGTTGCGGGTGAACAGGTTGCGGTGCCCGGCATCGCTGAGCAGGCCGAAAGATACCCCGGCCGTGAAGCCCGCAGCGGGATAGGTGCCGTGCACGATGCCGCCCCGGTGCTTCGCGTTATCAAAGCTCCACAGCTTTTGAGGAGGATCGTTGGGGCGAAGGGTGTTCTCCACCTGGTAAAACAGCACGGGAATATTGGGCTGATGGAGCGTGACCGTTTTTTTCACCACCCGGCTGTTCACCGCCGTATAGGCGATGCCGATTTCCAGGCGGGTTTCCAATCCCGGGGAAACATAGGTGCCCTCCAAAAGAATGCCGCCGGGAATGGGCCTCCACGCATCCGCCTGCCAGGATTCAATGGTTTCCCGTATTGAACGGTCCGCGTTTTCAAGAACAAAACCCGTGGTCTCCTGGAAATACGTTTTCTTGCCGTAGCCGATGGAGATGCCGAATCCCCCGTTGCGTTCCATGGGTCTGATGGAAAAGCTCATAAGATACCTCCTGATTCATGGGTTGTTTATGCCACCGCCCGACGGGCACGGCCGGCGGGCGGACCCTCAATGGCGAAGATAGGTCTGATACTGCATGCCAGGGTTCGCCTGGATATATGGCCTGATCCGCACGTCAATGTTCTTTTGCATCCGTTCACCCACCAGCCCTGAGAACCGAATCTGGAACCTCCCGGCAGAAGTATCGTTATTTTGTAATTTTATGTTACGTTCATATTTCGTACCCAGTATATACGATTTTCCCATCCCTGTAAAGGCTTTCCGCAAGACCTGCCAATATTTTGACGAAAACGGGATGAAATTTCCCAGAGGCTCCATTTTGCGAGAATCAAATCAGGAAATATAACTTGACATGGATTAACAATAAACCTATACTTAATGGGTAACAAAATAGAGACCGAAAACTTACAATATGGAGGCGGAAGCCATGCTGTCCCAGGCAAGGATTGATTATCTGTCCTGCTTTCCAGCGAAAGCGGAGACAGGTGTGCTGCTTGATTGGCGCACTGCGGCGGAGCGCTATTTGCAAACCGTGTTTGACACAGGGCGTACCGGGCCGGGCATGCCCTTTTGCCGGATGCTCCATGTAAAGACCGCGGCGGGATATGAAGGAGAACTGTTCTCCTTGCCCAGCTATGTGGGAAGCCCCCCGCCTCATGAGCCGGGAGAGGCGCTCACCTGCCTTGGCGCGGCGCTGTCCGCCTGCCTGTCCTTTGATCGGGAAAAATATGCCACCTTCATTGAACAATGCAAAGCCTATCTCAGCCGGATCAACGGGCGCTATGTGGTGACCAACAACGTCCATACCGCTCCGGACCAGGGGGACACCTGCGGCAGCTTCTGGTATGACATCTTCCCCTCCATCCTCTATACACTCATCGCGGCGTATACGCCCGCGGACAAGGCGTTTGGGGAACAGGCCCGTCAAATAGCGGAGACGTGGGGATTCGTGGCGGACAGGATGCGGGGCGACTTTGGCCACATCGGCTTTTCTCTTGCCGGCGAGTGCCCGGTGGACCCCAGAGGCGGGATGGAGAGCGATGCCGCGCTTGGGATCGCTTACCTTCAGTATGCCGCCTATGCGCGGTTCGGGGACAAAAAGTATCTTGAACGGGCGCGGGATCTGCTGCGGGAAGCCGCAAATTTTGACTACAATCCGTATTATGAGATCCTGGGGTCCTACGCGCCCTACACCGCCGCGCGTATCCAGGCGGAAACCGGGGAGGATTGTTCCCTCGGGCGGATGCTGCAATACGTGTTCTGCGGCACCTCCGGCGTGCGGGAAGGCTGGGGGGTCATCCGCGAAAAATGGGGGGAGTACGACGCCTGCGGCCTTTCCGGCAGCACAACGGATACCCAGGGATATGCCTTTGGCATGAATACCTATGCCACCGCCGCGGCGCTGGCGCCGGTTGCCCGGTATGCGCCCTGGTACGCCCTGGAATTGGCGCGGTACCTGATGCACGTACGCAAAAACGCGGCGCTGTTTTTCCCCGGCTGCCTGCCCAGAGGGATGCAGTCCCAGGCGGGATGGGTCCTTGAAACGGGGGTGGACTGCATTTCCTATGAGGGTGTGCGCAAAAACGGCGCTACCGTTCCCTATGCCACAGGCGACACCCGTCTGGATATGAACCTGTACGGAGCATGGGGCAGCGGGCTGATGGCGGCGCTGTTCCCCGACTGCCGGGAGGAACTGCTGTGGGCGGATCTGGCAGCCGTGGACCCCTTCTCCAAAGGGCCTTGCGTACTTTTGTACAACCCCGGCGGTGCGCCGCAGGAAGTGTGCCTACCACCGGATGTCCGGTACAATTTGCTGTCAAAGCAGTTTGTTCCGCAGACGGCCGCCCTGGACGCGGGGGAAGTGATGGTGCTGTGCCCCGGCCCCGGGGATGATCCGTATCCCGAGGGCTGGGAAACGCCGGGACCCCTTGCCGACATCTACGAAAACCTGGCCCACGGCGCGGCCATGAGCGCGTCCTCCCGGCAAAGCATCATGTACGGCGCCCGGAACGCCTCCACCGGCGACTGGCATGACGCCTGGCACTCCATTGACAATCCCCTGCAGGAATGGCTTATGGCGGACCTTGGGCAGGCAAGGGAGCTTACACGCGTACACATCATTTGGGAATACAATCAGGACATGGTCCCTGCGGATTTTGAAATAGAGGGATCGCAGGACGGGAAAGTCTGGACGGCGCTGCACCGGGAAACAGGGAACAGGCGGACGGTCTCCTTTTGCGAGGTCAGGGGAAGGTACCGGTTCCTTCGCTTGAAATGCCTGTCCAAGCAAAACAGGCGCAAGCCCTATGGCGTGACGGACCTGCAGGTCTTCGGCCAATGAAAAAGGCGTTCCGCGGATACAACCGCGGAACGCCTTTTTCATGCCTCAAACGGCAAAAACGGATCGCCGATCTCGGCGCGGCAGGCTTCGCAATCGGATACGCCCGTGTATAGCGTGGCGCTGCCGCCAGGGTGGCGTATCAGGCCGGCCGTGAAAAGGACATCCCTCAGGCCGGGGCGCTTGGAGGGGCCGTCGGGGAAGTCGCCGCGGCGTGCCAGGACCGCAAGGGGTGAGTGCTCCCCCGTCTTGGGATCCAAAGCGAAGCACATGGGCTGATAGTGCAGCCCTTCCCGGTCCCGGCGGGCGATATGCCCGGCCACGCCCAACAGGCCGTTTTTCAGAAGGTGCACATCGTTTGCTCCGCCCCACTCCTCCGGCAGGAAATGCGTTTGATAAATGCGTGCGTTCAGCATATCCTCGCCATTCACCTCATGAAGCGAATCAAAAATCATGAAGCCGATCTTCCCCAGTCCGCCTTTTTTGCCCTGGGGACGGGTGAATACGGCGACGCGCCCGTCCTGAAGCCCGCACAGGCGGATGTCTTTCATGTGGGAAGGGCCGATGGCGAAAAGTTTGAGTTCCCACGGGGACGGCCCCCTGTAAAAGCAGGTATGCCAATGGATGATGCGTGCCGGGTCCAGGGGATCCCCCGCAATCTGGACCCCGCCCAGGATCATCTCTCCGTGGATGAAGGTGACGAAGGGGTCCTGAAAGGCCTGAAAGACCGTGCCGGGCAGCGCGGCGGTGTAGGTATCGGGGCTGGTCTGCTCAAAGAAGCGGACGGTGGACCATTCGTTTTCCCGCCTCTCCACACGCCCCGCGATATAGGTTTTCCCCTGGCAGGGAAAGGGAACCGATATATTGTAGACATCACAGCCTTCCACCCCCAGAAAGGTAAGCTTGCGCGCGGCGCGCAGGGTTTTGCGCTCTTCATAGGCCTTTGCAAGGGAAAGGCAGGACACTGCTTTTTCCGCGATGGTGAACACGTTTATTTTCCTCCTCTTTATTTTTCACCGGAAGCCGGATACGCAAGCTCCGCGCCGCCTGCCATTAGAAAACCGCCGGATAAAACGGGCGTAAGGCCTTCTGGAAGCAGGGCGGCCAGAAGCACGCTTTGGGAAGGGACCGTCAGCGTGACGGCTCTGGACTGGCCGCCAAGAAGCCGGCCGGAACGGACATCCCACAGCGCGCAGGCAAGGCTGCCGCCGCGGTACAGTTCGGGGCAGAGGGTATGCCATACAGCCGCGGGGGTGAAACGGACCGTGCAGGCCGAATGGGCAGCGTTGCGCAGCAGAAAAACGGGATACTTTTGATCCGCCAGCCAGTCGGTCAGGGAAAGATCCAGGGCGAAGATATCCGGGTCCGTGGTGGGGCGGGCCAACGCCTCCAGCCAATAGAGGTACCCCGCGCCGTATACGGAACGGTCGCCGCAGAAATCGCCGCAGGCGGCGGGGATATGGCCGTCCCGCTCCCGTTCCAGCTTTTCGTAGGGGATGCTGGGATCAAGGCCGGGTTGCGTCTCGTACAGCGGCTTTGTTCCCCTGGCATAAAACAGCTGGAAGTTGGAAAGCACACAGCGGACGTATTTGCCTACGGCGCCGGCCAGCTCCCCGCAGTAGCGGACGGCGGGGAGCAAAAACTGGAGGGGCATCAGCGTTTCCATACTGTATGCCGAAGCCATGGCCCCCTCCCGTGTGTCACCCCGCCACCCCATCATCAGACCGTCGATTTCCTCGTTCCCCCATTTTCCCGTCTGCATGGGACCCTGCTCGTGATCAAACACCCAGCCCGCCATTTTCTTTACATCCAGCGCGTATCCATGGGCGTTCAGCCACGATGCCGCCATCAGCCCCGCGCTTCCATTTGGGATCTCGTACCAGGGATTCGCGGCAAAAGCCTGGTAGCGCCTGAGCGCTTGCACACTTTCCGAAAGATACTGCGGCCGCTCCGCCTTCCGGGCGGCAAAAAGCATGTTGTAGGCATAGCCCGCGATGGAATCCGGCTGGCGGTACTGTTCCCGGCGGGTGAAGGGAACGCCTTTCTCAAAGAAGTATCCCTGATGGTTGAAATCGTAGCCAAGCGCCTTCGCCAGGCGTACCATGGCATCCGCCGAGGCGCCCATGCGCTCCCGGGCTTGGGCATCCCCGGGAAAAAGCGTGCACATTACCGCCCCGGCCAGGGTATTGACGTAAAACAGATACCAGAATTCAGTTGTCTTTCCCCCGGGGCTGTTCATGTACAACCCGATTTCGGGCACAAAAAAATCGGGATAGGTTACGGAAATCCACCCGGCGTCGCGCCCACTGAGCCATTCGCCCACGGCCAGAATGCCCCAGGTGACCAGCTCGTTGCTGTCCGACTGGATATAGGCACCAAAAATCGGATGCCCGTTGGGTGCGTACCTCAAGACCTTGTTGGCCGGGTTCATCAGCGCGGCCCGGAACGCCAGGTTCAGCTTTGCGTAATCCGGAACCGGCAGCGCCGGGTGCTCCGGCATGCGGTCGGTTTCTGGAAAATGATACATTGCCGTTCCTCCTTGCAAAGTAACATATTGTTTTATTGTTAACTATTTATCCTTGAGAAAAGTATATACTCTTCCCCCACGCTTGTCAACATTTCAAAGGAATGGAGAATATGGCTTGATTTATACAGATATATGGGCTATAATGATCAGGAAACAAGACGCAATGGAAAGTAAAATAAAATAACTTATTAATCAGAACGGAGGAATTCCGATGACGGGCCTGATCGCCGACATTCAGCGGTGCTCACTGCACGACGGGCCGGGGATCCGCACAACAATTTTTATGAAGGGCTGCAACCTGCGATGCGCCTGGTGCCACAATCCCGAGACGCTGTCCTTTGAGCGGGAGACGCTGTTCCACCCGGAGCGTTGCATCCATTGCGGCCTTTGCGAACAGGGATGTTTTTCCGGGGCGCGGGTGGAGTGCGGCCGGGAGATGACGCCCCACCAGGCGGCGGCGGAAGCGTTGAAGGATTTATCCTATTACGGGCGGGAGGGCGGCGTCACCATCTCAGGCGGGGAGCCCACCTGCCAGAGCGCTTTTGTGGCGGAACTGCTGGATATTCTTAAAAAGGCGGGAGTGCATACGGCGGTGGAGACGAATTTGTGCTGTGCGCCGGAAGCCCTGGAGCCGATTCTTGACCATTGTGATCTGGTGATGGCGGACCTGAAGCTTTTTGACGAGCAGAAGCACAGGCGTTTCACCGGAGCCGGAAACGGGGACATCAAGCGCAATTTGAAGGCGCTGCGCAAGCCGTTGATTTTGCGCACGCCGGTGGTGTGCGGCGTCAACGACGACGCAGAGGAGATCGGCGCCATCGCCCGCTTTGCCAACGAGCTTGAAACGCTCGTATATTACGAATTGCTGCCCTACCATCCCCTGGGGCTGAGCAAAGGCGCAGGAGAGCAGACGTGCTTTTCCGCGCCGGATAAGGAAAAGATGAAGGAACTTGCCGATGCGGCAAGGCAGTGCCGCGCGCAGGTGCGCGTGGCCGGGAGGGTGTATCCATGACGTACCTGGAAAGGATCGCGCTGCTTCGGGAAAAAAAGATACGGCACACCTTGGAAAAGAAGGCCAAGAACGGCTATATGGACGGGGATGACTACGGCACCATTCCCCTGCCGGAGGGATACCGCTTCACCCCCATGCCCACGGGGGACAAACCCTTCTTTTACGGGGCCATAGGCAACGCCTTGAATTTTTCGGCGCTGCTGGAAACGCATCCCGTCTATGTGGATGAATTGGAGATCCTGTGCGGCCGCTGGGCAGATATGCTGCCCTTTTACCGGGGCGGCAGCTTTGAAAAGCTCTATCCCTACGATGAGCTCAAGCCCGAGCAGGAAAAGTACGGCATCAATTCCGGCATTGGCGCGGACGCGCATTTTGCCTGCGATTACCGCATCGGGCTGAACCTGGGCTTCGGCGGGCTTTTGAACAAAATCGAAACCTGCCGCAGCCGCAATGCCGGCAAGGCGGAATTCTACCTGGCGGAGGAAATTACCCTCAAGGCCATCATCCGCTTTATCGACAGGCATATTGAGGAGATCGGGCGGCGCCTTTCAACGGAAACGCGGCCTGAGATCAGGCAGTCCCTTAAGGAGATGCTGGCGGCCAATCAGGCTGTGCGGCTGTCGCCGCCGGAAACCTTTTTGCAGGCCTGCCAATGGGTAAGCTGGTTTTCGGTCGTCTCCAGGATCTATGACCGGGACGGAGCCGGCTGCAACCTGGATGTGCTGCTTTATCCATATTACCGGCACGATGTGGAAAAAGGCATCCTGGATGATGAAAAAGCCACCTTCATCCTGGCCAATGTGCTTTTGATCGAGACGCATTACCATCAGCTCTCGGGGGCGGACGAAAGCGGAAACGATCTGACCAATCCGCTGTCCTTCCTGGTGCTTGATGCGGCCCATTGGCTGAATACATCGGCAAACCTTACGGTCAGGATGCACGATACCATTGATCCCGCGTTCCTGCGCAGGGCAGCGGCCTATCTGTTTACGGACCGCAACGGCTGGCCGCGATTTTCCGGGGCCCGGGGGCTGATGAAGTATGAAAAGAATCCCGGCGTCACCCACCTAGACGCGGTGCGGCGCATCGCCGTGGGATGCAACTGGATGGCGGTGCCGGGCGCGGAGTACCCCCTCAACGACTGCGTCAAGATCAATGTGGCGAAAATATTCCGCCTTTCCTTTGATGAGATGATGGAGTCGGGGACGGCGCCCTCCCTGGAAAATCTGTGGGAGCGGCTGAAGGATCATCTCGTCCGGGCGGTGGAGGTGACGGCCAAAGGCATTTGCCTGCATCTTGAAAAGCAGCAGTATGTAATGCCCGAACTGGTCATGAACCTGATGATGGAAGATACGCTGGAACTGGGGCAGGACATCAGCGCATGCGCGCGGCTGAAGACCATGGGCGTGGACGGTGTGGGCCTGGGGACCGTGGCGGATTCGCTGGCCGCCTTGGAGCAGCGGGTGGTTTTGGAGCGGCGGGCCACTTTTGCGGAGATTTACCAGGGGCTGAAAAGTGATTTTGCAGAGGCGCAGGGAGAACGGCTGCGCCTGATGCTCAAGTCCTCGGAGCGCTACTGCGGAGGAGGCACCCTGGGGGATACTTGGGCTGAAGCCGTCAGCCGGATGTTTGCTAATGCCGTCGCCGCCCAGGCCATGCCAGCCGGCGTGTCGCTGGTACCGGGCTGGTTCTCCTGGTCCAGCACCATCCATTTTGGCAAAATGGTGGGGGCAACCCCGGATGGGCGCCATGCCGGCGCCCCGGTGACCCACGGCGCCAATCCCAACCCGGGCTTCCGTAGGGATGGCGCGGTGACGGCCATGGCCACGGGCATCGCCAAGATCCAAACGGGTTACGGCAACGCCTGCCCGTTGCAGTTGGAATTTGATCCGGGCCTGTCGGCGGAAGAGGGCGGGATCGAGCGCGTGGAGCAGGTGCTCAAAACCCACGTGGAGGAGGGCGGCACCCTGATCAACATCAATGTGCTGGATAAGGAAAAGCTCATGAAAGCCCATGAAAATCCATTGCTTTACCCCGATTTGGTGGTGCGGGTGACGGGCTTTACAGCTTACTTCGCCACCCTTTCGCCGGAGTTCCGGCAACTGGTGGTGGACCGGTTCATTTCCGCGGCGGAGGGATAAGCGATGCGCAAGCCGGTTCTGTTGTTTTTTGCTCTGATGTTGCTGGCGGCGGGCATCCCCGCCGCGGGAGGCGGAGAGGGTTTGCAGATGGATATTCCTTATATGAAGGATTGGCCGGCGCTCCCCACACCGTTTCGGACCCGGGACTGGGCAAAGACGGCAGAAGAAGCAACGCTGCTGATGTTAGACGAAACCGCTGATCTGCCCCATTTCCCCGTGACGCGCTATTACACCCAGGAGGCGCCCGCCACCGGCGGGTTTACCGGAGAGAATTTTCTGACGCTTTCCTACCTGAATCCGGCGGCAGGTTACGGGGAGGCTGTGACACAGCTGGCGGCCGTGCTTACCGCCAGCCTTCTGGAGGGGATGGACCCGCGCAGCCTGAACGGCCGGGACTATGTGCGCATGGCCCAGGCCTATTACAGCGAGACCCCGGATGGCCGCGGATTCATCAGCAACAACCTTTCGGTGGACGATTGCGCTGACAGCTACTGGTACACTTTGTATCCCACGCTTCTGTATTTTCATCTTGCATCGCAGTACCCGGAGGACAAGACATTTGAAAAGCACATGCGGGCCGTGGCCGGCACCTGGCTGGACGCATTGGCCTATACCGGCGCCTGGGACGCCCAGGGTGTATCCCTCAAAGACCGGGTCACCGTTCAGGGGACCCACGGGGAGCCGGAGGGCGCCTTCGGCGCGGCCTATGTGATGCTTATGGCTTACGAGCGCTTTGGTGAAAAAGCATATTTGGATGCGGCTGTCCGCCTGATGCGGGATATGGCAGAGCGCAAAGACAATCCTTATTATGAAATTCTGGGCTCTTACGCGCCATATATTGCCGCAAGGCTCAACGCGGAACAAAACGCCGGGCTGCCCCTTGGCCGGATGCTGGACTGGGTCTTCACCGACGGGTCCAATGCCGCGCGCATGGACTGGGGCCTGATGGATAGCCGGTGGGGAGCGTATGACGCCTACGGCCTCTCGGGGAGCCTCAGCGATTTTTCCCACGGATACGCCTTCGCCATGAACACATTTGTCACCGCCGGGGCAATCGCTCCCGCGGCACGCTATGCGCCGGAATATTCCAGAGCCATAGGCCGGTACCTGCTGGCCGCAGCGGTCAACAGCCAAATGTTCCTGGCGGACGGATTGCCCCTTTCCCTGCAGGATGACGGGGACTATGTGGCCCAAACGGGAATCGGCTGCCTTGTGTATGAAGGCCTCCGCAACCGCAGCGTGACAACGCCCTTTGCCACGGGGGATATCAAGGCTCCCAACCGCGCGGGGACCAACTTCAGCTTTTACTCCAGTGGCCCCATCGGCCTGCTGTACGGAATGCTGCAAAATACCGATGTGCCGGAGATCCTGTGCGTGGATCTTTTGAAAACGGATTTCTGGCACAAAGCGGCGTATCCGTCCCACCTATTGTATAACCCTCTGGCCGGAACAAAGGCGGTAACCTTTTATGTGGGCGAGGAACGGGTGGATGTGTATGACGCGGTTTCCGGCGAATATCTGCAAAAAGACGCGGCAGGCGATGTGAAACTGGAAATTCCGGGGGATACGGCGGTCCAGGCCGTGCTGATTCCCTCCGGCCTCAGCCTAGTCCGGGAAGGGGATTGCCTGAAGGCGGGGGACGTGACGGTAACCTATTGCCGCGGCTTTGCCGATTTGCCCGGCCTCGGGGAAGGGATGCTTTTGAAGGAGGATACGCGGGTGCCCCTCCTTGCAAGCCTTCCAAAGGAGGATGCCGCGGCCGGTGTCCGCCTCACCATTGGGGAGACGGTGCTCTTTGAAGGAGAGGCTCTGCCCCAAACCGTTACGCTTTCCCCCAAGGCACTTGGCACAGGACTAAACGTGCTTGAACTTACGGTGGACACGGTCCGGGGGAATACGCTTTCCTGCTATAAAGGGATCGGCCTTTGGGCGGAAACCCCGGAAAATGTGCTCATGGCCCTTGACGGAGCAGGGCTTTACACCCTGACAAAACCATCGGGCAACTGCAAATATGCTCTGACGGAAACCGGCCTGCAAATGACGCTGGCTTGGGGCGGCGCCTCTTTTGATTGCCCGGCGGTAACAGTCAGCGCTTACGAGAAACCCTTTGTTCTGGTGAAAATAGCTTCCGCCACGGGACGGTGGGGGCTATCGTGCCTGGTGAAGGGGGAGGAGCATTATATCCGGGGGGACTCCTGCGCAACAGGGGAATTCTTGTGTGATTTGGGCGCGCTGCTTAAGGATTGGGGTCTGGGGGAAGGGGAAACATCCTTGACCCTCCGGCCTTTTGCCAATGGCACCAAGGATGAAGTGGTGATCCAAAGCATTGCCGTTATCAAAGGAGGAGAATAAATGGACACGTATCCTGACTGGGCCATCGGGCCTTTTCTGAAGGCGGCGGAGAATCCCGTGCTTGAACCGGGAGAATCGGGTTTCGACTCCTGGGCGGCCTACAATCCGGCGGTGATCTATGCTTTTGGGAAGTATCATATGTTTTACCGTGCCGAGACCCTTGAGGAGCGGGACACGCCTTACTGCGGCACCTCCCGCATCGGCCTGGCCACCAGCACGGACGGGCGCCGGTTTGTGAAACAAGGTGTGGTTCTTGACGCCGATCAGCCCTATGAGCTGCCGGGCGGCCTGGAAGACCCCCGTATTACTATCGTGGATGGGGAGTATCATTTGCTGTACACAGCCTATTGCTACCCCCGGGTGGTGCTATGCAGCGCGGTGAGCAGGGATCTGGCGCACTGGGAGAAACGGGGCCCGCTCCTCAAAACCTGGACGGAGCTCGGCCGGGAAAGCAAATCCGCCTGTCCGGTGGTGGACCCGAACCTCCGGGCGGTGCGGATCGGCGGGAAATACCACCTGTTCACCAACCAGGTTTACGCCGCTTCGGCGGATTTTGTACATTGGGACTGTGAGCCTTTTGAGGCGGCTGCATACAGCGGGAAATTCCACGAGGTCTGCACCGCCATTACGGATTACCGGGACCCGGGGAAGGATGATGTCGTACTGTTCGTGGCAGGCAGCCTGGACGCGCTGTGCCCCGGGCGGAAGCTTTTTTATGCCGTGACCGAATGCCTTCTTTCCCGCGAAGATCTTCGGCACCGCATCAAACAATTGGATTTTCCCGTGATTGCGGCAGAACACTCTTATGAAAAGTCTTTATTTCGCCTCACCGGGGATGCGGCCCGGGGAACGATTTTTTTGGATAGCGTGTTCCGGCGGGACGGACTCTGGCATGCATATTACGGCGCCTCCGACATGTGCGTGGGGGCCGCCTTCGCCAAGGAGGAGAACGGGAAGTGAAAATCACGCGTTTGCACGGCGGGCATTTTGTGCTGCCGCCCACAGAACAAAGCTGGGAGAGCATGGGCACCTCCAATTCGGGAGCGGTCCTCCTGCCCTATTCGAAAGAGCTGCCGGACCTTTTGTCCGATGCGCTGGAGATGGACATTTCCCAAGATGAAAGCCTGCGGGAAGGCGTTGCGGTCAGCCTGTACACTGCCTGCGGGACGCTGGAAGGCGATCCGGTCCGCCGCCAGCGCAGAGGGCTGGCGGTGTTCACGCCGGAGCTTACGCTGCGCTATCGAAAAAAAACGCCCGTACTTTCGCCCGATATTGGCCCCGGGTCCGTGGACAGCCTGGGGATCGAGGATGCCCGTGTGACGTATGCCGATGGCCAATTCTTTCTTTGGTACTGCGGCTACAACGGCGTGCGGGGGATGCCCTGCTGTGCAGTGAGCCGGGATTTGGTCCACTGGACCAAGCAGACGCCCCTTGCCGGCGAATTGGGCGGGCACGAGAACAAGGATCATGTGATTTTCCCGGAGCCGTACAAAGGGCGATGGTGGATGCTGCACCGGCCATGGGGCCGGGAAATCCCCGACGCCAACAATTATGTGATCCGGCTGGCCAGCGCCCCGGCGCCGCTGGGACCATGGACGGACGAGGGGGAACTGCTGCGCGGCCTGCCCGCCCCCGAAAAGAAAATCTCCTGGGTGGGCGGCGGAGCCCCGCCGCTTAAAATCGGGGAGGGAAAATACTTAGTTTTGTACCACAACGGCTGCTTCTTTTATAATGACTTCCGCCGCTATGAAGCCTGCGCCATGATCGTGGACCTGAACGCATACCGCAGGGGAAACCTTCAGGGGATGACCGCCTGCCGCATGGAACCCTTCATGAGCCCCGAGACGGCAGAGGAGCGGAACGAGGCGCTGCGCATCGATATTATTTTTCCCATGAGTGCCCATGTGCACCGCGGGGAGCTTTACTTTCTTTATGGCGCGGGAGACAAGGCCACCTGCGCCGCAAAGGCGGATTTTGCGCAGGTGCTGCAGGCTCTTGAACAGCAAGAAAAGGGCATGCGGCAAAGTAACTTATGATTACTTTGATAAAATAAAATAACAAATAGTAATATTCATATTTCCCGTAAACCAAACCAAGAAAATACGGAAAAGAGGGATTGTGAATTTTGCGAAAAGCCCTTGACAGTGAAATAGCGCAAATGGTAAAATAAATACCATAAATCAGGCTGATTGACACGATAACGGAGCCTAAAGAAAGATAACTAAAAACAACTTTAGTTTCGCTTTCGTTAACAGCCTAGAAGATATGTGGAGGGGAGAACAATGAAAAAGACCCGGATTCTTGCTGTGGTGCTGGCATTGGCCCTTGTACTGTCTGCAAATGCGGTCCCCGCGTTCGCAGCCAATACGGAGATGTCGGGAGAACTGAACATTTGGGTCCGCGGAGATGCTTCCGGAACGACTTCCACCTGGGGCATCTGGGGCAACCAGCCAGGCGATCCCTACTATGACTACCTCAAGGAGCAATTCCCCAACGTGAAGTTCAACTTCAGCCTGAACAAAGGCTGGGAGGAGATGGCCGCGGCCGTGGCTGCGGGCGAAGTGCCCGATATCTTCTTCTGGGAGGGCGATCCTCAGCAGGTGATCCCGCAATTGATCGGGCAGGGCCTGTGCGAGAGCCTGGACAGCTACATCGCCAATGACGCCTCCTTCGTGAACAACTTTGTTCCCGCCCTGCTTTCCTCCCACACAGTGGACGGCAAGCTGTACGGACTCCCCTTCGACGTGATGCCTTACGGCATCTTTGTGAACTATGATGTATTGGATAAGGCGAACGTGGCGTATCCCGATTTGAACTGGACGCTGGATGAGTTCACCGACATGTGCAAAAAGGTGACCAACAAGTCCGACCCCTATAACACCACCATCGCCATCGCCCGCAACATTGACGAGGAGGACTATGTCCGCTTCCTGAACATGTTCTTTGCGGCCTACGGCATCACCGGCTATGGCGAGAAGGACGGAAAGAAATATTCCAACCTCTCCGAGGACCCCAATGCCATTACCGCTCTGGAGAAGTACATGGAACTGCGGGCAAACAACTATGCCTACACGCTTTCCGCTGATGAGCGCAGCGTGATGGGCCTGGACAACAGCGTTTGGGATATTGACTGGGAGGCCGGCATTGCCGCCACCTTCCCCGGCGTTTCCAGCTGGGCCTACCTGACCGACGAGGATGGGGATCCCAAGTTCACCCAGGTGTTCTATCCCGCCTTCACTGGCCCCAACGGCGGCGGCGCAACGCTGAACACCATCAGCTATTCCATTTATGCCGGCAGCAAGAACAAGGACCTGGCCTGGGCATACCTGAAGGCCATGACCAGCGAAGCATTCCGCGTCAATGCCTATGCAAAGGACCCCAACGATCCCGGCAAGACCCAGCACGTATTCGTATTGAACGGGGAAAGCACCGGTTTCACCTTCGGCCTGCCCCCCTTCACCACCACGTACACCTTGAACGAACAGCTCGCCAAGCTCTATGACGGCCTGTATGCCGCCATGCAGTCCCCCGTAACCATTTATGTGGACCGGGCCAAGTTGATTGAGGCAACCCAGAAAGTGGCCAGGGGCGAAATGCAATTGGTGGACGCGCTGAAGGAGTATGACGACTACGTCAACGCCAACAACCTGATCGTTTATCCCAACTAATCTCCGTCAAATCAAAGGGGCTGCCGCGCCAAGCGCATACGCTGCATATTGTTATTTAACGCGAAGGGTTTCGCGCCTTCGAACGCAACCAAAGGGCTTCCCGGCCGGTACGGCTTGCTCAATTGCCGCCGCAGGCGGCGGCTAGGCTACGAAGCCTTTGGAAACCTTCGGAGGCCATCTCCATGAATAATAATGCGATGATGCGACTATTGCGGCAGCCCCCTCCCTTAAGCCATCAACAAATCCGGAAAAAATTGGAGGGCCGAAGCCCTCCAATTTTAGATAGGAATCCTGCGGCAAAGCGGATTGCGCCGCTTTGCCAAGGCTTTGGGGGGATTCCCGCAAGGGAGTTTCCCCGCGTTCAGCATGGAAGCGGGCCCAGGCATGCTCGCGGCGAAGGATGGTGTGCAATGGACAAAGTATCCCTCCGGCATGTCTGGAAAATTTATCCCAACGCAAAAAATGTCGCGCCGGCTGTGCAGGATTTCAATTTGGATATCGCGGACGGCGAATTCATGGTGCTGGTCGGGGCATCCGGCTGCGGGAAGACCACCACGCTGCGCATGATCGCCGGCCTTGAAAGCATTACCAAGGGAGAGATCCTTATCGACGGCAAGGTCGTCAACGACCTGTCGCCCAGAAAACGCAATATTGCCATGGTGTTTCAAAACTACGCGCTGTATCCCAACCTGACGCTGTTTGAGAACATGGCTTTCGGGCTCCGCCTGCGCAAGATGGAAAAGTACAGGATCAACGATCTTGTGAACGAAAGGGCGAAAAAACTGGAGATCGACCACTTGATGGACCGGCTGCCCAAGGACGTATCCGGCGGCCAGCGCCAGCGCGTGGCATTGGGCCGGGCCATCGTGCGCAATCCTTCGGTCTTCCTGATGGATGAACCGCTTTCCAACCTGGACGCAAAAATGCGTGTGCAGATGCGCACGGAGATCACGCGGCTGCACAGGGAACTGGGGGCGACCACCGTTTATGTGACCCATGACCAGACGGAAGCCATGACCATGGGCAACCGCATTGTGGTGATGAAGGCCGGGTTGATCCAGCAGGTGGGTGCGCCGGAGGAAATTTTCAACGCGCCGGCAAACCGCTACGTGGCAGGCTTTATCGGCACGCCCCCCATGAATTTTCTAAATGGCCGGCTGATCCATACGGACGCGGGGTATGCCTTCAGCAATCCCTTTATGCTGTTGCTGGTGCCGGAAGAAAGGCTGACCCGCAGGCTGACGGAGTACGCGGGCCACGACCTGATTGGGGCAATCCGGCCCGATTACATGACGGCGCAGCCCTCCGGCGAAAGCGGCAGCCGCCTGGAAGACGGGTTCTACGGCACTTTGGAGCTAACGGAACTGGTGGGAGCGGACAGATACCTGCACGTGCGGTACAACCATCTCAACAAAAGCGAGGCACCCGTGGTCATCCGGGCTTCCATCCGGGACCGGCTCGACGAGGGCACGAAGCTGACGGTGCGGGCGGACATGAACATGTTCCTGTTTTTTGATATCAACACAGGCGAAAGGATACTGTAAGGAGCGGCAAGAATGCGCAAGGGCTTGTATCTGGCAATGATCCTGGCGGCATGCTTTCTGTGCCGCTTCGCGGCCGCCGAGACGGCCCCCTCCTATCAGGCGTTTCTGGGTGCCCGGCAGGCTGCGGCGCTCGGGACGCAGGATGTGGCCGTTCCGCTTGCGGGGTATTCGGCTGAGGGGATGGCCCCGGAGGAGGCGGAACTGGATGGTGAGCGCGTCCTGCGCTGGGCCGGCGGGGAGGAAGGCAATCTTACCTTTACGGTGGATGTGCCGGCAGCCGGGCTGTATCGGATCAGCGTGCGCTACGCGCAATTGGATGCCCAAAGCGGGCAAATTGAGCGCGGGCTTCTGATCAACGGCCGCGCGCCGTTTGAGGAGTGCGAAAATTTTCTTTTCCCCAAGCGTTTTGCCGATGCCCGGTACCCCTTTGAGAAAAATGAATACGGCAACGACGTTATGCCGGGCCAGACAGGGCTTTACGATCTGGCCGAAATCTTCCTGCGGGACCGGTATGCCTTCTATGAAGAACCCCTGCTCTTTGAATTCGGGCAAGGCGCCAACACCCTGACACTCACGGGGATCAAGGGCGGCCTTGCCTTGGCGGGGATCACCCTGAAAGCCTCCGCCGCCGTGCCCACCTATGAGGAGTACAGCAAAGACCGGCTTTCGGGCGGCGCCTCTTCCCCGATCACCATTGAGGCGGAGACCGTTTCCGTGCGTTCCAGCAAAAGCATTAAGCTTACCACCGTGTCCGAGCCGGGGGTCACGCCCATAGATCCGGGCTACAAGCTTTTGAATACCCTGGGGGGCGAAAACTGGAAGGCCGCGGGGGATTTTGCCCAGTGGCGCTTCACGGTAAAGAAGGCCGGCCTGTACCGGCTGGCCGTCAACTACAAGCAAAGCTACAATACCGCCATGACTTCCTTTCGGCGGGTGGAGATCGACGGCGAGGCACCCTTCCGGGAGCTTTTAAGCGCGGCTTTCCCCTTTGGGGCAGGCTGGCAGCAGAAGGTGCTGGGGGACAGCAGCCCTTACCTGATCTATCTGTCCGCCGGGGAACATACGCTGCGCCTGACCAGCGTGAACACACCTTACCGGGAAGTGTATGGACGGCTGTCGGCCGTCGTCAGCGATATGAAGGCGCTGGATCTGGCCGTCAAGGAGATTATCGGCACAGACAGCGATGTGTACCGCATCTGGAAGCTTGAAAATTATATTCCCACCATTGCCCAGGATCTTTCCCGGATGACGGAGGAGATGAACACCGTTCTTTCGGATCTGGGCGGGATCGTGGGCGGAACCGGGGAGCTGGGAAGCCTGACGGCCGCCGTGGGGGATCTTGGCCGTCTGGCTAACAATCACAACGGCATCGCCAAGAACACTTCCGCCCTGAGCGATATCTATACCGTGTTCGCCGATCTCATGGACAGCATGCGCTCTCAGCCGCTGCTTGTGGACAAGATTTTCATTGCGCCCGCGCAGGGTTCCATTCCCGGTCCCGGCGCCGGATTTTTTACGAAGACAGGGTACTGGTTCCGGAGTTTTTTCCGTTCCTTCTTCCGTTCCGGGGAGGACCTCTCCGTTCAGCAGGAGGAGCAGACGGTCACTGTCTGGGTGCAGCGCAGCCGGGATTATGTGGATATGATGCAGCTGCTGGCCGACCAGGAATACACCCCCAGGACCGGAGTGAAGGTAAAGGTCAGCTATTGCCCCACCGGTTCCCAGGTGCTGGTGCTGGCCAACGCCTCGGGGGAGCAGCCGGACATTGTGACAGGGGCGGACATTGCCCTTCCCTTTGAATTTGGCATCCGGGGCTCCCTGGTGGATCTTAGCGGCCTGGAGGGCTTTGACGAATTGGCCTCCCATCTGCCGCCGGGCTCCAGGGTCCCGTATTATTTCAGCGGTTCGGAGTACGCTTTGGCCGAAGAGGTCAAGGTGAAGGTGATGTTTTACCGGGCCGATGTCCTCAAAAGGCTGGGGATTGCGCTGCCCGCCACCTGGGGCGAGGCCACCCAGGTTTTGAGCACGCTTTTGCAAAACAATTATGCGATCTATTACCCCTACGGGGATTATTTGACCTTCTTCTTCCAAAACGGGGTGGATGTTTATACCAAGGACGGCACGGGCCTGGCCTTCACCAATGAAAAGGGCTATGCCGCTTTCAAGCAATGGACCGATCTGTACCTCAAGTATGGGCTGCAGGCGGAGATGAGCAGCTTCTATCAGCATTTCCGCACCGGGGATGTGCCTCTGGGCCTGGCGGATATCGACCAATACATCCAGTTCGATATGGCCGCCCCCGACATTTCGGGGCTGTGGGGCATCGCGCTTGTCCCGGGCACCTATGGCGCGGACGGCGTGCTTGACCGCTGGCAGGCCGGCACGCAGACGGGCGCGGTAATGTTCAAGACCACGGATGCGCGTGAAACCCGCGCCTGGGATTTTCTGAAGTGGTGGCTGTCCACCGATACCCAGATCCTGTTTGCCGATGACATGGAAAGCTATTATGGAGAAGAATTCCGCTGGTTCTCCGCCAACCAGGATGTGATCAAGACCCAAGCCTGGCCGGAGGACGCCAAAAAGGTTCTCCTTGCGCAGATGGCGTGGTACAAACAGCTCCCCATGGTGCCGGGCGGTTCCTACATGACATCCCGGGAGCTATGGAACGCCTGGACACGCATTGTTATCGACAAGAAGAATTACCGGTCTGAGATCGAGGAAGCGGTGGAGGATATCACGCTGGAGCTGTCCATCAAGCAGCGGGAGATGGGCTATATCGACGAAAACGGCGGGGTGCTGATTCCGATGGATTGGATGGACATCGGCAACCCCGCGCCAAAGGGGGAATAGCGGATGGAGCGACCGGCCAGGAGGCCGCGGGGGCGCGCGATGCATACGCTCCGGGAGATGCGTGCCAGCTATATGGCATACCTGTTTATTGCCCCCTTTATGATTTGCTTTGCGGTCTTTGTGTTGGGGCCCGTGGTATCCGCCACACTGCTGGCCTTTACCTCCTACGATTCCGTTCAGGCGCCGCATTTCATTGGTTTTGACAACTTCATCAAGATGCTCACCCAGGACGTGGTGCTGATGAAATACGTCATTCCCAACACCATCGTGTTTGCCGTGGTGGTTGGGCCGGTGGGATACGCGCTGCAGTTTCTGCTGGCGTGGCTGATCACCCAGGTGCCCAGGCATGCGAAAAAGTCATACATCATGGCCATCTATACCCCTTCCATCGCAGGAGGGGTGCTGGTGTCGGTGGTCTGGGCGGTTTTCTTCAGCAGCGACCGGCTGGGGTATCTCAATGATCTGCTTCTCAAGCTGGGCACCATTCAAACGCCTGTAGCATGGACCCAGGACAAGGCCTATCTGCTTCTGATCATGATTCTGGTCACCCTCTGGGGCAGCATGGGCGTGGGCTTCCTTTCGCTTTTTGCCGGCATGCAGAATGTGGACCGCCAGTTGTACGAAGCGGGACGGATCGACGGCGTCAACAGCGCGCTGAAGGAATTGTTCTATATCACCATCCCCTCCATGAAGCCGCAAATGCTCTTCTCCGCGGTCATGGCCATCGTCAATTCCCTGAAGGCCGGGTCCATCGGCGTACAGCTTTCAGGCCGGAACCCCACCCCCGATTACGCCGGCCAATTGCTCCAGACCCATATTGAGGACTACGGTTTTGCCCGCTTTGAGCTGGGATATGCCACGGCGCTGTCCTTTGCGCTGATGCTGGCCATCTACGTCCTGACCCGGGTGTGCTTCAAGTTCCTCGGCACAAAGGAGGGTGAGTAGGATGGCGAAGAAAGGGCGCGGAAGGATAAGCGTCAAAAGCGCGCTGCACAGGCTCAGGCACGTCCGGGCCGGGACCCTATTTATCCTGCTGCTGTTGACCTGTGTGGCCGTAGTCTCCATCCTTCCCATCATTTATATCGTCAGTAATGCTTTCAAACCCTTGTCCGAGCTTTTCCTCTATCCGCCGCGGCTGTTTGTCAGAAGCCCCACGCTTCAAAATTTCTACGACTTCTTTTATGCTACGGATGTGTCGGTAGTCCCGCTGGCCAGGTATATGTTCAACAGCATTCTGGTGACGCTGGTTACCGTTGCGCTGACGCTGATTTTCAGCGCGGCCTGCGCCTATGCTTTTTCCAAAATGCGCTTCCCGGGCCGGAACGGGCTGTTCAATATGATCATCATCGCGCTCATGTTCACCCCTGAGGCCGTGGTCATCACGCGGTACCTTATCGTGAGCAATTTGGGGCTGATAAATACGTATTTTGCCCACATCCTGCCCCAGCTGGCGCTGCCCATGGGGGTGTTCCTGATGAAGCAGTTCATTGATCAGGTGCCCGACTCCCTGTGCGAGGCGGCAAAAATCGACGGTGCCAGCGAACCCCGGATCCTTGTAAATATCATTGTTCCTTCCGTGCTGCCGGCGGTGGGTGCGGTGATGATTATCGCCTTTCAGAACGTGTGGAGCGATGTGTCCACCTCCACCTACTATATGGTGGATGAGTCTATGAAGACGCTCCCGTACTTCGTCAGCACCCTTACCAGCGCCCTGGCCGGGGCGTCGGTGGCGCGCAAGGGGGCCGCGGCTGCGGCGGGCCTGCTCCTGTTCCTGCCCAACTTCCTGATCTTTGCCATGCTGCAAAAGTCCATGATTGAAACCATGGTCACCTCGGGCATCAAATGACGGCGGCGGAAGGATGGTTTGAAGTGAAAAAACGGGGCATCCTGGCAGCCCTCCTCCTGACGCTGTCGCTTTTGGGATCCGTGGCGCGGGCGGATGTACTGCCCTACCGGTCCTACGCCTACAGCACGACCGGCTGGCCGTTTTATATGCAGAGCCCCTATGTGCCGGTGGATATCATCGGCCAGAACCTGTATGAAGCGGATGGAACAGGATCTGTTTCCAGTGTGAAGGGGCTTAGCAACCCTTCCGACCTGCACATCGGCGCCGACAGCGGAATCTACGTGGCGGACACGGGCAACGGCCGCGTGGTGAAGATGACGTCGGAAGGATATTTCCTTGAGGAGTACGGAACCGGAGTGCTCAAGTCGCCGGAGGGCGTGTATGTGACCGAAGACGGCACGGTTTACGTGGCGGATACGGGGAACAGCCGCCTGGTGGTCTTTGAAAGTACGGGAGAGGTGCGCCTCACACTGGGAGCGCCTGACGATTCCCGCCTTACCGGCATGATGTTCACGCCGGTGGACCTGGCGGTGGATGCCCGGGGATATCTGTATGTGCTTCTCAAGGGCAACAACGAGGGCTTGCTGATCATGACTCCGGAGGGGAATTTCCAGGGCTTTTTTGCCCGGAATGCCACACAGCTTACCCTGGGGGAAAAGATCAAACGCGTTTTCTATACCAGCCGGCAGATTGCCACCAACAGCAATACCGTGGCCGCCTCCATCACAGGCCTGTATGTGGGGAAGGACGGATTCGTGTATACCTGCACCAGCACGCTCAAGGAAGGGCAGATCAAAAAGTTCAACGCCAACGGCGTGGACCTGTTCGATAACCTGGATACCCGGGTGACCGTAAAGCGCAACATGGCCACCAAGTCTGCCGTCACATCCCTGTATGTGGACGGCGGCGGTACGATCTATGCCATCGACAATGTAAACGGCGCGGTGATCCTCTATGACGCCAACGGGAAGCCCTTGATGATGTTTGGGGAAAAGCTCTCGGGCAATGACAAGCGTATCGGTTATTTCAGCGATCCCGTCGCCGTGTCCGCGATGGCGGATGGCACGCTCATGGTGCTGGACAGGGCTTACAACGGCATCCAGGTATTCAAACCCGCCTCCCTTACCCAAACCATCCTCAAGGCGGTGGCATTGTACAACGACGGACAGTACATCGCCGCGGAGGATTTTTGGAAAAGCATTCTCAAGGCCAACGCGAACTACTATTGGGCCAACCTGGGCCTGGGCAGGATCGCTTACATGCGCAGGGACTGGAAGACATCCATGGATCAAATGCGCCTGGCATATAACCAGGACTATTATTCCGATGCGCTGTGGAAATACCGCGCGGAGGCGGTGCAGAAGAATGCGGGCGCGGTGATGGCGGGGCTTTTGCTCCTGGCGGCGGTGCACCTGATCCTGACCCGGGTGTTCCATTTCCGCCTTTTCAGGCTGATCCGCAAAGGGCTGCACAGGCTGCACGAAACGGCGGCCCCCTTGACCCGGCGGGTACCCTGGCTGGGCCGGACAGCGGCGCAGCTCCGCTACGCCATGAACGTTATGAGGCATCCCATAGACACCTATTACATGGCCACCCGCCGCGGGCGCGGGAGCGTCCCCACGGCGCTGATTCTTTTTGCGGCGTTCCTCCTGGTGATGATCGGCGAGCGGGCGCTGACCAACTTTGTGTTTGATCTCAACGGGATCCGCGGCATATCCCTGGTTTCCGTGCTGCTGACCTATGTGATGCCCGTGGCTCTGTGGGTGCTGGGCAATTATCTGGTGGGGGCCATCACCAAAGGCCAGGGCACGTTCCGGGGGATCCTCATCTCCACGGTGTATGCCCTGATGCCCTTGGTTCTGCTCACCTTGCCCCTGGCGCTCCTGAGCAATGTGCTCACCAAGGCGGAGGAATCCATTTACTGGATCGGGCGGACGGTGGTGTATTTGTGGACAGCGCTGCTTCTGTTCATCCAGGTCAAGGAGATCCACGGGTATGAAATGGGCGAAACGGTACGGAACATTCTGTGGATCCTGTTCGTGGCCGCCATGGCGGTGGTAGCGGCGGCGGCGGCCGGCGGGATTCTGTTCCAGGCATACAATTTCCTCAACGAGTTTTTCAGGGAGCTGCTTGCCTATGCTTAAAAAAGCGTTGATCACCTTGGCCGTGCTTTCCCTGCTGACGGGCGCCGTATTTTTCATCCGCCATGTGAACGCGGGCAGGAATACGCAGACCGCGTTCACCCCGGTTCAGGAGGAGCAAGTTGCCAACGATACCCTTCCCAGGCTTACCGGCACCGGGTATCAGCTGGTGCAGGAAAACGGACTCCTTCAGCTGTACGTGAGTTTTGACGACGGGAATATTGAGGTGGTAAACAAGCAAAACGGCTATGTCTGGCGCTCCTGCCCCACGCCGGAGGAAATGGCGCTGGACGAAAGCAATACCCTCTGGAAAAACAACCTTCAGTCCGCCGTAATGTTTACCTATACCACCAGCAAATCCAGCACGGATATCAAATACGCAAACCCTCTGGCCCAGGAGACGAAGGTGGCCGTGTTTCAAAAGGAAGCGGGTGTGCGGGTATGCTTCGAGTTTCAGGATGCCAATGTCACCTTCGGGTATGACATCACCCTGAAGGATGACCATTTGGCCGTGGATATCCCCTCCTATCTGATCTCGGACCCCGGGGAGGTGTACAAGGTCTCCTCTACGGGCAAAAGCTCGCTGGACAAAAAAGCGTCCTGCCTGATTGTGGATTTTTACCTCTTCCCCAGCCTGGGCGCCACCCGCAGCGACACGGGCAATACAGGGTATCTCCTGGTGCCGGACGGCACCGGGGCGCTGATGGATTTTGATTCGGACAAATATGTCAACAGCCAGTTTATTGCCCATGTATACGGCGCGGACATGGCTTTGTACAACGGCTATGACCAGCAGCTGAGCACCGAGCTTGACAAACCTTCCATCTGTTTCCCGGTGTTTGGCGTGGTCAGGGATGGAAATACCTTGCTGTCGGTGATCGACAAAGGAGAAACACAGGCGGATATCATCGCCTCCAAGGCAAAGGTGCAGACAGGGTTCAACACGGTGGGCGCCCGCTTCACCTACCGGATGAAATACAAGGTAGTCACCAACGCCGCCACTGGGGATGGGTACCTGGGCTATACCGCGGACGGCGTCCAGGATGCCCGCAGGCTGCTGTACTATTTTGGCACCGGCGATTATGTGGACATGGCGCAGACATACCGGGACTACCTGATAGAAAAGTACGGCCTCAGCAGGATCGAAGCCGCGGAGCCCCAGGCGCTTCAGCTGAACATCGTCGGGGGCGATGTGCAAAGCGGCCTGGTGGGCACAAGCTTCATCTCCATGACAACCTTTGACCAGGCCAAAGAGATATTGCGGTATTTCAAGGACAACGGCGTGGAACGCGTGGACGCGGTGCTGACCGGCTGGGCCAAGCGGGGCGAATCGGTGGAATATCCCGACCGTTTTCCAGCGGCGGCCGCGCTGGGCGGGGACAGCGGGCTTGCCAGCCTGGCGGCCTACGCCAAAGAGCTTGGGGATTCGCTTTACCTTCTGGACGACAGCTTGATGCTTTACAGCCACAAGGGCGTCCGTGTACGCACCGATGCGGTATATAACATCCAGAACAACCCGCTCTTTGACGGCAGATTTGCCAATGCCCGGCGGATGGCGGCCTCCTTCTCCGGTGCGCTCAAGGAATACCGCGGCTATGGTGTCTCCGGCATTCAGGAATCCATGGTGGGATGGCTGCTGATGACAGACTATTCCCGGTTATCCCCCACCACCAGGGAGCAGATGAAGCAGGCCCAGCGGGAGCTTCTCCTTGAAATAAACCGGGAGTTTGGCAGCCTGCGCCTGGATTCCAGCAACGCCTATGGGCTGATGGACGGCGTAACGCTGACCTATTTGTCCAGCGGCTCCTACCTGACGATCCTGGACGAAAGCGTGCCCTTCTACACCATTGCGCTGCACGGGCTGGTGGACTACCTCTGCGGAGATTACATGGGCTATTACGAGCCCCGTAGGCAGATGCTGGAAACCGTGGCCGCGGGCGGGAACATGACCTTCTCGGTGAGCTGGGAGCCTACGGAAAAGCTGCAGCGCGCCGATTCGGCCAGGTATTACAGCACAGAGTTCCAGTTATGGAAGGAGGACATCCTGGCACTGTATGAAAAGATGCGGACCTACACGGAAAAAACCAGGGGGGGCTTCATCACGGGATATGACAAAGTAGCGCCTGATGCCGTACTGGCCACCTATGACAACGGGGTGCGGGTGCTGGTAAACTATGCCGGTGAGGCGCTTGACTATCTGGGAATCACGGTGCCGCCCCAAGACTTTGCGGTGCTTGAAGGAGGGGAAGATGGTGCGTAAACGGCTTCATTACGAAAGCAGGCAGAAGCTCGTCGGGGCAAGCTTTATTGCCCCATGGGCGATAGGTTTCCTTGCCTTTACCGCATTCCCGCTGCTGTACTGCCTGTATATGGCACTGAATAAGGTTTCTTTCGTCACCGACCGGCTGGAAATGGAATGGCTGGGACTGGCGAATTTCAGAAAAGCGCTTTTTGCGGATGCGGAGATTCCCAACAAGCTGTTCCAGGTATTGGAACAGTCCCTGATCATCATTCCCGTGATCGTGGTGTTTGCGCTGCTCATGGCGCTGATGCTCAACGCAAAGTTCCCGGGCCGCGGGCTGTACCGGGCCATCTTCTTCCTTCCCGTGGTGCTGACCAGCGGCAATCTGATCAGCGTTTTGACAGATCAGGGCCAGGGCACCATCAGCTTTCTGCAAAGCGATACGGCCAAGGAACTGATCACCAGCCTTGGCGGCACCTGGGGCACAGCCCTCAAAACGGTATTGGACAACTTCTTGGTGATCCTGTGGTATTCGGGGGTGCAGATGCTGCTTCTGATCGCTGGTATGCAGTCCATCAACCCCAGCACCTACGAGGCCGCCAGGATCGACGGCGCCGGCAAGTGGGAGGTATTGTGGACTATCACCCTCCCCGGACTGATGCCTTTTATTTTCATCTCCATTATCTACACCATTGTGGACCAGTTCACCGCGTCCTTCAACCCTGTGCTTACAGTCATCACCTTCCATACCAAGAGCGCGGCCACGGGGTATGGGTACGCCAGTTCCATCGCCTGGCTTTACTTCCTCCTGATGCTGCTGATCCTGGGCGTGGTGACGTTGATTTTCAGAAAGTCCCTGGGCTTTGCCGGTCCGTCCCGAAGGAGGAAAGTATGATCAAACAGCCTTTTCCCCCGCTTGCCGGATCCTTGTCTTTTTTCCGGCGCCGCCTGGGCTTTGTGCGCAGGCTGCCGCTGTATGTCCTGCTCACCGCATTTGCCCTTTTGTATCTGGAACCCGTATTGTACATGGTGAGCATGTCCTTCAAGAGCGCCACGGACATCACCGACGCCACCTCCAAGTGGATCCCCCAGTCCCCCACCCTGAGCAACCTGAATTACGCCCTGGATGCCATGAACGTATTGCCCTCCTTCGCAGATGCCAGGAACTGGTGGGATGGCATGATGCGCTCCAATCTGTTTGTGTCGGTTTTGACCACCTTCCCCGCGGCGCTGATCCAGATGTTCACCTGCGCGGTGGCGGGCTACGCCTTCGCCCGGCTGCAGTTCCCGCTGAAACGGACACTTTTTGTGTGCCTGATGGCCTCCTACATCATTCCGCCCCAAACGGTGTTTATCCCCCTGATCTGGGTCTTCCGGGCTTTGGGCGTGATCAACAGCCCGCTGGCCTTCATCCTGCCGGCCCTTTTTGGCTGCGGCTTGAAGGGGAGCCTGTTTGTGATCATCTACATGCAATTTTTCAAAAAACTGCCTTCACAGCTGGAGGAAGCGGCCTATATCGACGGCGCAAGCACCTACAAAGTATTTTTCCAGGTCATGTTCCCCTTGGCCAAGCCGGCCCGCATCACGGTGTTTTTGTTTTCCATGGTTTGGCATTGGAATGAAACCTATCTCACAAGCCTGTTTTACACCAGGATCGGCACGCTGGGAACCGCGCTGGCCACCGTTACCGTGCCGAACGGTGTGTATTCCGTGGCGCTTATGGCAGTCAAAATCGCGGGCGCGCTCATTTTTGTGGGGCCGCTTTTAATCATCTATCTTTTGACGCAGCGCCATTTCACCGAGAGTATTGAGCGTACCGGGATCGTGGAGTAATGTAGAGTACGGGAGGAAAACGATATGGACATCATCGAAGCCAGGAAAGCCTTTCACCGGTCCAAGACAGTATATGACAGCGCCCTTTTGCGGTTTCATGGCGCGGAAGGGTTCGATGTGTACAACTGCTCCATTCCTTTTGAATGGAAGGGGAAGCAATATATCTTTGGCCGTGTGGAAAGACGGGAGGATTTTGCCAATTCTGTATCCCTGCTGTTTGAGCGGGTAGGCAAGGACGAGTATGCCGCTGTGCCGGGAAGCATGATGTATCCCCTGGAGGATCCGTATGTGGCGGTGATCAGCGGAGAACTGATCATGGGCGGAACCCATGTGCGGAAGCGGCAGGGAGAGGTGGACGCGTTTTACGGATATTTTTACCGGGGCGGCAGGCCGGAGTGGATGACCCATTTTACATCCGGGCCGATGAACATGAAGGATATCCGGCTGGTACAGCTGGCGGATGGCCAGGTGGGCGTATTCTCAAGGCCCCGGGGCCCGCATGTGGAAGAGGTCTATGGGTCGGGGGCGGTGATCGGATTTGCCGTAATGGATTCCATTGACGAACTCAATGCACAAGTCATTGAAAACGCCCCGGTCATTCCGGACCTTTTCGGCCGGGGTGAATGGGGCGGATGCAACCAGTGCTACCTGCTGAAGGATGGGCGTGTGGGCGTTGTGGGCCACCGTTCCTACAAGGCAACGGATGCGGATGGCATTGAACAGCTGGTTTATTTAAACATCGCCTTCATTTTTGACCCGGCAGCCCACAGCGCCTGCGACATGAAGATCATCGGGGACAAGCTGTGCTATCCGGCTACCGGGGCCATGCGGGAGGACTTGCGTGACTGTGCCTTTACCAGCGGCATCCTCATGCGCCCGGACGGAAAGGCAGATCTCTACAGCGGATTGGGGGATGTTACCGAGGGGCGCATCACCATCGACCCGCCCTTTGGAGACCTTCTATAGGGCGGCTTGCCCGTCGGGGCAAGGAAGAACGGAATCCCGCTCCCGCAGCTCCGCCGGCAGATAGATCCGCGTTAATAGCTCCTTTTCCCCCTGGCGCATGGCGCACAGCGTATCGATCCCCTTGCGGGCGAAGGATCGCAGGTCAATGCTTACCGAGGTCAGCTTGGGCTGTGTGGTTTCTGCCAGCTTCGTATCGTCAAAGCTGATCACCGATACATCCTGCGGGCAGCGGATGCCTTTGGCGGCCATGGTGCCAATGAGGTAATGGGCTGCCATGTCGCAGTGGCAAACAAAGGCTGTGGGCATTTGTGCAGGGAGATCGATCATGGAGCGGTACAGGCCGCTGCTGGTATCGTTGTTGACCAGCGTCCATCTCTCCTCATAGGGCAGGCCGTTCATCAGCAGTGCCCGGCGGTAGCCAAAAAACCTGTCCGTAATGCTCTCCGTGGAGCCTATGGGGCCTACGAAGCCGATGCGCCGGTGGCCGCGCTGCGCCAGGTAATCCGTTACCCGGTATCCCCAGTAGTAATTGTCTGTGAGGATCGCGCACTGCCCCAGGATTTCGCTTTCAAAATCCATCAGCACCATGGGAATGCGAAGGCCGGCCAGGGCTTTGAGATAATGGTCCGGCATTTCCCCAGCCACCGCGATGCCATGGAAGACCTCCTTTTGAAGCTGCGCGGGCAGGCGGTCCTGCTGTTCATCGGCATTGTTGACGATGATCAATGTTGCATCGTGGCCGTCCTGGATGCAGAACTTGTTGAAATAGTAATATATTTCGCTGTAGAAGGCATCCGTCTCCAGAAAGAAATGCTTGGAAACGATGAACGCAAAGCGGCATACGCTTTCCTGCGCACCCCGGGCATACCCCATCTCCTGGGCGAGCGCGATCACTTTGTGCCGCAATTCTTTGCTTATACCCTTTTGGTTGTTCAGGGCTTTTGATACGGATACCTTGGTAATCTTCAGCTTGTCCGCGATATCCTGCATAGTTACTTTTCCTGTTTTGATCCGGCCGGAGGGCATGCTTGACTCCATTCCGCGCACAAGCCATGCGCTGACTTTTATACTGCCATTTTATATTTGTTAGCCGATTTTGTCAATCACGGAGGTTAACGGATAGGGGTGAAAGTATACTTATGTTAGCGGAACTGATTGCCATGCCGCAGGAGTACGCTTATCACGCCTCAACCGTTGGCGTTTCTTTTTTGGATACCTATTTTTTTACTATTCGCGCGCTTCCCGAAAAGCCGCTGCTCTGTCCGGAGTCTGGGCGCTGCGCTTCATACTGTGTTTGCTAAACTGGTTCGAGTAGGGCTGGAGCCAATGGCGGCGGCGTCTTTCCATCATCACGTCCGTGCAACCGCCGGTATAAGGGCGAAGCAAAGTGCCGGTGTCATCATGCGTGGAGCCCGCCGTTCCGCGCTGAGATCATCTTTGGGGATCTGCAAAAAAGCTGTCCTCCTGCGCCTTTCTCCGAAGCGCGGGATGCACTTCCGACAGATCCGGCGCCTTCAGGGAATAGATGTATTCCCGGGGCGAAAACCCGAATTCCTTTTTGAAGCAGCGGGAAAAGTGCTGCGGTGTGGCATAGCCCAGCGCAAAAGCCACCTGGGCAATGCTGTTCTCCCCATTAAGCAGCAGATGCCGGCTGCGGGCAAGGCGCAGATGCTGGATGTACGCAAGGGGAGCAGCCTTTACTTGCCGCCGGAACAGCACCGCCAGATAACCGGGGCTGACATGTACATGGCGGGCCACCTCTTTTACCGTCAGCCGCCTTATACAATGCGTATCCATATACTGAAGCGCTTGCTCCACCAGCATGCTTTCCGCCGGGGAGGAGGCCTCAGGCTTCTCTTGGCCGGCCGGCCGGGCAAGAAGCAGCAGAAGGACCTGGGTCAGCAAACAAAGGATCATATCCCCCTGGTAATCCCCCTTCTCCTTGTACACGGACAGGATCTGCGCAAGACAGGCGCGGATCTCTTTTGTGGCGGGAAGGGCAGCGCCGCAGGACAGCGGCAGGTCCAGGGGATGCACATCAAAGCTGATGGTGAGGAAGGAAGCACCCTCATCCGGCTGGGCATATTGCATGTGCCATTGCTTTGGAGCAAAGAGCATCAAGTCCTGCCGGTTCAGCAGCATGTCACGGCCGCCTGCCACACAGTGCAGCTTCCCCATATCCACATATGTCAGCTCGTATGGCGTATGGCTTTCCCCGGGAAAGTAGAAGCCCTTGGGCTTTTCTTGATAAAACAAGGTGTAAAGGCAGGGAATGCTTACCCTGGGGCGGAGCACCGGCACCTCCTGCCCGTCCATGGGCATATCCAGGGAAACCGTGCCCGCCGGCGTATACAGATCCACCTGGCAGGACGCCTCCAAAGGAATAACGGCGAAAGCCACACCGGGCTTCAACCGTACCGGCTTGTCCAGATAAAACATCCGGGCAGGACCCGCGGAGGCACTGTACACCCGCAGGATGGCCATGCCCCGGGGATGATCCAAAATCACAGGCGCATCCTTCCACACACGGTACACCTCCGGCCTTTCTCCGGACGCAACCGTGTTTTTCTCATACCCCTCCCGGTTCTGGACCCCAAGAAGTTCACCAAAGTCCGAAAACGTAAGGGGGGTCAGGTTTTCCATCATGCAACCGGTCCTCTCCGTCCTTCTGGATTATATGGCTCCAAACGTGATGGATAGGTGTCTGAATCTTCACACATTGCCCGCACCCATTGACTTTCCCGCTGAAATCCGGTTTGATATGGATAGGTGTATTATAGATGGAGGGCGGAGAACTTGCAAGGCGCTCAGCCCGCGGCCCTGTCCGCAGGGCTTTTAAGCCGCCGCAGATACAGCGAATGCTGTCCGGGAGGAACTCCCGCTTGCCTGCAGAAAACTGCCTGCAAGATATGCCTAGTGTTCAAAATGACATTTGGAGAAATCAGGCACTTGGGCGCCGCCCGGAAAGGCTATGGGAAAAAGATGGAACCAGCGGCTTTCTCCTTCCTGTTCGCCGGGAAGCCCCTCTCCTGCGATGGGTATGGGAGCGGGCATATCAATACGACCTATCTGATAAAAACGGATCAGGGAGCAAGCTATATCCTTCAAAGAATCAACTGCCGCGTTTTCGGGGACGTGCCTGGCCTGATGCAAAACATTCAGGACATAACCGGGCATCTGTGGAAAAAGACCCCGGATCCCAGACGGGTATTGTCACTCGTGCCCACCCGGAACGGAGCCGTTTTCGCCATGGATGAGGGCGGAAGCTATTGGCGGGCCTATGCCTTTGTGGAAAACAGCGCCTGCCTGGAGAAAGCGCGCTCTGCCCGGGATTTTTATCAAAGCGGCGTAGCTTTTGGGCAGTTTCAAAGCTTGCTGCGGGATTTCCCGGCCCATCGCCTGAAAGAGACCATTCCGAAATTCCACGACACCATCCGGCGGTACGTCCGCTTCCGCCAGGTGCTTGCGGCGGACCCCATGGGGCGTGCGGACGGTGTGCGGGAGGAAGCGGCTTTTGCTTTGAGCCGTGCCCGGGAGGCGGAGACTATGGTGCATATGCTCCGCGATGGCCGGCTCCCCCTGCGGGTAACCCACAATGACGCCAAACTGAATAATGTACTGCTGGATGCCCAAACAGGAGAGGCCCTGTGCGTAATCGATCTGGATACCGTCATGCCAGGGCTGTGCGGCAATGACTTCGGGGATTCGATCCGTTTCGGCGCCTCCACCGCCGCGGAAGATGAGCCGGACCTGAGCCTTGTCAGCCTATCCCTGCCGCTGTTTGAAGCGTATTCCCAAGGCTTTTTGCTGGCTTGCGGGGATCATCTGACGCCGCCGGAGCGCGAAACCCTGCCCCTGGCGGCAAAGCTGATGACCCTGGAATGCGGGCTGCGCTTCCTGACCGATTATCTGGAAGGCGACGTGTATTTCCGCATCCACCGTCCCGCACACAATCTGGACCGCTGCCGGACACAGTTCGCTTTGGTAAAGGATATGGAACAAAAATATGATGCCATGCGGGAAATAATCCTTTCCTGAAAGATCAAAAAATGGAGGGTAATCGTATGATCAAGCTGGTTCTTAACGGTGCCGGACAACGGGGTATGACGTATGGCCGCTGCGTGCAAAAAAGCGGGCTGGCTGAAATTGTGGCGGTTGCAGAGCCAAATGCCGATAGACGGCAGGCGGCCGGGCAGGCTTTTCACATTCCGGCGGAACGGAGGTATGCCCGGGCGGAGGAACTTTTTGCCGCAGGACGGCTAGGGGACGCAGCCATCATCGCCACCTTGGACAGAGACCACTATCATCAGGCCATGGCCGCCATGGAGCTTGGCTACCACCTGCTGCTGGAGAAGCCCATCTCCCCGGACCCGGGAGAATGCCTGCGCATCGCCGAAAAGGCGCGCCAGGCAGGACGCACGGTAGTTGTATGCCATGTCCTGCGGTATGCGCCGTTCTTTCAGGCCCTCAAGGCCATCGTGGACAGCGGCGAACTGGGCAAAATAGTCTCCATCGTGCACAACGAAAACATAGGCAACTTCCATATGGCCCATTCCTTCGTAAGGGGAAACTGGCGCAACAGCCGGGAAAGCAGTTTCATTTTGATGCAAAAATCCTGCCATGACATGGACCTGCTGGTTTGGCTCACAGATTCCACAGCCGAAAAGGTATCCTCTTTCGGGCAGTTGACATATTTTAAGGAAGAAAACGCGCCAGAAGGCAGTGCGGCCCGGTGCCTTGCCTGTCCCGTGGCGGTAAATTGCCGTTTCGATGCCCGCAAATGCTATCTCCCCGTAGCCGGCGCTTGGCCGGCGGCGGTCCTGTGCCTGGATCAGAGCGAAGCCGGGCTCCTTGAGGCATTGGAGACGGGACCGTACGGCCGGTGCGTCTACCGCTGTGATAACGATGTGTGCGATCATCAGGTGGTGAACATCCAGTTTCAAAACGGGATCACCGCCGCTTTCAGCCTTAGCGCCTTCACCAACCGCGTGGCCCGCACCATCAAGATCATGTGCGAACATGGCGAGATCCGGGGTTCGGAGCACGAGAACCGGATCGAGATCCTTCCTTTTGCATCCAATCCCCTCCAAGAGCTTCAGGCCAGGCTTGTTTTTCCGGCCCAAACGTCCGGGGGCCACGGCGGAGGCGACGAAGGACTGATACAGGATTTTTTGAAACTGCTTCAAAATCCCGGCCGGGATTCCTCCACGTCCATCGCCCGGTCCGTAGAAAGCCACCTCATTGCCTGCGCTGCCGAAGAGGCGCGCCTTAAGGACAGGGTGGTCCGTATGGATGATTTCCGGAAAGAACTCGCCCGGGCCTGAATAGGCGCTTCTGCGTGTCGAAAAAGTGGCGTTGCCACTTTTTTGAGTTTGCAGTTTAGTGCGCGGGACAGGCTGATTCTTACCGTGGGCCGCGGCGTGTTTGATTTTGAAACATCGGATACGCGTGCTTCAATGGCTTTCACATACCCCGTATGCTAAAATGATTCGTAGAAAAACACAGGAGGAAACGGTATATGAAAGCTGCCTTCGTAACGGATATCAAAAAGGTGGATATCAGGGATATCGCGTATCCCGTGATCGCTGAAAACGAGGTGCTGCTCAAGACGAAGGTGGTAGGCATCTGCGGTTCGGACCTGCATCTGTTTCGCGGCACGCACCCTTTTCGCCATGCCCCGGCAATCCTTGGACATGAGATTTCCGGCGAGGTTATCGGGATTGGCGCAAAGGTCACGCGGTTTCATGTGGGCGACCGCGTGACGGTAGAGCCGCAGGTGGGCTGCGGGCAGTGCGAAATGTGCCGGCAGGGGTATGTGAGCCTTTGCGGCGGCAAAAAAGTGCCCGGCACCGCCAAATGGATCGGCACCTTCTGTCAATACTTTCCCGCGGACGAACGGACGCTGTACAAGCTGGAGGAGCATACGAGCTATGAAATGGGCGCGCTGGCCGAGCCGCTGGCCGTGGCCGTGCACGCCCTTAACCACGCGCAGACCAAGGCTGGCACGCTGGTGATCCTTGGCGGTGGCACCATTGGGCAGCTGCTGCTGGCTGTGGCCAGGCACAAGGGATACGATCAGATCATTGTGACGGACACTGCGCCTTTCAACAGGGAGTTCGCGCTTGCCCACGGCGCGTCGGCCGCGCTTGACCCGCTTAAGGAGGATGTTCCCATGCGGGTGAAGGAGCTTAACGGCGGCCGGGGAGCCGATTTCGTGATCGTCGCCGCCGGCGCGCCGGGGATTCTTGATCAGGCGTGCTCGTGCCTGAACAAGCGCGGCGAACTTTGCCTGGTGGCGATGATTACGGAAAAGTATCCCTTCTATTCCTATGCCGTTGTTTTCAATGAACTGAAGGTGTACGGTTCCATGTGCTACGAGCCGAAGGATTTTTCGGAGGCGGTGGGCATGATCAACGGCGGTCTGGATCTTGAAGATTACGCGACCCAAGTGCTGAACGGCCTGGAGGAAGCGCAAAAGGGACTGGACATCCTCAGCGAAAAGAAAGAGAACTGCGTGAAGGTGCTCATCAGGGTTGGCTGAGCGCAGCGCCTATGGGAGGCAATAAATATGGAAGCAAGACCTGAAGGGATCCTTCTTGGCTGCGTGGCGGACGACTTTACCGGTGCCAGCGACGCGGCGTCTTTCCTGGCAAACCATGGCATGAAAACGCTGCTCTTCAACGGCATGCCCTCGGGCGGGGAGATGCTGACCGGCTGCGACGCTGCGGTGATCGCGCTGAAAACGCGCAGCATTCCTGCCGGAGAAGCTGTGCGGGAAACGCAGGCGGCGTTTGACTGGCTGAAAGCGCACGGCGCCCACCAGTTCTATTTCAAGTATTGCTCCACCTTTGACTCCACGCCCCAGGGAAACATCGGGCCGGTGGCCGACAGCGCGATGGAGGCGCTGGGCGCCGGATACACGCTCCTTTGTCCGGCGCTGCCCGTCAACAAGCGCGTGGTGAAGGACGGCTTGCTGATTGTGGACGGCAAGCCGATGGCCCAGGGGCATATGCGCTTTCATCCGCTCAATCCCATGTGGGACAGCCGCATCGGAAAGCTGATGGAGCCGCAGAGCAAATATCCCTGCTTCATTTTGAACGGAGCGGCGCTTGCGGGTCCGAAGGAGGAGATCCTGCGCAACGCGGAGGAGCTTGCCGCAAAAAATACGCATTGCTACCTGGTACCGGACTATGAAACCGAGGAGCAGGGCCGGAGGATCGCTGAGGTTTTTGGCGGCTGCAGGCTTCTTACTGGCGGCAGCGGCATTCTGGCGCATATCGCCGACCAGTTTGCGGAAAAGTATGGCTTGCTGGAAGGTGAAATGTGCAAAACCGGCACATCCGGCAGAGGCATCGTACTTTCCGGAAGCTGCTCAAAGGCTACGCGCGCACAAATTTTTGAATATAAAAAGGCGCACCGTGCCTGCGCGGTATTCCCGGAACGCCTGCGCAGCGGTGAACAGACCGCCAGCGGGCTCTGGCAGACCGCGCTTAAGCATCCGGAAGAAGCGGTGCTTTTCTATACGGCGGGCGTGGAGGACGGGGAAGACCCGACGGCGGTCCCAGCCGAGCGGCGCGATGAAAACGCACGCCTGCTGGAAAAGGCCATGGCCGCGCTGGCGCGCCTGGCCTATGACGCGGGCTTGACGCGCATTATTGTGGCGGGCGGGGAAACCGCGGGCGCCGCCGCGAAGGAACTTGGCTTCGACGCCTTTTTCATCGGTGAAAGCATTGCGCCGGGCGTGCCCGTGATGGTGCCGCTGGCCGAACCCCATATGCGCCTGGTCCTCAAGTCGGGAAACTTTGGGCAGGCGGACTTTTTTGAACGGGCGCTCTCAAAAACGGCAGAATAAGCGAGGAGGGCCGGCGATGGAGGAAAAGCTGCGTGAGCAGTTCGATATAGCCGCGTGGATAGGCGGCAGCATTTTCAACAGGAACAAAACGTCGGGTTCATCCGCGAACATGAGCTTTCTTGCGGAGGACGGCACGCTGTTCATCACCGGGAGCGGTACCTGCTTTGGCAGGCTCACGGATGATTCGTTTTCACAGATAGGCCCGGACGGAACGCTCCGCAACACCGTTAAGCCAAGCAAGGAGCTTCCGTTGCATAGGAGTCTGTACCGCTGTGCCCCCGGGTTGCATGCTGTGATCCATACCCACGGGCTGTACGCGGTCCTTTGGAGCTGCCTTCAAGGGCTTGATGCCAACGATGCGGTACCGGCATATACGCCGTACCTTGGCATGAAACTGGGCAGGATCGCCCTCGTTCCCTTCGCGCCTCCGGGCTCCCGGGAGCTTTTTGATGCGTTTGCAGAGCGTGCCGACAGCCGGCCGGGCTATCTGCTGGCGCATCACGGCGCGGTGGTGGGCGGAGAAAGCCTGCTGGACGCCTTTTACGCGCTGGAGGAGCTGGAGGAAAGCTGCCATATCGCCTGGGAGATCCGCGGGAAGGCGGAAAACATCCAAACGCTGAAATAGCCTGCCTACATAAAAGGCCGGGACCGGAGCATGG
>JAEWVC010000100.1 GCA_023459275.1 Bacillota bacterium | reverse complement strand
GGAGGTGCAAAAAACGGCGGGAAGGGCCTCTTTTTAAAAAGCGGCCCTTCCCGCACCCATCCCTAGAAAACTTTGTCTTTATGGTTCAAGCGCCTGTATAGCCTTTCGCACCCGGCCTCCGGCCCTGGCAAGCGCGGCCTGTGCCTGTTCCAGGGAAACCTGCGCCTTGTGCATGACGATTGCCGCCTTGATGCTTCCATGCCCGCTGTCTAGGGCGGCTTCGGCTTCCTGCCTGTTCAGGTTAAGCGCATGCATCACGATGCGCACGGACCTGTCCTTTAATTTGTCATTGGTGGAGCAAAGATCCACCATCAGGTTGCCGTAGGTCTTGCCCAGGAGCACCATGGCCCCCGTGGAAAGCATGTTCAGCACCATTTTGGTGGCGGTGCCGGCCTTGAGCCTGGTGGAGCCGGAGAGCACTTCCGGGCCGGTGGGTGTTTCGATGGCGATGACCGCTTCTTTTGACAGCGCCGCGCCCTGATTGCAGCACAGGGAAACGGACAATGCGCCCACCTGGCTGGCATAGGCCAGCGCGCCCTGGCAGTAGGCCGCGAAGCCGCTGGCGCTGATGGCCACCACTGCGTCCCTGCTGTTCAGCCCGCGGCACATAAGGTCATCCTTTCCGGCTTCCCGGTCGTCCTCCGCGCCCTCCACCGCGAACCTGAGGGCGATGTCCCCGCCGGCGATGATCCCTTGCACCAGTTCGCTGGAAACCCCGAAGGTGGGCGGGCATTCCGATGCGTCCAGCACGCCCAGGCGGCCGCTGGTGCCTGCGCCCACATAAAACAGCCTTCCGCCGGCCGCCAAGCGTTTGGCGATGGCGTTGATGGCCGCCCCAATCTGCGGAAGAGCCTGGCCCACGGCCCTTAACACCTGCTCGTCAATGCCGTTCATCAGCCGGGCGATCCCCTCGCCGTCCAATTCGTCCAGGGCGAGGGATGCGCTGTTCACCTGCTCCGTTGTAAGCCCCGCCAGATATTCGCGCTGCTTTTGTTCCATGGATATGCTCACTTTCTTCTTTCCCGCTGCAGCCGCCTTTTTTGGCGGCCCGCCAGATGGGTCTTGTCCAGGAAAGGTTTGTATGTATCAAAAGCCTGGGTGGCCGCGCCTGTAAAAAGGATATCCACTACATGCATCATAGCGATCCTGGAGGACATGGCCGAGGACCGCACAAGCATCTCCGAGGAAGCCACATACAGCGGGATATCCGCCGCCCGGCTGAGCCGGTTGGAGCCGTACCGGGTGACGGAGATGATGGTGGCGCCGGCATCCCTGGCAATCTGCATAGTGTCCAGGGTATCCAGCGTCTCCCCCGAATAGGAAAAGAACACCGCCACATCCCCCTTGGCAAGGCAGGAGGCCAGCACCGCCTGAACATGGGGGTCAAAGGATGCCTGGCTGTTTTTGCCCACTCTGAAAAATTTCTGCTGCGCGTCCAGTGCCACGATGCCGGAAGCGCCCACGCCGTAAAAATCTACCCTGGGCGCCTGAATGATGGCCTCCACCGCCCTGCGCACCGGCTCTTTGGGCAGGATGCGGATGGTGTCGTCGATAGCGGCGCGGTTGTGCTGGGTCACGGTGTGCAGGATCGTGTCCAGATCATCCCCCGGCCGCACATCCGCGTAGGAAAGGCGCCCCTGGCCCCCGGTGGCAAGGTCCGCAGACAGCGCGGCGCAGAAAGACTTGTAACCCTGGTACCCCAATTGCTTGCACACGCGCACCACGGTGGTTTTGCTGGTTGAGCAGGCATCGGCTACCTGTTCAATGGGCCTGCCCACGATCTCCGCCGTATTATCGATAAAATATTGTGCCACCCGGCCCTCCGCCGGGGATAATTGCGCTTGTATCTGGCTGAGCCTTACGATGCAGTTTTCCATGCCGGACCTCCCTTGCCTTCACACATCTTTGTGCAAGTCTTTCGGGGTTTCTCTTATTGTACAGAAATCCGAAAAAAATTACAAGACCCGTCAGATTTGTTTTTTATGCATCCGGGAATTTTACGTAATAAGTTACAAACTGCAATAGGGCGGTGTGTTTTGAAAAAGAAAATGCGCGCAGAACAATTGAGGCAGAAATGACCTGAAATTCAGGAATTAGAAAGACATATAGCACATAATTTTTATAATATGCAATAAAAATCGGCTGAATTCGATGCCTTTAGAAAACGGCGAAAACACGAAAATAAGGGGCCGTTTCGAAAGGATGCATGCAAACAATAAAAAAAAGAACAAAATTTCCTCAATTATCCTTGACTTTCCCTTTGTTGTTTGCTATCCTTGCAGGGACAGGAACCTCATCGTTCAACATATCGAAAGGGGCGGCACATGTAATGAAGAAACTCGTTATGGTTTCCCTGGTACTTGCCATGCTTGCCATGGCGGTTGTTGCACCCGTATCTTCCGCCTTTGCGGAGCCAACGGAACTTCAGTTCTGGAGCTGGCGCACCGAGGACGTGGCGTTCTACGATAAGATGATCGCCCAGTTTGAGGCGGAAAACCCGGACATCAAGGTCGTACAGACAGCCATCAAGAACACCGATTACAACACCATCCTGGCTTCTTCCTTGGCTGGGGCCAGCGGGCCGGATGTGTACATGAGCCGCGCCTACGGCGGGCTTCAGACCTTTGCCGACTCCGGCTATATGCTGGCGCTTGACGATCTGATCCCCGAGCTGCAGTCCTTTGATGCCCAGAAGCTGCTGGGCGCCACCTCCATCACCGACGGCAAAATCTACGGTGTGCCCGCTGTCAGCCAGACCATGCTGTGCTATTACAACGTGGCCATTTACGAAAAGCTGGGCTTGAGCGTGCCCAAGACCTGGGACGAGTTTTTGTCCAACCTGAAGGCCATCAAGGAGGCCGGGTACGATGCGCTGGCCAACGGCACCAAGGAAGGCTGGTGCTGCGAGATGATGTTCGGCGCCGTGAGCCCCTCCTTCTACGGCGGAAGTGACTTCTATGACAAGGTGGTCAAGGGCGAAACCAAGTTCACTGATCCTGTCTTCGTGAATGCCGTAAGCAAGCTTACGGAGCTGATCCCTTACATGCCCGACATGTTTACCGGCGTTGCCTATACCGATATGCAGGCCAGCTTTATCAATGAGATGAGCGCCCACTATATCGGCGGTTCCTTTGAGGCCGGCACTTTCTCCGCCCAGAACCCGGACCTGAAGTATGACGTTTTCGCCGTACCCGGCGAAAAGGCGGAGGATCCCGCCTACGTGGCCGTGTACGCGGACATGAATTTCTCCATCAACTCCGCCAGCCAGAAGCAGGAAGCCGCTGTGAAGTTTTTGAAATTCCTGGCTTCCCCCGAGTTCGGCAAGGCTGTCGTCAGCGATCTGTCCATGGTCTCCTCCGTGCCCGGCGTGGACGTTTCCACCAATCCCTTCATCGCCAAGGTGCTGGAGCTGCAGAAAAACAGCTCTCCCTACCTCTTCCTGGTGGGCTTCCGCTATCAGCAGCCTACGGGTTCCTCCCTGTTCCAGGCCGCGGCCCAGGGCATGATGGCCGGCACCCTTACCGCGGAGGAAGTCTGCCAGCAGGTGCAGGACGGCATCGCCACCTATTACACTCCCTTCCAATGATCCTTTGCTCCGGGACCGCCGGTGGAGCAAGAACACCCGCACCGCTTACCGGCGGTTCCCCAATCCTTTGCTTTGAGGAAACCGGAGAAATTTCCGGTTTCCTCAAAACATATCTGGAGGCGCTGCCATGCGAAAGCACTTCGACTGGAAAAAGGCCGGGTGGCTTACGTTCTTTATCCTGCCGGGCCTGAGTATCGTCGTCGTTTTCATCCTGCTCCCGCTGTTCCTGTCCCTGTTCAACAGCCTTTTTGACTGGAACCAGCTGATCCGCACCGATTTTATCGGCCTTGGAAATTTCCGCGCGCTGTTCTCCGGATTCCCGTACCAGCAGCGTTTTTTCAACGCTCTTGGCAACAACGTCAAGTGGTTTTTGGTTACCATGCTTTTGCAAAACAGCCTGGGCCTTTTCTTTGGCTATCTTCTGAGCAGGAACATTGCCGGCAGCCAGTTCTACCGCCGGGTGCTTTTTATCCCCGTGCTTTTTTCCATCATCGCCGTGGGTTTTTTGTGGGGGCTGTATCTAAGGCCCCAAGGCATGGTCAATGCTTTCCTGGGTCTTATTGGCCGCCCCGATCTGAAAAGGGCCTGGCTGGGGGAGGCCTCCATCGCCACCTATTCCATCATCTTTGTCAACATCTGGCGCTGGGTGGGCTTTCCCTCCCTTGTATTTATGACTGCCGTGGACAACGTGCCCCAGGATTGCATCGAAGCCGCCACCCTGGACGGGGCCGGCGAGGGGCGGCTGTTTTTCAAAATCATCTTTCCCCTGATCATTCCCGCCGTCACCACCATCACGGTGCTGACCATCATCGGCAGCCTGAATGTTTTTGAGCAGGTGTATACCATGGCCGGCCTGGACGGCCCGCCCAACTATGCCACGGATACCATCGGCACGCTGTTTTACCGTACGGCCTTCGGCTCGGTGGATTCGGGCTCGCCGGAGATCGGCATCGGCTCGGCCATCGCCGTGGTGATCTACTTTATGACCTTCTTTATCTCCCTGGCGTCCATTGCCCTGACGCGGTCCAAGGAGGTGGAGCTGTGACCACCGATTTCCGTTTCCGCAAAGCGTCCCTTGGCAGAAAAATATTTTTGCTGGTCTGCCAGGTGCTGATGGCCGGCTATGTGGCCATGATCTTCTATCCCCTGTTCAATATGGTCATGTCCTCCTTCAAAACCACAAGGGCTATCATGCAGGCCCCCTTTACGCTTCCGGACAGCTTTTCCTTCACCAACTATGTCACCGTCTGGGTGGACAAGGGCTTCGGCCGGTATTTCGGCAACAGCCTGCTGTACACGGCGTCAGCCATGGTGTTTGTGGTGCTGTTCGGTTCCATGGCTTCCTTCGGGATCGCCCGGTATACCTTCAAGGGAAACACGCTGATCTACATGCTGTTTTTGAGCGGCATCATGCTGCCGCTGAAGGCGGCCATCATCCCCCTGTTCCTGATCATCAAAAATCTGGGGCTGGTGGATAAGCCCCTGTCTGTGATCCTGATCTTTATCGCCATGGGCCTTCCCTCCACGGTGTTCATCCTAGCCGGCTTTATGCGCACCATTCCTTCCGCGCTGGAGCAGGCCGCCAAAATCGATGGCTGCAGCGACCTGCGCATTTATGCGCAGATCGTAATGCCCATCGCCGCGCCTTCCATCGCGCTGGTCACCATCTACAATGCCGTTCCCATCTGGAACGATTTCTTTTTCCCGCTGGCCTTTTTGCAAAGCAATCAGTACAAGACGCTGTCCATTGGCCTGAGCAGCTTCATCGGCCAGCATGCCACCAAGTGGGACCTGCTGTTTACCGGCCTGTGCGTGGCCATCGTACCCATGCTGATCCTGTATCTCTCCATGTCCAAGTATTTCATCAAGGGTATGACATCCGGGGCGATCAAATAACGGGAGGCCGTGTTATGGATATCGGGCAGATCAAAACCCTTCGCGCTGCGTACCGGGACGAGCTGTTTGAAAGCGTGATCCCCTTCTGGCTGAACCATTCCCTGGACAGGGAATGCGGCGGCTATTTCGCCTGCCTGGACAGGGATGGCACGGTGTTTGACACCGATAAATTCGCCTGGATGCAGGGGCGGGAAATTTTCACGTTTTTAAAGCTGTGTTCCGTGTACGGAACACAGCCCGAATGGCTTGAAGCGGCCCAACTGGGGCTTGACTTCATGCGGGCGCACGGGCGGGCGGCGAACGGTGATTTTTACTTTTCCCTGGACCGGGCGGGGAACCCCCTGGTGGCTCCGTACAATATTTTCTCGGACTGCTTCATGTGCACAGCCCTTTCCGAATACCACAAGGTAACAGGGGAGGAGCGGGCCAGGGAGGAGGCCGTAGCCCTATACAGGCGCATCCAGGTGCGCAAGGACAACCCCAAGGGTATTTGGACAAAGCAGATTCCCGGCGCAAGGAACCTTTGTGCCATGGCGCTGCCCATGATCCAGATGATGATGGCCAGGGAACTGGCGGGCGTCCTGCCGGAGAGTGAACTGGCGCCGGTGATTGAGGAAAATCTGGAGATCATCCGCCGCAGGCACATTGACCACGATTTGAAGATGATGTTCGAACGGGTGCTGCCCGACGGCGGCCACATGTTCAGCGTCATGGAGGGGCGGCTTTTGAACCCCGGCCACGCGCTGGAGGTATTGTGGTTCATGATGGACGTGGCCAACGGCATGGGGCGGCAGGACATCGTGGAGGAAGCCGGGGAGGTGATGCTCTGGTGCATTGAGCGCGGCTGGGATGAAAAATACGGCGGCATCTTTTACTACATGGATTATGAGAACCGGCCCACCGAAAAGCTGGAATCCGCCATGAAACTCTGGTGGGTCCATGCCGAGGCGCTGTGTGCCTTCCTGCTGGCGTATAAGCTGCTGGGCAGGAAGGAGCATCTGGATTGGTTTTTGCGGCTTAGCGACTATTCCTTCTCTCATTTTTCCGACCGGGAGTACGGCGAGTGGTACGGGTACTTAACCAGGGAGGGCGAACCGGCCTTCACCCTGAAGGGCGGTAAATGGAAGGGCTTTTATCACCTGCCCAGGATGCTTCTGACCTGTGAGCAGTGGCTGGGGGAAATGGAAAATGAGCTTTTACTTCGGGATTGACGGCGGCGGCACCAATGCCCGCATCCGCATCGTGAATGAGGCAGGCACGGCCCTTCATCAGGCGTCCGGCGGCAGCACAAACCTTTTTTCCGTGCCGCAGGAGGAGGTTTTTTTAACCCTGCGCACGCTGGTCACGGATGGCTGCCGGGAGGCGGGGATTGCCCCTTCCCAACTCCTTGGCGGATGTCTGGGTTCCGCGGGCCTTCACAGGCCGGCGGAGCAGAAGCTGATGCGTGATTTTTTTCGGGACCTGCTGGGGGATACATGCCCTGTGTACCTGTGCAACGACGGGGAGATATTGCTGGTAGGCGGTTTGCAGGCATACAGCGGCTACTGCCTTATCGGCGGCACGGGCTCCCTGGCGCTGGCCAGGAGCGAGGACGGAAAACTGATCCGGGCCGGGGGGCTTGGCTACATGCTGGGGGATGAGGGCTCCGCCTGCTGGCTGGGCTGGGAAGCCGTGAAGCGGACGCTTCGGTCCCTGGAGGGCCGCGATCTTCCCACGGCCATGCTGCCGGCGCTGCTTTCCTACTTTGACATCGGCGGGCCGGAGGATTTTGTGGCCCTGATGCACCACCGGTTTTCAAAGCCCCAGGTGGGGGGCGCCGCGCCCCTTACCGCGGAATTCGCGGAAAAAGGCGACCCCCTGGCAATGGACCTGTGCCGGAGGGCCGCGCTGGAACTTTTCGGGCTGTGCGAAAGCGTCCTCCGCCGTATGCCCCTGGAAAATGGCCGGATGGTGTTTTCCGGCGGCGTGCTGGAACATAACAAATGCATCCGCGAGGCGCTGCTTTCACGCCTGAAGGATGCCTATCCCTGGCTGGCGGTTGTGCCCACGCCAGGCGCGGCGCTGGACGGCGCCTGCATGCTGGCCAGGCGCGCGGCAAAGGCGTAACGCCGATTACAGGTCATATGTAACCCGGGTCAGCTCCAGCCCGTGGGCCGGGGCGGTGGGGCCCAGAAGAAGCCGGTTTCCTGTTTCAAGGGCTTGGGAAAGCACCTCGGGCATCAGGCTGCCCTGGCCAATCTCCATCAGGGTGCCGGCCAGGATGCGCACCATATTATACAGAAATGCATTGCCGGAGACGGTGAAAACAACCTCGTCCTCCCGGCGGACAACGGCCGCCTCCGTAAGGGTGCGCACCGTTGTTTTTGCGCTGCCCCCCGCGGCGGCAAAGGCCGCAAAATCGTGGGTGCCCAGGATCAGCTTCGCGGCTGCGTCCATCCGGGTTTCGTCAAGGTGCACCGGCACGTGCACGGTGAAATGGCGGTACAGGGCGGAGGCATGGGGCGCGTTGTGCATCCGGTAGGTGTACGTTTTGCCCCGGCAGGAGAACCTTGCGTGAAAATCCGGCGGAACGGGCCGGGAGCCCAGCACGCGGATGTCATAAGGGAGCAGGGTATTCAATACGAAAGGGAACTTTTCATCGGGGATGGTGCTCTCGGTATCGAAATGGGCGGCCTGGTGGAGCGCGTGCACCCCGGCGTCTGTGCGGCTGGCCCCGGTAACGGAAGTCTTTTTTCGAAGCGCCTTTTGAAGCGCCTCCTCCAGCCGCTGCTGAACGCTCATGGCGTTCTCCTGACGCTGCCAGCCGGAATAGCCCGTGCCGTCGTAGGAGAGGTCCAGTAAAACCCGGCGTGTCATAACAGGATGCCCTCGGCTACGATCAATACGATCAGCACCGCCGTTACAAGGCAGGCGTACCCGTCCAGCCGCGTCACTTTAAGCACCCGCAACCGCGTCCTGTTTTCCCCGCCGTGATAGCACCGGGCTTCCATGGCCATGGCCAGGTCGGAGGCGCGGCGGAAGGCGCTGACGAACAGGGGCACCAGGAGGGGCACCATGGCTTTGGCCCGGGCCATCAGGTTGCCCGACTCAAAATCGGCGCCCCTGGCCATCTGGGCCTTCATGATCTTGTCGGCCTCCTCCATGAGCGTTGGGATAAAGCGCAGGGCGATGGTCATCATCATGGCCAGCTCATGGGCGGGAAAGCGGATCACCTTCAAAGGCGTCAGCAGCAGCTCCAGCCCGTCGGACAGCGCCACGGGGGAGGTGGTCAGCGTCAGCAGGCTGGTGCCCAGCACCAGGAAGACAAGACGCAAGGAAAAGTGCACCGCCATCATCAGCCCCTCGCTGGTGACGGAAATAAACCAAACCTTGAACAGCGGCGTTTCCCCGGTAGAAAAGAACAAGTTCAGCACAAAGGTCAGGATCAGGATGAACCGCAGGGGCTTGAGGCCCCTCATCAGCAGTTTAAAAGGCACCGTGGACATGCGGACCGTAAACAGGATGTACGTGAGCGCGATGGCGTAGCCGATCAGGTCCTTAACCAGAAAGACGGCCACGATGAAGGCAACGGATACGATGATCTTGATCCGCGGGTCCATGCGGTGGATGACGCTGTCCCCGGGGTAATACTGGCCAAGGGTGATGTTGCTCAGCATGCGCCCGCCTCCTTCCAGATGCGCAGGATGTTATCCCGCACTTCCGCAAGGGTATACAGGTCGCCGGGCAAGTCAAACCCGGCCTTGCGCAGGATATGCGAAAGCTTTGCCGCCTGGGGCACGCCCAAGCCGTAGCTCTCCATCTCCTCCACGCGGGAGAAGATTTCCCGGGGGGTACCCGTGAGCGCCAGCGTTCCCTTCACCAGCACCGCCAGCCGCGTGGCCAGGCGCGCGATGTCATCCATGCTGTGGGTGACCATGATCACCGTCAGGCCGCCCGCTTCGTGCAGCGCCTTGACCATGGAAAGGATGCTGTCCCGCCCCGCGGGGTCCAGCCCGGCGGTAGGCTCGTCCAGCACCAGCACCTTGGGCCGCATGGCCAGTACGCCCGCGATGGCGGCGCGGCGCATCTGCCCGCCGGACAGCTCAAAGGGCGAGCGCTGGCTGTATTCCTCAAAAGAAAGCCCCACCTGGGCCATGGCTTCCCGCACGCGGCTGTCGGTCTCCCCGGCGGACAGCTTCAGGTTCTTAGGCCCGAAGGCCACATCCTTCTCCACCGTCTCCTCGAACAACTGATGCTCCGGATACTGGAAAACCAGCCCCACCTGCTGGCGGATCTTTTTTCTGTCCGTATCCTTGGCGAACACATCCGCCCCGTTCACCAGCACCCGGCCGGAAGTGGGGGTCAGCAGGCCATTCAGATGCTGCACCAGCGTGGATTTGCCAGACCCTGTGTGGCCGATGATGCCAAGGAACTCCCCGTCCGCAATGGTCAGGGAGATATCCCGGATGGCGGTGGCCTGAAAGGGGCTGCCGGGCATATAGGTATGGGTCAGGTTTTCGATTTGGATGGGCATAGCTTCTCCTTCAACTCCCGGGCCATTTCGTCAACGGTGAGGATCCCGCCGGAAAGGGGAACGCCCTCCGCGATCAGTTGCTGGGCAAGCTCCGCCATGGGCGGCACGTCCAGCTGCAGCTTCCGAAGGGCTTCCACGCAGGAAAACACGCTGTGGGGCGTGTCGGAAAGCACAATCTCGCCGTCGGACATCACCACCACCCGGTCCGCCAGCGCCGCTTCCTCCATGAAGTGGGTGATCCAGATCACGGTGATGCTTTGCTCACGGTTGAGCTTCATGACGGTTTCCATAACCTCCCGCCGGCCGGTGGGGTCCAGCATGGCGGTGGCTTCGTCCAGTACCAGCACATCCGGCCGCATGGCCAGGATGCCCGCGATGGCCACCCGCTGCTTCTGCCCGCCGGAGAGCATGTGGGGCGCGGAGCCCGCAAACTCCGTCATGCGCACGGCCTCAAGCGCCTCGTCGATGCGCGGAATCATCTCTTTGGTGGGCACGCCCAGGTTTTCCAGCCCGAAGGCTACATCCTCCCTGACCACGGTGGCCACGATCTGGTTGTCCGGATTCTGGAACACCATGCCCGCGTGCTGACGGATGACCCAGGTGTCCTTTTCCTGAGAAGTGTCCATCCCGCACACCAGCACCCTTCCCTCCGTAGGCAGGAACAGGGCGTTGATCAGCTTCGCCAGGGTGCTCTTGCCTGAGCCGTTGTGGCCCAGCACCGCCACAAACTCCCCCCGGACGGCCTGAAAGTCAATATGCGTAAGGGCGCTCTGCTCCGCGTCCTCATAAGCGTAGGACACGTTTTGCGCATCTACCCGGATCTCTTGCTCCATAGCCGCTCCTTTGGCTGAATCAAATTGGATACCAAACCTCATTATACCATCAAACCCAGGGCGCTTCAACGCCGGATTTCCGGGAGAACGGGGAAGATGGCGGGAATGGCGGGGGGGGCCCCAATTTTAAAAAAAATGT
>JAEWVC010000099.1 GCA_023459275.1 Bacillota bacterium | reverse complement strand
GTGTAAGGAATGCTTGCTTCGCAAGCGTCCCGCGCACCCGGCAAAGCCGGGCGACACGATTTCAATTGAAGGGGTTCCACCCCTTCAATGCATCCCCGAAAATTGGTCTGACTTTGTTGATGGTTTGCGGGCGCTTGATAAGCGCCCCTACGGCGTACTTTGTTTGTTGGTTTCCCTACCGGAGGGTTTCAAGCGACGGAACAAAAGTCACTCATCTCTTTGCAGCCGTAGGGGCGATGATCCATCGCCCGCCAAGCAAGCCTGGCATCATCCGCCTGTTTTCAGGGCAGCCCTGTTCCTGCTCACCTTTGTCACTTCAGCTCCACCCGCACTGCGTCTTTAAGGATATAGGTGTAATACCGGTCATAAGCCGTGTCATGCTCCGCCTCCCAATCCCAGCCGGTTTTTATCACCGACGGAGCGATCAAAAGGGCGGAAGGCATGTCCCCGGACACCGGCTCCAGGGAAATTTCGTAGGCCACATACCCTTCTCCGCCCTCCGGGCTGCTGGATACGCTGTAGCTTCTGGTGCCGCTTGCAAAAGCCATGGTATCCGCGTTGAGCGCGATGAGGTCCCGGTACAGGGGGCTTTCCTGGCCCACCAGCGCGCGCCGGGGCTTGGGATAAACCCGCAGTTCCATTGTGCCGCCGGTCTGCCGGTAGGCAAAATGGGAAATGACCAGGGTGAACCCCTCCGCCTCAAACACGGTTTGCGTTGGCGATACCTGCCGCGGAGCAGAGGTGGTAAGGGGCAGGGAGAACCTTACGGGCACAGCCTTTTCAAGCCTTGCCCAATGAAGATATTCGTAGGCTTTTTGCGAAGCCTCCGCGCTGAAGGCGCCGATATCCTCCCGGCCGGTTATGCAGAAATATTCCAGGTCGCAAAAGCCGGTATTGTCCACGGGCAGGCGGTGCAGCGCGGCCACCGCCGCAAAATCTTCATATGTATCCAGGGCGGCCATATCCGTAAGCACCGGCGGGCTCAAAAGCTCCCACAGGTACAGCTCCCCGGTGATTTCAACCGTCTTCCCGGCGGCAAAGGGCCGGTTCCCGTCCGCGTCCGGGGTGTTTTGGTAGGTGGTGTATTCGCTGACGGAGGAAGGCATCTTACCCCCGTCCGCCTCCCCGCCCAGCACATAGGCCCAGGTGTGGTCGTCACTTTGCAGGGGCGTTTCGTGCTCCGCGTTTAGAAGCCTGCCGTCCACCAGGAAGGGAGACATGGTGATCATCCCCTGCCGGCCCGAACCGTTTTGCACCGACCAGCGCAGGTGCAGCTTTTCGCCGTCAAACACATATTCGTTCAGCGTCACCGTGACATCTCCGGCGTTTACCGTCTCCTCCGGCTGGCGCAAAACCCCTTCCAGCCCTTGGGGCACGGATTGGCTGCCGCCGAACAGATGGGACAAAAGATCGGACCGGACAAGGGCGACGGCCGTGCCCACCAGGGCCAGCAGCAGTACCGCCGCCAGCACAAGGCCCAGGGGAAGCTTTTTCCGCATGACGGGTTTCTCCTTTGCTGAAAGCAGGCGGGACAGGGTTTGCTTCCCCGCCGCCTCAAAGGCGGGAGGCATGGGCGGATAGAGGGCCTGCAAGTCCCGATGGTTCAACGCTTGCTTTTTCATCCCTGCGCCTCCTCCTTTTCGGACAATGCCGCAAAAAGCGCCCGGCGCGCCCGGTACAGGCGGTTGCGAAGCGCCGTGTGGGAAATGCCCAGGGCCTTGGCGGCTTCCCGGTCCCTGTAGTTTTCCATGCAGCACAAAAGCAGCGGCGTGCGCAGCTTTTCCGGCAGGGCGTTTATGGCCGCCATCAGCCCGGTATCCTCCGGGATATACGCTTCGCCGCCGGGATCGATATCGGCTACGGGCGTCACCCGACGCCGCCCGCGCTGGATGTTGCGGCATTCGTTGATGAAGATGCGGGTCAGAAAGGGCCGGAATGTGTCGGGCCGTATCCGCCCCCTTGCCTCCCACGCCTTCAAAAGCGCCTGCTGCATGGCATCCTGGGCATCCTGGACATTGAAGAGGATGCTCATGCCCAGCCTGTGGAACGCGGGGAACAGCGCCGTGGATTCGCTTTCAAACTGCTCGGCGGAAATCATTTGCCTCCGTCTTTCCTCCCGGCGCGGCACCACGCGGGCCCCACGCCTTTTTGCTTTCACCCAGTATACGGCACGGGCAGTGAAAATGTTAGCGGAGCGCCGCATTTTCTTGTGCCCGGCTTTTTTTAAGATGCAAAAAGGCGGCGCGGAAAGCATTGCTTCCCGCACCGCCGTGCGTGGCCGCCCTAATTCAGGGCGTTAGAAGAATGGTTTGCTCCTTCAGGTACACGGAGTCCTGGGTCTCCATATTGCCGGGGTAGGGGTACACATAGGTAATGGGGCAGGCGGCAAGGCTTTGGGGCACGTAGCCAAGCCCCGGGAACAGCAGTTCATCGTATCCGCCGGCGCCGCCCCCGGCGCTTTCGTAGGGTATCTCACGGCCGGTCCCGGGATCGGTGAGGACAAAGACCAGGTCCTTTGTAGGGGTGTAGGCCAGATGAATGGATACGGGCGTTACCGTGGCGGTAATGGATACCGGCGCGCCGTTTACGTTGCCTTTCCCGGTCATCACCACCGCCGGTGCCTGGCTTTTTTGAATGTCCGCGGCCACAGTGAACGGTTCGCCTGTGACTTGCTTTGCATAATAGGCGCTCCCGTCAAACCACACATACACGTCGAAGGGATAGAGGGTAAGCTCCATGGTGAAGGCATCCGCCTGGGCCACTTTGATGGGCAGGGGCGTTTCAAACTGCAAATAGCCCAGAAGATCATCCCCTTGGGAGAAGGAGGCATCCATGCACAAGGAAACATCTACGCCGTTGGCGGTCATGGAATCTTTTCTGGAAAATGAGGCGCTGTGGTATCCGGCCGCCTTTTTTGCCTGCACGCTGCTTGCAAAGGCAGCAAGCACAGGGGTCTTTTCCGTTACGGTGAACACAGGAACATAGTCTAGCACCTCCATGGACTGCAGTTCTTCCTCCGAAGGGGTATACGGTTCCAGAAACACCGCGCCGCCCTTTACCCGGTAGGCCAGGAACAGGTTGATCCCGTCAAAATAGGCGCTGTCCACGGCCACCCGTGAAGTGTCCGCGGCCTCGCCGCTTGGGGGTGCGGCGCTCACCGCGTGCTCCGCCACATAGGCAAGGGCCGGATCGCTCTTGGGATCATTTTTGCTGAAGAGGGTAAACAGGTTCCCGTCAAGGGCGACGGCCACCCCGGCCAGCAGAAGTATCAGGGCCAGGGCCAGCACAAGCCCCAGGGTCATCTTCTTTTTCATGGGTTTTTCTCCTTTTGTTTTCAGGCGGATGGCCGCCCGCAGCCGGGGCGTTACGGCAAGGCCGGAGAGGCGGCTGTCCATGGCTTTTTGCAGATTCTGCCTACGCATCGAAATACCACCCTTCCAGTTCGGTTTTCAGTTTTGCCTGCGCCTTTTTCAGCCTTTGGTATACGGTGGGCGTGGCAATATGCAGGGCATCCGCGGTTTCCTTGGCGGAAAGGCCCTGGTAGTAGTATAAAAGCACCGCCGCCCTAAGCTTTGCGGGCAGGGCCATCACGTTTTTGATCAGGGTTTCATCCTCCGGGGAAAAGGCGCAAACGGGCTCGGGTATGTCCTCAAGCGCCACGCGCCTGTCCACGAACCGGAACCACCGGGAGCGGCGGATATCCTTGCAGGCGTTGATGGCGATGCGGGTAAGCCAGGTCTTTTCGCTGCTTTCCCCCCGGAAGGAATCCAGGTGCCTGTAGGCGCTCAAAAAGGTTTCCTGCAGTGCGTCCTCGCTCAGGGCCGCGTCGCCAAGGTAAGCGTAGCAGAGCCTTAGCAGGCCGTCGCCATGCTGCGCAAGCAGGCGCTCTATTTTTTCCTCCCGGACTTTGTCTGGTACCGCAACAAAGCCCATCCGCTCACCTCCTTCACCCATTGGACGCGATGAGGGCCGTTTTGTCTATACATTTTCGGAAATATTTTGTGTAAAGAAAAAAAGTACGGCTCCCCCGGCGGGAAGCCGCACCCAGCCCTTTGAAGCAGGCCTTTGTGAAGCCCCGTTTGCGAAAGGAGCCCCTATCCCTTTTCCCTCAATGAAGTTTTCTTGGAGGGGGCGCGGGGGAGGGCTTTTTTTAAAAAGAAGCCTTCCCCCGCAGCAATCCCCCAAAACACCAGCCTATTTCCCGAACTCCTTCACCTCAAACAGGCACTTTGCCAGGCCGTGGTAATAGTTTCCAGTTTGCGCGGTGAACTTCAAAATGCAGTAATCGGGGTCGGTGGGGCCCAGGGGGTAGTATTTCTCGTCCCCGGGATGGAAGAAGGCGGCCTTGGTCTCGCTGTCGGTACACACCTGCATGTTTCCGGTGAGCATCAGGCCGTGAAAGCCCTCGTGGTCCACAAAGTAGATGCAGCTTTGGGGCCGCTTTTCAAACTGCCCGGTGCGGATGGCGGAAACGTTGGTGGAGAACCAAAAGGCGGACAACCCCTCATTTTTTGCCCGGAACATGCATTTGGCGTTGGGATACCCGTTTTCGTCGATGGAGCAGACAATAGCGTCCCGGCTATTATCCACCAGACGGAGGATGCCGTTTTCCTGCTGCTGTGTCATAGCGATGTCCTTTCTTCTTCTTCCAGATTGGCGATAAGCCTTTCCAGCGTGCGCTCAAAATCCCGGATCTCCGTTTTTGTAAAGCCAGTGTAAAACAGCCCGTTCATGCGCTCCGATACCCTGTCGTAATCCTCCCGGCAGGCCCGTGCCTTGTCCGTGATGGACACCAGAATCTGCCGGCGGTTGTTTTTGTCGGGGACCCGCACGATCAGCCCGGATTCCTCCATCCTGTCCAGCATGCTGGTGAGGGTGGTCTTGGCCAGGGAAGTCAATAGGCCGATCTGCGTGATGGTCAGTCTTTCGTGCTCCCACAGCACGTACAGGATGCGCCCCTGCGCCCCGTTGAAGGCCTCCACCCCGCTTTCCTTCAGCAGTCTGCCAAAGGCCCGCCCCTGCAGTTGATGGACCCTGGAGATCAGAAAGCCGCCCTGGGTTTTCAAACCGTCACCTCCCTATATAGGATAGTACTATATAGTATAATTGTCAAGGGCTTTTTTCCTGGCCTTGCCACAGGACGGATGCCATTTCCAGCACGATCCGGGCCATTTCCCCGGGAGACTTGGCGCCGCTTTTCAGCCAGTGCTGGATCAGGCCCACGCTGCCGTTGACCACAAAAATGTACTGGTACTCCTTTGCCAGGGAAGCGGGGTCCCTGCCGGATAGCGGGGCAATGCCGCACTTTGCGTAGATCAAGGACAGAAGCTGCTTCTGAAAGCTTATGTCGCCCTGCTCGCTCATCAGGGCCTGGATGTGCCTGCCGTTGTCCCGGAAATATTGAAAAACGGCCTCCAGCGTTTTGAGCATCTCTTTTTGGCTTCTTTGCTTAAGCAGCGCGGATACCGTTTCCTCCGCCCAAACAAGCACCTCTCCTTCCATTTGCGCAAGCAGGTCGTGGGGATCGGCGTAGTGGGCGTAGAAGGTGGTGCGGTTGATATCCGCCTTTTCGCAAAGCTCCTTCACGGTGATCTTCGCGGCGGGCTTTTCCCGCATCAGTTCCAGCATGCTTTCCTGGAGGGCTGTCCTGGTATAGCGGGTTTTTCTGCTCTCCGTCAATTCCCTCATGGCGGGCCTCCTTTTTACGGTTGAAAGCAACACTTGCGGCCCGGTTTGTCGCATACGGGACGCTTTTAAAACAACTGACGGTTGTAAAACCGACACTGTGTTATTATCATGTTAGGGAACGGTAAAAGTCAAGCAAGATTTCTGTATGGAATTGGAAGGATTTGCTTCCCGAAGGAGCGTATGGTTTGATACATAACGATTTTTGCGGCTTTGCGCTGTACCTGTGCTATTTTTTGCTGGCGGCCTCCCTGGCGCTTGCTGTGCGGAGGTTTTTCAACATACCGCCGGAGCTTATGCGCAAACTGCTGCATATGATCATCACCCTGTCGGTTTTCCCGCTGCTGTATCTGTTTCAAAGCTGGGTATCCGCGGTGCTGGCGATGCTTTTTTTCTCGGGAGCGGTCTACCCGGTCCTCACGCTGGCGGAACGCGACGCAAGATACGGCGCGCTTTTTTCCCAGCGGCGCGCCGGGGAAGTAAAAACCAGCCTGCTGCTGGTGTTTGGCATGTTCGCCGTGCTGACGGCGGTGTTCTGGGGCGGGATGAAGGAAGGCGGCAAGTGCGTCATCGTTGTGGCGGTGATGGCCTGGGGGTTTGGCGATGCCGCGGCGGCGCTCATTGGCAAGGCCTTCGGGAAGCGGGTGATCCGCCATCCGCGGGTGGAGGGGAAAAAGACGCTGGAGGGTACGCTGGCCATGTTCCTGGTATCGCTGCTGGCGGTGTTCTTTACCACCCTGCGCTTAACGGCGCTGCCCTGGTACCTGTGCGCCGCGGTGGCGCTTATGGTGGCGCCGGTGTGCGCGGTGGTGGAGCTGTTCAGCCGCAAGGGCATGGACACGGTCACCGTCCCGCTGGCCGCGGCCTTTTGCTTCTGGGCGGCCATGTCGCTTTTTGCCCTGATGGAGGGCGCGGCATGAGGGCAAAGGGGGATACGCAAAGCGTCCGCGGGGAGCGGACGCTGCTGACGGCGCTGCTACTCAGCGCGCCGGGGCCTATTGTGCTGGGGATTTCCCTGTTTCTGGGCCGCTCCGCCACACAGGCGGCGGATTTCATACGGCGCAGCGCGGAGCTTTGCGCGCTTATCGCCTCGTACATCCTTTACCGGCGGCTTAAAAGGCATCCCTCGGATGCTGTGGAGAAGGCGAGCCTTACCCGGCTGGTAAACGTATTTGTGGGCGCCGCCATGGTGATGGCCGGGGGAGCGATGCTGGCGGTGGCGGCGGTCCGCCTGGGGTCCCAAGCGCCCGGCGGCAATGTGATCATGGGCCTGGCGGTAGCCGCGCTGGGCCTTGTTACCAACGGCTGGTTCTTTTTGCGCTACAGGAAGCTTGTTAGGGAGGGGCTGGGCCCCGTGATGGCCGCCCAGCAGCGGCTGTACCGCGCCAAGACATGGGTGGATTTTACCGTGGCTGTGGCGCTTACGGCGGTGGCCGTGGCGCCCAATCATCCCGCCACCCGGTATATCGACGCTTTGGGCTCCGCCGCCGTGGCCTGCTATTTGCTGTACAACGGCATCCGCACGCTGCGGAAAAAATAGATAGTTTTCAAAAAGGTTTCCTCCCGGACCTGTTTTTGTTATAATGCTTTCAGATTGTATTGAAGGAGCATTGTACATGGCGGATGTCAAGGGCGGCGCGCAGCTTACCGGAGCGCAGAGGGCATGGCAGTTCATCAAATTCACGCTGTTTTCCATCTCGGCAGGGGTTATCCAGGCGCTTAGCTTCACCCTGCTTAACGAGCTGACGGGCTTTCCCTACTGGCCCAGCTATCTGATCGCCCTGATATTGAGCGTGGTGTGGAATTTCACCTTCAACCGGCGCTATACCTTCAAATCCTCCGCCAATGTCCCCAAGGCCATGATGCTGGTGTTTTTGTATTACCTGGTGTTTACGCCCGCCAGCACCTGGTGGGGCGACGCGCTGACCAACATCGGCTGGAACGACTACATCGTGCTGGGCGGCACGATGGTGATCAACTTTGTGACCGAATTTTTGTTCCAGTGCTTTGTGGTGTTCCGCCATACGCAGAATACCAATGATCTGGCGGCGCGGGAAAAGAGTGAATAATACTATTTCCAAACATTATTTCGTCGTTGCGGCAGTTCTTTTCGCGCAGGACTGTGTCGCCTTCCGCGCAGCGTAGCGCTGCTACGCCTCGCTCCGTCTCCTTGCCCTGCATCGAAAATCCTTCGCCGCTTTGGACGAAATAATATTTTACAATAGTATGATCGGGAGGGATCATCTGTGGACGAGAAAAGAAGCCTGCATATCCTGTGGACCAACGCCGACCCGGAAACATCCCAGTTTATGGTGATGATGTACGCCACCAACAGCATGCTCCACCATTGGTGGGACGAGGTCACCGTCATCGTCTGGGGCGCCACCGCGCGCTTTGCCGCCGAAAATCCCCAAATCCAGGACGCCATCCAGGCCGCCATGCACGCGGGCGTGAAATTTTCCGCCTGCAGCGCCTGCGCCCGGCAGCTGGGCGTTATCGAGAAGCTGCAGGCCCAGGGCATCGAGGTGATCCCTTGGGGCGCAAAGCTTACGGAAATCCTGCAGGGAAACGGGAAACTGATAACGGTGTGAGGGAGAGGACGGCGGATAGGGCGGAGAGGGGGCTTTTTGAAAAAAGCTGCCCGACCGGCTCAATCATCGCCCTGTTCGCTGCCGCTCGCATGGCTTGTTTCGCCGGCCTCCTCCGCCTTACCTATTGCCCCCACAGGGGGCGGCTTCGGCTACGAAGCCTCTCCGCGCCTCACCCGAAAAGCTTCCCATATAGAAACATATCATGTTTTCCATGTGAAATCACAATCATGAGAGGCCGCCAATATAGCGAACAGTCCCTATTTGTTTGCGGAAGCAGATAGCTGGCAGGATACGCAGCGTAGGGCGGGGGCTTGCCCCCGCCGCGCGCATCGCTGTTTGACAAGCCTCATGGCACAGTGACTTTC
>JAEWVC010000098.1 GCA_023459275.1 Bacillota bacterium | reverse complement strand
GCCAGGGATTTTCAATGCAGGGTAAGGAGCCGGAGCGAAGCGTAGCAGCGCTACGCTGAGCGGAGGGCGACACAGCCCTGCGTGAAAAGAACCGCCGCAACGAAGAAATAATGTTTGGAAATAGTATTATTGGTCGTCCAGGGACACGGGCAGGTCCGTGTCGGCAAAGGGGTCGTTTTGATCATAGGCTTCCAGGGATACCGTTGCGGGGGGCGTAGCCTCCTCCACCGGGGGCTCGGCGCCTTCCTCCACGGGCTTCTTTTCCGCGGGCGGCTCCGTGATGCGCAGAAAAATGGAGGATTCGGAAAACGTGATCTGCGCATACTCCCCCGGCTTGGTCATGGCCACCACTTCGGTGGTCTTGTTCCGGGCCCTGCGGGCAAAATCCACCGCCACCTCGCTGCGCCCCTGCCAATGCATGGGCAGGAACAGCCTGGGCTTGACGGACAGGATAAAATAGTTGGCCCCGGCGTCAAACATGGCGCCCATCCTGGGGTCTACCGGGAACATGCACAGGTCGATGTGCTGGCCGATCAGCGGCTTTACCGCCTCTTCAAAGGCACGCTCCGCGGTCTCAATCTCCCGCAGGGTGCTTTCCTCCCGCCAGTGCCACAGGTTCAGATCGCCGGCGTGGAAGATGAACAGTCCCTTGAGCTCCACCAAAAAGGATACCCCCATGTCCGTGGAACCGTAGGCCGTCACACGGACCCCCGGCGCCAGAAGCAGGCTGTCCCCTGCCGCCAGACGCTTCCCCCGGATGCCGATGGGCGTGTCGCTGGCCACGATGTACGTAACGGGATTCCCTTCCATCCAGGTGTAAATCACCTGGTCCAGATGGTCGGGATGGGCATGGGAGACAAAGACGAATACCTGCCCATAAGCCTTCAGCTTTTCAGGCGTCAGCCGGGCGGCGGCGGGAAGCTCCCCCTTTTCCCCCTCCCAGTAATCAAATACCAGCAGCGTGTTTTCCACCTGAACGGAAAAGCCGCTGTGGTGATGGTAGGTCACCGACGCATGCAGTTCCATACACGCCATCTCCTCTCCTGTGCAGCCGTTTTCCCTATTCTGGCACAACTCGCCCCAACTGTCAAGAAAAGTCTCTGTATTCAGTGCTTAAAATCCCTAAATCACCCCTTTTTCAGCATTTTCTTTCCCACATTCACCACTTTTCTATATTTTCAAAACAATCAGCAAGAACCTTTCCACGGGCGGAAGGCATCTTGCCCCCCACCGCGCGCATCAGGGTGGGGGCGATGTCCTCCATGTCCGCCTTGGGAAGGGCCGCCCCTTTTTTGACCCCCGGCCCGGCCATTACAAACAGGCATTGGGCTGCCGGATGGCTTGGCCCGAAGCCGTGGGTAGCCGCGGCCCGCTTTTCCAGGGCAAGATCGTCCGCAAACACCACCTCCGGCGCCGCCTCCACCGCCAGGCGCAGGTTTCCCCCCGCGCCCATGTCCGCAAGCTCCCGCGCGCCGTATATATGCGATATGCCCAGGGCTTGGGCGTTTTGCTCCAGAAAAGCCCATACTTTCCGGATATTCTCCTCCGTTTCCTTTGAAAAGCGCAGAAAGGCGCCCATACCCGTGGACTGGGCCCGGCAGATATCCCCAAGCCCCGCTTGCACGAGCGCCGCATCCAGGGATACCGGCCGGCTGACGTCCGCAAGTCCGTGGTCGCTGACCAGCGCCACCACCGTATCCCCGCCCAGATTTTGTTTGTCCAGGGCGGTGGTCAGCAGGCCCACCCGTTTGTCCAGCCGGCGGATGGCCTCGCGGGCCTCAGGGCTGTCCGCGCCGTGCAGGTGGCGCATCTCGTCGCAGTCCGTAAGGTGCAGCGTGATAAGGTCCGGCGGCCGGCGCATCAAAAGCAGCTTTTCGCAAAGCAGCGCGGCGTAATCGTCCAGGTCCGGCTGATGGATGCTTTTGCGCTCCCGTCCGTACCGCGCCTCCATGGCAAGGATCCAGGCCGCGCTGCCGTAGCGCAGCATTTTGAGGGTTTGGTTTTCCCCCGGCAGCGCCAGCACCTCGGGGAAATTCCAATGGATATACCGGTTTTTCCCCGTCACGGGCCAAAGGATGGAAGCCGTCCTGCCGCCCTGTTCGCAGACGATCTGATGCAGCGTGGGCCGCCTGATCATAGCAGCCTCCCAGTACCAGGGCCGCTTCTTGGGGGGAAGGTCCGGCGCAAAGGGCTGATTGTGGGCGATGCCGTGCTCCCCGGGCGGGCAGCCGGTAAGAATGGTGGCGTGCACCGGATAGGTCAGGGCCGGGTAGATGGTCTGAACATTTTTGCAGGAAACGCCCGCGCGGATCAATGCCCCGATGTAGGGCATTTCCGCCAGCAGGGGAAAATCGCTTTCCCACAGCCCGTCCAGGGAGATCAGCAGAAGGCGCATGGAACCCTCCTTTGCGGGGCTAATCAAAGGGCGTAGGCACAGGGCTTTCTCTGCCTGAAGGATACCTGCCAGCGCGCCCCGCAGCTTCTGGCAAGCTCCTTTGCCGTTTCTACATGCAGATAGATATGTTCCGTTTTATGGGCGTCGGACCCGAAGGTAAAAAATTCGCCGCCAAGCTCCAAAAACCGCTGAATGATATCCGCGCCGGGGATGGGGCTGTCGGTGGCCCGAAGCCCCGAGGCGTTGATCTCCAGCGCCTTCCCGTTTTCCGCCATATAGCGGAACATGGTGTCCATCTCATCCGGCGCGTGGCGGTAGCGCAGGGGGCGGCTCTCCGGCGGGTAAGGCGCGAACTTGCCCACATACCCCAGATGGGCCGCAGCGTCATAGTCCTTGAAATTGAGGATGCTTTCCACCCGGCACTCCACATACCGCCGGTAGGCCTGTTCCTGGGTTTTTCCCTCAAAATAGGCGGGGTCGAAGGGGTCCACGTTGTCCACCAAATGCAGCGACAGAAGCCGGAAATCCAGGGGAAGCGCATCCAGCGTAGCCTGGATTTCCCCCCTGTAAGGCGCGTTGTCGCCGATCTCGATCCCTTGGCGGAGAACCAGCTGCGGATATTTTTCCCGCACGGATTCGATTTCCGCCAGCCAGGCGGAAAAGACCGGCGGCCTGTCGGCCCGGGGGTCGGGATGGTGCGGCTCGATATGGTCCGTAATGCATATCTCTTCAAGCCCCAGCGCCAGCGCCCGCTCGCAAATCTCTTCCAAAGTTTGTTTACCGTCCATGGAATGGTTGCTGTGCAGGTGATAATCCATTCTTCTGGCAATATTGCTTTTTATCACGCTACTCCCCTATTCTTTCTTATTGCACCTATCTTTTTATATAAAGCCCGGGATTCTTAAGGGATGTATCCCCCTCAGTATGGCCTTTTCCCTTCCATCCGGCTCAATCGTCGCCAGCCTCCTCCGCCTTGCCTATTGCCCCCGCGGGGGACGGCTTCGGCTACGGAGCCATAGGCGGCGCTCATCTGCGGAGTCCACATACCTCCTAAAATTTTTTAATGATTTGGGATTCCTAAGGGATGTATTCCCTTCCGGCTCAATCGTCGCCCTGCTTCGCTGCCGCTCGCATGGCTCGTTTCGCCGGCCTCCTCCGCCCGGCCCTTTTCCGCCACAGGCGGGGGCCAGGCTACGGAGCCTTAAGCGGGGGTGCCGGGGGCGGAGCCCCTGGCCTCCCTAAGCAGGAAAATCACCGCCTCCTTTACCGGGATGCCGGTAATTTCCGTAAGTGCCCGGCGGTACAGGCGCAGCTGCGGCTCGTACCTTAAAAAGAGCGCCTTCTCATCCCGCACGAAGTCGGTTTTATAGTCGATGAGCACCCAGGCGCCTTCCTCCAGGAAACAGCAGTCGATGACGCCCTGCACCAGCGTCAGGGGCTGCGCATGGTACCGGAGGTTGAAAGCCCATTCCCTTTGCACCTTGCCGGCCGCCAGCAGCCGCTGCCCCAGGCTGCTTTCCAGAAAACCGGTGATCCAGTCAACAAAGAGCCCTTCCCGCTGGGCGGAGGTCAGCAGGCCGCGTTCGGCAAGCCCGTCAAGCCCCCGGGAAACGGCGGCGGAAAGCGCCTCCCCGTGCTTCCCCCGCAAAGGCGCCAGGGGAATAAAACCCAGGGCCTTGTGGGTGGCCGTGCCAAGATCCGCCGCGGAGACGGCCTTCTTCACAAGAAAGCCGGGGCTGGCAGGCAGCGGCGAGAGACGAAGGGGCAGCACCAGTTCCTCCGGCCTGGCCTTGCTTTCCTGGGTCTCCTCGCTTTCGTCGGGCAGGAAGCCAGGCAGCAGCCGCTGTTTGCACAGGGAGGTGACGGAGGTCTTCAGCGGCAGCCGCAAAACCGCTTCTCCCTGCGCAGCCGACAGCAGCCGCGCAAGCTCCGGTTCAGCGGAAGATGTTTCAGGCTGCATAAGGCGCCTCACGGAGCTGTGGAAATCTATTCTTTTTTCCACAGCTCCGGTATCCGTATCCGGCCAAACCCTGATCTCCCAAGGGGGAGCACCCTGTGGAAAGCCTGTGGAAACCGTGCATTTCGTTCCGTTTCCCAACTGATTTTCCTGCGAGGCTGTGGAAAAATCACCGCCCAGCTCCCGAAGGGCGCAGGCCTCCGGAAGGGGATACACCGCCTGGGCGATCCAGTCCAGCATGCTGCCCGCCTTATAGATACGGTAGGAACCTGGCATCATGGCCCAGACCCGGGCGGGGTCTTTCCCAGGAGCGGTGCCGATAAGGATCAGCCTTTCCCGTGCCCTGGTCATGGCCACATACAGAAGCCGGGCGCGCTCCGCCTTCTCCTCCTGCCTTAGCTTAAGCTCAATGGCTTTCTCCGCCAGCGTTTTAGTGCGGATCCTGTCTTCCGGGTAAATGCAGGGAATCGCCATCCCCAGCTCCCTGTGGAGGGAAAGGGGGGAAGACCGGCCGGCTTGATGAAGTCCGCCGCCCAAGCCCATGACCACCACAGCCGGAAATTCCAGCCCCTTGCTCTTGTGGATGGTCATGATGCGCACCACGTCCTCTGTTTCCCCAAGCACCTTGGCGGAAGTGGCGTCCCCGGCCTTTTTGAGGTCTTCCCCATAGGCCAGAAAGCCGCTCAAGCCGCCGTTCCCGGCCTGCTCATAGGCGGCGGCCCGCTCGCACAAAAGGCGGAGGTTCGCCTGCCTTTTTTCCCCGGCGGGCAGCGCACCGGACCGCATATAGATCCCCGTTTTGGACAGAAGCTGCCACAAAAGCTTGCCCAGGGGCAGGGTTTGGGACAAAAACCGCCATTCTTCCAGCTTTTCCGCAATTCCGGCGCAGAGCCTGCCTGTCCCTGTCTGCTGCCGTGCGCAATGGAAAAACGCTGCGTGGAAGGGGATGTCCCTTCCGGAAAGCGACAGGCGGATCACGGCCAGCGTCTCCTCGTCCAGGGAAAAACAGGGGCTTTTCAGCGTCGTGAGCAGCGGGATATCCTGCAAAGGGTTGTCCAGCACCTTTAAAAGTGCCATCATGGTGGTAATTTCCGGCAGGCCGAAGTATTCCTCGTCCGCCTCCGAATAGACCGGAATCCCCTCTTTTTGCAGCACCTCCGCCACGTGGCGCGACGTGTTCACCGCCTTGGGCAGCAGCACCGCGATATCCCGAAAGCGGAAAGGGCGCAGGGCTCCCGTTTCCTTGTCCGCAAACTGCTGGCCCATCAGATGGCGGATGCGCAAAGCAGCCACCGCCGCCTCCCGTTCCACCTTGCCGGGCGGCTCCTCCCCCTCGCCTTCCTCCGGCGCCTCCTCCCGAAGGGGCGGGCGCAGCACATGCAGCTCCGCCGGCCCTTCGTTCCCCGGCTCCCTGCCCGGGATCAGCCGGGCTTCCGCATCGTAGCGGATCTCCGTCACGTCCTCCCGCATAACGCTTTCAAACACCTGGTTCACGCCGTCGATCACGGTTCTTACGCTGCGGAAATTGCGGTTCAGCGGGATGCGGCGGAAGGCGGCGTTTTCCGAAAGCTCCGCCTCCCGGTATTTTTGCAGGAACAGTGTGGGATCGGCCAGGCGGAAACGGTAGATGCTCTGCTTCACGTCCCCCACCATAAAAAGCCCGCGGCCGCTGTTGACAGCCTGCAGAATGGCTTCCTGGATGCCCGAGATATCCTGGTACTCGTCGATGAACACCGCGTCAAACCGGGACTGGACAGCCTCCCGCAGGGCGGGCCTTTGCAAAACCGCCAGGGTCTTATGCTCCAGGTCCTGAAAGTCGTACACATTCCCGTCGCGCTTGAGCGCCGCATACCGCTTGTAAAGCTTATGCGCCAAACGCATCAGCGCCCTGAGCGCCGGCCTTGTATGGGCGATGTCCTGAGCGGCCCTTGGCATATCCCCGCAGGCCCCCTGCAGGATGCGGGGAATATCCTCCCTGATTTTAGACCGCTGGTCCCTGACTTCCGCCGCCCAGTCTTTTGTCTCCGGGCCCGCCTTGCGGAACACGGGGAATCTGGGAAACGCATGGGCCTCCCAGGCCGCGTTCAGCGCCGCCGCCGATTGTTCCGCCGCATTTGCCAGCAGCGCTATCTGCCGCGCATCCTCCAAAAGCACCGCCTCGCAGGAAGGCTCGGCGAAAGGATCCTCCATCCGCTGAAGCAGGCCGCGGGCGGCGTCCAGGCTGCCCTCCAATTGCAAATGAATGCTTTTGAGCATTTCCCTGGTCCAGGCATGGGATTCCAGCTCCTGCGCATTGGGAAAATCCGCCATCCGCTGGTGGAGCCAGCGCCAGGGGGCGGGCAGAGACATTAAAAACCTGTACAGGTCCCGGACCATGGCTTCGATATCCTTATCCTCAAACTGCTCCGCCAGTTCCGTGAAACCAGGCTTTCCTTCTTCATACGCCTTTTGAAGCACTTCCCGCAGCGCCGCGGAAAACAACGCCTCCTGCTCGCCTCCCTCCACGAGCCTGGCCGTGGGATCGATCCCGGCGGCCTGGAAGTATTCCCGCACCACCTGCCCGCAAAATACGTGCAGCGTGCTGATCGCGGCCCTGTCCGCCTTCAGCGCCTGCTCGCGGAGCCCTTCCTCCTTGTCCGCCGCCTCGTTCAGCGCCTTGGCGATGCGCTCCCGCATCTCCGCCGCCGCGGCCCTGGTGAAGGTGACCACCAGCATGCGCTCCACGTCCAGCCCATCCCTGCGGATGAGCGTAAGGATCCGTTCCACCAGCACGGCCGTTTTACCGGAGCCCGCGGCAGCGCTGACAAGCAGCCGGTCGTTTTTCGCTTCGATGGCCTGCCGCTGCGCCTCGGTCCATTTGGGCATGGGAACGCCTCCCTTCCTTGAGGCATATTGTACCGTAACGGGGAAAGCTTGTAAACAGCCCTGCGTGTGCCGGCAAAACGACGTTGCCATTTTGTGGTGTTTTCCTTTGTGACCGCTATAATCGCCTTTGCTCTTTTTGCCGTTTGCCCAGGCAGGGAAGGGCTTGTTGGGGCTGTCCGTAATCCGGCCTCCCCGGAAGGAAGGTGGCCCCAAGGCGCCGGAAGGAGGCCGCTGCCCGTAAGGCGTGTGTTTTCAGGGCAGCCTAAGGCTTGTAAACAGCCCCGGTGTTTCACGTGAAACAATCCCCCTTCCCCTTGCATGTTTCACGTGGAACATAATGGTGTTGTCCCATTGCGTTGAACTATGGACGAATCTATGATAAAATAGTTTTGGACCCTCGAAATTTGTTGTATAAAGGCGGACTGGGATATATGCCAATAACATCCTTTGATAAGGATTCTATAAAAAAAAGTATTATCGGTAAGCTGCAGCGGTACAACGGCCGCACCATCGCGGAGGCTACCAACCAGCAGGTTTATAAGGCGCTGGCGTCCACCGTGCGGGACCAGATCATGCAAAAATGGATGATCGCCAGGGAAGAGCGCAAAAACAGCCAGGCAAAAAGGCTGTACTATTTGTCTGTGGAATTTTTGATGGGCAGGACGCTGTACTGCAACATGCTGAACCTGCTGAGCACGGAGGCCTACCGGGAGGCCCTTTCGGAATTGGGCATCGAATTGAATACGATCCTGAAGGAGGAGCCGGAGCCCGGCCTGGGCAACGGCGGCCTGGGCAGGCTGGCCGCCTGCTTCCTGGACAGCCTTTCCTCCCTGAACCTCCCGGCCATGGGCTGTACCATCCGCTATGAATACGGGCTGTTCCGCCAGAAGATCGTGGACGGCCAGCAGGTAGAACTGCCGGACGATTGGCTGGTGAACGGCAACGTATGGGAAATGGCCGTGCCGGAGGACGCCTGCGAAGTGCATTACGGCGGGTATGTGGAGGAGGAGACCGAAAACGGTGTACAGAAGTTTGTGCACAAGGATTACTTTACCGTAGAGGCCGTCCCTTATGATATGCCTGCCGTGGGGTTTGATACCGCCACGGTCAACTCGCTGCGCATGTGGCGCGCGCGCTCGCCCAAAGGCATCGACCTTTGTTCCTTCGGCCAGGGCAATTATGCCAAGGCCTCCCAGGAGATCGAACTGGCGGAGGTCATCAGCAAGGTGCTGTATCCCGAGGACAATCATTATGAGGGAAAAATGCTCCGGCTGAAACAGCACTATTTCTTTACCAGCGCCACGCTGCAGTACGCGATCCGGGACTTCAAGCGCATGTATGGCACGGACTTCTCGCTTCTTCCGGAAAAGGCGGTATTTCACGTCAACGACACCCATCCCGGCCTTGTGATCCCGGAGCTGATGCGGATTTTGATGGACGAGGAAGGCTTGGGCTGGAACGAGGCGGCCGAAATCACAAAACGTTCGGTGGCCTATACCAACCATACCATCATGTCGGAAGCGCTGGAAAAGTGGCCCGAGGAAATGGTCAAAAGCCAGCTTCCCCGCATCTATATGATTCTGCAGGAGATCAACCGCCGGCTGTGCGAACAGTTGTGGAACAAGTTTCCCGGCGAATGGGACCGCATTGCCCAGATGGCGGTGCTGGCATACAACCAGGTGCATATGGCCAACCTGTGCGTGGCCATGAGCTATTCCGTCAACGGCGTCAGCCAGCTTCACGGCGAAATCCTGAAAACAGACACCTTCAAGGATTTTTACCTGCTCTCCCCGGAAAAGTTCTCCGCCATCACCAACGGCATCACCCACCGCCGCTGGCTGCTGGCTTCCAATCAGGACCTTACGCGCCTGATTAAGGACACCATCGGCGATGGGTTCATCAAGGAGCCGGAACGGCTGCAGGAGCTTCTTCCTTACCGGGATGACGCGGCCTTCCGCCAGGAATTTGCCCGGATCAAACAGCAGAACAAGGCGCGCCTGGCCAGGATGGTCTTTGCCCGCCAGGGCATACAGGTGGACCCGCTCTTCCTGTTCGACGTGCAGGCCAAGCGGCTGCATGAGTACAAGCGGCAGCTGCTCAACGCCCTGCATATCCTGGTGCTGTACAACCGCATCGTGGAGGATCCCACCTACACCATGGCGCCCCGGGCCTTCTTCTTTGGGGCCAAGGCCAGCCCGGGCTACCGCCGGGCCAAGCTGATCATCCGCTTCATCAACGCCCTTGCCCAGCTCATCGCAAAGCACCCCCGGGCCAGCAAAATGCTGCAGGTGATCTTTTTGGAAAACTATGACGTCTCCACCGCCGAGGTGCTGATGCCCGCCGCGGAGCTGTCCGAGCAGCTTTCCACTGCCAGCAAGGAGGCCAGCGGCACCGGCAACATGAAATTCATGATGAACGGGGCTTTAACCATCGGCACCATGGACGGGGCCAATGTGGAGATCGCCCAGCAGGCGGGCATGGACAACATCTACATCTTCGGCATGCGGGCCGACCGGGTGCAGAGCCTGTATCAGGAGCGCACCTACAACCCCATGCAGATTTTTGAAACCAACCGGGAGATCCGCAAGGCCATGACCCAGATGATCGACGGCACGCTGTTCCCCGATAACCCCGCCACCCTTCAGGAACTGTACCACGCGCTGCTGCTGGGCGAGTACGGCTGCAACGCCGATCCCTACTTTGTCTTGAAGGATTTCGGCTCTTATGCCATGGCCCAGCTCCGTGTGGACGAGGATTACCGCCACCCCGACAAATGGTGGCGCATGGCCGTGACCAATACCGCCACCTCCGGCATCTTCTCCAGCGACCGCACCATTCAGGAATACAACGACAAGATCTGGCATCTTGCGCCGCTTACGAACGCCGGGGCCCTGCCCCTGGACCCCGCCAAAGGGATATAATCCCTTTGGAATCCCATTTTTCTATAAAAAGGCTTACTTGAAAACCGCCTTTGCTGTTATCGGGATTGGCCTCCTCCTGCAGCCTTCTATCGCAACCCACTTCCAGGGAGTTGCTTGAAAAGCCTCCCTGGAAGGGAGGTGGCACGGCGAAGCCGTGACGGAAGGAGGTCAATAAGCTTCTCTTATCACCCCCAGGGAATGCATAGTATCCTGAATGTCTGTCTTTCTACGGAGGATTGGAATTTGCTGCTGCATGATTCCCATGATGCCTATTACCGCTCACCGCAGGGCGCGCTGCCCTGCGGCGCTTCTTTGCGCCTGCGCTTTTCCTGCGATTCCGCCCAGAGCGTTCAGGTGCGGACATGGGACGGGAAAGAAACCTTCCACGAGATGGCGCCGGAAAAGCCGGGTGTATATATCGCTGACATCACGGCCCCTTCCGTCCCCATGCTCTGGTGGTACGATTTTTTGGTGGATACGGGCGAGGGCATTTTGCGTTACGGGAATGCCTATGACCAGCTTGGGGGCGAGGGCGCGCTGTATCAGGGCACGCCCTTAAGCTTTCAGGTAACGGTCCATGACCCGGCCTTTGAGACCCCGGCATTCATGCATCACGGCGTGATATATCAAATCTTCCCGGACCGGTTCTTTCGCGCCGGCGCGCCCGCTGCATCAGCCCGCAAAGAGGTGCTTCTTCACAAAAACTGGGATGAGCCGCCGCTGTTGCGCATCGATCCCCGGAGCAGCGACAACATGGCGCTGGACTTTTTCGGCGGGAATCTGGAAGGGATCGCTGCAAAGCTGCCCTATTTGCGGGAGATGGGCGTCACGGTCCTTTACCTGAACCCCGTTTTTAGGGCCCGCAGCAACCACCGGTATGACACCGGCGATTATTCCCGCATCGATCCTTTGCTGGGCACGGAGGCGGATTTTCAGGCCCTCTGCGAAATGGCCGCCGCCATGGGCATACGTGTGCTGCTGGACGGCGTGTTCAGCCATACCGGGGAGGACAGCGTCTATTTCAACAAATACGGCACCTACGAAAGCGTAGGTGCCTATCAAAGCCCGGACTCTCCCTATGCCTCCTGGTATACCTTTACCCAATACCCGGAGCGGTACAGATGCTGGTGGAATATCCCCACCCTGCCGGAGGTGCGCAAGGACGACCCCGGTTACAGGCGCTTCCTATTGAATAAAAAGGACGGCATCGCGCCGCTATGGCTCCGCCGCGGGGCTTCCGGCTGGCGTCTGGATGTGGCGGACGAGCTTCCCATGGATTTTCTCAGGGAACTGCGCGCCGCCGCCAAGGGCACAAGAAGCGATGCAATGGTGCTGGGCGAGGTATGGGAGGACGCCAGCAACAAAATTACCTACGGCGTACCCCGCAGCTATTGCCTGGGGGATACCCTGGACAGCGTGATGAACTATCCCCTCCGGGAAGGGGTCCTTTCCTTTCTCACAAAACAATCAGGCGCGGGGCAGCTCGCGCGGCTCATCCGCCATCAGCGGGAGGTCTACCCCGCTCCCTTCCTTTATGCCATGATGAACCTTCTGGGCAGCCATGACAGGGCCCGGATCATCAATGTGCTGTCCGGCTGCTCCTGGGATGACCTGCCCCGGGAAAAGCGGGCGGCCCTTCGCCTGACGCGTGAACAGTACCTTATGGGCACGGAGCGCTTTTTGCTGGGTCTGCAAATCCTTTGCGCCCTGCCCGGTGCGCCCACCCTTTATTACGGCGATGAGGCCGGCCTCCAGGGCTCCGCGGACCCCTACAACCGCGCACCCTTCCCCTGGGGCCGCGAGGATGCCCGGCTGCAGGCCGCTGTAAAAGCCCTGCTTCAGCAGCGAAAGAACAACCTTCTTCTTCAAACCGGCTTTTTGGAGGTCTCCGCGCCGGACGACGATACCCTGCTCATCCGCCGCTTCGTGGAAAACGGCAGAGACGCCCTGGGGGAGCCGGCAGAGAATGGCGAGGTAACGGTACAAATAAAAAGGGTATGATTTGCGGGGAGGGGACTTTTGTAAAAGGTCCCTCCCCCGCACCCTATCCTCAAAAATTTCATTATTATTTTATATTTAATATTTTCACCTGATACGCGGGTGATTTTTTGTATCTGGCTAAAAAAAGTAGTACAATATCCAAAGGGGGGATGCCTGATGGAGGATGTGGAAAAGCTTCAAAAAATGGTGGATGAAAGCCGCCGGATCGTATTTTTCGGCGGAGCGGGGGTTTCCACGGAAAGCGGGATCCCCGACTTCCGCAGCGCCGGCGGGCTGTATAGCCAATCTTACCAATATTCGCCGGAAACCATCGTCAGCCATTCCTTTTTTCTCCGCCATCCGGAGGATTTTTACCGGTTTTACCGCGAAAAAATGGTCTATCCCCACGCAAAACCCAACCCAGCCCATCTTGCGCTGGCGGATTGGGAAGCTAAGGGAAAGCTTAACGCCGTGATCACTCAGAACATTGACGGGCTTCATCAGGCGGCGGGAAGCAAAAACGTGATCGAACTGCACGGCAGCGTCCATCAAAACCGCTGCATGCGCTGCCGCAAATCCTACGGGCTGGACGCGGTCCTTTCCGCGCCCGGCGTTCCGAAGTGTTCCTGCGGAGGCATCATCAAGCCCGAAGTCATCTTATATGAGGAGCCTTTGGAGCAAAACGTGATGGAAAATGCCGTGCGGGCCATCGCGGACGCGGATATGCTGCTCATCGGCGGCACCTCCCTGTCCGTGTATCCCGCGGCGGGGTTCGTCCAGGCGTTTACCGGAAAATATGTAGCGATTCTTAACAAGACCCCGACACCCATGGACCGGCAGGCCAATGTCGTCATCGCCGCGCCCATCGGCGAAACCCTTCAAAAAATCTTCGTATAAAACCGGCCTGCCAGGGCAAGATAGGATCATGCTTCGAGGTGGTAGATTTCGTTGCAACCACGCGCCCCGGCGGCTGAAAGAGATGCAGGAGAGGCAACGCCTGCCGAAGCATGAAAACAGGGTTTATCCAGGTTTCAGCCAGCATGGAAAATGAATTCCTCCCTTCCAAAGGATGTAATCCTTTGGTCCTCCTGATTCTTAAGCGTGAAGGCTTAAAAGATGGAGTTGCAGGGAAAACCCCTGTCAAAAGGGATACGCAGGATCATGTTTTGCGTTGCTGTCTGTACCTGGTAAACCCTGTTCGTCTTTGTTTTCAGCTTCTTTCAGGCTGGCTGTGCCGGTCTCCCGGTCAGCGCAGACCTCCACCACCATCTGTGCCTTCGCGCCGGATAAATCGCTTTCATCGGTGCAGGTAACAAACGTTTGCACCCCTTGGATTCGCTCCAGCAGCAGCGCACGCCGCCTGGGGTCCAGTTCGCTCATCACATCGTCCAGCAGCAACACGGGCGCTTCCCCCGTTTCCCCTTTCATCAGCGAAAGCTGTGAAAGCCTAAGCGCCAGCGCCGCGGTGCGCATCTGCCCCTGAGAGGCGAAGTTCTTCATTTCCCGGCCCTTAAGTGTCAGGATCAGATCGTCCCGGTGGGGGCCGAAGTGGGTCACCCGCCTGTACAGGTCCTCCCGCCTGGTCTTGCGCAGGCCTTCCAGCATCCCCTCATACAGCTTTTCCGCCTTGCTCAGCGGGCCGGTATACCGGGCAAGAAACACTTCCTCTTTCAAGCCGCTGATATATTCATAATTTTGGGCTGCCGTCCTTTGCAGGATATCCGCAAACCAGCGGCGCTGTTCCGTGATTGCCGCGCCCTCCCGGGCCAATTGCTCATCCCATGCCTCCAGCTGCTCCTCCGCGTTTTTCGCCGCGCCGGGCGCGGAAAGGGCGCGCAGCAGCGCGTTGCGCTGGTTCAGCGTGGACACATATTTTTGCAGCGCGTAAAAATAGGCGGGCCGAAGCTGGGAAAGCTGCATATCCATGAACCGCCTGCGCAATGCCGGGCCGTCCTTGATCAGTTCCAGGTCTTCCGGGGAGAACATCACGCAGTTCACATGGCCCATCAGTTCGCCGATGCGGGCCGCAGGCTTGCCGTTGAGCAGGATCTGCTTGGCCCGCCTTTGCTGGGCCCACAGCCTGACCGCCACCTCCCGCCGGCCATCCTGCCGCATGACCTGTACGCTGACGCCGCCGCTTGGACAGCCTTGGCGTATCAATTCCCTATCCTGGCTTACGCGGTGGCTGCGCCCCAGGCAGCATAGATGGATGGCCTCCAGCAGGTTCGTCTTTCCCGCGCCGTTGGCGCCGTGGAATACCGTGATGCCTTGGGAAGGGGAAAACGTCACGCACGGATAGTTGCGGTAGTCCGTGAGCGTCAGACGGCGGATTACCATGACGGTTTCCCTCCTTTAAAAATTGCAGAGGGCTCTGCCCTCTGCACTCCCGCCAAAGGACATGTCCTTTGGAAACCTATTCATATATATTTTATAATACAGGGATGCTCAAGGGATATATCCCTTGAGCAGGGGTCTAGGGGACGGTGCCCCCCTAGTTAAACACCCTCACAGGCAGCACAAGGTACGTATACAGGTCCCCTTCCGGCGGGCAGATAACGCAGGGGGAAACGTTGCTGTTGAAGCGCAGGGAAAGCTCCTCATCGCCCACATTTTTGATCACATCGCTGATATATTGCGCGTTGAAGGCGATATCCAAACCTTTTCCCTCCAGCAGGATATCCAGTTCCTCCACCACATCGCCAAGCTCCGCGTTGCTGGTAATGACCATGGTGGACCCGTCAATATGCATGCGGATCAGGTTGTTCTTGCCTTCCCGGGCCATGAGGCTGGCCCGTTCAATGGCGTTTGCCAGCATTTTCCTATTGGCCTGCACTTTTGTCTGCCACTCATTCGGCAAAATTTGCTTATAGTTGATATATTCCCCGGCCAGCAGCACCGTAGTAAGTTCCGTTTTTCCGAAAGACGCCTTCAAATGCGTCCTGTCGATGACAAACGTGGCAGGCTTGTCCTCTTCGGGAAGAATCTTGCCCAGCTCGCCAAGCACACGGCCCGGAATGATGGCCTCAATGGATTCCTTTCCGGGGGGCAGCAAGAAATTGCCGTGTACGCGCTGCAGCGCCAGACGGAAACCGTCCAGGCCGATAAGCCTTGCCTCATCCTTTGTCACTTCCAACAGACAGCCGGTAAGGATCTGGCGGCTTTCATCGGTGGCAATGGCAAAAATCACCTTTCCGATCATGTCCTTGATATTTTTTTGCGGCAAGGATAAGGTATTTCCGTCTTCAATGGGTTTGATAGGCGGAAAATCCACCGGGGACATGCCTGCCAGCGTGGCGCGGCTTTGCATGCAGTGGATGGACGCCGTCAGCTTCTCATTGACGGATACATCCACTTCGCCTCCGGGCAGCTTTCGCACAAGTTCCGTAAACAGCCGGCCTGGCAGGACCACTTGCCCTTCCTGAGCGATTTGCGCGTTTACTTGGCAGCGGATGGTCAGGTTCCCGTCGGTGCATGTCAAAAATAAGCCCTCTTCGCTTGTTTCCAAAAGAACGCCCTCCAGAACCTGCTTGGCGGGCCGTATCGCCAAGGCACGGGTGGCGCTTAAAAGTCCGTCCATCAAGTCGGTGACGCCGCAGATAAAATGCATGGGAATCCCCCTTTTGAAAGCGTTGTTGCTGTATATATATACCGTAGTAGCCGTAGGGGCCGTGGAAACCGTGGAAAACCTTCCAACCGCCTGCCCCCGCCCCAAAAAAGGCGTTTTCTTTTTGTGGAAAAAGAGATGGGCAGAGGGGAAAAATTGGGAAACATTCCTCGCAAATTTTAAGTTCTCTTCCTTTTTCCTTTTTCCTGCTGCTAAAGGGCAAGGATGTGCGGAAAAAGGAAAGCAATGTATAGGGAAAATGTTTGATTTTTCCAAAGCCCTTCTTTTTCTATACCAAAGTTCTTGATATTTTTCCAGGGTTTCCACTTTTTCCACAGGATGTGGGCAAAGCGGTGTGCATGAAAAAAGCAAGGCAATCCAATAGTATATGGGAGGTTTTCCGCGGATATGCACAAGGTATCCGCAAAAGCAAAAATTATACTACCTGAATCAAAAGCGTCTTTTGTTCATCCATTTCCAGCACCAGCACCCCATCCTTTTCAAGCTGCTTCAAAACGTCGCTGAAGCGCTTGAAGCCGATGGAACGCTCACTGAAATCCGGGAAGGCGGCCTGAATGTCCGCTTTCAATATACTGGGGTTGATGCGGTCAAAGCCGTCATCCTTGTAGCGGCTGAGCTGGTTTCTGAAAGCATCCTTCCAATTTTCCTTGTTAAGCTGTGGCGCTTGGGAGGCATCGCTGGCGGATAAGCTGACCATTACGTTAAAATTGTCGTTTTTCACGTGGATGGAGCCATATTTCTGGCTAAGCTTGTTCAGAAGCTTGCCGAAGGTGGCACAGCCATAGGATTTTTCATTGAAGTCAGGGCGCAGCCGCAGAAGGATGCCCTTGAGTTCGCTGGCGTATATCTCGTCTTCATCGGTTTGCTCGTTAAAAATGCTTTCAATGAGCTTGTTCAGTTCACTCTCGTCCAATGGGTCGGAAGAACTGGCCGTTTTTTTGGTGTCCTTGGTTCCAGCCCGGCCGCTGACGCTTTCCAAAAACTGAAACTCATTGCAGGCATTGATAAAGATGGTGCTGGCTACCTCGCTGCGGGATATGCCCAGCACGAACTTTCCCATGCTTTTCAGCTTTCCCACCAGGGGGGTATAGTCGCTGTCGCCGGAGACGATGCAGAAGCTGTCGATAAGGGGGTTGGTGTAGGCCACCTCCAAAGCATCGATCACCAGCAGAATGTCGGCGTTGTTTTTCTGGGCGTAGCCGTAGCGCAGGGATGGCACAACCGTGAAGGTATTGCTCAGAAGCACTTCCTTCATGTCGCTGAACCTGTCGGTATACCCATATACCTTGCCCAGCAGGATATCACCCCGGATCTTGACTTTTTCCAGGATGTTGTTAAGGGTGGACACCTTCGCGCCGCAGTTTTCCAGGTCTACGAAGATGGCAAATTTGGATATGCTCAGGGGAATCTCCTCATTTCTTTCAAGAAAAAGAGCGGGAACACCCCTCTTTTTCAAACGTAAGTTTACTAATACCGGATCAGATGCGGAAGGTGAACCTGTCGCCCCTGATCAATTGGCTGGAGGTATGGATGGGCGCGCCGCTCTGATCGTACACGCATTCCTTCAAAAGCAGCAGCGCCGCTTCCGGCGCCACCTCCAGCAGCTTTGCCTGCGCCGGAGAGGCATAGCTCAGGGCGATGTCGTGCACCGCCTTGCTGGGCTCAAAGCCTTTTTTGAGAAGGAGCGCGTACAGGGAGGCGGACAGATCCTCCTTGTCAAGAAAGCCAAAGGAAGCGGGAAAGCGGTTGGTCTCCAGCATTACGGGCAGGTTGTCCGCAAAGCGCAGGCGGCAGATTTCCAGCACCATTTCTCCGGGATCCGTATGCAGGCTTTCAACATCCTCGGGGGTGGCCCGCTGCCAGGCAAGGTGGACCAGGCGGGTGCTTGCCGTGCAGCCCATGATGCGGCAGGCGTCATGGAAGCTGGTGATCTGGTTCAGATCGCGCTTAATGCGCGGCACCGCCACATAGGTGCCCTTGCCCTGGTGGCGGATGAGGAGGCCATCCCTCACCAGGTCGGAAAGCGCCTTGCGCACCGTGACGCGGCTGACCTGATACGTGTCGCACAGCGCCTGTTCGGAAGGAATGCGGCCATGCACGGGGTACACCCCGGACGCGATGTCGCTTTGCAGCCGCTTGATCAGCTGGCGGTACAGCGGGCTGAACGTGTCGCTGTTCAAAATGCTGCTTTTCACCAGCGTCCCTCCCCAGGCATCTTTCAAATAGTATACCAGTTTTTCCAGGGAAAATCAAACAGAAACAGGGCTGCCATGAGGTATGGACAAGGGAACGGGGGAAAAGAAGCTTTTTGTAAAAAGTTCCTTCTTCGAACTGTTTCCTTAAAAACTTCATAAGCAAATCATCTTCCGGGAGGCTTTTATGCGGCGGGCGGATATGCTATACTTGCGTGGCTGCACAAAAGGAGAGGTCCTATGAAATGTATCGTTTACCCCCTCGACACGCTGAAGAAATACAAGTATGTGGTGATATTCTCCAGATACAAGGGCAGGCTGCTGCTGAGCAGGCATAAGCAGCGGGACACCTGGGAGACGCAGGGAGGCCATATTGAGACTGAGGAAACGCCCATGATGGCCGCCGCCCGGGAGCTTATGGAGGAATCTGGGGCGGAGGAGTTTACGCTCAAGCCATTGTGCGATTACTATGCCCAGGATGAAACCTCCCATGCCAACGGAAGGGTGTTCATTGCGGATATCGGGACCCTGGGTCCGCTTCCTGTGAGCGAAATGGCGGAAACAGCCCTGTTTGACAAGCTCCCTGAAAACCTGACCTATCCCGGCATCACACCGGTGCTGTACCGGCACTGGAAAGAAAAAGACAAATAAAAAGAAGCACTTTCCCTCATAAAGCGGAAAGCGCTGTTTTGCCATAACAGGGGCAATGGAGTTTTTGAGAAGAGGTGCGGGGGAGGGATTTTTGCAAAAATTCCTCCCCCGCCTGCGTAAGTTCCCTTACAGTTCCTTCTTCCACAGCCCGTGGAGGTTGCAGAACTCATACGCGGCCACAGCCTTGTCATCCTTGAGGACAAAGACGGCCTTGGGGGCTTCGCCGGGCTTCAATGCCTTGCGCTGGCCGCCCTTTTCGGTCTGCAGATAGATCCACTGGATGTAATGGGCTTCCGTCATGGGGTGGGCCACAGAGCCCACTTCCACCGTCACCGTGTCGCCGTCCACCGTTACCACAGGGACATGCTTTTCCTTGGCGCCGTCACTGGTATTGGCGACAAGTTCCTTCATCTTCTGGCCGCAGCAGACCATGGGCACGCCGGAGGAATGGATCATCCCCACCAGATTGCCGCACTCTTCGCAAACGAAAAATTGCATGGTAAAACCTCCTTTTAACATTGATGTCTGCTTTATGGTAGCTTTTTGTAGGCCGTTCGTCAAGTATGGTGATAAAAAAATGTTGCATATAGGCGCGGCGTGCCGGTAGTTGTGATACAATCAGGAAAGATTGGCACCAAGGAGGAGGCATTTTGATGAGATATGACCTTGCATCGCTTTCGGTGGAACTGCCGGAGGATATTCTGAAAAAAAAGTGGGCGGGGGATTTTTCCGGCGCATTGGCCGCCATCGACGCGCGGCTTAAAAAGGACATTCCGGCTTTTTTGAGGAGCCGCCTTGTGCTGGAGCGGGCGCTGCTGCCCCGGATGGAAAGGGAATATCCCCATCACAAAGAAAAGGCAATGTCCATCATGCGGGGGCTGATCCCGGATTTCACCGAGGCGGAGTTTGACGCGCTGGAGCGGGAGAATCAGATTGATTTTATATATGTGCAGGGGGAAAAGCGGTATTTTGTGCGTTTCCACCGCACGCTTTTGAAGGTGAACCCGGACATTGCCAGGCGTGCCGGCGCTCCGCTTATGCCGGACAGCCCGCTGCTGGACAGCGCCATCCGGGAGATGAAGGAGCGCGGCAGCCTTACGTACCGCATGCGCATCCGCCTGACGCTTAAAATTGAGGACAGCGCTTTTACCTCCGGGGAAACTTACCGGGTGTACCTGCCCCTGCCGGCCGTATCAGCTCAGACGGAGGAAGTAAGGCTGCTTTCCGCCTCTCCGGCACCCAAGGCCGTCGCGCCTGAAACCCATCCCCAGCGCACCGTGCTTTTTGAGGAGACACTGAAGGAAAACAAGCCGTTTATGATTGAATATGAATATCCTTCCGCTATGCGGTATGCAGATTTGAGCAAGCCGCCGGTCTCCCCAAACCCCGTTTATCCCCGCTGCCCGGCGCCCAATCCGGAGGATTTGGGCGAGCTGCTTCCCCACATCGCCTTCACGCCCTATTTGAAGGCGCTTGCGGCCGAAATCCTTGGCGGGGAGACGGCCCCCCTTAAAAAAGCGCGGCTGATTTATGACTTTGTCACCACAAGGGTGACCTATTCCTTTATGCGCGGGTACGCCACGCTGGATCGGCACGGGGAGTTTTCCGCCGTGAACCTGCGGGGGGACTGCGGGCTGCAGGCGCTGCTGTTTATCACCCTCTGCCGCATCGCCGGCGTACCGGCCAGGTGGCAGTCGGGGCTTGCCGCCGAGCCGGACTCCATTGGCAGCCACGATTGGGCGCAGTTTTATACGGAACCCTGGGGCTGGCTGTTTGCGGACTGTTCCTATGGCGGCGCGGCCTGGCGCAAGGGGAATATGGAGCGCTGGAACTTTTATTTCGGGAACCTGGACCCCTACCGTATGGCGGCCAACGCCGCCTATCAGGCGGAGTTCGATCCGCCCATGCAGCATCTGCGGGATGACCCGTATGACAGCCAGACCGGCGAGTGCGAAACCCCCGGCCGCGGGCTGTACGGCCGGGAAACGGATTCGGAGTATGAAATGATCTCCTGCGTGAAAGAAGACTAGGAAAGGCGGCAGGGCTTCCGCCGCTGCGGGCACATTCCTGCCGCCATGCACCTTTGCAAAAACGAAGTTTTGAGGAAAGACTGCGGGGAGGGGACTATTTTAAAAGTCCCCTCCCCGCAAATTTTTTTTACCTTCCCCTGTTCACACCGCAGGCGCTGCAGTTCCCGCAGGAGGGGCAGCCTGCACAGCCGCCGCCTTTTTTCTTTGTACGGATCAGGTGGTATACCGTGTAGCCCAGCGCGCCAAACACGGCGGCGGCTACCAGAATGGTGCCCATAAACATACTCCTTTCAGGAATCAGGCGTGCGTGCCGGCGGATGCCAGGGAACGGCCGGTTTTGGGCTGATATGTTTTGAGCAGCTGCCATGCCATCAGCGAAAGCAGGATCAGCGCGGCGGCCTGGCCTATGCCAAAGGCAGCGCCCAGAAAGATCAAATTGCCAAGCTGCGTTATCAGGAAAGCGATGGCATAGGCGAAAACGGTCTGATAGCCGATGGCGATCCAGGTCCATTTGGCCGTACCCATCTCCCGGCGGATAGCGCCGATAGCCGCAAAGCAGGGAGCGCACAGGAGGTTGAACACAAGGAAAGAATAAGCCGTAACCTGGGTAAAGGCGGCCTGAAGCTGCGGCCAGATCTCCGCGCCGTTTTCCGCGACTTCCTTCGCGCCATACAGGATGCCGAAGGTGCCCACCACGTTTTCCTTGGCGGTGAGGCCGACGATGGTTGCCACCGTGGGCTTCCAATCACCCCAGCCCAGAGGACTGAAGAAAGGGGCGATCAGCGTACCCAGGGCTGCCAGGATGCTTTGGTCCTCCGCTGCCATTTCAAACAGGAAATTGAAGCTGGACAGGAACCAGATCACCGCGCTGGACACGAAGATGATGGTGCCGGCCTTGATGACAAAGTGCTTGGTGCGGTCCCACATATGAATCAGCAGGCCTTTCACCCTGGGCAGGTGGTAAACGGGCAATTCCATGACGAAGGGGGCCGGATCCCCGGCGAACAGTTTTGTCTTTTTCAGCATGATACCGGATATGATAATGGCCAGGATCCCAAGGAAATACGCAGATGGGCCCACCCATGTGCTTTGGGGGAACAGCGCCCCGGCGATGAGGGCGATGATAGGCAGCTTGGCACTGCAGGGAATGAAAGAGGTGACCATGACGGTCATCCGCCGGTCCTTCTCGTTCTCAATGGTGCGGCTGGCCATGATGCCGGGAACCGCGCAGCCTGTGCTGATCAATACGGGGATAAAGGATTTGCCGGAAAGGCCGAACTTGCGGAAGATACGGTCCATGATGAAGGCGATGCGGGCCATATAGCCGCTGTCTTCCAGAATGGCCAGACACAGGAACAGCACCATCATTTGAGGCAGGAAGCCCAGCACAGCGCCCACGCCCGCGATGATCCCGTCAAGGACCAGGCTCTGCAGCCATTCCGCCGTGCCGACGGCAGCTAAAAAGCCGCCTACCGCATTGGGCACAATCTCTCCAAACAGGGAGTCGTTCACCCAATCGGTGCCCATGGCGCCCACCGTCTGGATGGAGATGTAGTACACCAGCCACATGACCAGGGCGAAAACGGGCAGCGCCAGCCAGCGGTTGGTGACCACCCTGTCGATCTTGTCGCTTCGCGTCAGGCCGCCCTGGCCTTTTTTGCGCAGCACCTTCTTCATCAGCCCGGCGATATACTGGTACCGCTGGTTGGTAATGATGCTCTCGCTGTCGTCGTCCTCCGCCGCCTCCGCCCGGGCGATGATGGTTTCCAGCTTTTCTAGTTCGTCTGTATTGAATTGCAGGCGGGCAAGCGCCTTTTCATCCCGCTCGAAGGCTTTGACGGCGTAGAATCTTGCCTGCTCACTGGGAACCCTTGACCCAATAAGCCCGCCGATTTCGGAAAGCGCGGCTTCCACGCCGGCGCTGAAGCGGTGAAGGGATATCTGCGGCGTTTTCGCGGAGGCCGCCTCCATAGTCTTTGCCACGGCCTCCCTGGAACCTGTGCCCTTGAGGCCGCTGGTTTCCACCACGGGGCAATTTAGCTCTGCGGAAAGCTTTGCGGTATCGATTTTGTCCCCCCGCTTGTTTACCAGGTCCATCATGTTCAGGGCGATCACCATGGGGATGCCCGTCTCCAAAAGCTGCGTGGTCAGGTACAGGTTCCGCTCCAGGTTGCTGCCATCCACCAGATTCAGGAGGGCGCCGGGCTTTTCCTCCAAAATATAAGCCCGGCTGACCACTTCCTCCAAAGTATATGGGGAGAGGGAGTAGATGCCGGGCAGGTCCTGTATCAGGACACTTTTGTTTCCCTTCAGACGGCCTTCCTTTTTCTCCACCGTTACGCCGGGCCAATTGCCCACGTACTGGCTGGAGCCTGTCAGGTCGTTGAACATGGTGGTCTTTCCGCAGTTGGGATTGCCGGCCAGGGCGATTTTTATCTCGTTCAATGGAATCGCGTCCTTTCATGTGTTAGCGGAGACTAACTCAAGGTGACAAAAAAACCGTTCGCTACGCCAACAGGATGTTTTCCGCTTCGGATTTGCGTATGGAAAGCTCGTACCCGCGGAGATTGACTTCGATCGGGTCCCCCAGCGGCGCCACTTTCCGTATCAATAGCCGGGTGCCCTTTGTGATGCCCATGTCCATCATGCGGCGCTTAACAGCACCGTCGCCGGCGAGCTTCGCTACGGTTACCGTTTCGCCGGTCCTGGCTTCCTTCAAGGTACGGGGTTTCGCTTCCATAACATGCTCCTTATGCCACGTGGATTTTGTTGGCCATCGCCTTGCTGATGGCAACCCTGGTATCCTTGACATTGACGATCAGGTTGCCTGCCATTTCCGCAACGATCATAACCGTCGCGCCGGAAACAAAACCAAGGCTTTCCAGAAACCGTCTGGTGTCATCCTTTGCGTGCACCTGGCTGATGGAAATAAGCGTTCCTGCGTTGGCCATCGTCAGCGGCATAGGCGCTTCCTCCTTCTTACCGGTCCGTTTCCAATCCAGGCCCTGGCCGGACCCAAACAGCGGAACCTTCCTTACTGGAAGGACGGAGATGATGTTAGTTGTAGCTAACCATCAACCGTGACATAAGTTTACTATGGCTAACTCGTTTTGTCAATAGGGAAATTGTAAAGAATGAGACTTTTATTATTTGCAGTTGGCGTTGCAGCTTACCACGCCCCGGACGGCATCCAGGGTGACGACAGAGCCGCTTTTCAAGATCTGCGTGGCATCCTTGGCCCCGATGATCACGGGAATGTCCAGGCTCATGCCCGCCACCGCGCCGTGACCGCTGGGATTTTCCTCCTCCAGGATCAGGCCGGAAGCTTTGCGCACCAGGGGCAGAAGGGCGTTGCTGGTTTGACTGATCACCAGAATTTCGCCGTCCTGAAAGGTATCGAAAGCCTCCCGCTCACTCTGGCACACGCACAGCGGCGCGCAAACGGTGCGGCTGGTGGCGCCCCGGCCCGTGACCAGAATATGGCCCACCACCTGCACCTTCATCAGGTTCGTGGTGCCGGAGATACCCAGGGGCACCCCGGCGGTGATGACCACCAATTCCCCGTCCTGCAGAAGTCCCGCCTTTTCCCCTGCGGCCACCGCGTGCTCAATAAGTTCGTCCGTATTGCTCTCCTCGCCGATCAAAAGCGGCGTCACGCCCCAGGAAAGGTTCAATTGCCTGTACACCGCGGGAGAGGTGGTGCAGCCCAGGATAGGGCAGTTGGGCCGGTATTTGGAGATCATTCTGGCGGTGCGGCCGGATTTGGTAACGGTGATGATGGCGGCGGCCTTCAAATCGTGGGCGGAGGTGCAGGTGGCATGGGAAATGGCGCTGGTGATGTCCGGGTTTTCGGTGCTGGGCCGCTCTTTGAACCGCTTGATGTAGTTGATGTCCGCCTCGGCCCGAAGGGCGATGCGGGCCATGGTCTTTACAGATTCCACCGGATAGAGCCCCGCCGCTGTTTCCCCGGAGAGCATGATGGCGCTGGTGCCGTCGTAGATGGCGTTGGCTACGTCCGTGGCCTCGGCCCTGGTGGGCCGGGGGTTCTTCATCATGGAGTCCAGCATCTGGGTGGCGGTGATCACCTGCTTGCCCGCGGAATACACCTTGCGGATGATCATCTTCTGCATCACAGGCACGTCTTCCAGCGGGATCTCCACCCCCATGTCGCCCCTGGCCACCATGATGCCATCGGATACGGCAATGATCTCATCAATGTTCTTCACGCCCTGCATGTTCTCGATCTTGGCGATGACATTCATGGTGGAGCAGCCTTCGCGGCTGAAGATCTCCCGGATTTCCAAAATGTCCTGGGCGCAGCGGGTGAAGGAGGCCGCCACGAAATCAAAGCCGTTCTCGATGCCGAAATGGATGTCCTCCCTATCCTTCTGGCTTAAAAAGGGCATGGACAGGGAAACGTTTGGCACGTTGACGCCTTTTTTGTTGGAAATGGTGCCGCCGTTCACCACCCGGCAGCGGATGTCCTCCCCGTTTACCTCCAGCACCGTCATCTCCACCAGCCCGTCGTCGATCAAAACGGTGATGCCGGGGGACACATCCTTGGGCAGGTCCTTGAAGGTGATGGACACATGGCGGTCATCCCCCAATTCTTCCCGGGTGGTAAGGGTGAATTCCTGGCCGGCTGCCAGCGTGACGCTTTCCGATTCGAAATCCCCCAGCCGGATTTCCGGACCCTTGGTATCCAGCATGGCGGCGATAGGCACATTCAATTCCTGGCACAGGGCCCGTAGCTGCGTAAGGCGCTTGAGATGGTTCTCATAGGTGTCATGGGAAAAATTGAACCGGGCAACATCCATGCCCGCCAATATGATGCTGCGCAGGTTGTCGTCCTTGACCGACGCCGGCCCCAGGGTGCAGACAATCTTCGTCTTCCTTTTTCTTTGCGTCATTTGCCTTCCCTCCGCATCCTCTTGTTGCAGATATATCACCACCTCTATTTTATCATAAATAAAGTTTTTCAAGGAGGGGTCCGGGGAGGAAAATTTTTTCAAAAATTTTCCTCCCCGCATTCCCCGTTGACTGCCTGTATAGGTTGTGCTACCATAGGCTGGCATCAGCGGGATACGCTGTGTTCTTGCGCAATGCCGCGGGAAAGGAGGGCTTCCCCCATGGGAAAAAAACGCCGGGCGATTTTGCCCCTGGAGCCGGAATGGCAGCATTTTTCCAGATGCCTGGACGTAGGCTATGCCTACCGGCTGGCCAGGCGGATGGAGGCCTTCCGCACCAATCCCGTGCTGGGCTACCGTACCGCGGGATCCAAGGCTGAGGCGGAAACGGGCAGCATGCTCTTTGAGGAGATGCAAAGGATCGGGCTGGAGCCGCGGAAGGAACGCTTTCCGGTGGACGGGTGGGAATTTACCCGGGCCAGGCTCTGGTACACGGACAAGCTGAACCAGGAACAGGTATGTGAGCTGGGCGGTTACCAGACGGAGCTTAAAACCGGGGGCAGAAAGCGGTTTACACTGGTGAACGCCGGGCAGGGCACCGCGCGTGAAATGGAAAAGCTGGACGTGCGTGGCAAGCTGGTGCTGGTCTCCATCAACCAGCGGGACGAGTGGTGGATCAACTACCCGGCCTACCAGGCGCATGTACACGGCGCTGTGGCGGTGATCGCGGTGCAGCGCAGCGGCTACGGCGAGGAGAGCCTCAAAACTCTCAACGCCCAGGATATCTGCGGCCCCAAGGAAGCAGCGGCATTGTCCATTTCCCAGCGGGACGCCAAAAACCTGGTCGCGGCTCTGGACCTGAACTTTGGCGAAAGCGCGGAAATTGAGCTGGATGCGGAATCCGCCGTGACGGAAGGCACCTTCACCCACAATATCGTGGGCAGGATCGAGGGGGAGGAAAAGGAATCCCTGGTGGTGCTTTCGGCCCACTACGATTCCTACTTTTCCGGCTTCCAGGATGACAACACCGCGGTTTCGCTGATGCTGGGGCTGGCCCGCACGGTAAAGGAAAGCGGGTATACGCCCCGCAAGACGCTGGTGTTTCTGGCCACGGCCGCCGAGGAGTGGGGCGCCGCGAATACCAGGTATGACTGGTCCGTGGGGGCATACAACCAGGTGTTTCGCCTCCACCCGGAATGGGCCGGCCGGGCGGTGGTGAACATCAACCTGGAACTGCCCGCCCACGCCCACGGTGAAAAGCACTACATCCGCAGCGCGTATGAGATGAAAGGCTTTCTCAAGCGCCAGATGAAGGCGCTGCCGCCAAAGGTGCGCGCCGTGTATCCCAAAGGCTCCGGCGTCATCTGCCCCACCCAGACCTGGTCGGACGATTTCGCCATGGCCATCGCCGGCATTCCCGCGCTGGTGAACGAGTTTGGCGGAAGCAGCTTTATGGAAACCAGGTACCATTCCCAGTTTGACAATGATGACGCCTATGACGAGACGGTCTATCACTACCACCATGTGCTCTACGGGCGGCTGATGCTGGCCTTTGATCAGCTCTGCCTGCCGCCCCTGGAGTTTGGCATGCGCCTTGCGGCCCTGTCGGAAACGCTGGTATGCCAGCGGCTGCATCCGAAAGCGGAGGGCGCTTTCCGCGGAAGGCTGGCGAAGGCGGCGGACAAGGCGGGGGAATTGTACGAACTCACGGAGGAAATCAACCGCCTCTATGCCTTGGGGCTTGCCGGAGAAAACGGGGAGGCCGGAAAGCTCTATCATGCCTGTGAAGAGGCGCGGCGGGAGATGCTGGCCATCTTCCGCTATCTGGAGGAGCATTTCGTGCGGCTGACCTGGCACGATGTGGCGATCTTGCCCCATGAGCACCCCCAGCACAGCGCGGAGATGCTGCACAAGGCTGTCTGGCAGCTTTACGCCGGGGATGTGCGGGGGGCCATTTCAAGCCTTGGCCGCATCGACAACAATTGCTACGCTGTAAGCTTTGACAGGGAGGTATACGATTATTTTACCGGGTATGTGATAAATGCGCCCCGGGAGAAGCTGCTTTGGGGCGCGGGGCGGCTTACAAGCCACCTGGACCTGTATGATATGATCCATACGCTTCGCGGGAAGGCGAAAACAAAACACCTGGACTTCGCTCAGGAGATCCGGGAACTTATGCGGCTGGAACAGGAAGAACTGTCCCGGCTTAGCGATGCGGTGCGGGAGGAAACGGCCGCGCTCAAGGATCTGGAGCCCATGATCAAATCGGTGCTCCACAAGCTGCGGCCTTTGGCTCCCCCCCGGGAGGAGTAAGCTAGTGCTGCGATGATGAACGTCGATACGCTCTATCACTTACAACGGGCGGACGCCCCCAAGGTGGTCCGCATTCTGCTGGAAAGCTTCCGGGATGATCCCCTGTACAGGAAGCTGATCCCCCAGGAGCATTTGCGCGACAAGGCGCTGCCCGAGGTGTTCGCCTGCGACGCGGGTGAGCTCCTGGAAAACGACGATGCCCTTGCCGACAGCCCCGACGTCAACGGCCTGATTATTGCCGATGACGATTCACAGCCTTACAACCCGTTGAAGTTTTATTCCGTGGAAACCTTTTATGCCTGGAAAACCAGCCTTTCCCTGATCAAGGATGACTTTTCCTTAAAAACCCTGTGGCAGTTTCTGAAGGCCCGGAAATTTCTAAACGCCGCCTGGACGAAGGACCTGCCCGCCAAGCGGTATATGCACATCATTTATTTCGCCGTGCGCCCCGCGCTGCGGGGCACGGGCATGGCCCACAGGGTCATGGCGCCCGTGCTTGCGTACGCCGATCAAAAGCAGCTTTTGACGGCGCTGGAAACCCACAACGAAAAAAATGTGCCCATGTACCAGCATTACGGCTTTGAGCTGTATACCACCATCAAGACGCCCTTTGATTTGCCGCAGTATTGCATGATCCGCAAGCCAGGGGCTCTGCCCCTGGACCCTACCAAAGGGATATAACCCCTTTGGAAACCCCATTTCGTAGATGCATATGCACCGTTCTTTTCTTCATCATCGGGAGGATCTTTCTTTGATGGGGTTTTGGGGGACTCCGGAGGGGAAGGATATTGGGAAAAACCTGCCTCCCACAAATTTTCCAGTGGTTTCCTGGAATCTGTATTGACGGATTACCGGTTCTTTGCTATAGTGAAACAAAAGAACCGTCATAGATCCGTTTCCTATGAAAGGCTTTTATTTTCTTACGATTGGAGTAGGAAGGAATGAGAGAGCCTTTTATTTGCTTATGCCCGGAAATCACAAGGGACGACGCGCTAACGATGGTACGCTGGCTGGAGGATGGGGAAGTCAGGCGATATCTTAGCGACTCCGGGGACGTTTCGCGGAAGATCCGCCAAACTGTGGACAGGGTCGGGCTGCCGGTGCTGACGCACCTGTTCTCCCGGGACGGGCGTTTTTACATGGTGCGCGATCAGAAGGACGTTTTGGTGGGGTTTGTCCGCCTGGCGGTAAAAAGTGCTGAAACCGAAATGGTGATCGTCATCGGCAGCCGCGGTGACTGGGGCAGGCGGCTGGGTACCTCCGCGGTCCTGGAAAGCATGAAGATCGCGTTTTTTGAGCTGCGCGCCCCCAGGCTGACGGCCAGAATCCATACGGAAAACCTGCGCTCCCTGCGCGCCTTTTTGCGGGCCGGCTTTCAGGTGTGCAGGGAAACCCACAAGATGAAGGTGCTTCAAATAACCATGGAGGAGTATCTCCAATGGATCAAACAGGGAGGGAGCCGTATGGCCGCACAGGTTGTGGTGACATCCGTGGATAAGGGAAGGCTGGAAAAGATGATCAGAGAGATGGCGTTTGACGGCAGCACGCCGGAGAAGGCCGTCCATGCGCTTGAGACGGAGATCCGCAGGGCAAGGATCGTGGAGGCGGAAAAGCTTTCTCCGGACATTATCACCATGCGTTCCAGGGTTTTGATGGACGTTGACGGCGAGGAGATGGAGATATCCCTGGTATACCCCGGGGAGGCGGATTGGACGGGAAGCAGGCTTTCCGTGCTGTCGCCCATCGGCACGGCCATCCTTGGCTACAGCGAAGGGGACCGCATCGTGTGGGAGGTGCCTTCCGGCAGGACGGAAATCAGGATCAAAAGGCTGCTTTACCAGCCTGAGGCAGCGGGGCATTATCATTTGTAAGGGCTCGTTGGAGCGCCGGCCAAAGGCGGAGGCTTGTCCTCCGTATGTCAGGGAATTCCATCAGGCCTGCTGCCGCGCATCAGGGACGGATTTCGATAACGCTCCCCGCAGCCAGGTATTCCAGCTTATCCTTGAGGATTTCCTTGAGCATCCGGTACGGTTCCATGCCTGTGCAGTGGCCGGTATAGTATTTTGACGGCGTGTCCTTTAAAAACGCGCCGATCTTTTGGATGTGTGCTTCCGGCTCGCTTTGCTTGGTAGTGGGGTTATGCAGATGAAAGCCGCCGAAAACAAAGTCCGCGGGGCGGCCGTACAAGCGGATGAAGCGGCGGACGATGTTCACGATCCCGTTGTGGGAGCAACCCGCGAACAAGTACAGCCTTTCACCTTCCCTGATCACAAGGTTCTGTTCGTGGGCAAAGGAATCCACCGCAGCCCCCGCCCCTTCCTCCATCATCAGCACGCGGTTGGAGGAGGAAAACAGTTCCCTTTCCGTCACGCCGGAAAACAGATCGATCCCTTCCGAAATTTGGAAGGGATCGGGGGTGAGTATGATCCTGCCGCTTTCCAGCAGGCCCGGATCGATGCCGATGTCCGCCAGTTCGCCATCCGGACGACGGGCATAATGCTTCTCAAAAGCCCTTTGGTGCACGTACACCCTGGCGGTGCTGTTGTTTTCAAGGAAGGCGGCCATCCCCCCGCCGTGGTCGTAATGCCCGTGGGACAGCACGGCAAAATCCACCGCCGCGATATCCGCCTGCAGCTTTTTTGCGTTCTTCAAAAACAGGTCCGATTTGCCCATATCAAACAGGATCCGCTGTTTCCCGGTCTCAATGTACAGGCTCAGCCCATGCTCCGTCTGAAAATCGCATGAAGCGGGATTGTTTTCCACCAACACCTTGATGAGCACTGCAATGGCCCCCCTTTGGCATTTTTCCGGGAAAGGCGCGGGAGGCTCCGCAGCATAGCTCCCGCCTGTGGCGGGAAAGGGCCCGGCCTCACTCTACAGCAGCATCCCCCGGCACTTTTCCAGTGTTTTCCGGAGGGCGGCGGCTTTTATTTTTTTCGGATTTTTTTCGATGAAACAGCAGAGGGTATCCGGCCGGAAGATGGCCAGCGCGGCATCCTGTATATTTTCCGCCGTCAGGTCGCTGTGCAGGCGGATCCTGGTGTCCACGTCGCATTCGTCCGTGTTGCCGGCCAAAAAGGCATACCCCAGCCGCTCGTTCATGCTGCCCGCCCTGTCCAGGATCATTTTTTCGTTTTCGGTAAAGTATACCCGTGTCCTGTCCATCTGCTCCTGGCTGATGAACCTGCGCAGCCGGTTAAGGATGGAAAACGTAAGCTCCAGGCTTTTTTGCAGCCTGTCGTGGGAAACCTCGTAGTCGATGGCAAAGCGGCGGAAAGGTCCCACCGAAACCACCTCGGAGCTGATATCGTCCACCAGCGCCTGCTTCTCCCGAAGCTCCGTGAACAGCGCGGAGCTGAACCCCGCCCCCGTCATGTAGCTGAGCATGTTGGCGCAGGCAGGATAGACCAGATTTGCGTCGATGTCAAAAGAGAGCGCCACCTGGGCCAGATCGCAGTCCGCGTTGAACAGCCCGTCGCTTGATGCGTCCCGCGCGCAGAAATTCATGGGCGCGGGCTGCTGGAAGGGGGTGGGGCCCGGGTCCGGCAGGTCACCCAGCACATCCAGCGCTTTTTTCAGCATGCCGTCGGAAAAGTTGCCCGTCAGCACGAAACAGGCGTTGGAGGGGCGGAAAATGCGGTGCTTCCAGCGGTGTATTTGATCCATGGTCATGGCGGCGACGCTGTCACCGGTGCCCATGCCCGGAAAGGCGCCGGCCCTGGTCCGCCAGTATTTCGCGCTCATATCCCACAGAAAGCTCTGCTCCTCGTTTTCGATTTGCCGGAGCACTACCTGCTTTTCAAGATCCACTTCCTCCTGTGTCCACTTTCCGGGGGCAAACAGGCGGAGCAGCAGGTCGAAGGCGTCATCAAAAAAGCGGGGCGCTATCCACAGCCGGAATATGACTGCGTTGGGCTCTGTGGCCCCGTCCATTTCCGTGCCGATGGCGTCCAGCCTGCGGTATAGCTGCTCCTGGGGGATGCCGTTCAGGTTGCGGAAGCAAAGGTGCTCCAAAAGATGGGAAACCCCCTGATTTGCTCTGCTTTCGTACAGTGTTCCGCCCTTCAGATACACGCCCATCTCCAGGGAATGCAGGTGGGAAAGCTGGTAGGCGGATACCTGCAAACCGTTTTCAAGCCGGAATTCCTGATAGGCCGCCATAGCCCTTCCCCCTTTTCGTACCGTTTATTTTCCGTCCCGGATCAGCCTGCGGATGTCCTCCATCTGGGAGGTGAAGCCGGGATTTTCCTTTAAAACATCCTGCACCTTTTCGCAGCTGTGCATCACGGTGGTGTGGTCCCTGCCCCCAAAGCTCTCCCCGATGCGCGGCAGCGACAGCCCCACCATTTCCCGCGTCAGGTACATGGCCACCTGGCGCGGCACGGTGACCTCCCGGTTGCGGCGGGCGCTTTTCAAATCATCCACGGTAATGCTGTAATAGTCCGCCACCGTTTCCTGGATCAGCTCGCAGGTGACGCGGCGTACCTCCCGCTGGGCGAATACCTCCTTGAGCGCCTCCTCGGCCACGCCGCTGTCGATAGGCCGCCCGGTGAGGTTCGCAAAGGCCACCAGCCGGGTCAGGGAGCCCTCCAGCTCGCGGATGTTGGAGTCGATGCGCTGGGCGATGAGCGACAAAACGCCGTCGGATACGGGGATGTGCTCCCGCTCCGCCTTCTTGCGGAGGATGGCGATGCGCGTCTCCAGGTCCGGCCGCTGGATATCGGCGATCAGCCCCCACTCGAAGCGGCTGCACAGCCGCTCCTCCAGGCTGGCAATGTCCTTGGGGGGCTTGTCGCTGGTCATGATGATCTGCTTGCCGGCGGCGTGGAGCGCGTTGAAGGTGTGGAAGAATTCCTCCTGGGTGCGGTCCAGCTTGGCAATGAACTGGATGTCGTCCACCATCAGGATGTCCACACTGCGGAAGCGGCTGCGGAATTCGGCGTTCTTGTTCTTCTGGATGGCGGTGATGAACTCGTTGGTAAAGTTTTCGCTGGTGATGTATAAAAGCCGAAGGCTGGGGTACTGCGCCTGCACATAATGGCCGATGGCGTGCATTAGATGCGTCTTGCCAAGGCCCACGCCCCCGTAAATGAACAAGGGGTTGTACGCCTCCGCGGGGGCCTCCGCCACCGCCAGGGACGCGGCATGGGCAAACCGGTTGCCGCTGCCCACCACAAAGGTGTCGAATGTGTACCTGGCGTTTAGGCTCACGCCGCCCCCCTGGGAGGCGGGAACTTCTTTCCTGGCGCGCCTTGCGGCAGACTCCTGGGGGGTGATGATTTCTATGGCTAGCGTATGGCCGGCCGCCTGGCTCACCGCGTTGGCAATGAGCGTGGCATAACGGCCGGCGATCATCTGCTTCATGTAATCGGTTACCACTTCAATGTACAGGCAGTTGTCTTCGATCTCCAGGGGCTTTAGGGAGCTGGCGATCCACGTTTTATAGGAGACCTCATTCATTTCCTCCTGCAAAAAGCGGCAGGCTTTCTCCCATATCTCAGCGACGTTCATCCGCTGCCCCCTTTCAAAAAAACGAAAAATATACAAGCATTTATACGCGCGCAAAACGCGCGGAAAAAGCGAAAAAATTTGCACGGGCGGCCTTCGCCCGTGTGTTGTGAAAAACGACCTGTGGATAACCGGAGGCTTCCCCCCGGTTGTTTCCCTATGATACCAGATATCTCCGGCGTTTTCAAGGGTTTTGCACAGCGGAAGCCCTTGCATAGGGGGCTTGTCTGTTGATAACTTCTTTGCTAGGGATGGTGGTTGTCCAATAAAAAAACCACTAGCAATGGCGTGTCCCGAACGCATTTTCGGAAGAATATTCTAATAAAATGAATATAAATACATATTGGCGAAAATTGGAACAAAAATGAAACAAGATTTTTATAGGGTGTTTTTGAAATAGACAAGGATTTGCTTTGGACCTTGTAGAAAGAAGGCGTATCCGTGGCGCGAGGGGAGGAAAATAAGGTGGCGGCCGTCATCCGGACCCAGGATGTGGCCCGGGCGCTGCATCCCTGGGTGGGCTCCTATCTGCTGGAAAGCACGTCCCTGGCGGAGGAAACGGCCGGCGTGCTCCGCAGTTATGCTCCTTACAAGGAGGATCTGCAAGAGCTTTCAAAGCGCCTGGACAGCTTTTTGTTCATGCTTCTGCGCCGCCTGACCATGGGGACCATGCGGGTGTACCTGGACGGCGGGGAGGAGGTCCGCATCCGCACCACGGACATGCCGCTGCTTACCGACGATGTGCTGGGGGTTTTGATGGAGTCCCTCTCCCCCTATTCCGTGAATTACGAAGTGCTGAAGGAGTATGCCCTCCATACGCCCAGCCTGAGCGCGCTGCGGGCGCTCTATACAAGATACCGCGCGTTTCAGACGCGGGAGGAGCTTGCCGCCATCGCCCGCATGGTGCGCACCTGCCACCCCCGGGAAAGGTACGCCTCCTGGCTGCCGCCGGAGGATGGGCCCGGGATCCCCATGTGAGGATTGGTCCGCTTTGTCCCTATTCCGCTTTTCGGCCCCACAATTTTCTGTTTTCTTGAGGCTTTTTCCAAAATGACATATGATAGCAATGAGGTATTTCCAAAAGACAGGAACGCCTTGACCCATAAGGCTTTCCTGCGCAGGAACAGTGTTTTGCCGCATAAAGATCCTGACCAGAATCGTCATTTCAGGGAAACATGTCCCGGGGGCTGGAGGAAGGGATTGAAAAACTAAAGCCTGGCACCGGATTTCCGGCATCAGATTTTTCTTGGGAAAGCCCTTGCTTTTCCTTGAGATTTCAAGTACAATATTCTCGTTGTCCTGCCGGACGTGCTGATATAGCTCAGTAGGTAGAGCACATCCTTGGTAAGGATGAGGTCATCGGTTCAAATCCGATTATCAGCTCCACTGAAAGGGTTCGTGATTCCTTGGGTGATAAGGGGTTGCGGGCTTTTTCTTTTTGTCTGTGACGGGGCGGGGAACCTGCCTGTGAGAGGTTATGCAGCCCCATTCACGCCAGCACATCCGCCTCATCCGGATGCTTGCCGAACCAGGCTTTTACATAGGAGCAGGTTACCGTCGCCTTTATGCCCCGCTCTTTGATAATGGCAATCGCGGCCCGCACCAGCTGATCCCCGATGCCCTGGCCGCGCAGGGAAGGGTCAACAAAGGTGCCGGCAAAGTTGACTACGCCGTTTTTTGTTGTGGGGAACCTGATTTCCGCAAGCAGCTTGCCGGAATCATCCAGGGCAAATATCCTGTCCGGCTCGTATTGATAATTGAGCGTCATAGCCTCACCTTGCCTGTATATATTTTGCGCTGCTTTTAGCCGTTCCCCATGCCGCCGGCCCAACGATTTTGATGTTTTACCCGCGGCCTTCAAGCGCCCGGATCCGTTTTTCCACCCATGGGCTGAAGCTGCCCCGGCAGATGAACTCCGCGCCGCCCGTCATGGTGACCTCATTATCTTTGCCCACATGGATGCGCAGCTCGCCGCCTTCCGCCTCCATGGCCACTGTATCCTCCGTAAGGTTCAGAAGGCGGGCGGTGACGGCGGTGGCACAGCAGCCCGTACCACAGGCCAGGGTGCGGCCCGCGGCCCGCTCCCAGGTTTTGATTAGGATGCGGCCCCTGTTAAGAATCTGGGCGAAATTGACGTTTACCTTTTGGGGGAAGGCGGGATGGATTTCGATCTGCCGCCCCAGGCCGTTTACATCTATGCCATTCAAGTCATCCGTCAGCACCACACAGTGGGGTACGGACATGCGCATGGCGGTCAGGACCACCGGCCGGCCGGCCACGGACAGGGTGCGTTCAAGGACCGGCGTGCCCGGCAGCGTGGTGGGCACCTTTTCCGGTTCAAATTCCGGCCGCCCCATGTTTACCTCGACGCTCTCCACTTCGCCGCCATCGCCAAGGTTAAGGCGGACGGTTTTCAGGCCCGCGCCGGTTTCCACGGTAAATTCCGTCCCGCGTACCAGCCCGGCCTCGTGCACAAATTTGGAAAAGCAGCGCAGGCCGTTGCCGCACATCTCGCCCGGGGCGCCGTCGGAATTGTAATACACCATTTTGATGTCGGCTGTCTTGCTGGGCAGGCAGGCCATGATCCCATCGCCGCCCACGCCGAAATGCCTGTCGCACACGGCCCGGGCCAGCGCGCCGTATTCCGGCAGCGGCTGCTCCATGCCGTTGAACAGGCAAAAATCATTGCCGGCCCCGTGCATTTTTACAAACTCCAAATTGATCCCCCCCGCGCATTCTTATGGTACAGTATAGCATACGCGTCAAGGCATGGCATGGAGCTGCACAGGACGGCTTGTGCGCTTATTCAGAACACCCATTGCAGCGCCACGGCCAGGGCCGCGACAGCCAGGGACAGCGTGCCGTAGGCGCGTTTTGAAGAGCCCGGGCGTGATGCGTTTTGTACACGCGGGCCAAGGGGCTTGATGCTTTTGGCGAGCATGCCGAGCAGCAGCATGCCCAGGGAAATCACAAGCGCGTTGCCCAAAAGCTCCAGCGTGGCGAAGCGAAGGAGAGCGTCGGGGGTATACAGCACCGAAGCTTCCCTGATGAAGGAGGGTGCCAGCAAAAGGTATGCAAGGTACAGCCCCCGCCACGCTGCGCTTGTCACAAGGGGGAGCAGGCCATCGCGCACGGCGGGTTTTTCCCTGCTTTTGATGAAGCGGAGGGCAAGCCATACCGCGAGCCCTTCCAACAGGATGGAAACCGCGGGGTTGATGACATAATCCAACCGCGGCGACATGGGCAGGTTGATGAGCTTGATGGCCGCGGAAAGAAAGGCGCACAGGAGCGCTGTCAACGGCTGTCCCGTCTGCCGGCAGGCGCCCGCCATGAAGCCGTAGGCCAGGGGATAGTAAAAAAACCACCCCATGCCCGGCAAGAACAGGTGCACCAGGTACGAAACCGTCGCTTCCGAAATCCCCCACAGGCCGCCCCAGAACAAAACCGCCGAAACTTGCTTCTTCATGTTTTTGCCTCCTTGCATTGTTTGATCACGTCCCTTACCGCCGCGCCGATCTCTTCATAACAGGTACAGCGGCAGATGTTGGATTGCAGCCAGGAATCAATTGAATTGTCGTCCGGATCGGGGTGATGCGCAAGCAGCGCGCAGGCATTGACCACAAAGCCTGGCGTGCAGTAGCCGCACTGCAGGGCAAAGCGGTCCGCAAACGCCTGGTGCACAGCGGTGTTTTGCAGACCCTCCGCGGTGATGATGTCATGGCCTGCGGCCTCCGCCGCCAGGCAAAGGCAGGATTTTATGGGCCAGCCGTCCATCAAAACCGTGCAGGCGCCGCAGTCCCCGTTTTCGCAGCCGGGCTTTCCCCCCGTCAGCCCCAGGGTATCCCGCAATACGTCCAGCAGGGTTTGAAATGGATACATGGCCACTTCCCGATCCTGTCCGTTGACGTGAAGCCTCAGTATGGTTTTGCCCGCGATTTTTCTCATGACGCCTCCTTCAGGAAACGTTCCATCATAGCTGCGAGCAATTCCTGCAGCCAAAACAGGCGGTATGCCCCGGTACCCATCAGGTCGTCAAGAGGCGGCCCGGGAAGCTGGCTGCTAAGCTGCGCTTCCATTTCCAGCCGCGCGGCAAGTACGCCCGTATAAGGAAATCTGAGCAGCAGGGGATAACGGTATAGGCCGCTTATGGCGGCCGTCACCGTATCCCCTTCCCGGATGGCGGCAAGAGTGAGTAAGGGATATCCGATCTTTTCGCTGTTTACATGCTTCGCGTGCACAAAAGGCAGGCCGGTTTTGCTTTCCGCAAGGGAGAACCGGACAAAAAACTCGCCGGGCTTCAGCGACAGCCCGGGGGTAAACAGGGAAGCGAGGGGGGCCGCCCGATGGCCGCCGGGGCCGTACAGCTCGGCCTGTGCGTCTGACAGCAGCAGCGGCAGAAGGGCTTCGTGGTAGATGACGGTGCCCGCGATGTTGCCCCCCAAAGTGATTTTGCATTGCGCGGTGTGGTCCGCCACCCTTGCGCAGCACTTGGAAAGCAGCGGAAACGCGTTCCAGCAGGCGATGGCGTTGAGGGTTTCTCCCGCGCCCAGTATCAAACGGCCGTCCGCCCTAAGAAGGCCCGCCAATTCCGGAATGGCTTTCAGGCTGATCAGCGCGTCAAAGGACAGGCTGTTCACCCGGCCCATGGTAATGATCTCCGTTCCGCCGCCAGCGTACAGCGGCGTTTCCCCGCGGCCTGCACACTCCTGATAAGCGGATAATGCCTCGTCCAGGGTTTCCGCCGCATAGTAGGCAAAAGGGAATGGAATCATACGCGTTCCCCCTTCCCGGCGGTTAGCCATACCTTTTCAAAGGTCAGGGGAAGGCTGTCCGGCTCCCGGCCTGTGGCCCGGGCCAGCGCATTGGCCAGCGCGGGAGCCATGCCCAGGACGCCATGCTCCCCGATGCCCCGGAGGCCGTAGGGGCCGTCCAGGTTGGGGCATTGCACAAAGGCGGCGTCATAGGCGGGGCTTTCCCCGAAATGGATCATCTTGTAGGTGCGGAAGCTGGTGTTTTGAAGCCGCGCCCTGTCATCATATACAAAGTGCTCCCGGGTGGCGGCGCTTAATCCCATGTGCATGGCGCCGGTGATCTGCCCGCGGCTGACGGCATCGTGGACCACACGCCCGGCGTCCACCGCGGTGACCGCCTTGAGCAGGCGGAATTTACAGGTTCTTTTGTCATACGCGATTTCCACCGCCTGGGCGCCTGTGGTATAGTAGGGGCCGCTCCTTCCCCGGCCTGTTTCCGTATCCAGTACGGACAGATGCTCCATGATATAGCTGCCCCGGCCAATGATATGGCTGCCGATGGCCGTGCCGTTTTGCAGCTTTAATCCGCCGGTGAGATGCTTGATTTCCATAAATACGTCCGGATCGCTGATTTGATAGACCCTTCCCCCGCCAACCTCCAGGTGGCATGCCTGGCAGCGCAGGGCGACGGCGGCCTTTTGCTTGAGCTGCGCGATGGCATCCTCCGCGGCGGCGAGCACCGCATTGCCTGCCAGGAAGGTGGACATGCTGGCCACGGTCTTCCAATGCTCCGGCGCGGCTCTGGTGTCGATCCTGTCCATCACAAAAATTTTTTCGGGGTCCATGCGCAGCTTTTGCGCCAGTATCTGCCTTATGGAGGAGGCAAACCCCTGCCCGCATTCCACTACGCCGCAGTTTACATTCACGCTGCCGTCGGGGCAAAAGAGGAGCACCGCGGCCGAGCCCGCATCGGTGGGCGAGCTGGAAGTCTTGCAAAAACAGGCCAGGCCCTTGGCGCGCACCTTGCTTTCTCCCGAAGGCAGTACCGCGCCTTCCTGCCAGCCAATCATTTCCGCCGCCTTTTCAAGGCAGGCCATGGGATCGCCCAGGTTGCTTCTGGTGAGCCTGACCTGGGTGGGGGTCAAATCTCCTGGTTTCACCAGGTTCAATTTGCGAAGAGCCAGGAAATCCATGGAAAGCGCGGCGGCCAGCTTGTCCATCATGCGTTCCATGGCAAAAGTGGAAATCTCATGGCCGAAGCCCCGGAAGGAGGTGGCGTATACATGGTTGGTATAGACGCACAGCGCATCGCAGGCGATGGCGTCTATGGCGTAAGCCGCCGAAAAGCTGGTGGCCACGGCGTGGGCCAGCCGGGGCCCGGAGTCGGCATACGCCCCCGTGTCCAGATAGCAGATGGCGCTTAGGGCGGTGAGCTTGCCATCCAGCCTGGCGCCCAGCTTCACCGTTACCTCCGCGCCGATCTTGCAGCCCACGGTGGTAAAGCATTGCTCCCTGGTAAAGCGCAGCGCCACCTTTTGGCCGCCTACCGCCCTGGAGGCCAGGTACGCCAGCATCTCCGGATGGCTGGATACCTTGCCGCCATATGCCCCGCCCAGCGGATAGGCCACTACCTCCACCCGGCCCTGGTCCAGCCCGAAGGCTTCGGCGATTTCGGTCCGTATGGCGTGGGGGGCCTGGGTGGAAGTCTCGATCACCGCCGTGCCGTCCCCCCGGATGTGCGCCATGGCACAGCGCGTTTCCATGTAGCCGTGGGCGGACTGGGGAATGGAAAAGCAGCCCTCTACCGTTATTTCGCTCTGCGCCCAACCCGTATCCATATCCCCTTTGCGGATCTTGACGAGGTTGACAATGTTGGTGCCGGGGGAGGGGTGAAGGCTGCCCACCGTATGTTTGTATCCCGCCATCCCGGGATGGACAAGGGGCGCATCCGGCTTGACCGCCGCCGCCACAGCGTTTATGACGGGCAGAGGATCATACGCAATGCGGATGCGGGCGGCGGCCTGCTGCGCCTGCCATGATTCCTGGGCCACCACCAGCGCCGCCGGCTCGCCGCAATAGCGCACCTTTTCTCTGGCCAAAAGGGGCATGTCCTGGATCTGGCTGCCGGTGCGTGCCGTACAGTCCTCCCCGGTAAGGATGGCCAGCACACCGGGAACAGCGAGGGCTTCCCGAAGATCGACGGACCGGATCAGGCCGTGGGCTTCCCCGGCCACGTGCAGCGCGGCGTGCAAACAGCCCGTGTCCTGGGAATCCCCCGCGTATTTGAACCGGCCCCCCGCCTTGTCCAGGGCATCGGGCCGGCGTGGCGACATATCCAGCAGTTTTTCTTCCATATCCCCTCGCAGACCGCTTGGTGGAAATTGCGCTTTCTTTAACCCATTCTTTCTCCAGTTTGGGATTTTCATGCAAGCGCCGCGGGAATCCGCGGAAAACGAAAAAGGAACGGCGCCGGTAAGACGCCATTCCTTCTAGCTTGCAAAGGTTATTCCAGTGGAATATTTCCGGTGTTCTCCGCTTCCGTTCCGGTTCCCAGGGAGGACAGTATCCTTTCCTGGTTGGCAATCAGCCGGTCCAGCTTGTTGTGCAGATCTTCAATGATGATCTCAGATTTCAGGTTGACGCGGTAGTCGTTCTCCGCGCGGATGCGGTCTTTTTCCTCCTGCCTGTTCTGGCTCATCATGATCACCGGGGCCTGCAGCGCAGCCACGCAGGACAGGAACAGGTTCAGAAGGATGAAGGGGTAGGGGTCAAAGGCCTTTGTAAGAAGAACCGCGTTGCTGATGACCCATGCGGCCAGGATCCCGCAGAAGCTGAAGATGAACGCCCAGCTTCCCGCCGTTTTCGCCACCTTATCCGCGACCCGGTCCCCGAAGGTCAGCGCTTCCCTGCTCTTGCGCTGCACATTTTTGGTTACTCTGTGTTCCACCAACAGGTGGATCAGGTCTTCCCCTTCCGTGGCGTCATCAGCCAGCCCCTCCAGTATCATTTTGACGATGTCCTCATTATTGGGCTTGCCCTGCATACGTGTTCTCCTTTCCAAAACGCAAAATGCTTAAGACAAAGGTTCCCATAATCTGCGGTATTGTTATATTTTTCGCGCAGGGAATTTGTGGTATGATCATAAATAGATCAGGGAATACAGTGTACCGCCCGGAATACCCCATGTGTAGCGACCTTGTGACGGGAGAGAACAAGATGCGTGCTTTGCTGTCCGGCATGTCAGATATTGCGGTGCTTTTCATCATCCTTTGCGCCGCGGGCCAAATGCTTCAAAGAAGATTTGCCTATCCGCTCACCGTTACGCTCCTGCTGGCGCCCGCCGCCTTTTTATTTTTCCTGGGCGTACCCACCCATCCAGGAACGGGCGCATCCTGGGGCTTCCCGTATGTGTACCTGATCTTTTTCCTGCCGGTGTACGGCCTGTTTCTGGGGACGCTTTCAAAAAAACTGTTTGTGTTTCTTTGCCAGCTTTTCTTAGGATGTGTGATCGGCGGGCTCTCCCATCTTTTGGCCCTGGCCTTTTTTTCTGAAGCCAGTGACAGTTACACGGTGCTCAAATTGGTGCTGACGGTGCTGGCGGGCATACCGTACCTGGTTTGGATGGGGCGTGACGGCCGCAAAGCCGGCAGAGAATTGCTGGCCGGGGAAGAGCACTGGATCTGGGCCGTATACGCCGTTGGGCCTTGCCTGGGCTGCTGTCTTTTGTCCGCGGCCCTTGGGCAGGAAATGGCGCTTGTTGCCCCGATGCTGATCCTGTTTGCCGTATGGAGCCTCTCGGTGCTGGTCCTGGCGATCCTCGCCCAGCGGGCCAGGGAGCAGGCGATGCTCGACCTCTCGCTGGCCAGAAGCGTCATCAATGCCGCCGCAGTCCAGTCGGAGGAGCTTCACCGGGTGATCGAGGAGGTCCGCATCCTCAAGCATGACTGCAAGCATCATCTGCACGCGGCCCAAATGATGCTGGAGACAGGCCATACGGAGGAGGCGAGAAAATACCTCCTGGCTTTCGGCACAAAGTGCGATACCAGCACGTTTCCGCTTTTTTGCAAAAATCCTCCCATCAATGCGCTTCTGGTGGGGTATTGGCGCAGGTGTGCCGATGCCGGGATTGATTTCTCCGCGTTCATTGATCTTGGAGAGGACCCGCTTATGGACAGCTTCGAGCTTTGTACCTTGATGGGCAACCTGCTGGAAAACGCTTTGGAGGCCTGCAAAAAAGCGCCCGCAGGCCAGCGCCGGATCGTACTCAACGGCGCGCCCCATGGCGGAAAGCTGATGATCACCGTCAAAAACAGCTTTGACGGAGCCGTTTTGCAGGACAAGGGGCAGATCATCAGCCGGAAGGGTACCCTGGGCGGCCTGGGCATAAAAAGCATCCGGCAAATTGCCGCCCGCCACCAGGGGGAGTATGTCCCCATTTGGGAGGGGCAGACCTTTACCGCCAGGGTGGTGCTGCGGCTGTAGACGCCTACAGGGATTCCCGCAAAATCTCCAGCACCTGCGGAAGGGTGAAGGCCACCGGATTGTTGTCCATCCGTCCGGCGGTAAAGCAAAGCCCGGCGATGGCTTCAAGCTCCGCTTCCCCGATGCCAAAGGCGGACAGACGAAGCGGTTTTACGGGGGCGGACAGGCGCGCAAGCCAGGCGTCAAGGCCATTTTCTCCCGCGAACAGTTCGCGGATTTTTTGTATTTCAGGCACCGCCCGCTGGTTTCTTGCCAATACGGCGCTTAGCGTCACAGCGGCCGCCATGCCGTGGGGCAGACCATGAAGCATGGTCAGCGGATAGGAGATGGCGTGGCAGGCCGTGGTGCGGGTGATGGAGAAAGCGAGGCCCGCCATCAGCGCGCCCAGGCACATTTCCTGCCGCAGGGAAAGATCGGCGGCATTTTCCGGCTGGACGGCCTTGGGCAGCGCCGCCTTGATCCTTTCCATGGCCGCCGTGGCCAGCGCCTGGCTAAGGGGCGTGCGGCTTTTTGCCCAGAAGGCCTCCATGGCGTGGGACAGCGCGTCCAGCCCGGTGGAAAGGGTCAGTTCCGGGCCCATGGAAACGGTGAACGGCGGAACGACCAGGGCGGCTCTTGGAAACAGGCCGACGTCGTCCAGGGACATCTTGTGGCGATACTCTGGATCCCAGACGGTGGCCCAGCGGGTGACCTCCGAACCGCTGCCGGCGGTGGTAGGCAGGGCGATCAAAGCGGGAACGCCGGGCCGGCCCGCATAGGTCTTGTCCGCTACGGTGCGGCGGACATGTTCTTCCGTGAGGTTTTCCTCCGGCAAAAAGCCGGCAAGCGCAGCCACAGCCTTGCCAAGGTCCATGGCGCTTCCCCCGCCGATGGCCAGGATAAAATCCACGGGCCTGCCTTTGAGCGACTGCAGGACACCTGAAATATCCGAAACGGAGGGGTTGGCGGGGACGCGCTTTACCCAGACCCCGTTGTGCCTTGCCAGCAATCCCGCAACGAAAGCGGACAGGGAAAGCCTTTGCACCATGGATTCGCCGGCAATCAGGCACAGGGCCCTAGCACCGTGAAGCAATGTTTCCGCCGCGTCAAGGGCGGAATCCTTGGCAAGAATGCGGATATCCACGGGACTGAAGGGGCTGAACATGGCATTTTTCCTCTATTCGTCGGCGGGAATCAGCGTTAATATGTCCCGGATGGGCATACAAAGCGCTTCCGCCTCCAGGGAGCGCCCGTTTTCAAGGATCATTAGGGCTGCTTGCTGCATGGCGGGGAAGGCACTGCGCAAAAGGTGGTTGGCGTGGATGACGATGTTCACCCCGGCGCTTTGCAGCGCTTCCTCGGTGGCGGAATTGTAGGTAGTGGGCACGGCCACCAGGGGCGTAGTTTGGTTGTTTTCACGGAACAGGCGGCAGAATTCAAAAATCTCCGCCGGGTCTTTTTTGCAGGAATGGATCATGATGCCGTCCACCCCGGCTTCCACATAGGCATGGCAGCGGTTCAGGGCATCCGCCATGCCCCGGTCAAGGATCAGGCTTTCGCACCGGGCGATGATCATGAAATCCTTGGTTTTTAAGGCGTTCTTCCCGGCCCGTATCTTCTGGCAGAAGCTTTCGGTGCTCTCCTGGGTTTGGTTCGCTTCCGTCCCGAACAGGGAATTTTTTTTGAGCCCCGTCTTGTCCTCGATGATCACGGCGGAGACACCCAGCCGCTCCAGGGTGCGCACGTTGTAAACAAAATGCTCCGTCTGGCCGCCGGTGTCCCCGTCCAGGATGATGGGCTTGGTGGTGACCTCCATGATCTCCTCCAGCGTCTGGATGCGGGAAGTGAGGTCCACCAGCTCGATGTCCGGCTTGCCCTTGGCGGTGGAATCGCACAGGCTGGACACCCACATGGCGTCAAACTGCCTGACGCCCGAGGGCGTTTCCACCCGTGTCCTTTCCACAATAAGCCCCGTCAGCCCGTTGTGGGCCTCCATCACGCTTAAACAGGGCTTGTACTGCAAAAGCTTTTTCAGCCGCGAGCGCCTGTGCTCCGGCATGGAAAGCTGCTGGTCAAGGCGGCTTAACGTCTCCTCGGTGGGGGTGTGGGTATAGGGGAATTCCACCAATTTTCCGCCCCATTCGGAAAGCACGGCGATTACCCGGCTGCGGATGGCGGCCTGGTAGCCCACCCGCCAGTCGTCCCCGTGGACGACGATGTCGGGTTTCAGTTCCCGGAGCACGGTTTCATAGCTTAAGGTGCTTTGCACCACCACCTTGCGGACGCCCACGATGTTCTGAAAAAGCTGCACCCGCTCCGCAAGGGGGATCAGGGGATAGCGTTTGAAGGAGGCGATCACTTCGTCCGTAAGCACGCCCACGGTGAGCTCCCCCAGCTCCGCCGCCCGTTGAATGATCTTGATGTGACCGTTGTGGAGGATGTCGGTGCTGAAGCACATGTAGACGCTTTTCATACGTCTCCCCCTTTGTGAAGCAGGTCAAGAAAGCGCGCGGAAACAGCTTGCAGGTCCTGCTCGTTGTCGATCTCTGCGCAGAGCCGGCCGCAAAGCTCCAAAGGATATAGCGGGATCAGGCCATTTTGCGCGTTGAAGGCGTTTTCCGCGTAGACCTTTGTTTGCCCTTCCGCCACAAAGCCGGTGATGGCCGCCATCCAGGCGGCGAAATCCGCTGCTTTCCAGAAATAAGCGGGCTGGCTGGCCACGCAGCCAGGGCCGAAGAATTCCACACCGATGGCCGCCACGCGGCCGCTTTCCAGCCTGGCCTTAAAGTCCTTGTCCGGCAGGGGCAGGGAGCTGTCCACGGCCACGCTGCTTCTTTCGCTTTTCATAAGATCTGCAAGCACGGCCGTTTCCAGCACCAGGTCGCCGTGGAGCAGCAGGATGTCGCTATGCAGGTACTCCGCCGCCGCGTGCATGGAATAAATGTAGTTGGTTTCCCTGTACAGGGGGTTGGGCGCATAGGTAATGCGCACCGGAAGCCCAAGGCCGGCCGCATGGCTTTTCAGCAGTTCGGCAAATGGCCCCGTGGTTATCACGATGTCCAGCACGCCAAGGGACGCAAGCTGGGTAAGCTGGCGGCTTAAAATGGTATAGCCGCCGCCGATGGGGCTCATGCACTTGGGCTGGTCCTTGGTCAGCGGAAGCATCCTGTTGCCCATACCGGAGTTGAGGATCAGCGCCTTCATGCTTTCCCTCCCTGCCCCGTAAGCGCCGCTCTCAGGCGCTTCAAATTTTCCTTTGGGGTTGCTGCCGGCCTGCCGAGGTCCGGCCTGGAGCCCTGTTTCAAGAAAACTTCCAGAAAGCAAAGCTGCCTGCCGGCCTGCGGGCGCAGGCCGGGCAATAATGCCGCAAGGGTTTGCGCGTCCTCCGCCTTTTGGCAGCTTTCGAAGCCCGCGGCCTGCGCCAGCGGGAGAAAGGAAACGCCTCCGCCGTTTACGGGCATGCCACCCACACTTTCATGCGCGCCGTTGTTAAGCAGCACGTGAATCAAATTTTTGCAGTTCGTTTTGGCCTCCACCAGCAGGCTGCCCAGGTGCATCAGCGCCGCGCCATCCCCGTCCAGGCACCAGACTACTGTTTCGGGCCTGGCCTGCGCGATGCCCAGGGCGATCATGGAGGCGTGGCCCATGGAGCCCACCGTGAGAAAATCCCGGTCATGGCTTTGATGAAGCGCCTCCCGAAGTTCGTACACCTCCCGGGAGGTTTTGCCCGTGGTGCAGACGAACACGTCGGTTTCCGGCGCATTTTGAAGGATCAAACGCAGCGCGTGCTCCCGAAGGAGCGTATGGGCATTGGTATACGCGGGCTCCGGGCCGCCGGTAAGCGCGCCCTTGCGCACGAGGAAGGCCACGCTTTTCCCCTGGGAAAGATGCGCTTTGGCCCCTTCCACCATGCCCCGGAGGGCGGGAAGCTCCGTATCCCGGGATAATATCATGGTGCGAAGGCCTATCAACTCCAGCAGGGAAGGGGTGATCTCCCCCTGAAACACATGCTGGGGCTCATCGTGGACGCCGGGCTCGCCCCGCCAGCCCACCACGAACACGCAGGGGATGCCGTACACCTTTTCATTCAGCAGGGAAATAACAGGGTTGGCGGCGTTGCCGATACCGCTGTTTTGCAGATACACCAGGGCGGGCCTGCCGGTGGCGATATAGTGGCCTGCGGCCAGGCCTGCCGCCGCGCCCTCATTGGCGGCGACGATGTGCTTTCCGACCGTGCCATAGGCCGCATACAGCGTATCGCATAGCGGCCGGAGCAGTGAGTCCGGTACACCGGTGAAAAAATCGATCCCCAGCGGGGAGAGCTCCTGCAGGAAAACGCTCACATCCATAAGCTTCCCCTTCCGAAAAGCAAAAACAACCGGCCCTGCGCAAGGCTTGGCAAAGGGCCAGTTGAATTATAGCATGCCTTGGAGCATATCACAAGGTAAGGGCGAGAACGCGGAAAATGGCGGGGAGGGAGCTTTTTGTAAAAAGTTCCCTCCCCGTACCCCAATCCCTAAAAACTTCCTAAGGGGGGCTTCATCAGGAAGCCCTTTTATTGAAAGAGACTTGTCCGCGGACATATTCATCCGGCAAGGAGGGTGGGTTGAAGGAATGCTTGCAGAGAACCACCTCATCCGCCGCTTGCGGGCGGCACCTTCCCCTCCAGGGGAAGGCTTTGGAAGGCGTATGATTCCCTTGGGGTAATATCCTCCCCAAATGGGGATTCTAAAGGGGCTGTATCCCTTTAGCGGGGTGCCGGGGCGGGGCCCCGGGTGCAGAACTTGATGCAACATACACCCACA
>JAEWVC010000097.1 GCA_023459275.1 Bacillota bacterium | reverse complement strand
CCAAAACCCCCCCCCCCCCGCCTTATAAACATTCGTTCCCCTGCGCATTGATTCGCGTGCTTAAATAGCATATAATGAAGGCACGCGGAAAAGGGGGGGTGCCCATGGAGAAACAGAAGACGGTGGTCCATGTGGCGGGCAGGGACTACACGCTGGCCTCCAGCGACCCCACGGAGCACGTGCGCCGGGTGGGGGTCTATGTGGACCGCAAGATACAGGAGATTGAGGCGGCGAGCCATCTGCCCTCCCACATGGTGGCGGTGCTGGCCGCGCTGAACATCGGGGACGAACTTCTCAAAGCCCACGATGAAAATACCAGGCTGCGCCGGGAGCTGATGCTTTTGCGGCAGGAGCTTCGGGAAAAGCACAAAAGAGAGGAAGAATAACGTTGGAGCTGCTGGCCCCGGCGGGCAGCAGGGATTCCCTGCTGGCGGCCATTGATAACGGCGCGGACGCGGTGTATCTGGGATACACCGCCTTTGGCGCGCGGGCGGGGGCCGGAAACTTCAACCAGCAGGAATTGGCGGAGGCTGTCCGGCTGTGCCATCTCCATCATGTGCGGGTGCACGTCACGGTGAACACGCTCATCAAGGAGCGGGAGCTTGTTGAGGTATACCGGGTGCTGGCCCTTGTGGATGCTTCCCACGCCGACGCGGTGATCCTTCAGGACCTGGGGGCGGCCGCCCTGGCCAGGGATTGCGTTCCCCATATCGCCAGGCACGCCAGCACACAGATGGCCATCCATAACCGGCAGGGCGCGGCCTTTTTGAAGCGCGAAGGTTTCCGGCGGGCGGTGCTGGCCAGGGAGTGCTCCCTTTCCGAGATCGCCTTGGCGGCGGAAACTGGCATCGAGACGGAGGTGTTCGTCCACGGCGCCATGTGCGTGGGTATGAGCGGGCAGTGCCTGCTTTCCAGCATGGCCGGGGGCCGCAGCGGAAACCGGGGCCGGTGTGCCCAGCCCTGCCGCATGGCCTATGATTTTGACGGGCGCCGGGGCTATTGGCTGTCCCCGCGGGATATTCTGCTTCGGGACAGGCTGCCGCAGCTTCAAAAGGCCGGAGTGGCCGCCCTGAAGATCGAGGGGCGGCTGAAGCGCCCGGAGTACGTGGCGGTGGTGACCCGCGCCTACCGAAATGCGTTGGATGCCTTGTCGGAAGGGCGGTTTATGCCCGCCGGGGAAGAGGAGCTTACGGACCTTCGGCAGGCCTTCCACCGGGGCGGGTTCATGATGGGCTATGCCGGCGGCGACGAGGATGCCAGGGTGATCGATCCCATCCGCGCTGGGCACGGGGGCGTGGCCATGGGCCGGGTGACAGGGGTCAGGCCGGGCTTTGTTCAGGCATTTCTGGAAAAGGATTTGTCGGATGGCGATGGCCTGCAGCTTCGGGGCCGCCGGGAGGAGGAGCTTACCTATTCCGGGCCGTCCTGCAAGGCGGGCGAAACCGCCCTTGTACGGCTTCGGGAGGGCATGACGCCCGCAATAGGGGATCAGGTGGCAAGGCTTGTGAGCGCGGACCAGGCGGTCAGGGCGCTTGCGGCCAAAGCACCAGCCATCCCGGTGGACGCCGCCCTGTATGCCATGCCGGGGGAACCTGCGGTTCTTTCCGTCACCGACGGGGAATCTTCGGCCCAGGCTTTTGGCGAAACGGTGGCCTCTGCCGAAACGAAGCCCCTCACTTTGGAAACTGCGGAGCGCTCCCTTTGCAAAACCGGGGACACTCCCTTTGCCCTTGGGAACCTTACCCTGAAGGGCGAAGGCGGCTTTCTGCCGGTGGCGGCCCTTAACGCCCTGCGCAGGGATGCGCTGAACGCGCTTAAAGAAAAGCGCATCGCTTCCTTTGGACAGCGGGAAACCGGCTGCCTCCCCCTGCCGGAGACTGTGTATTCCGGGCAGGCGCTGGCTGCGCCGGGGCTGGCCGTCCAAAGCGCCGATGCCTCCTTGGGCCAAGGGCTGCGCAGCGCCGGGGCGGATGTTTTCGTATACGCCCCGGAAAGCTACGAAAGGGACGCGCTTGCGCGGGCCGCCCTTGTTCTGCCCCGGGGGACCTGGCTGTCGCTGCCGGTAAAAACCGAGGCCGCTACCCTGGACTTCCTCCGGGATTTTGTTAAGGAACACCGGGAACTTTTTGCCGGGGTCGTGCTGGGCAGCATCGGGCAGGCGGGGGCGGGATTCGCCCTACCCATGGCGGCGGGGGAAGGGGTTCCTGTGCTCAACAGCCGGGCGGCGGCGGAGCTTAATCGCCTGGGCGCCGCATGGCAGACGGTGTCCCCGGAACTTAACCAAAGCGAAATACGCGATTTGCCCCTGGACCTATATCCCTTGGTGATGCCGGTGTATGGCCGGACCCGGCTGATGGCCCTTAGCCACTGCCCCGCCCGCACCGCCTTGGGGCTTTCCGCCGGCCATGCGGCGTGCCGGCTGTGCGAGGCTGGCGCACCGGAAAGCCTGCGGGGGAAAAGCTTCAAAGACGCGCTGGGCCACAGCTTTCCCCTGATGCGCTCAAGGCTTCCGGAGGGGTGCACCGTATCGCTGTACAATACCCTGCCGCTGAACCTGGCCCCCTGGGCGGACAAGCTTCAAAACCTGGGTTGGCTATTGTCCTTCACCGATGAGACGCCGGAATTGCAGCTTGCCATCACCGCCTGCTTCGCCGCGCTGCGCCGGGGCCAGGGCTGCGCTACGCCCCTTCCCTCCGGCACCGCCGGGCACTTCCGCCGCGGTGTGGAGTGAGTGGGGGCTAGGGAGGCTCTGCCGCCCTGGACCCACCGCTTAAGGGATGCATCCCTTAAGAATCCCTTTTTTAAGGAAGGTAGAAAATGACGGACCGAACCTTGCGGGTACTGGAATTTACAAAAATCCGGGAGCAGCTTGCGGCGCTGGCGCTGACGCCCCTAGGGGCGCAGCTTTGCCGGGAGCTTGTTCCCTGCGCCAATTTTGCGGAAATAGAGGAAGGCCAGCAGGAGACGGAGGAGGCCCAGGTGATTTTGACCTATCTGGGCGGCCACCCCCTGACGGCCTTTGAGGACATCACTCCCTATCTGACCCTGGCGGACAAGGGGGCCGCGCTGTCGCCCCGGGCTTTGCTGCTCATTGCCGAATGCCTGCGGGCCGCCCGTTCCGCCCGTTCCGCCCTGGTTACCGAGCGGGAGAACACGCCGCTGATTACCAGGACCGCTTCCGGGCTGACCATCCTCCCCCACCTGGAGCGGGAGATTGGCGATTCCATTTTAAGCGAGGAGGAGATTGCCGATACCGCCAGTGCGGAGCTTGGCAGCATCCGCCGCCATATCCGCATCGCCAATGATAAGGTGCGGGACAAGCTGAACAGCATGCTCCACAGCGCCGCCTTTGCCAAGTACCTGCAGGACCCCATCGTCACCGTGCGTAACGACCGGTATGTGCTGCCTGTGAAGGCGGAATGCCGCGGGAGCGTCCCGGGCCTGATCCACGACCAGTCCTCCAGCGGGGCCACCCTCTTTGTGGAGCCCATGGCCGTGGTGGAACTGGGTAACGATATCAAGCAATGGACGGCCAAGGAAAAGCAGGAGATCGAGCGGATCCTGCTGGCTCTCTCCGCTGCCGTGGCCCCCTATGCCAAGGTGATGCTGGACAATATCCGCCTCCTGAGCCGCCTGGATTTTGTGTTTGCCAAGGGCGCCCTTGCCAGGGAGATGCGCGCCTGCGCCCCGAAGCTGAACCAAAGGGGCTTTTTGAAGATCATCCGTGGCCGCCATCCGCTGATTGATCCGGAAAAGGTCGTACCCATGAACCTGTGGATGGGGGAGGAGTTCACCTCTTTGGTGGTCACGGGCCCCAATACCGGCGGCAAGACCGTTACCCTGAAAACCGTGGGCCTGTTCACCCTCATGGCCCAGGCAGGGCTGCAGGTGCCCGCCGACCTGGGCACGGAGCTGGCCGTGTTCCAAAATGTCCACGCGGACATCGGCGACGAGCAGAGCATTGAGCAAAGCCTGTCCACCTTCTCCTCCCACATGACCAACATCGTAGCCATCATGGACGCGGTGACGCCGCGGGATTTGGTGCTCTTTGACGAGCTGGGCGCGGGCACCGACCCCACCGAGGGCGCTGCCCTGGCCCAGAGCATTTTGAGCAGCCTGCTCAGGCAAAAGGTGCGCACCCTGGCCACCACCCATTACAGCGAATTGAAAGCCTTCGCCCTGTCCACGCCCGGCATTGAAAACGCCAGCGTGGAGTTTGACGTGGAGACGCTTCGGCCTACCTACCGCCTGTCCATCGGCGTGCCCGGCAAGAGCAACGCCTTTGAGATCTCCCGCAAGCTGGGCCTTGACGAAATGCTGATTCAGGCCGCCAAGGAGCTTCTAAGCCACGAATCCATCCGCTTTGAGGATGTCATCGCCAACGCCGAATACCACCGCCAGGTGGCCGAAAAGGAGCGCAAGCTGGCCGAGGAAGCCCACCGGGAAACGGCCAAACTGCGGGACGAGGCGGAGGCGCTGCGCCGGGAGGTGGAGGAAAAGCGGGAGTCCGCCATGCGCAAGGCCAGGGAGGACGCCAAGCGCGTGCTGGAGAACGCCCGCAGGGAGGCCGAAACCATCGTAAGCGAGCTCCGGCGCCTGAAAAAGGAGAACACCGCTACGCCGGAGCACCAGGTGCAGCAATTGCGCAAGCGGATGCAGGACGGGATCGAATCTCTTAGCGAAGGGCTGGGTACCCCCGCCTTCCGGGTCACCGAGCCGCCCCGCGACCTGCGCCCGGGCGACGAGGTGCAAATTTTGCACCTGAACACCAAGGGCACGGTGATCATGAAGCCCGACGACAAGGGCGAAGTGCAGCTCCAGGCCGGCATCATGAAGCTGAAGGCGCATATCAGCCAGCTTCGTTTGGTGAAGGAACCGCCGAAAAAGGAGGCCGTCCGGATCGGCGTTTCCACCAGCGCGGCCGTCCGCACCGTGCCTATGGAGCTGGATGTGCGGGGCAAGGCCACGGACGAGGCCATCCCCGAGGTGGACCAGTACCTGGACGAGGCCGTGCTTGCTTCCATGGGGGAGGTATCCATTATCCACGGCAAGGGCACCGGCGCGCTTAGGGCCGGCATCCAGCAGCATCTGCGGCACCATCCCCATGTGAAAGCCTTCCGGCTGGGGGTTTTCGGGGAAGGCGAGAGCGGGGTAACGGTGGTTACCTTGAAATGATGGACCGAATGGCTTTTTGTGTGAATCAATCCGAAAAAGGGTGGGAAGCGAAATGAAAGACAAGCCCACGATCATGCTGATCGACGATGATGTGAATATCGGGCATCTGGTGCGGCTGTATCTGGAGAAAGAAGGCTTCGAGGTTCAGATTGCCGTAAGGGGCGACGAGGGCCTGGCTGATTTCCGCCGCAAGCCGCCCAATCTGCTGCTGCTGGACGTGATGCTCCCGGGCGTGGACGGCTGGCAGGTATGCCGCGCCGTGCGTCAGTTCAGCGCCATCCCCATCATCATGCTCACCGCCAAGGACGAAACCTTCGACAAGGTGCTGGGGCTGGAGCTGGGTGCAGACGATTATCTCACCAAGCCCTTTGAGCCCAAGGAGCTTGTCGCCAGGATCAAGGCGGTGCTGCGCCGCACCCAGCCGGGGGGCGGCGAGGAGAAGGGCGATGTGATCTCCTTCCCCAACCTGACGGTGAGCCTGAGCCAGTACGAGGTGCACTACCAGGGCAGGCCTGTGGAGATGCCCCCCAAGGAACTGGAGGTTTTGTACTTCCTGGCCTCCAACGCCAACCTGGTGTTCACCAGGGAGCAGCTTCTGGAAAAGGTGTGGGGGTTTGATTTCTTCGGCGACAGCCGCACCGTGGATGTGCATATCAAGCGGCTTAGGGAGAAGCTGCCCGGCTGCGAGGAATACGGCTGGCAGATACGCACCGTATGGGGTGTAGGGTATAAATTCGAGGTCAAGTGAGTTCTTTGGAGGCACGTATGTCCCGCAGCATGTTCGCGCGGCTCTTTTCCCTGTTTCTGTCCCTGATGCTGGTGCTCATCCTCCTGTGGGCGCTGCTTTCCTATGTCGCCATCCGCAACGACAGGATCAGCGAACGCATGGAGGAACTGAAGAGCCAGGCCCGGGAAATTGCCTACCTGGCCAGCCAGGTGCAGGTATGGGACAGCTATTTTGGCCTGGACTCCTCCGCCGAGCAGTACATGCAGTGGAAGGCCCAGAAAGTGTATAATGAATTCAAGGCCTATATCCTGGTGGTGGACCGCCAGGGCAATATCCGGCACAATCTGAACGCCACCCTCAAGAATGACACGGACATCGTCCAGACATTAAGCGGCAAGGAAATCCTGGACGCGCTGAACCGCGTGCTTTCCGGGCAGGAAATCCAGGTGCGGACCAACGTTCCGGGGCTGGGAGGGCCCGTGTTCACCGTGGCGGTGCCCTGGGTGCAAAACGGCGCGGTGCTGGGGGCGGTATTTATCCACACCAGCGCCCAGGTGGTGGAGGCGGAGTTCAAGGATCTGGTACTCCAGGTGCTCTTTGGGGCCGGCGTGGCCATTTTGCTGGCCATCGTCAGCGTGTATTTTATCGCAAGGCAGCTTACAAAGCCGCTCAAGAGCATGTCCCTGGCCGCCAGGGGGATGGCTCAGGGGCGGTTTGACGTGCGTGCCCAGGAGGAAGGCGTCACCGAAATGCGGGAACTTGCCTCCTCCTTCAACTCCATGGCCGGGCAATTGGAACGAACGGAAGAATCGCGGCGCGAGTTCGTGGCCAACGTGTCCCATGAATTGCGCTCCCCCATGACCAGCATCCAGGGCTTTGTGCAGGGCATGCAGGACGGGACCATCCCCAAGGAGGAGCATCCCAAATATCTGGCCATCGTGGGGGATGAGGCCAAGCGCCTCACCAAGCTGATTTCCGACCTGCTGGACCTGAGCCGCATGGAGCAAGGCGCGGCCAAACCTGCCTGCCATGATTTCGATATCAACGAGATGATCCGCCGGGCGCTGATCCGGCGCATGACGGATATCGACCGGAAGCAGCTGGAAGTGGAGGTTGATTTTCAGGAGGAACAGTGCTATTGTTGGGGGGATGGCGACCGCATTGAGCAGGTGGTGGTCAACCTTCTGGACAACGCCCTCAAGTTCAGCCATGAGAAAGGCAAAATCACCTGGCGGACGCGCATGGAAGGCAGGCTGGCCTATGTTGTCCTCGCGGATGACGGCCCCGGCATCCTGCCCCAGGACCAGCCCCATGTTTTCGAAAGGTTTTACAAGGCGGACAAGGCCCATACCTCCGGCAAGGGCACGGGGCTGGGCTTGAGCATCTGCCAGCGCATCCTGGAAGCCCACGGGCAGACCATCCGTCTTTTGCCTACGGAGCGCGGCGCCGCCTTTGAGTTCACCCTGGAGAAGGGGCGGGAAAAGGCCGGACGGGAGAAGCAGGAACTGAAGGAGGATAAAACCCCATGAGCGGGGAAATCGGTGATCTGAGGCGGGAACTGGACGAAATAGACCGGGAATTGGTGCGGCTGTTTGAAAAGCGCATGGAGGTAAGCCGTCTGGTGGCCGCCTACAAAAAGAAAAACAATCTGCCTGTGCTGGATGCGGCAAGGGAGGAGCAGGTGATTTCCTCCAGGCAGCAAATGCTCTTGGACAGGAAGCTGGAAGCGCCTTTGCGGGAATTATGGATGGAGATCATGCGCTTGAGCCGCCAGGAGCAGGAAAGCGCGCTTGACCGGGGTGATGCCAAATGATGGACCGCCATGTTTTTTTGATCGGCATGCCCGGCAGCGGCAAGAGCAGCCTGGGCAAGCGTCTGGCGGGCAGGCTGGGCGTGCCGTATGTGGATACGGATACGCTGATCGCAGAGAAGACGGGCATGACCGTGCAGCAGATCTTCGATGGTCCGGGGGAACAAGCCTTCCGCAACGCGGAGACCAACGTTTTGGCATCCCTTGTAGATCAGCAGCCCGCCATCGTCTCCACCGGCGGGGGCATGGTGATGCGGGAGGAAAACCGGCGCATCATGCAAAACCACGGGGTAATCATTTTAATCGACAGGCCCTTGCAGGATATCCTTTCGGATATCAAGCTGGACAGGCGGCCCATGCTGGCCCTGAAGGGCATCGAGGAGGTACCCAGGCTCTACGAGGCCCGCATCGATACCTACCGAAAAGCGGCCGACGCGGTGCTGGACAACTCCCAGGGCTATACCAACGGCGTCATGAACCTGGAAAAGCTTGTGACAAGGATCATGGGGGGCATATAGCTGCCGCCGGGCGCGGCATTTTACGGTATGGAGGCGGCGAATGCCTCCAGCCCCTGCCGGATATCGGCCTTGAAAAACACTTGTGTTCCTTTGTTGCTCTCATAGATAAAATCACGCAGGCTTTGGCTTGCGAAGCCGCTGAAATCGCCGATGACGGCGATTTTCATATTATAGTTTACAAATTTTTGAAGGATCTCCCCCGCAAGCCGGGTCTGCAGCCTGAAAAAATCCTCCGCAAGGCAGGCCTTGGGTACGATCAGGCCTATACACTCTTCGAGGGCGGCCGTCATCATCAGATCCAGTGCGTCCTGGACCGTGACAATCTTTTCTCCGTCTTCCAACACCGCTGCTTTGATGTTCCCCAAGGTGATATAGTTCATTGCGTGCCTCCGTCCTTTGGCGTTACCGGAAGGCTGATCTCCACCCGGCAGACATCGTTCTTTTCATCCCAAAGGGTATATTTTTCCACGGTGGGCAGGCCTGACAGCTGATACCTGCTCTGGGGCAGAAATTCATGGTGGATGCGCTGCCAGGTCTGGTACAGCGTCTGGCCGGAGATCGTGCCTTCGGCTTCAAAGGTGATCCATGCGGCGGGGGGATAGGTAAAGCTTTCAAAGCCTTGCACATCCTCTCCCTCCCAAAGGATGGCGCACATATAGTCATTGCTGCCGTCCTTCAGGAATCCAAAACACAGGCCCAGGTCGAAAAAGGGGCTGCCCAGCGCCTTGAGCGCCGCCTCGCTGCCGTCGCTTTTGACGATGGCCCAGGTGCCTCCTCCGTAGGGCGTGGTGCGGCGCTTGCCTACCACCTTGAACGCGGGCTTTTCCGTAAGGATATAATCCATTTTTTCCACTCCTTTCATGGCCAGGGCGAAGGAAAGGCGGCAGTAGAACGAAAGCCTAACGCCGGGCCGCCTTGCCGCGGCGGGGGACAGGCCGTGCATCCGCCGGAAGGCCGCGGCAAAGGCATCCGGAGAACCGTAGCCGTACTTCAGGCCGATGTCGATAACTTTCTCCCGGGTATTTTGCAGGTCGTATGCCGCCAGGGAAAGCCTGCGCCGTCTGACGTATTCCGATACCGGGATGCCCGTAAGCTGAGAAAAGCCGCGCTGAAAAGCCGGATAGGAGCAGGCTGCGATTTTCGAAAGCTCGCAGGGCAGGATCTCCTCCCGAAGATGGCTTTCGATATAGTCTACCGCATTGTTCATGCGTTTGACAAAGTCCATTCCTTCACCCCCGCAATGGCAGTATACCGCATCCCGCGTGTCTGTGCCCGTGCGTTCCCCCACGGCTATTCACGGATTGTTGCTCTGCGGCCTATATCTTGTGCGCCGCGGCGAATCTTTTTTGGCAGAGCAATAACTGCATTGTAAGAGTATTGTAAACAATCTTCGGGGGTTATGCAAATTAGAAATGTAGATGAGGATAAGCTATTTCCGAAATGCTTATATATGGATTATAATAAGCAAAGGAACAAAAATGCCGCCGGGCCGCCGGCTCTTCATGTGCGAAAGGGGGCATTCAGCGTGAATGTGTTTTTGCGGATTGACGTGAACCTTGTAGCGGCTGCTTTTTTGGGTATTGTGTTTTTCCTGGCGTATCTGCGCCTGGATCATGAGGACGCCTTCAATAAGCTGTTTTTCAAAGGCTGCCTGATCATACTGGTCATGACGCTTTTTGAGGCGTTTACCTGTATTGTGAACAAAAACCCTTCGCCGGTTTTGCGGTGGGTCTCAACCGCCATGCATGTCCTTCTGTTCACCTTTCCCCCGATGCTGGCCTACTACTGGGGTCTGCTGGCCAATACGCTCACCTGCCATGGAAACGTGCGGGAGATGAAAGGTTCCTGGCCGTGTATGCTCCCCATCGCTTTTGTCTGTCTGTCCGCTTTGATCTCACCCTTTACCCATCTTGTTTACTTTATTGACAAGGCGGGGGTCTACCACCGCGGGCCTCTTTTTTTGGTCTCGGCAGGCATTACCTACCTCTATCTTTTAACGGGGTTCACCCTGCTGATCATCCGCAGAAAAAAGCTGCTGCGTATGGATTTTTACCTGCTGATGCTCTCCTGCCTCCTCCCCATGGTGGGGGGGCTCATCCAAGGGCTTGTCTACGGCGTGCTCCTTTTGTGGGCAAGCAGCGCCATTGCGCTTGTGATCATGTATCTGTACCTGCAGGAGCGTATGGTGCAGACCGACAGCCTTACCGGCGCATGGACCAGGCATTCTTTTGAATACTGCGTTTCCCAGAACCTGCTATGCAACCATGGCAAACCTTTTGGGTTGATTTACGCCGATATGGATAATCTGAAAACCATCAACGACAGGTATGGACATGGGGAGGGAGATGCCGCCATCAAAGCGGCGGTGGGGATCATCAAGGGAGCTTTGCGCAAGGGGGATGCCGTCGCCCGCCTGGGCGGGGACGAGTTTGCCATCCTTATGAACATTGCCACCCAGAAGGAATTGCATATGGTTGCCGAAAGGATCGAATCGGCCGTCCGGCAGTACAACGATACTTCCGGAAAGCCGTACCGGCTGTCCCTGAGTTTGGGGGTGGACCTCTTCTGGGAAGGCTGCAACGCCAATGTGGATTCCCTCATCTGCCGCGTGGACCGGCTGATGTACGACAACAAGCAGGCAAAGCGACGGCGTATGGAGGATGCTGCGCCATAAGAAGCGCGGATCATTTGACATGCAGCATCTAACAACTTATAATATTATTATAAGTTGTTAGATGCTGTTTTGGCTTGAGAGACGCAAAAAAGAAAGGAGATGGACTATGCCGTATATCCGTGCCGAATCCCTGCGGGAAGCAATGGGGCTGAACGATGCGGAGGTCGCCCGCATGAATAAAGTGCTGGACAGATACCCCATGCTCATCAGCGACTACTATTTTTCCCTGATCAATTTTCAGGATCCCCGGGACCCGATTCTAAAAATGGCCGTACCTTCCCCTGCGGAGATGGAGGGGGGCGGCAGCCCGGACACCAGCGGGGAGGCATCCAATACCAGGATCCCCGGCCTGCAGCATAAATACCGGCAAACGGCGCTGATCCTTTCCACCGACAAGTGCGCCATGTACTGCCGGCATTGCTTCAGGAAGCGGCTGGTGGGGCTTAAGAGCCGGGAGGCGGCAGCCGATCCGGAGGCCGCCTGTGCCTACGTTGCGGCCCATGAGGAGATTACCAACGTGCTGATCTCCGGCGGAGATGCCTTGATGAACAGTGCCGCCATCCTCGAAAGGTATCTTAAAGGGCTTGCGGGGATTCCGCACCTGGACCTGATCCGCCTGGCGACCCGCGTCCCGGTGACGCTGCCCGGCAGGATCACGGAGAACCCCAAGCTTATGGCGCTGCTGTCCAGATATGGACAGGAAAAGCGGATCTATGTGGTGACGCAGTTCAACCATCCCGGGGAGCTAACGGAAAAATCCGCCGCCGCCGTCCGTGCCTTGCAGGGGGCGGGATGCTCCGTGCGCAATCAGACGGTGCTGCTCAAGGGCGTCAACGACGATGCCAAGGTGCTGTCCCGGCTGTTCAGGGGGCTTACGCGGATGGGATGCCAGACCTACTATGTCTTTCAGTGCCGCCCCGCCGCCGGGGTCAAGAACCATTTTCAGGTTCCGCTTTTGACGGGTGTCAAAATCGTGGAGGATGCCAAGGCCATGCAAAACGGGCTGGGAAAAACCTTCAAATATTGCCTGTCCCATCCTTCCGGGAAATTGGAGATCCTGGGTAGCGGCCCGGAAGGGCGGATGCTTTTCAAATTCCATGAAGCGAAGGACCCCAAAAACTGCGGAAGGATTTTTTTCTTGCCTCTGGAACCGGGCGCCTGCTGGCTGCCGGAAAAGCTGACGCCTTCCGGGACTGTGCAATAGGATCAGGGCATACAAGTGAAATACAAAAGCTCCCTGCCGGCTATTTTCATGCCGCTCCCTGTTCTTGCCTCCTGGGGCGGGCTATGGTATGATGGAAAAAAACGGCGCGGAACGCCGCGCCTTTAGGCGGGAGGTTCTTTTATGGAGAAATTTGATCTGGCCATCGTGGGCAGCGGCAGCGGGCTGATGGTGATGGAGGCGGCGCTGAATGCCGGGCTGCGGTGCGCGGTGGTCGAACGGTCCAAGTTCGGGGGCACATGCCTGACCAAGGGGTGCATCCCCTCCAAAATGCTGGTATATCCGGCGGACCTTATGCGGGAAACGGCGGATGCCAAGCGCATCGGGCTGACCTTTCAGGAGCCTGAAACAGATTGGGGCCGCGTGGGGCAAAGGATGTGGCGGCAAATAGGCCACAGCGAAAACATCCGGGAAAGCCTGCAAAAGATCGGCGGCCTGGGGGTGTACGAGGGCACCGGGGAATTTACGGGCCGCAATACCATGAAGGTGACCTACGGCGGCGGAAAACCGGAGGAGGAGTTCTGGGCGGACCGGTTCGTCATCGCGGCTGGGGCGCGCTCCTTCGTGCCGCCGGTGAGCGGGCTTGAAGAAGCGGGATACGTGATCAGCGAAACCTTCTTTGGTGAGAAATTTCCGAAAAAGCCATGGAAGAGCCTCGTCATTATCGGCGGCGGGGCCATCGGCGCGGAATTCGCACATATCTTCTCCTCCTTTGGCACCAAGGTGACGGTGGTGGAGATGAAACCCCATATCCTGCCCACGGAGGAGGAGGAAGTCAGCCTCTTTGTGGAAAAGCAGTTTCGGAACAACGGCATTGATGTGCTGTCCAATACAAAACTTGTCTCCGCGGAGGCGGCCGGCGGGGAGAAAGCCGTAACGGTGGAGGACATGGCCACCGGGGAGCGGAAAAGGGTTGCGGCGGAGGAGATCTTTGTGGCCTCCGGCGTACGGAGTAACGGCGACCTGATGCATCTGGACCGGGCCGGGATAAAGACCGACGCCAGGGGATATGCCGTTACCGATGAATATCTGCAGACCTCCCAAAGCCATATATGGGCCATCGGCGACATCAACGGCAAATTCCAGTTCCGCCACAAGGCGAATTATGAGGCCGGAATCCTGATGAACAACCTATTCGGGCAGGGCGAAAAAAAGAGCGCCTCCTATGACGCCACTCCCTGGGCCATCTTTACCTGGCCCCAGGTGGGCCATGTGGGGCTCACGGAAAAGCAGGCCAAGGAAAAGGGCCTCCGGGTGTGGGTGGGGCGCAATTATTACGCCGATATCGCCGGCGGCATCGCCATGGGCTACTCCAGCCACCGGCCGGACAACGGGTTTGTGAAAATCGTGGCCGGGGAGGACCGCAAGATCATCGGCGTGCACGTGGTGGGCCCTTACGCCGCCATTCTGGTGCAGCCCTTCGTCTACCTGATGAACGCCGGGTACCAGTGCACCTGCGTTCTGGACAAGAAGGGCGCAAGGCCGGGCCGCGGGGGCATTGTCCGCTCGGTCTGCCCGCAGATCGGCACCTTCCTGCCCGTTGAGGATTCCATGGTGATCCACCCCTCCATGAGCGAGCTTTGCGCCTGGGCGCTGGAGGATATCGACTGGAGCCGGGAGGCGTAATGCTTCTTTCGCTGACATAAAGGAGAAAACAAGCATGGGGAGATATGTGATCTTTGCTTTCAAGGGGGAGCCCATGTGCTTTGTCCACGTGCTTCTTAACGCGATGGACCTTGCGGCCAAGGGCCACGAAGCCAAAATCGTGATGGAGGGCGAGGCCGTGACGCTGATAAAAACGCTGACCGAAAGCGGTGACCCGCTGTTTAAAAAGGCCAGGAATCAGGGGCTGATCGACAGCGTGTGCAAGGCCTGTTCCAACAAGCTGGGCGTGCTTTCCTACAACGAGGCGTCAGGTATTCCCCTGAAAGGGGACATGAGCGGGCACCCCTCCTTCGCCGCCTTTTTGGAGGCGGGATATACGCTGATTACCCTGTGACACGCCAAGGGGAGGCGCCGCCTCCCCTCAGACACCCCTGCGCCAAAGGGAGACGTCCCTTTGGGAACCCTGTTTCAAAGGAGAAAAGCGATGGAACTGCCGCGCATGGGCCAGGGTACCTGGCATTTGGGGGATCAGCCTTCTAAACGGAATGAGGAGATCGAAGCGGTCCGGGAAGGCATAGGCCTTGGGCTGACCATGATCGACACCGCCGAGATGTACGGCGAGGGCCGGGCGGAAGCCCTGGTGGGGGAAGCGATTGCCGGCATCCCCCGGGAAAGCCTGTACATCGTATCCAAAGTATATCCGCACAACGCGGGCAGGAAAAACATCTTCCGTTCCGCCGAAAACTCCCTGCGCCGGATGAAGACGGAGTATATGGACCTCTACCTGCTCCACTGGCGGGGCGGGGTGCCCCTTTATGAGACGGTGGAATGCATGGAGGAGCTAAAGCACCGCGGCCTGATCCGCCGCTTTGGCGTATCCAATTTCGATACCCATGACATGCGGGAACTGTTTTCCTCTCCGGGGGGCAATGCCTGCGCTGTAAACCAGGTGCTGTACCATTTGGGCTCCCGGGGGATCGAGTTCGAGCTGCTCCCCTGGCTGAAAGCGCATCAGGTGCCGGTGATGGCCTATTGCCCCCTGGCCCAGCAGAGCCTGTTAAAGCCCGAGCTGTTCAGGAGCGGGGCGGTGCGCAAGGTGGCGGAGAACCACCAAATCACCCCGGCCCAAGTGTTGCTGGGCTTCATCCTGCGGGACCCGTTTTTGATCCCTATCCCTAAGGCGGGCAGCGTGAAGCATGCCCGGGAAAACGCTGCTATGCTGCATATTGCGCTGTCGGAGGAAGAAATCACGCTTCTGTCCGATACCTTCCCCGCCCCCGGCTACAAAACACCCCTTGATATCGAATAAATCGTCTTGTCTCTTTATGAAGTTTTGAAAGGATGGGTGCGGGAAGGGAAGATTTTTCAAAATTTTCCCTTCCCGCAAACGTTCACGCGAAAAACTCCTCCGTCAGCCTGTCGGCGTATGCCTCAATTTTCCCCTTTTCTCTCAGATAGCTGGCCAGCGTATACCGTATCTCCGGCCCTGCGGCATGCATAATACCCTTGCGGAACACATCCCTGCCGATGCCCAGGGCTTCCATGCCGCTGTACCCCTTCAGCAAGCGCATATATTCCTGCATCTTCTGGAAGGCGGGCATGGCTTCGCCGCCGGGCAGGTCGAACTCCTGTTCCGCCAGCTCGTACATCCTTGTGGCTGCCAGGGCGCCCAGCCCCACATAGTTTCCGTGCAGATAGGTGTTGGTCCCCTTCAGGATGGCGTCCACCTCCCAGGAATGGGCAATTTGGTGTTCCAGCCCGGCGGCGGGCCGGGAGGTGCCGTACATGCTGATGGCAAGGCCGGCCATGACCAGGGAATCCATCATTTCATGCATCGTCCGGCCGTCCCTGTCAAACAATCCGGGCAGGCTTTGGGCGCAGCGGTCCGCCGTATCAAGCACCAGCCTTGCGATCTCGGGGCAGAAGTATTCGCCTGTCTCCCTCTGTGCCAGCCGCCAGTCCCGGATGGCAGCATACTTGCCCAGGATATCGCCCGCCCCGGCCGCCAGCATGTGGTCCGGGGCGGTTTTCACAAGGTCCACATCCCCCACGACGCCCACGGGCGTGGTGAGCACCACCGATTTTTTGCCGCCGTCCATGACCACTGCGGATACGCTGGAGGCGTACCCGTCCATGGAAGGCGCCGTGGCCACGATGATATAGGGGATGCGGCAGCGGGCGCTGACCGCCCTTGCCACATCGTTCATCGTACCGGAGCCCACGGCCACGATCAGGCTGGTATCCGCCGGCATGTGGATCAGCAATGCGCCGATGAGCCGCTCGTCGGTGACAAGGTGCCTGCCCTTTGGCTGCGTGAACATGTATTCAGCCACCTGGCAGCCGGCTTGCGCAAGCTGCGCGCATACCGCCTCCCGGCCAAGGGCCAGGGTGGTCTCATCGCCCGTCAGGTACACTTTTTTGCCGCGGAAATCCGCAAGCATTTCCATAAGCCCGCCAAGGGCCCCCTTGCCCGTTGAGATGCTGCGGATGGGAATGGTGTGGGTATGGCCGCAGGAGCAGGAAATGGTGCGGCCCGCCAGCGCGGAAGGGATGTTTTCGATGGGGTTCATTCGTTTGCCTGCCTTTCATTAAAATGGATTTCTGCACGCTTTTCTGCCCCAGCATACGCCGCGGAAAGATGCCTGTCAATACATTGGTGTTTTGCCCCCCGGCATGCTATAATGGCAAAAATGCACTTGCGTCCATGGCTTCATGCCCGGAAGGAGGAACCCATGACAACGGAGGAACTGCGGAAAAAGGCCCGGCAACTGCGCCGCGACGTGGCGGCCATGATCGGCCTGGAGAAGGTGGGCCACTTGGGGGGCTCCTGCTCCCTGGCGGATATTGTGACTGCGCTGTATTACCAGGTGATGCGCCTGCGCCCCTATGAGCCCAGTTGGGAGGACAGGGACCGGTTCCTGCTCTCCAAGGGCCACGCGGCGCTGATCCAGTATGCCGCCTTGGGCGACCTGGGGTATTTCCCCAGGGGGGAGGAGGCCACGCTGAAGACCCTGGGCAGCCGGCTGCAGGGCCATCCCGACATGCGCAAGCTGCCGGGGATTGAGGCCAACACCGGCTCTCTGGGCCAGGGGCTGTCCATTGCGGCGGGGATGGCCGCGGGGCTGAAGCTGGACGGGCGGGACGCCAGGGTCTACTGCTGTGTGGGCGACGGCGAGCAGGCGGAAGGGCAGATATGGGAAGCCGCTATGGCCGCCGCGGCCTTTAAACTGGACCACCTGACCGCCATTGTGGACGTAAACGGGCTGCAGGCCACCGGTGCGGTAAAAGACAGGTTCGATACCAGGCCATATAAAGAAAAGTGGGAATCCTTCGGCTGGAACGTGGTGGAGGTCGACGGCCACGACATGGACGACATCCTCCGGGGGCTTTACGCGGCCCATGAAACGGCGGGGAAGCCCACGGTGCTTCTGGCGCGCACCGTCAAGGGCAAGGGATTTTCCTTTGCCGAAAACGTGGTGGGCTTCCATAACGGCGCCATGACAAAAGAGCAGTACGAAAAGGCCATGGCGGAATGCGGGGTGAGCGTATGAAATTGTCCAATCAGCGTACCGCCTACGGTGAGGAGCTTGTGGCCCTGGGCCTAACGAACCCCGACATCGTGGTCTGCGAGGCAGACCTTGGAAAGAGCACCATGACCGCCGCCTTTCAGCAGGCGTTTCCCCAAAGATATTTTGAAATGGGCATCGCGGAGGCCAACATGACCTCCTTCGCCGCGGGCCTCAGCCTTGCGGGCAAGGTGGCCTTCACCAACTCCTTCGCGGTGTTCGCCGCGGGCCGGGCCTACGACCAGATCCGGCAGGGTATTGCCATCGGCCGGCTGAACGTGAAGGTGGCGGGTTCCAGCGCGGGGCTTTCGGATTTTGGCGACGGGGCCACCCACCAGGCGGTGGAGGACATTGCCATCATGCGGGCCATCCCCAACATGACGGTGCTGGTGCCCGCGGATGCGCCCCAGTTGCGGGCCATGGTGCGCTGGATGGTGGAATACGAGGGGCCGGTATATCTGCGCGTTTCCCGCAACGACCTGCCTGAGGTCACAGGAGAGGCCCCCGACCCCATCCGCCCCGCGGTTTTGCGGGAAGGCGGCGACGCGGCGGTTGTCGCCTGCGGCGTGATGGTATCCAAAGCCCTTCAAGCCGCGGAACTGCTGGAAAAGGAGAACATCAGCCTGCGGGTGGTGAATGTGCCCTGCCTGAAGCCCTTCCCCGACGGCTTGCTGTACGATGCGCTCCTGGGCGTGCGGGCGGTGGTGACCGCGGAGGAGCATTCATACATCGGCGGGCTTTCCGCGGCGGCCGCCTGGGCGCTTCGGGGCGACGGGCGGCCTTTGGAAGCGGTGGCCGTTCCCGACTGCTTCGGCCAGTCCGCCATGAATGTGGATGAACTGATGGCCCATTACGGCCTGACGGCGGAGAACATTGCGGCCACTGTGAAAAAGGCGATGCCATAGAGGGAAAATGCCGCCCAAACCTTTCTTTATTTAGAGGACAGCGCCAATAGCCTGTCCAGCCCGATGCCGCTGACCAACAGCCTTTCCTTTTTATTGCCGAGCAGCTTTTGCGTCCAGTCCACAAATCCGCCGTCACCGATTTCCGACGGCTGCCCGTCCACGGGCAGCAGCAGCTTGAAATTTGTGCCCAGGTAATAGCTGTTATCCGCTTCCGTCCTGTCCGTTTCCACTGCCACATGGGGAAGCGTTTTTTGAAGATGACCAAGGGTGCGCAGCAGAAAGCCCTCGCCGTCCGCGTATCCCCCGCGCTTTTTTAGGACCACCGCCATCCGCAGACCTATGCACTCCTGAAAAAACCGGCTGTAGAAGGCCAGGTGCGTTTGGAGCAGGCTGTGTTCACAGCCATAGGAACCGGTGTCCCTGCCGGAGGACACCAGGCAGAAGATGCCGAAATGGGAAAAGAGGGCGGGACCGGAAAAGGGCTGGGAGCGGACCACCCTACTGGCCGCGCAAAGATGGATGGGCGCCTCTGTGTTGGACCATTCCCGGCGGCGGAGCCGGTGAGCGATATCAAGGGCCAGCATGTTGGTAGGATCGGCAAGGATCTCCGTACCCTTGATGGCCGAGAGCACCTTGTTTTGGCTGACGGAAGCAATGGCGGAGCAGCTTCCCAGCAGTCCCGCGGGGGACATAAGAACAGGGGTGATCCCCATTTCCCCGGCCATGGACGCAAGGTCCAGCTCCAGCCGCAGATAAGCGACGGCGTCAAGAGCGGATGGCTTGACATATCTGTTCCTTTCGTACTCCCGTAACAGCCCCGCGGGGGAAGCTTTTCCCGCAAGCTTTCCGAAAATCTCCAGCAGCAGCGACTGGACATCGGAAGGTTGCATGGCCTCCAGCTTGTTCAGCAGCTCCATATCGCCGGTATTTGCCAGGATCCTTTTGAGCATACCGCTTTGCTGTTCCATGGTACCTCCCGTCATTCATCGTCCCGTTCCAAAAGGGCGCCCCACCTGGGCGCGCCGGGAAGGGGGCATTTTTGCGCCCTCTTGGCGGCCCGGGCCTGGATGTAGCAGCCGCACAGCGTGCAGGTGAACAGGATGCGGCGGGGGCACGTTTCGCAAAGCGCCAGCCGCTTTGCGTATACCGCCTCCGGCGCGCGCAGGCTGTCCGGCAGGGAGGCGGCATAGCCGTCCAGGTATTTTCGCAAATCCTCTTCATGGACCTCCGCTGGCAGACATTTTCTGCAAAGGACCGCGCCGCTGTCATAGGCCATGGGCTTCCTCCCTCAGACAGTCAGTCCCGCGATATGCAGGGCCCCCGCGATGCCCATCCGGGCGCAAAGATCATCCGCCACGGCGGCGGCGCCCATCAGCCCGGCAGCCTGGGCCACATCCGCAAGCGCCTGTTTCAGCGGCTGCTTGCCGGCGATGAACAGGGGCAGCCCGCCCCCGCAAAAAGCCTTGATGGCCTGGATGTCCGTAGAAAGCACGGCACCCAGCAGGTAGCTGGCGATCTTCTCCGGGGGCAGCCCGCCCAGGGTGGACAGGATGCGCCCCGCGAAGGCCGCCCGGCCTAGCCCCATTTTTTCCGCTTCCCGGAATCCGGCCAGGGCCATGTCCCGGTCATAGGTTTCCGCTGTGGCGAAAAGGTGGCCCACCGCGGAGGACAGGATGGTGTGATTCGTAAGCACGCTCAGGAGCTCGCCGGACATGGTGGTCATGCAGCCCATGATCCGCCCGGTTTCATCCATGCGCGTAAGCTTGTTGTGGGAGCCGGGCAGCAAAAACAGGCAGGCTCTGGCGGGCGCCAGGAGACGCCACAGGCCCACGGCCTCCGTTTCCTCCCCCCGCATCATGTCCATTTGGGAAAAATTGCTCAAATCCGCCTTTCCGGCCATGTTTTTCACACCGGGGATAAAGCGGATGGGAAAATCCGTGATATCGTCAAAGCTGCGGCTGACCATGGCGCTGCGCAGATCCGCCGCGTCCGCCGGGGCAGCCAAATGGGGGACCTCATAAAGCCCCTCCCTGCTGGTGATCATGCCGTAGGCCACGCAGGGGACGCTGTCCCCTTTTTTGATGCCATATTTGTCCGTTAATCCGGAAATGGCTTCCCGCACCGCTTCCTTCAGCCGCCCGTTGTGGCCGTCCATGGCCGTATGGGCAACGCCGGCCTCCTTTTTTACGGTGTCAAGGGGCAGACCATGCCCGTCAAGCAGCGTGACGCGCACATTGGTGGTGCCGCCGTCGATGAGGATAACGGGCGTATTCATGCGCGCCCCTCCCAATCCCGGATGGCGTTCACAAAGGCCTGCGCCCGAAGCGTGATCAACTGAAAATCACCCTTCCGGACAGCGGAGGCATCCGCAAGCTGGCCCCCTACGCCAAAGCCCGCCATGCCGGCATCAAGAAATCCGGAGACATTCTCGGGCTTCACGCCGCCCACCGCCAGTAGGGGGATGTGGCAAAGGGGCGCGCGCACGGCTTTGATATAGCCAAGGCCCAGCTCCCCGGCGGGAAAGAGCTTTACGAAATCGGCCCCGGCCGCATGCGCCCGGACGATCTCGGTAGGGGTGAAGGCACCCGGGATGCACACGGCGCCCAGCGCCTTTCCGCGGGTAATGAGTTCCGGGTCCGTGTGGGGCGAAATAATCATCTGCGCCCCGGCCTGCGCCGCGGCCTCTGCTTCCATGGCGGACAGCACCGTGCCGCAGCCCACCAGCAGTTCGCCGCCGAAGGCGCGTTTGACGGCCAGCACCTTTTCGCAGGCATCCTGCACATAGCCCGGCATATTGTGGTCAAAGGTGAATTCCAGCGCCCGCACTCCGCCCAGGTGCAGCGCCCGTGCCAGGGGCAGCGCGCTTTCTCCGGCCACGCCCCGGATAATGGCGATAAGCCTGTATTTTTTGATCATGGAAACGGCTTGTTCACGGTCCATAGGATCCGCTCCTTTCAGAGCGGGAAAGGTATCCCGCCCGCTCCTTGTACATGCTCCTACTATAAAAAACGGAGGAATCCTTGTCAATAGCCGGTTTTTGCGGCAGGAGCGGCGAGGGCCGGCTGCGAATTTTATAGAAGAAGAATCGCAAGGGTCAGGAGGAAACATATCTATGAAGATCACGGGTTTTGCGCTGTATCCCGCCGCGCCCAGATGGCTGTTTTTAAAGCTCCAAACCGACGAGGGCCTCTGCGGCTGGGGCGAGCCGGTGGTGGAGGGCCGCGCCGCCACGGTGCAGGCTGCCGTTACCGAGCTACAAACCTATTTTATGGGCAAGGACCCCATGGACATTGAGGACTTATGGCAGACGATGTTTAGGGGCGGCTTTTACCGGGGCGGCCCGGAGGTGATGAGCGCCATCGCGGGCATTGACCAGGCGCTGTGGGATATCAAGGGCAAGGCGCTGGGTGTTCCCGTATACCAATTGCTGGGGGGCAGGTGCCGCGACAAATTGAAGGTATATTGCTGGATCGGCGGCGACCGGCCCAACGACATTGCGGCGGCGGCGAAGGAGAAGCTCAGCCTGGGTTATACCGCCGTCAAGATGAACGCCACGGAGGAGATGCACTATATCGACTCCTTCCAGAAGGTTGAGCAGGCAGTTTCGCGGGTGGCCGCCATCCGGGATGCCCTGGGCTATCAGATGGACGTGGCGGTGGACTTCCACGGGCGGGTGCACAAGAGCATGGCCAAGGTGCTGGCCAAGGAACTGGACCCCTACCACCTGATGTTCATCGAGGAGCCGGTGCTTGCGGAGAATATTGAGGCGCTGCGGGAAATTACGAAACACACCGCCACCCCCATCGCCACCGGGGAGCGGATGTTCAGCCGCTGGGACTTCAAAAAGCTGCTGGCAGAAGGCTATGTGGATATCATCCAGCCCGATCTCTCCCACGCAGGGGGCATTTCGGAATGCAAAAAGATCGCTTCCATGGCGGAAGCCTACGATGTGGCGGTGGCCCCCCACTGCCCCCTGGGGCCTGTGGCGCTGGCAAGCTGCGTGCAGCTTGACTTTTGCACGCCCAATGTGTTCATCCAGGAGCAGAGCCTGGGCATCCACTACAACAAGGGCGGCGATCTGATGGATTATTTGAAGGATGCGTCGCTGTTTACCTACCGGGACGGCTTTATCGGCATCCCGCAAAAGCCGGGGCTGGGCGTTGAGGTGGATGAGGAAAGGTTGAAGGAAGCTGCAAAGTCCGGCCATAATTGGAAGAATCCCGTATGGCGGAACTTTGACGGCACCGTGGCGGAATGGTGATATCAGATCACGCACCATCAGGCGCCGCCGTATAGGCGGCGCGCAAGGATTTGCCGGGGAGGCCTTTCTTTCCGGCAGGCGGGCCCGCTTTCCAGGATACCTGGCCGGCGGGCCCCTTTTGCGCCGTCCAATGGGCGGAAACAATGGCCTGGCTACCGCTTTTCCAGCAAAAAATGAGAAAACAGTACAAGAAAGGACATAAACTTGCATTCCTTTTTGTTTCACTGTATAATTTTTTTGACAATAAATAAGTTGGTGTCTTTTTCTAAGTTTGCCGGCCGATTTTCGGAAATTGCAGGAGATGAAGAATGAAAGGGAGCCCCGGTTTTCAAGAGCCCTCCATACCGGAAGGAGCGGTCCCTCCGTATGGTGAGATGCTGGATGCGCTGGGGGATCCGGTTGTTGTGGCAGATGCGGCGGGTGCCATCCTGTATGCCAACCAGGCCTTCAGCGAAAGCTTTGCGTGCGGCCCTGCTGCGTCCTTTTTTACGCTGCTGCCACAGGAGGAGGCGGCGGAGTTCCGGCGCCGCGTGTCTTTGTGCGCAGGGAGCGGTTCCGCCTTCCAGATGGAAAGCCGTCTTTTTATAAAGGGCGCGCGGCCGGATTATTATCAGATTCGCTGCAAGAGAATAAAGGACCATCAAGGTGCGGCATGCTTTGTGCTGCACCTTCGCTGTATTACGGACATTGTGCTGGAAAAACGGGAAAACGCCGAAAGGGAACAGCGTTATCAGGCGCTGGCGGAACAGGCCAGCGAGGCCTTCTTTGTACATGATTTCAACGGCCGGTTTGTGGAGGTAAACGACCGTGCCTGCAAGAGCCTGGGATATACAAGGGAAGAACTGCTGACGATGTCCGTTCCCGATGTGGAACAGGATTTCGACCTGCAGTCGGCGCAGGCGCAGTGGGTGAAGATCCAGCCGGGGTCGGGTTATACGCTGAATGGCCGCCATAAGCGCAAAGACGGCACGCTGTTTCCTGTGGAGATACAGTTTGGCTGCTGCATCTGGCGGGGGGAAAGGCTGTATCTGAGCATGGCCCGGGATATTACAAGGCGGCGGACGGCGGAGGAAAGGTTCCGGCGGATCGTTGAAGGTGCCCCGGACCCCATTTTCGTACAGACGGACAATGTATTTGCCTATATCAATCCGGCCTGCTGCCGGCTTTTGGGAATCGGCAACCCCGAGAAGCTGCTGGGGACGCCGGTCCTTAATCGCATCCCGCGTGAAAACAGGCGGCAGGTTACGGAAAGAATCCGGCAGCTGAACAAGGAACGAAAGCCGATTAACGAACTGTTTGAGCAGGAATTTATCCGGGTGGACGGAAGCCGGGTATGGGTGGAAACCAAAGGGGAACCCATCGAATATGACGGAAAGCATGGGGCGCTGGTATTTGTCCGGGACGTATCGGAGCGCAGGAAGGCCGCCCGGGAACTTCGCGAGTCGGAAGCCTTCAGCCGGGCCGTTATGGACAACCTTCCCATCGGCATCGCCGTCAACAGCGTTTCGCCCCGGGTGGACTTTTCGTACATGAACGACAGGTTTCCCCTGTATTACGGAACCAGCCGGGAAAAACTCATGGATGCCGGCATGTTCTGGGACGCTGTGTATGAAGAACCCGCCTTCCGGGAGGAAATAAAGGCCCGTGTGCTGGATGACATCTCAAGCGGCGATCCCAAGCGGATGGTATGGGAAAACATACCCATCAGGCGAAAAGGGGAGGAGACAAGGTACATTTCCGCCTACAACACGCCCGTGCCGGGCAGCCCGCTGATGATTTCCACAGTCATGGATGTGACATCCCGGATTCAGGCGGAGCAGCAGCTGAAAAAACAGGCCGAGCGGCTGGAGATACTGCATGAGATCGACCGCGCCGTGCTCGCCGGGCCCGGACACCTGGAAGATATCGCCGGGTCGGCCGTCAGGCGGATGCATGACCTGTTAAACACCAAGCGGGCCAGCATCGACATTTTTGTGATGGACGGAAAGGATTTGCGGGTGCAGGCGGTGGACGAGGGCGGCAAAGCGGCCGTCAGTGTCCAAACGATGCGGCTGAAAGAAAGGTATGGGAATTTGCAGCTGCTTCAGGCGGGACAGGTGGATAGCGCGGAGGATATCGCCCACAAGGTGGTTCCCTCACGGGTGAAGGAATATCTGCAGGGCATGGGCGTTTGCTCTTTCCTGCTGGTCCCTTTGAAAGCTTCCGGGCAACTGATTGGCACCCTTAGTCTGGGATGGGATACGCCCCGTGTGTTTTTTCAGGAGGAAAAGGACATCGCCCAGGAGGTCGCCTCCCAATTGGCCATCGTCATCGAGCGGTCCCGCATGCGCGGGGAGCTGGCTTTGCGTGCGGAGGAATTGGAGGAACGCGTCCGCAAGCGCACCGAGCAATATGAAGCCGCCAACAAGGAACTGGAGGCGTTTTCCTACTCCGTTTCCCACGACCTGCGGGCGCCCCTGCGCTCGGTGGACGGGTATGTGCAGATCCTGCTGGAGGACTACAGCGGCTCGCTGGATGAGAACGGAAAAAGGGTATGCCGTGTCATCAGTGACAGCGCCAGGCAAATGGGCAGGCTGATCGACGATCTTTTGGCATTTTCCCGCGTGGGCCGTGCGGACCTGAGGCGTCTCCCGGTGGATATGGGGGCGCTGGCCCATGCTGTCTACCATGAGCTGACCACGGAAGAGGAGCGGGCGGCCTTTGATGTTGTCATCGGCCCGCTGCCGGGCGTAATGGCCGATCCAACGCTCATGCGCCAGGTATGGATGAATCTCCTGAGCAACGCCATCAAATTTTCTTCCAAAAAGGAAAAAACGGTGATCAGGGTCAGCGGGGCCGCCGAGGATGGCAAGGCGGTCTATCAGGTGGCGGACAAAGGCGCCGGTTTTGACCAGCGGTATGCGGACAAGCTGTTCGGCGTGTTCCAGCGGCTGCACAGCAGCAGGGAATTTGAGGGCACAGGCGTGGGGCTGGCCATTGTCCAGCGCATTGTGAACCGCCATGGCGGGACCGTCTGGGCGGAGGGCCGGCCGGGCGAGGGAGCGGCTTTCTATTTCAGTGTGGATAAGGGGGAGAAAAATGGGTCACTGTGAAGCCGTGGATATTCTTTTGGTGGAGGATAATCCGCAGGATGTGGAGCTGATGCTCCGGGCCATCAAAAAGCATAACATCGCCAACCCCATCCACGTGGCGGAGGATGGCGCCGCCGCCCTGGACTTTCTGTATTGCCGCGGGGAGTACGGAGAACGCGTCTTGGGGCAGGTACCCAAGGTGATCCTGCTGGATCTGAAGCTGCCCAAGGTAAGCGGGCTGGAAGTATTGCAGACGGTAAAGTCCGACGCGAGGCTGCGCGCCATTCCGGTGGTCATCGTCACCTCCTCCAGGGAGGACCCGGATATCAAAACCGCTTATGATTTGGGAGCCAACAGTTATGTGGTGAAGCCCGTGGGATTTGAGGCCTTTATTGACCTGATGAAAAACCTGGGCTTTTATTGGCTGCTGATCAATCAGTTGCCGCATTGACCTTTTGAGAGATATACAAGAGCAGGGTGTTGACGGATGGAAGATATCATGCGCGTCCTGATGGTGGAGGACTTTCCCCCCGATGCCGAGCTGATCCGGCGGGAGACCCGCAAAGTACTGCCCTTCGCGGAATTCCTGCGGGTGGAAACGCGGGAGGAGTTTCTTGACGCCATACAGGCGTTTGCCCCCAATCTGATCCTTTCGGATTACAAGCTGCCCAGGTTTGACGGGCTCACAGCCTTGAGGCTGGCGCTTGAACACGCGCCGGATGTCCCCTTCATCATCATAACGGGGTCGATGAACGAGGATACGGCTGTTGACTGCATGAAAAACGGCGCCTGGGACTATGTGATCAAGGACCATCTCAAGCGGCTGGGCCCGGCGATTTTAAGCGCCCTGGAGCAAAGGGAGCTGCGGCGGGAGCGTAAGCTGGCTCTTGAGGACCTGAAGGAAAGCGAAGAGCGGTACCGCAGCATCCTGGAACTGTCCCCCGTGGGGATCTTTGTGCTGGTCAGGGAACGGATCGCGTTTGTCAACCCCGCCGGCGTCAGGCTGCTCAAAGCGGAGAACGCGGAAAAACTGACAAGGAAACGGATCGGAGAAATCGTCCATCCGGACGGCTTCAAATCCTTTTCCCAGCGCATCCGCATGCTGATGGACGGTGAAAGGGGGCTGTTCCCCCTGGAGGATGTGTTTGTCACCATGGAGGGTTCTTTGGTCCATGTGGAGGTGATGGCTTCCCTTCTGACATACAATCACGAACCGGCCGTTCAATTGATCGTGTCAGACATCACAAGGCGCAAGGGATACGAGAAAGAATTGATCTATGTCAGTTATCACGACCAGCTGACGGACCTTTATAACAGGCGCTTTTTTGAGGAGGAGCTCAAAAAGTTGGGAGCCACAAACGAACTGCCCGTCACCGTGATTTTGAGCGATGTGAACGGTCTGAAGCTGATCAATGATTCTTTCGGCCATGCGGAGGGCGACGCACTTTTGAAGCAGGCGTCCCTGATCCTGCAGGAGGAGTGCCGGCCTGGCGATACGGTGGCCAGAATCGGCGGGGATGAGTTTGCTTTCATCCTTCCCGGCGCGGATGAAACGGACGCCGAGCAGATCGTTGCCCGTATCCGTCAAAAGGTGCAGGAGGCCAAGCTGGGCGCAACCGTGCTGTCCCTGTCCATGGGCTACGCCACCAGGCACGCCCTGGCAGACAGGATGCAGGACGTGGTGGCGGAAGCCGAGAATCATATGTACAGGCACAAAATTTACGAAAGCGCCAGCATGCGCAACAAAACGGTGGATGTGATCCTTAACGCGCTGTTTGAAAAGAGCAAGCGGGAGATGATGCATTCCAGGCGCGTGGGAGAACTGGGCGCGGTCCTGGCGGCGGAGCTGGGGATGAAGGAATACGAGGTCAACCGCATCCGCATGTTCGGATTGGTGCACGATATCGGGAAGATTGGCATCGACGAAACAATACTCAACAAGCCCGGCGTGCTGGACGAGGCGGAGTGGACCGAGATGAAAAAGCATCCGGAGGTGGGCTGGCGCATATTGACGTCCGCCAGCGAATTTTCGGAACTGGCGGAGTATGTGCTTTGCCATCATGAGCGGTGGGACGGCGCGGGATATCCCAGGGGGCTGAAGGGCGAGGCGATCCCTTTGGAGGCCAGGATCATCAACGTGGCCGATTCCTTTGATGCCATGACCAAGGACAGAACTTACCGCAAGGGAATGTCCTTGGAGGAGGCTGTCCAGGAACTGAAAAGAAACAGCGGAACACAGTTTGACCCGGACTTGACTGCGGTAATGATCCGGATCATTCTCAGGCGCGTACCGGGCATGAAACAGTGACTTGAAAAGCGCATATGCAAAAACCGCTCCGGCACTGGCTGCCGGGGCGGTTTTCCTTGGAAAGCGGGGGATGGACAAATGCAGCCCATCCCCCATGATGTGTTTTACTTGTTGATCTTGGTGGTGAACAGCTCGTTGGGGGTGCACAGCCCCGCCGCGGACAGCGGGGTATCGCTTAAGTACGTGGCGCTCACTTCATTGCTCACGGCTTCTACCAAAGGCAGGATGGGCAGGTCTTTGGAGAGGATCTCCTGCGCCGCATAGTAATGCTTGGCGCGTTCCGCCTGATCGGTGGTGGCAACGCCCGCGGCAAAGGCCTCGTCCAGAGCTGCGCTGGTATAGTTCATAAAGTTCATCTGGCCCTGGCTGCCCACCCTGGTGCTCAGGGCGGAGGCATCGGGGCCCTGGTAGCCGCTGAGCATGGTCAGGTCAAAATCGCGCTGTACAAGGAGCCTGTCGATGTAGGCGGCCATTTCCAGGCTGATGATGTTCACGTCCACGCCGATCTCCTTGAGGCTGGCCTTCAAAACCGTGGCCAGCTCCGGGAAGGGGGAGGCGGACATGGTGGGCATGTTCAGGGTGAAGTAGAAGCCGTCGGCGTTCTTGGTGTAGCCCGCACCCTCCAGCAAGGCGGTGGCGGCGGCGGTGTCCCGCTGCGGCATGACCGCATCCTGGTTATAGGACCAGACGATGGCTTTGGGGGCAAAGCCCTCCGCCACCGCGCCGTTGCCGCCCAGAGCCTTGGCAAGCAGCGCTTCCCGGTCAACACCCAACGCCAGGGCTTGCCGGACAACCGGGTTGCCCGTGAATTCGCCGGCGCAGTTCAGCGCGGCATAGTAGCGGGAAGCCAGGGGCCAGGTGTTGACGGTTGCCTTGCCGCTGTCTTTGAGGGTTTGCAGCTCGGCGCCCATGACGTTGATGCCAAGGTAATCCAGTTCGCCGTTCAGGAAGGCCTGGATGGCGGTGTTGGTGTCGCCGATCACCGAGTAGATGACGGTGTCGGTCTGCGGCACGCCGCCGAAATAGTCCATGTTGGCTTCCAGGGTGTAGCTGATGCCCTTCTGCGCCTCCACAAACTTATAGGCGCCCGTGCCGATGGGCTTTACTGTGGCGGCCTCGCAGGTCAGCCAGTCCTGGCCGTCATACAGGTGCTTGGGCAGGATGTACATGCCGTACCAGGAGAGGTTGTAGATCAGCCCGGCGTCGGGGGCGGAAAGGGTCAAAACAATGGTGCTTTCGTCGGGGGTTTCCATGTTGGTGACATTGGCCAGGTACATGCCGCTGGAGCCCTCCGCGGCGATCTTCTGGAAGGTCCAGAGCACATCGTCGCTGGTGAAGGGCATGCCGTCATGCCACAGGACATTTTGCTGCAGGTGGAAGGTGTAGGTGAGGCCATCCTCGGAAACATCCCAGGATGCCGCCAGGTCGGGCAGCAGGTTGCCGGCACAGTCGAACTTTACCAGCTTGCTCATGACGTTTTCCATGACCATGGTGGCAAAATCGTCGGACACGGCGTCGATGTTGTAGCTGGATGGGTCCTCCATCAGCCACGCGATGAGCGTACCCCCGGTGCGGCTTTCGGCCGCGGCGGGCAGGGCAACCGCCGATACCATCAGCAGCATCGCCATCAGGAGTGCCAGGATCCTTTTCATGGATGTTACCTCCGTACACAATAATTTGAAACCGGGCTGTCACTTTGCGGAAAACAGCCTGGGATTCACGAAGTCAGCGGACAGCCAGCGCGGCGGCAAGACCGCTCTCCAGCTGCACGGACACCAAGGATTTGATATCAATGGGGTCGCAGGGGATACGCATTTCGATATCGCCGCAGCCCGCTTTCAGCATGGCTTCCGCCTGGGTGACAACGTTTTCCAGCGCTTTTGCGCCTTCGGGCGAGGCGGTCTTTAGCGCCTGCTCCGCGGCGGAGGCCGCCATGCCCGCTCCCAGCAGATGCATGAAGGGCAGCATCACCAGGTTGTCAAAGGCCTGGGCGCGGGTGGCCGGCTTTTCAAACTCGGGGTTTTGAAGGGCGAAATTCTTTTGTGCGCCCAGGGAGGCGCCGCTCATGGCCATCCTCTCCTCCAGCGCCAGGCGGTAGGGGTCCTCCGGAGAAAGATGGGCTTGCAGCGTTTCCACAAGCGGCGCAAGCTTTTGATAAATGGCCTCAATGGTTTCGCAGCTTTGCAATACGGCTTCCCGGCGGGTGATGTCCGCCGGCGTCAGGTCGGCGGAGTCGTTGTTGCGGAAGTAGGGCATTTCGCATACCAGGCCGAAGCATTCCCGGCCGTCAAGGTTCGCAAAGTCTATCGACGAACTGCCCATGTTCAAAAATGCCGCCGGGTCCTGCCCGGTCATCTGCGCGTAGTAGTCGTACATCATGGGCAGGCCGGGGAACTGGAAGACGGCATTTTGGTACACCTGGCAGCAGGGCATCTCCGGCTCCCCAAGGCTCAGGGGAATGCCGTGGCGCGCCGGGATATCCTGCAAACCGGAAATCAAAGAGGGGATTTCCCGGTTGATGTACCAGAACACCCCGCCGAAGGCGCTGTTGTGCAGGGAAAAGAGGAAGGCGGGTTTTGTTTCCTCAATGATCTTCATCAGCGCCTGGGTTTCCGGCAGCGGGGCATGGAAGTGCAGCGTCTTGTAGTCCAGGGGGAAGGTCCATTCCACCTGCTTTGCGCCCGCGGGGCGGTAAAAATGCCTTGCGTAATTGTAGTAGGTGAAGGGGCCCTTCAGCCAGCCTTCGTTGCGCATAAGACCGTCCGGGTCCACCGCCTTGATCAGGTAAAAGGTATAGGGAAGCTCTTCCCGGAGTTTTTCGTCCTCGGCCAGCAGCTGCGAAAATGCTTCCAGCATCATGGCCCCGATGGGCTCGTTGGGGTGGGGGCAGCCGAAGATCAGCGCGTTTTTCGCGCCGCTGCCAATCTTCAGGCAGTAAAGCGGCCTGCCGCTCTGGCTTTCCCCGGCCTTGAACACGGTGACGATCCCCGGATATTTCTGCGCCAGGGCAAGGGTATGCCGGTCCATTTCCTCCACGGTGAGAAAGGTTTTGTAGTCCGGTACGCGGGAAAGGATGTCTGCGATATTCATGTGCATGCCTCCTGGTTTGTTGCGATGTATCTTCATGGAATTTTTTCGGGGAGAGGTTCGGAGAGAGGGATTTTTTCAAAAAGCCCCCTCTCCGGCTGTTCGTTCAGCAAGCAGCACGCGGCGCTGTGCCCTTCGCCCACGGCAACGGGATCGGGATACCTTTCCCAGCACTTGGGGCAGGTTTGAAAGCACCTGGGGGCAAAATAGCAGCCCGGCCCCGCGCCGATGGGCACAGGCGGTTCGCCGCTTAAGGCAATGGGGTCAAAAGCGCCGTCCATGTCAAGGGAGCCGCAGTTGGACAGCAGCGCCTTGGTGTAGGGGTGGGCGGGATGGCGGAGCACCGCGTCTGCCGGGCCCGTTTCCACAATACGCCCCAGGTACATCACCGCCACCCGGTCCGCGATGTACCTGGTAGTGGCCAGGTCATGGCTGATGTACACCATGGCCATGGTGCGGTCCCGCACCTGGCTGGAAAGCAGCGTCAAAATCTCCGCCCGCACCGACACATCCAGCATGGACACCGGCTCGTCCGCCACCAGGAGTTTGGGGGAAAGCATCATGGCCCGGAGGATGGACACCCTTTGCAGCTGGCCCCCGGAAAGCTCGTGGGGATAGCGGCCAAGGTAGTCCTCCGCCGGGGTCAGCCCAGCAGATTCCAGCGCCTGTACGCACAGGGCGCGGCGCTCGCCCTCGTCCCTGCCGATACGGTGGATGATCAGGGGCCGCAACATGGACTTGAGGATCACAAACCGGGGGTTGAAGGTGTCGTAAGGGTTCTGGAATACGATTTGGGCCGCCCGGCGGAAGCCCTTGGGGTCCTTGCGGTGCCAGGCCGATGCGTCCCGTCCGTGCAGGGTTACGGTGCCGCCTGTCTGTTCCTCCAATTGGAGCAGCACCCGGCCCAGGGTGGATTTCCCGCAGCCGCTCTCTCCGATGATGCCCAGCACCTCTCCCGGCGCAAGATCGAAGGAAAGCCCGTCCACCGCCTTTACGGGGGGAAAGCCCTCCTCCGTCCTAACGGTATGCTGGGGGTAATAGCGGGTCAGATTTTTTACCGAAAGCACCGGTTCAGCCATGGTTTTCCGCCTCCTTTACAAGGAAGCAGGCAGCCTGCCTCCCGCCGCCAAGGCCCAAAAGCGGGGGGCGTTCCCGGCGGCAGCGGGCCAAAGCATAGGGGCAGCGCGGCGCGAACACACAGCCGGGGATATCCGTGGAAAGGTCGGGCAGGCGGCCCGGGATGGAGGAGAGGGTCTTTCCTTCCCCGTACAGGCTGGGGAAGGCGCCCGTCAGCCCCTTGGTATACGGGTGCATGGGGGAGGAGAGCACCGCCCTGGTGGGGCCCGCTTCCATCAGCCGCCCGGCGTACAGCACCGCCACCGTTTCGCAGCTTCCCGCCACCACGGCCATGTCATGGGTGATCATGATCCGGGCCAGGCGGAACTCCTGCTGGAGCCTTGCGATCTCCTTCAGGATCTGCCCCTGGGTGATCACATCCAGCGCGGTGGTAGCCTCGTCGAAGATCACAAGGCTCGGATGGTTCAAAAGGCTCAGGGCGATGGACACCCGCTGCATCATGCCCCCGGACAGTTCGTGGGGGTACAGCTTCAAAACGCGCTTGGGTAGCCGCACCCACTGGAGCGCCTCGCCCACCTGTTCCATAGCGGCCTTTTTTTCCTCCGGATGGTGCACCCGGTAAATATCGGCCATCTGCATGCCGATGCGGTGGACGGGGCTCAGGGAGTTCATGCTCTTTTGGAACACGGCGGCGATCTTCCGCCAGCGGACCTCCCGCAGGCGGGCGTCGCCCATGGTCAGCAGATCCTCGCCCTCCAGCCGCGCCGCGCCCCGCACCCTTGCGTTATCGTTCAGCAGGCGCAGCACCGCCATGCCCAGGGTGCTCTTGCCGCTGCCCGATTCGCCCACCAGCCCCAGGGAACCGCCCGCCGCAAGGGTCAGGGAAACATCGTCCACCGCGTGCACGGCCCGGCCGGCGGAGATGTAATCCACGGACAGGTGCGAAATTTCAAGAAGCGCCATGGATTACCTCCTGCCTTGATTTTTGGGGTGGAAGGCCGCGTTGAGCCCATCGCAGACCAGGTAAAAGGCCACCACAGTGATGAGGATGGCAACGCCGGGGAAGGTGGCCACCCACCAGGCGCTGGACATGTAGGAACGCCCCAGGTACACCATCTGCCCCCAGGAAATGATGTTGGGGTCGCCCAGTCCCAGGAAGGACAGGCTGGCCTCCGTGAGGATCGCCCCGGCGATGCCCATGGCCGTGTTGGCCACCACCGGAAAGATGCCGTTGGGCAGGATGTAGCGGAAAAACAGCGAGGGGCCGGATTCCCCCAGGGCTTTCGCGCTTTTGACAAAGGTGCGCTCCTTCAGCGCCATGGCCTGCACCCGCATCAGCCTGGCGTTGCCCGGCCAGCTTGTAAGCCCGATGATCAGCATAATGTTCACCATGCTGCTGCCAAAGAGCGCCACGGTGATCAGCACCAGAAAAAAGGTGGGCAGCATCAGGAACATGTTGATGATCTCCGATACAATCCTGTCCGCCCTGCCCCCCAGATACCCCGCCGCACCGCCGATAAGCGTGCCCAGGATGCCCGAAAGGAACGCGGCGGTAAAGCCCACCACCAGCGATGTGCGGCTGCCTTCCAGCACCATGCTGAACACGTCGCCCCCCAGGGCGTCGGTGCCCAGCAGGTGGGTTTGACCGGGCCGCGCCTTCAGATCGTCCCCCAGGGCATAGGGGTCATAGGGCTGCAGCAAGGGAGCCAGCAGCGCGCAGAGCAGCACCGCCAGAAGCAGAATCAGCCCCAGGCGCAGATGCCCGCTTGCGCGCCAGGCGGATACGATACCGCGCATGCTGTTCCTCCCCCCTTATTTCAGACGGATCCTGGGGTCCATCCACGCGTACAGCAGATCCACGGCCATGGTCATGACCGCCACGGACAGCGAGATCATCAAATAGATGCCCATGAGCACAGGGTAATCCCGGCGGCCGATGGCATTGAGCATCAATTGCCCCATGCCCGGCCAGGCGAACACGACCTCTACCAGCGCCGCGCCGGAAACCACGTAGGCAAGGGAGATGCCGAAAACCGTCAGCGTGGGCAGGATGGCGTTTTTCAGCACATACCGGCGGAAAATGCGCCCCTCCCGCATGCCCGCGGCCCGGAAGGTGACGATGTAATCCTCGTCCATCACCTGCCTGACGGAGGTGCGGGTGATGCGCAGGTATTGGGGGATCTGGATCAGCGTCAGCGTGCCGCAGGGCAGCACCATATGGGTAAGCACATCCAGCACATAGGCAAAGCCTGTGGCACGGTTGCGCAGGGATACCATGCCGGAGGTGGGCAGGATGTGCAGCGCGGAAGCAAAGATCAAAATGGCCATCAGCCCCAGCCAGAAGGAGGGCATGGAATCGAACAGATAGGAGATATAGGTTAAAACGTTGTCCAGTATTTTTCCCCGGTGCCTGGCGGTGAACAGCCCCAGGGCCGTGCCCAGAAGAAAGGACAGCACACAGGCCGAAAGCGCCAAAAGCATGCTGGTGCCCATCCTGGACAGCAGCAGCTCCGCAACCGGCTGATTGTAGGTGTAGCTTGTTCCCAGATCGCCCCTTAGAAGATTGCCGATATAGATGAAAAGCTGGGTGATCAGCGGCTTGTCCAAGCCGTAGCGAACCCGGAGCGCCGCCATGGCGTTGGGATCGGGCTTATCCATGCCGGCGATGATCTTCACCGGATCGCCCGGCGCCAGGTGCATCAGGAAAAAGTTCAGCACCATCACCAGCAGGATGGTGAGAAGCCCTGTCAGCAGCCGCCGCAGCACATACCGTTTCATCTTACGCGCTCCTTATCGTGGTATAGTTTACCATGCCCCCGGAAGAACCTCAAGGGAATCCGTCTATTTTCGGCAAGATGTGCGGGAAAAAGACGGCGGTGGGGGGGAATTTTTTTAAA
>JAEWVC010000096.1 GCA_023459275.1 Bacillota bacterium | reverse complement strand
ACACTTGACCTACGTCCACCTGAACCTCCTGCTGGCTGCCTGGCAGGACAGATACGGAGGTTTCATAAAGGGTGTTGCCGTTCTCATCCTGGTAGAGCACGGGAACATCCACCGGCTGGGCCTGCTTTTTCTTGAAGGAGAAGACGACGTTGGCATAGGAGCCGTCCGGACTCACGGAAGCCGTCTTGCTGGAAGCGTCGTTCAGCTCGTAATCGGAGGACACTTGACCTACGTCCACCTGCACTTCCTGCTGGCTGCCGTACGGAACCGACACAGAGGTCTGATAGAGCGTGCTGCCATTTTCATCCTGGTAGAGCACCGGAATGTCCGCGTTGGGCACCGGCGTCGGTTCCAAGGTAGGCGTAGGGGTCGGCTCCTCTGTGGGGGTGGGCAGAGGCGGCGCAACGCTGGTGGAGATATACAGCATAATGGTGGGGGGCACTTGATTGCCCTTCGTGTCAAAGGCATTGATATATTTCGCGTATTGCGTATCAAGGTCGCCGGCATTTTGCACGTCAGTCAGCGTCAAATTGCCGACCCCCTGACCCGCATCATATTGATAGCTGTCATGATCCGGGTCGGTAATAGAAAGCGTCACACCGGAAAACGGTTCGCTGCTGGGGACCTCCGCCCAGAATACGCTGTACCCATCGGTGGATGAGCCCAGATATGCGGCGGAAACAGATTGCTGTACGCCGGCGCCGTCCGTCCAGTTCACAAAAATCTGAAGCTTCTGCCACTTGTCTGCGGCCATGGCGGGCAAAGGCACCCATGGGCAGGCCAAAAGCAAAACCATCGCGAGGGACAGCATGCGGCGGCCGAAGGAATTTTTGAAGTCATTTTTCATGGGTGGGTTCCCTCCTCCATATTGGTAGGCCATGCATACGATTGTAGTATGCATGCGCCTGAATGTCAATTCAAAGGCCGCTGGAAAATGTTTCGGGGAAACGTACGATGCAGGATTGCGCCGCCTTTTGGCGAATAACGGTACTGCGGTATCCTACCGGAGGAGGCGGCTTATCATGGGAGACGAGGCACTGCGGGAGACCCCTTTCAAAAAGGAAGCGGTCTTTGCGGGAAAGCTGATCACTGTGGAGCATTGGCAAGTGAAGCTGCCCGATGGCCGGGAGGCGCTTCGGGAAGTGGTGAAGCATCCCGGTGCGGCCGCCGTCGTCCCCGTGGATGAGGCGGGTTATGTAACGCTGGTGCGCCAGCACCGGGTGGCAATCGACCGCATGACCTGGGAGATCCCGGCCGGCAAGCTGAATTTTTTGGGGGAGGACCCTTTTGCCTGCGCCGTGCGGGAGCTGGAAGAAGAAACCGGATTGCGCGCCGGAAAATGGGAATTGCTCACCCGCGTGGACACGACGCCCGGATTCTGCACGGAGCGGATCGCCCTGTACCTGGCCACGGAACTGAGCCAGCACGAAACCCACATGGATGATGATGAATTTCTGACCCTCAAGCGCATCCCCCTTGAGGAAGCGGCGGCCCAGGTCATGGCCGGGGAGCTTAGGGACGCGAAAACCGCCCTGGGAATCCTGATGGCCTGGAACCATATGCAAAACAGCCGCTGCCTACAAAAATAACGATCAAACGGCGGACACGCATCCCTGTTCTTAGAATTTGTGGACAAATAAACGGGAATGCTTTTCCTGTCTTTTGAAGGGAGGCCTCCAAATGGAAAATCGGCATGGAAATCCTCTTTTGTTGATCTTGCTGATCCTGCTGCTGCTGATTGGCATCGCGGTATTCATCTTTGGAGCGGCCACCTACGTGAAACCACGCCAGCCCTTTGTCAATGGGCCGTCCATGTACCTTCGGGCCGCGCTGCAGGCGGATCACGCCTGATACCTTATTATTGCTCTGCCATATAAAGATTGCGCCAAAGCGGCGGAAGATTTTTGCGCAGAGCAAGGAGCAGAACCGAAGGAATAGCAGCGCTATTTCAAGGTTCAGCGACGCGGCTATGCGTGAAAAGATCCGCCGCGACGCGCAAGATATAGTTGGTAGAGCAATAACAAAAGCAATGCCGGAAAGGCCGAGTACCATCATGCAGCTTTTTGAGACCATCTTTACCCGACTGCCGGAGCTTGACACGAGCCGGCTTTTGCTGCGCGCCATGCGCATGAGCGACGCCGGGGACATTTACGCCTATTCCTCTGATCCGCAGGTGGCACGCCATGTGCTGTGGGAGGCCCATCAAAGCATCCACCAAACCAGGGCCTATATCCGCTATGTGCTGCGCCAGTACCGAACCGGTTCTCCCAGTACCTTCTGCATCGTGCTGAAGGAAACGGGCTGTGTGATCGGTACCATCGGCTTTATGTGGATAAGCGGTGAAAACCGCTCTGCCGAGGTGGGGTACAGCTTGTCCAGGGAATACTGGAACCGGGGCTATATGACCGAGGCGCTGAGCGCCGTGGTCCGCTTTGGCTTTGAAACGCTGCACCTGAACCGTATCGAAGCCCAGCACGAGTGCGACAATCCTGCCAGCGGCCGGGTGATGGAGCATGTGGGCATGTGCAGGGAGGGTACGCTCCGGGAGCGGCTGTATAACAAATCCCGCTATGTGGATGTGGAGCTGTACGCCATCCTGAAAGAGGATTGGCAACGGATGAACGCAGGCCGCTGACCACAGAGCAATGGAAAAACTCCCGCAGGCACGCCCACGCTCCCGGCCGAAGCCGGGAGCGGAAAGGCGTCTGGGGGAGCTTTTATACTGGGAAAATCCGGATGCCGTCTATCAATAGGCGGGCTGGCCGCTCAGCATCGTCATCACGGAGGGCGGCAGGTACTGCATGGCGTACATCAGTTGGGTCTGGGCATATTCGCCGGCCGACGTCCCCCAAGCTTCCAGCTCATCCATGGTCATTTTGCCGGGGTGCACGCTATCCTCGGGAATCGCGGGCATTTCCAGCGGATCGCCGGTGGCGGTGGTATACAGAATGGAGGCCAGGGGGCTGCTAATACCTGTCATGTAAACATCCATCTTGCCATCCATGCGGACATCGGCGCCATCAGGCACGGTGGACGAGTTGTTATCCAGCATGACGCCGAATACACTGCCATAGGAACCAGCCTCCAGGCTCAGCTTCCAGGCGTCTTTGATATCCGCGCCGGCTTCGGTCTTCTGGCCGTTGAAGTTCAGGTCAACATTGAAAGCGCTGGTGCCCCATTCGGTCATGCCCATGGTAAAATGCCATTGGGAGCCGCTCACCGTATCGCTGCCGGAGACGGTTGCCGGGAGATCCTTGGCGCTGAAGGACAGGGAAAGAGCATCGGTTGCCGTGCCCGCGTCAAAGGAAACGAGTTCATTTTTCCCGTCCGCCTCGGTTTTCACATAGTAGCCGGCCTTCAGGGAGAAGTTATCGCTTTCGGTGCCCTCAGGAGAAACGATATCGGCATTCAGCTCCGCGGCCTTTATGTCGCCGGTGTCATCCTGCCACAGGGTCAGGGTAATGGGCTGGGGCAGGCTGGGCGCCCCTTCAAGGGAAAAGCCCGCGGGGACCGCCTTGATCTTTGCCCGGATCTCATCCTTGATGGCGGTAAGGTCACCGGCATCGGGGTTCATTTCGGAAACGATGGACAGGATCTTATCCAGGTTCACGTCCTTGGCCGCCCAATCGGTAAGGAGGGTCAAAAGCGCCGTGATGTCGGAAGCAGACAGGGAATACTTCACCTGGACGGTGGCCGTATCGTGCTTGTCGCTCTCATAGGTGCCCGGCGTCGTTTCAGGGTTGGCCATGAGCGCGCCGAACCAAGCCTGGACGGGCGCAAACAGATCTTCCTCCAGGCTCTGCTGGTCAAACTCCGGCAGTTTGGGCATTTCTCCCTTCATCATGGAGTTGTAAGCTTCCAGATATGCTTTGAACATGGCGGCAGTGGAGGGATCCTGCTGCTCCATCTGGGCAATGTTCTTCTCCATCATCATGTTATACAGATTCAGGTATTCTTCCGCTGTGAAGGATACCGGCTTTTCCAGCAGGTTGCTCATCAGATTCGTCTGCGCCTGTTCCTCTGTGATGGTCAGGGACAGGACCGGATTGTTCTGCAGGTAAAGGTCCAGCGCGGATAGCATGCCTGCCTCATTTTTCTGGCTGACAGTTTCCAGGCGCAGGGCCTTGAGCAGGTCGGCGATCCCGGCGGAGGATGTGTCCTGGGTCAGCATCTCGCCAGGTTCAAAGGTAATGGTGGTCTTCAGGCTGCGGCCGGCTCCTACCACCTTCTCAAAGATGGAGGACGGTGCGGCTTCCCCCAACGACACGGCGGGGAGCAGGAATAACGCCATCGTCATCAAAAGGGCGATGCTTTTGCGGAAACGCTTCATAAGGTTCTCCTTTCTTCCATATCGCATACGAGCAATATAGCTATCATTATTATATATGCATCCTTGTGTTTTGTCATCCGTTCCTTGACTAAAATCTGCATACGGAAGGTCCAATTCCACATCCTTCCGGATCAAAGCAGCCGGGAGGTGTTCCCTCCCTTGGGCCCCCCATGAAGGGCCGGGCCTGGACCGTAAATCCGCAAGCCAGCATAAAAGCATTCGGACAATCAGGGTTATGCAGAAATCACAAAACGTGTTAACATATATATGCATAATAAACAATATTCCATGTGTGCTCATTGTTTTCCATAATACTGCGCAAAACGCCTTTTTTTCATGCTCATTTATGCTCGTTTTGGACTGTGGGCCTATGGCGCAACGGCAGGCGCTGTGCTACAATAAGGCTGCGGAATGATTTCCGCGGGAATTTTTGCGATTTTTATAGAAATAGAGGGGATTTATTTGCGCCCGGATATCATTATCATAGGCGCCGGCGTGGTGGGCTGCGCGTTGGCGCGTGAGCTTTCCCGCTATCAGGCCAACGTTGCCGTATTGGAGCGGATGTCCGACGCGGCGGAGGGGGCCAGCAAGGCCAACAGCGGTATCGTACATGCGGGGTTTGACGCCAAGCCCGGCACGCTGAAAGCGCGGCTGAACGTGGAAGGGGCAAAAATGTACCCCGCCCTATGCCGGGAGCTGGGCGCGCCCTATACCATGCCGGGCGCACTGGTGCTGGCGTTTTCCGACGAGGAGCTTCCAACGCTTAAGGAGCTGTATGAGCAGGGCCTGAAAAATGATGTGCCCGGCCTGCGGCTTCTTACCCGGGAGGAGATTCTGGCCATTGAGCCCAACACCAACCCGGAAGTTACGGGCGCACTTCTGGCGGAAACCAGCGGGCTTACCAGCCCGTATGAGCTGAGCTTTGCCTTGGCGGACCATGCGGCCCAAAACGGCGTGGCCTTTCACATGGAGACCGATGTAAAGTCCATCCGCAGGGAAGGGGATATCTGGCTTGTTGTGACAGACAGAGGCACGTATACCGCCGACGCCATCATCAACTGCGCGGGCGTCAATTCCGCAAAGCTGCACAACATGATCTCCGGAAAGAAATATACCATCATCCCCCGCCGGGGTGAATATTACCTGCTGGACAGGATGGAGGTCCTTCCCTTTTCCCGCACCATGTTCCAATGCCCCACGAAAATGGGCAAGGGTATTCTGGTGAGCCCCACGGTCCACGGGAATCTGCTGCTGGGCCCATCCGCCGAGGATATCGGCGATGCGCTGGACACAGCCACCACCGCCATGGGGCTGTACACCGTTCTGGAAAAAGCGCGCCTCACCTGGAAAAACGCTTCGCCCAGGGGCACCATCACCACTTTTTCGGGCATCCGTGCCCATGAGGAGAAGGGGGATTTCGTCATCGGCCCCTTGGAGGACGCCCCCACGGCCTTTGAGGCGCTGGGCATCGAAAGCCCGGGCCTTTCCTCCGCCCCCGCAATCGCCAAAATGCTTTGCGGCCAGGTAGCCTCCGCCATGGGCCTTGCGGAAAAGGAAATCTTTCTGCCCGCCGTGCCCCGGCCCAAGCCTTTCCACGCCATGAGCTTCGGGGAGCGGGTCAAGGCGGTTGGCGAGAACCCTGCGTACGGGAACCTTGTCTGCCGGTGCGAGCAGGTCACCGAGGCGGAAATACGGGAGGCCATCCGCCGTCCCCTGCGTGCGCACACCATCGACGGCGTCAAGCGCCGCACCCGGGCCGGCATGGGCCGCTGCCAGGGCGGGTTCTGCAGCCCCAGAGTCCTTGACATTCTTGCGGAAGAACTTCATATCCCAGAAACCGAGGTCACCAAGTGCGGCGGGGAAAGCCGGCTTTTGACGGAGACCATCGGGGAAGCGCTGCGGGAGGGTACATGCCATGCGTGACGAGGCGTTGCTTCAGGCAACCGAGGTCGATGTGCTGGTGGTGGGCGCGGGCCCGGCCGGATTGGCCGCCGCCATCGCCGCCAGGGAAAACGGAATCGAAAATCTGCTGGTGCTGGAGCGGGAAAGCTATCCCGGCGGCATCCTCCGCCAGTGCATCCACAACGGGTTCGGGCTGCACCGCTTCAAGGAGGAACTGACCGGGCCGGAATATGCCCAGCGGGACATCGACAAGGTACGGGAAATGAACATTCCCATCCAGTGCGGCACCACGGTGCTCACCGTGGAGGAGGATCATACCGTAACCGCCATCAGCCGTGAGAAAGGCATGCAGCTTTTCCATGCCAAAGCCATCGTGCTGGCCATGGGCTGCCGGGAGCGGCCCCGGGGCGCCCTGGCCACCCCAGGCACCAGGTGCGCAGGCATCTTTTCCGCCGGCACCGCCCAGAAGTTCGTGAACCTGGAGGGCTTTATGCCTGGCAGGCGCGTGCTGATCCTGGGTTCCGGCGACATTGGCCTTATCATGGCCCGCCGTATGACGCTGCAGGGAGCCAAGGTGCTGGCCTGCGTGGAGATCATGCCCTATTCCAGCGGCCTGAACCGCAACATCGTACAATGCCTGAACGACTATGATATTCCCCTGCTGCTGAGCCATACCGTGGTGGACATCAAGGGCCGGGATAGACTGACCGGCGTTACCGTAGCGGCTGTGGATGAAAACAGGAACCCCATTCCCGGCACGGAAAAGGACTTCGATTGCGACACGCTGCTTCTGTCCGTGGGCCTGATCCCCGAAAACGAGCTGAGCCAGAATGCCCATGTGAAGCTGTCCCCCGCAACCAGCGGCGCCGTGGTGGATGATACGCTTCAGACAAGCGTGCCGGGCATCTTTGCCTGCGGGAACGTGCTGCACGTACACGACCTGGTGGACTACGTCAGCGCCGAGAGCCTAAAAGCCGGCGGGGCTGCGGCGGATTATGTCCGGGGGAAAACACCCGCCAGCCAGGCGGTGAACGTGCTGGACGGCCGGGGCGTACGGGGCGTCGTTCCCCAAAGGCTGCATCTTCCCGGACCGGATGGGGAAGCTGTTGCCGTGGATCTGATGTTCAGGCCCTCCCAGGTATATGAAAACGCGGCCATGGTGGTGCGCTCCGGGGAGCGGGAGATCCTGCGCAAAAAAAGCCGCATCCTGACACCCGGCGAGATGGCAGTAGTCACCCTGCCGGAAAAATTGCTCAAAACGCTGGCCCCCAGCGATATCACCGTGGAAATTGAAGCCCAGGAAACGAGGAAAACGGTATGAAGCAACTTATCACCTGCATTAGCTGCCCGGTGGGCTGCCGCATGGAGATCGTCACGGAAAACGGCCAGGTGGTATCCATCACCGGCAACGGCTGCAAGCGGGGCGAGGTGTACGGCCGCCAGGAAGCGGTGGCGCCGGAGCGCATGGTCACGGCCGTGGTGCCTGTGGAGGGCCGGCGTATGCCCCTGAGCGTGAAAACCAAAACGCCTATCCCCAAAAAGGACATCTCCCGCTGCATGGAGGAGATTTGCGCTCTGCACCTGCGCCCCCCCATCGCCATGGGACAGGTGGTGCTAAATAACGTGTGCGGAAGCGGCGTTCCCGTGATCGCCACCAAATCGGTGGAATAATGGAGGCGCGGCGTCTTCCCACCGCCTTTTACCGGCGGGATGTGCTCCTGGCGGCTCCGGAATTGGTGGGAAAAATTATTTGCCGCCGTGGAGCGGACGGGTTCGTTATGTCGGGGCGCATCCTGGAGGCGGAGGCCTACCGGGGCGAGGAAGACATGGCCTGCCATGCCCGGCACGGCAAAACGGCCCGGTGCGCGCCGCTGTACGAGGCGGGCGGCATCAGCTACGTCTACCTGATCTATGGGCTGCATTGGCTGTTCAATGTGGTCACAGGAGACAAGGACCAGCCCCAGGCCGCGCTGGTGCGGGCGCTGGCCCCGCCCCTTGACGGTCCCGCCAAATGGACAAAAGCTTTCGGGATCACAAAGCTGCAAAGCGGTCTGGATCTGATCCACGGGGAAGAAATGTGGCTGGAGGACGACGGCTTCCGCCCGCCCGTCCGGGCCTTGCCCAGGGTGGGGATCAACTATGCCGCGTCCCCCTGGAAGGAGATCCCCTGGCGGTTCGCCGGAAGCACTGAAAAATGAAAACGGGAGGCGCTTCCACAAGGAAGCGCCTCCCGTTGCTTGTGCTGCTTATTGCTTTTCAAACATGTCCTTGCCAACGCCGCACACAGGGCATTCAAAGGTTTCAGGCAAATCTTCAAAGGGGACGCCGGGCTCCAGGCCATTGTCGGGATCACCCACGGAAGGATCGTAGACATAGCCGCAAACGGTGCAGACATAAATATCCATGCGCATGTACCTCCGTATCAATGATGGAGAGGTTCGCCCCCTCTTCCTGATTATACCATGGCAAGCCGGAAAAAGAAACGGGGAATTTGTTTCTTTTTTGATGCAGGCCCATTCTTCCGTAAACCACTGGAGGGGAAAGCTGATAAAAAGCCGCTGCCGGAGGGCATTCACACCATGTGCAGCAGCTCTCTACCGCCGCTATGCCAGCTCAAAGTCCACTTCCCTGCGGACCGCGTCGGCACGCGCCACCTTCACCCGAAGGCTGTCCCCCAGGCGGATGGTTTTCCCGGTGTGGGCGCCCACCAGCGCGCCGCGCTTTTCATCAAACTCGAAATAGTCGTTCAGGGTGGCCACATGCAAAAGCCCTTCCACCGTATTGGGGAGGGTTACGTATGCGCCCCAGGCGGTGACGCCGGACACCACGCCGTCATACGTTTCGCCGATATGGCTGGACATGTAAACCGCCTTCAGCAGGTCGTCCGCCTCCCGCTCGGCGGAAGTGGCGGAAAATTCCTGCGCGGAGCAGCTCTCGGCCAGCTCCGCCATGCTCCCCGGTGACCCTTCGGCTCCGCCGGCCGCCAGCAGCAGCTTTAAGGCCCGGTGCACCGTCAGATCGGGATACCGGCGGATGGGGGAGGTAAAATGGCAGTAGTCCCTGGCCGCCAGGGCATAGTGCCCCTCCGGCACAGCGCTGTAGCGGGCGCGCTTCAAGGAACGGATGGTCATGTAACGGATGATGTCCGCGTTTTTGTCATTTTCCGTTTTTTGCAGCAGCCGCTGCAATACCCCCGGATGGGGATCGGCCCCCAGATGCACGGGGATGCCAAGGCCGCCCAAAAACTGCGCAAGGGCGTTCAGCTTTGTGGGATCGGGCTTTTCATGCACACGGTAGATCATGGCAAGGCCGGCATGCCTTGTAAGCTCCGCCACGGTTTCATTGGCGGCCAGCATGAAATCCTCGATCATCCGCTCCGCCTCACCGCGCTCCCTTTTGTGCACATCCAGGGGTTCGCCGTCCGGGCCAAGATCAAAGGCGGTCTCCGGCACGTCAAAGTCGATGCTCCCGCGCCTTGTCCTTGCGTCCCGCAAGGCATGGGACACCTCCAGCATATGGCGCAGCGTTTCCCGGGCCTCCGGGAGGGTGCCGCTTTCTTCCCCCAGAAACAGCCGGTTCACCGCGGTGTAGGTCAGCCGTGCCCTGGAATGGATCACGGAGGGAAAAAGGTCGTGGCCCGTCACGCGGCCATCCTCCACCGTCATCAAAAGGCTCATGGCCAGCCTGTCCACATCGGGTTTCAGGGAGCACAGGTCATCGGACAGCGCATGGGGCAGCATGGGCAGCGTAAGCCCCGGCAGGTACACCGAAGTGCCCCGCTTGCGCGCCTCCCGGTCGATGATCTCCCCCGGCTTCACATAATAGGATACGTCGGCGATATGCACGCCCAGCCGCCAGCCGCCCTCCGGCAGCGGCTCCAGGGAGACGGCATCGTCAAAATCCTTGGCGTCCTCCCCGTCAATGGTGAAAAGCATCAAATCCGTCAGGTCACGCCGGCCGCTCTGGCCGCCGGGCAGCGCATTTTCCCGGAAAGCGGCGGCAAGGTCCTCGATTTCCGGATCGAAGACCGTGGCAAAGCCGTGATCCTCGGCAATGGCCTTCAACTGGATCTGCAGCCGCTCACCTTCTCCCATCACCCGGAGCACCCGGGCGATCAGAGGTTTGTCATATTCGGGCCAGCGAACCACCTTCAGGACCACCATGTCCCCGTCCCGGGCGCCCATCAGGTCCCCGGTAACGCGGATATCGCCGGCCATGCGGCTGTCAAAAGGCCTGGCGGAAGCTTCTTCCCCCTCCCGGGAGCCTTTCCTGCGGCCTTTTGCCCGGGCGCCAAGCCCTGCGTACGGGTCTGGCCGGCTGCTGTCCGCAAGGACGGCGCTGAAGGTATCATGTCCCCGCCCGACGATGGACACAAGCTCGCAAAAGCGCGTGCCGGCCCTGTCCCGGCCCTTGGGCCGTACAAGAAGCAGATCATCCCGGAAGCAGCGGAGCCTTGGGGGAGGGCTCACCCGCATCACCTCCCCTTCCCGGATCGGCCGGGCAATGACCGCCCCGCTGCGCCCCACCGCGGCGCGGGCAGCAATGAGCCCCAGGGCTTCCGGCACGGCATATCTTCCTTTTTTGGTCAAGACGGCCCTGCCTTCCCCCACAAGCTCTTTGAGGGCGGACGCGGTTTCGTCCAACGAAACGTTCAGGCGCTCCGCGATATCGCCGGGCTCCAGGGCGGTCCCCTGCTCCTTCAAAAGCGCTTCCAATTCTTCTTTCATAAGCTCTTCCTTTGCGCATCTTTCCTATCCAGTATGGCCTTAACGCGCTTTCATCATAACCCACGGCGCAGGCAAACACAAGCGGATTCTGTTTGCGCCGGGGCAGCAGCAGTGATAAAATGAGAAAGGCAGTTCCAATCCGAACCTGAAGGATGGGCGAAAGATATGCTTCACGAATGTATCCCGGTCCAGGTGGACTACAAAAAGGCAAACGCGGAACAGGACGGATATCAGCCGCTGCTGTATACCTATGTGCTGGACGGCAGCGATTCCATGCCCCTGATGCGGGAGCGGCCGGCGGTGATCATCTGCCCCGGCGGCGGATACACCTTCAAATCCCCCCGGGAGGCCGAACCTATCGCCATGCGATTCCTGGCTGCGGGGATCCATGCCTTTGTGCTGCAGTACAGCGTGGCCCCCTCCCGCTATCCCAGCGCCATGCTGGAACTGGCGGCGGCGGTGAAGCTTGTGCGGGAGAAGGCCGGCGAATGGGGGATCAAGCCCCAATGCGTCTATATTGCGGGCTTCTCCGCCGGCGGGCACCTTTGCGCCTCCCTGGGCACGCTGTGGAAGGAGCCCCTGATCCGGGAATCCTTGGGGGGTGACGCCGCCCTTTGGCGGCCTGACGGCATGATCCTGTGCTATCCCGTGATCACCTTCGGGCCCTATGGCCACCAGGGATCAAAGAACAATCTCCTGGGGAACTCCGCTTCCCCGGAAGCTGCCCAGGCGCTGTCTCTGGAAACCAGGGTGGATGCGGACACGGCCCCCGCCTTCCTCTGGCATACGTATGAAGACGGCGCCGTTCCCGTGGAAAACTCCCTGATGTTCTCCGCCGCGCTGCGCCGGGCAGGCGTTCCTTTTGAACTGCATGTCTATGAAAAGGGCGGCCATGGCCTTTCCCTGTGCGATGAGACCACCGCCCAGAACAGCGCCCAATTGAAGCCCGACGACGCAGGCTGGATGGACCTGGCCATCCGCTGGGTGAAAAGGCATGCGGGATAAACGTTCGCGGCGGTGATGCTTTTCCGCCCCATGTCCATCTTGCAGGAACCCAGAACCGCTGCCGTGCCCCGACACGGCGAAAGGGCGTGACAGAATGGGCATAAGTGCAGGCCGGGCGCGCTCCGCCCGGAAGATTGCCGAAAGGCAGCGCCTGATCCGCGTGGCGGCGGGGGTTGAGGAAGCCGACCTGGTGCTTCGGCACGCCACGTATGTGAATGTGTTCAGCAACGAGCTTTGCCATGGCGATATCGCCATCGCCGGCGGAAGGATCGCGGGCATAGGCGCTTATCAGGGCAGGGAAACGTACGACGTATCCGGCATGGTTGTAGCACCTGGCCTGATAGACGCCCACATCCATCTGGAGAGCACGCTGGTGACCCCTTGGGAATTTGCCGGTGCAGCCGTATCCCATGGCACTTGCGCCGTGGTGGCGGATCCCCATGAAATCGCCAACGTGATGGGCAGCGCCGGGATCGAATATATGCTTGCGGCCACCCGCGGCCTGCCCTTGGATGTCTTTTTCATGCTCCCCTCCTGCGTTCCCGCCACCCCCTGGGACGAGAGCGGCGCAAAGCTTTCCCTTCAGGACATTTCCCGCTTTCTTCCCCACGCGCGCGTTCTGGGCCTGGGCGAGGTGATGGATTATGAGGGCGTGCTCCGGGGGGATACGGAGCTGCTGGGCAAAATCACCGCAGCCTTAGCCTGCAAAAAGGTGGCCGACGGCCACGGGCCCGGCCTTTCGGGACATGCGCTGAGTGCTTATATGGCTGCGGGCATCTCCTCCGATCATGAGTGCACCACCCTGAAAGAAGGGCTTGAGAAGCTGCGCGGGGGGCAAACGATCATGATCCGCGAGGGGACCGCAGCCCGCAACCTGGAGGCGCTGCTGCCCATTTTGGCTCCTCCATACGCGGACCGCTGCCTGCTGTGCACCGATGACAGGCACCCTGAAGACCTGGTGGAAAAGGGGCATATGGACAGCATCGTTCAAAAGGCGGTTGCGGGAGGGGTTGACCCTGTTCTGGCCATCAAGGCGGCCAGTTACAACGCCGCCCGCCATTTTCGCATGGACGCGAGGGGCGCCGTCGCTCCAGGGTACGCGGCCGACTTGCTGGTGGCGGACAGCCTGAAAGATTTCAATGTCAAGCTGGTTTTCAAACAAGGGGATCTGGTCTTTGACGGCGGAAGGGTGATAGCCAAGCCTCCCCGCATCCCGAAGCGGCTTCGCCTGCTTACGCAGGATACTTTCCGCCTGCCGCCCGTGAACCCTGATTCCTTCCGCCACAGCTCCCCGTTGCCCGTGATCGGCCTGGTAAACGGCCAAATTATCACGGAAAGCATGGGCTTTGCCGGCGCCGTCGATCTGGAAAGGGATATCGTGAAGGCCGCCGTGATCGAGCGCCACCACAACACCGGCCATATCGGGCTTGGGATGCTGCACGGATACGGCCTGAAGCGCGGCGCCGTGGCCACCAGCATCGCCCATGATGCCCACAACATTACCGTCGTGGGCACCAATGAAACCGATATGGCCGTGGCCGCAAACCGGGTGGCCCAATGCGGCGGGGCCATGGTGGCAGTAGCGGGCGGGCAGGTCCTTCAGGAAGTTGAGCTGCCTATCGCCGGCCTTTTTTCCGGTCTTTCCATAGCCAAGGTCAATGATCAGCTTCGCCTGCTGAAGCGCTGCGCCTTCAATCTTGGGGTAAATCCCGGCATCGATCCGCTGATGACGCTGGGATTTATCAGCCTTCCGGTCATTCCCAGGCTGCGGCTTTTGACCATGGGCGTGTTTGACGTGACGGCGCAAGCGTTTATATCCGGGGAGAGGTTCATGTAGAGCCGCGGCAGGCAATGCCAGATGGGGAACCAAGGTCATACATGGTTTTCTTTCCGGTATTCGCCGGGCGTGACGCCAACGATCTGCTTGAACTTGCGTATGAAGCTGGATACGTCGTAATAGCCTACCCGGGCCACGATATCCCGGATGGGCAGATCGGTGTCGGACAAAAGGATCTTCGCCTCGTTGATGCGGACCTGGGCGATGATATCGGAAATGTTGTTCCCTGTTTTTTGCTTGAAGTACCGGCTGATGTTTGAATCCGACATGGAGAAATGATCGGCCATGCGCTTGAGGGAAAAGCCGGGGTCCAGCGCCCTTTCCTCCAGATAGGCCATGATCTCCTGGATCATCTGCTCCTGCGCGCCGGCGGCGGGGGCAGATATTTTATTGCACAGTTCGTCGCACAGCCGTTTGAGGATGGAGATCAGTTCATCAATGCTCAGGATTTCAGAGACCCCGAAAAGATCGTAATTTGAAACGGACAGCGGAGAGCTCAGGGACAGCCTTCTGGAAAAGGACATAATGGTGCTGATGGCCTGGAAGCACTGGTACCGGGCCGTAAAAAGCGAGTCCGCGGTACGGATCAGGCCGCATATCTCGTTGATTTCGTCCGCGATTTGCTGCTTGCTTAATAGCATCAGCTGGTTTTTCAGGCGGTTGAGGTTCGCTTCAATCCCGGGGGTGTCCTCCTCCCTGTTGTAGATGGCGTCCGTAAAAAAATACACCCGGCGGCTTCCCAGCAGCATGCGCAGGTCCAGGGCCGTAATGGCCTGAAGGTAAGCGGAGGGGCCCTGGGCCGGGGACATGATCTGCGAGCTGACGCCGGAAGTTACCTCGTATCCTGTGTTTTCTGCAACGAGGGTGGAAAAGGCGGTCAAAATGCTTTGCACCCGCTGGTCGCCAAGGCGTCCGTTCAGGAGCACCACCAGCAGCTTTTTGGAACGCTCCACCACGCAAAACACACTTTTTGTGTCCGGCTCGGCCAGGGTCATCAGCCTTTGCCAGTTGTCCGGCGCGGTCCCCTCCCCGGAGAGGGACAGGGCCGCCACCCGCAGCGTCTGAAAGGGTAGCGTGAAACGGTAGGGCGCCCCGTGCATGTTGAAAACCTCAAACGACTCGTAGCGGCCGCGCAAAAGCCGCTCCACCATATAGGCCTTATATACGGACTGGTTGATTTTCTCCCGCGCCAGCAGTTCGCCCAGCATGGCCTTGGTGCTTTCCAACTCGTTCTTTAAGGGGCTTGGCGGCGCGGAAAGGGAGCTTTTGATCATTTCAAACAGCTGGCGCAGGGGATGGTAGTTGATCCGGGACAGCCAGGCAATGAGCAGGATGCCCAGGAGGGACGTCAAGAAAACCAGCAGCAGCAGGCGCGTCTGCTCCGCCCGCAAATTTCCCAGCAGCGCCTGGTAGGGCAGTGCCCTGAAAAACCGCAGCCCGTACACGGCCGAGGAAGCCTCCGCAATCAAATAAGCGGTTCCGTCCGCCGCGCGCAGCAGCTGGGAACCCTCCATGGTGTCCTTGGGCAGACCGGACAGGCTGAAGGAGCCGGGAAGCCCGGCGGAGGCCATAAGAGATTCTCCTTCCGCGTCCACGACATAGAAAAAGCCGCCGTCCTCGTAGGAAAAGTTCATCAGGGAGGCCAGCGTCTTTTCGGAAACAAAGGAGATCAGCGTCCCGTAGGGGTGAAAGGCGCTGCGCGGGATCTGCCACATAAGCGTAATCAAATTTACGGAAGCCTTTTGGAAGTGGATGGGCGCGGCGGGCTGGGAGGGGAAGATCATCAGGTTCTCCATGGTATTGATGGTTTCCCTGAAGCTTTCGTCCGTCCAATCCGCAAAGCCATAGACAGACGCGGCAAAGGAATCAGGGTTGAAAACACCGCCGGAGGAAAACAGCAAGCCGCTGTCCCGCAGGTAAAAAAGCGTTTCGTAGATAAAGGTGTTGGCATAAAAATACTGGTTCAGGCGCTGCTGTGCCAGGCGGACGCGGTAGGCGCTCTTTTCCAGATTGCTGCGGTAAAACAAAGGGTCCGAGGACAGCGCAACAGAAAGCTCCAGCAATTGGGAAAGGTGGATGTCGATATTCGAAACGGCCGCCTTCAGGGAATCCTCCGCTTCCCGCTCCAGCGCGCTTTTGGAACGGCTCATCAGCGAGCTGTACGAAGCGCCGGCAATCACCAGCATCGGAAGCATGAAAACCAGCACGTAGGACAAAAAAAGCCTTGCATAAAAGCGGCGGTTCCCGAGAAAACGCTTCATCCGGCTATTTTTGCTCCTCTCATTATTTTATCTATTATACCATGAGCCCGTAGCCCTCTTCAACAAAGGAAGATTGTGGGAAAGTACGCAAGGCCAGCCGGTGCAGCGCTTTCCCGGCATGGTCAACAACGGCATATCCCCGTATTTTTTGCCGATCGCCGCGGATCGTTCCCTGCAAATCCGGCCATGGGGAGAAAATATGGCTGATTGACGCGGTAAGCGGGGGGATGATACGCTTTCTCCGCAGGAAAGGGGGGATGCGCGGCGTGGTGCTCAACACGGGAGGGCGCCGGAGGACCGGCATGCTCAACAGGATCAGGCGGAGCCTGAAGGGATATCAATTGTTTTTGATGCTGCTGCCGGCGCTTCTGTATATTATCATCTTCAAGTACTGGCCCATTTACGGCATACAGCTTGCCTTTAAAAAGTACATGCCGGGGCTGGAGATCGCCAGGGCGCCCTGGGTGGGCTTCAAGCATTTCCGGGACTTTTTCCATTCCTACCAGTTCAGCCGGGTGCTTTCCAACACCCTGGCCCTAAGCCTGTACGAGCTGCTGGTATCCTTTCCTGTGCCCATCCTGCTGGCCCTGATGCTCAACCAGGTAGGCAACGCCAAGCGGAAAGCCCTGATGGAGAATGTGTTCTACGTGCCCCACTTTATTTCCGTGGTAGTGCTGGTGGGCATGATCAACGTTTTCTTTTCCCTGAGCAACGGCCTTGTCAACAATCTTGCGGCAGCCCTTGGCGGGGAAAGGGTGAACTATATCGGCAAGGCCTCCGCCTTCCGGCACCTGTATGTGTTCTCAGGGGTGTGGAAAAACGCGGGATGGAACGCCATCATCTATATCGCGGCCCTTTCGGGCATTGATCCCGGGCTGTATGAGGCGGCCACTATCGACGGGGCCAACCGCTGGCAGCGGATCCTGCATATCGAGATGCCGGGCATCCTGCCGGTGATCTCCATGATGTTCATCATGGGCATGGGCAACATCATGAGCATCGGTTTTGAAAAGGCATACCTGATGCAGAATTCTTTGAACAGCAGCACATCGGAGATCATTGCCACGTATGTGTACAAGGTGGGCCTTTTGCAGGTGAAATATGATTATTCCACGGCGGTGGGCTTGTTTAACAATGTAATCAATGTGGTGCTGCTGGTGATTGCCAACACCATCAGCCGGCGGCTGACGGAAAGCAGCCTGTGGTGAAAGGAGGGGACAAGCCTTGAAAGTTGCCTTGAGCCGGGAAGACAGGGGGATTCTGCTTGTCAACTCCCTGATCCTGGGCCTTTGGACCCTGTTGATTCTTTATCCTTTGTTCTTTGTGCTCATCGCTTCCTTCAGCGATCCCTTCGCGGTGCAAAGAGGCGAGGTGTGGCTGTTCCCGGTGGGGTTCTCCCTGGAGGGATACGGGCGGCTGCTGCAATACAATACCATTTGGACGGGGTACGGCAATTCCCTTTTGTACATGGTTTCGGGCACCGCGCTGAACGTAGCCATCACTTTGCCCGCGGGCTATGCGCTGTCCAGGCCGGACTTGAAGGGCCGGCGGTTCTATGCGCTGCTGTTTATCTTCACCATGTTCTTTTCAGGCGGCCTGATCCCCTTGTACATGGTGGTCAAGGACCTGAACCTCATCAACCGTCTGGGGGCCATGATCCTGCCCAACGCGCTGAATGTGTTCAACGTTCTCATCTGCCGCACGTTTTTCCAGACCACGATCCCCGGCGAACTCCGGGAAGCGGCCAGCCTGGACGGATGCTCCGATTTCCGCTTCTTTTTCAGAATCGTGCTGCCTTTGTCCAAGGCGATCATCATGGTCATGGTGCTCTATTACGCGGTAGAGCATTGGAATGCCTATTTCAACGCCTTGATCTATCTGCGGGATTATGAAAAGTACCCCCTTCAAATCGTTCTGCGGGACATCCTGCTCATCAGCTCCTCGGCGGCCAGCGATACGTCCGCGCTGGACGATTCCCTGGTAAAGCAGCAGCGGATCGCTGAGATGATCAAATACTGCGCCATTATCGTGGCAAACCTCCCGCTTATCATCCTCTTCCCCTTCGTGCAGAAATATTTCAAAAAAGGCGTGATGATTGGCGCGGTCAAGGGATGATTGCGCTATCAAATAACTTCTATATATAGGAGGAGAAAACGATGAAACCAAAACGGCTGCTGTCCCTGCTGGTCTGTCTGTCCCTGCTGCTGGGCGCGATGCCGGCCATGGCCATCACGGTGGAAAAGCTTTCGGAAGCGCCTGTCACGCTGCACTTTGTAGCCAAGAAGGCGCCCCAGCACATTGACTTCAATGACATGCCCTTCATCCAAAAGTATGAGGGGCTCACAGGGGTCCATATCGATTGGGAACTGATTCCCAGCGAAGGGTTTGAGGAAAAGAAAAACCTGCTGCTGGCCACCGGTGACTTGCCGGACGCGTTTTTCGGCAAGACATTGACGGACTATGACGTCATGGTCTATGGCAGCCAGGGATACCTGATCCCCCTGGAGGACCTGATCGCGGAATATGCCCCCAACATTACGGCGTTGTTTGAAGCGCGGCCCCAGGCCAAGGCAGACAGCACCATGCCCGACGGCCACATCTATACCCTGCCGTATGTGGAGGAAATGGGCATCATCTATGTGCAGAGCATTTTGTACATCAATCAGACATGGCTCAATAACCTGGGGCTGCAAATGCCCAATACCATGGAAGAGTATATCAACGTCCTGCGTGCCTTCAAGGAGCAGGATGCCAACGGCAACGGCGACCCCAATGATGAAATCCCCTTTACAGGAATTTACGGGAACGAACAGCAGGGCCTCTTCAACCTGTTCAGCGCGTTCGGGCGGCCCGACAACCCCGACCATATCGTGGTGGAGGACGGGAAAGCGATTTTCACCGCCGATAAGGATGCGTACAAGGCTGCCGTGGAAACCTTCAACAGCATGTATCAGGAAGGGCTGATCGACCCGGAATTTTTTACCCAGTCCTATAGCCAGATGGTGGCCAAAGGGCAGAGCGAGACCAACCGTATCGGCAGCATGTGCGTATGGCGCGACTTCCAGATCGTAGGCACGGCGCGGGCGGCAGCGGACTTTGTGGCCGTCACCCCGCTGATCAACGTGAATGGCGTGCGCCTCTGGGGCCGCGCAAACAACAGTGAAGTCCGCAAGCATACTTTTGCCATCACAAAGGATTGCAAGGACCCGGCGCTGGTAATGAGGTGGGTGGACGGCCTGTATGACACCATGACCTCCATCGAAATGAACTGGGGAACCCTGGAAGACATATTTGTCAAAAATGACAGCGGACTGCTGCAGGCGGATTATGAGCGCCTTACGGGAGGCGTCCTGACGAAGGAAGAAGTACGCTTCCACAACACGCCCGGCAACGCCGGCGGCGGTTCCCCCTGCGCAGTGCTGGAAGATGTGTACGGCACGCTGATTCAAATGGAAGCGGGCGGCGCCGGGCGCAAGGTAATCCTGGACACGCAATATAAGGATTATGTGGCCAAGGAAAGCTATCCCATGATCAACTATACGGCAGACCAGCTGGAAGCGATCAACAGCTATGTGAACGAGATCAACGTTTACGTAAACGATATGACGGCCAAATGGATCGCAGAGGGCGGCATCGATCAGGAATGGGACGGATTTATGAAACAGCTGAAGGCTATGGGCCTTGATGACTACATGGCCATCCGCCAGGAAGCCCTGGATACATATCTTGCGGCCATGAACTGAGAAAGCACGGCAGCAGCGGAGGGGGGGATTTTCCGGCAAGCCGGGAAATCCCCCCAAAGCATCACAAGACATGGAACAGCGCGGAACAACAGCAAAGCAAGCAAATCATGGAAAGGGAAGCTAGACCTATGCCTACAAACCTCCTTCTCCTATTGGCGGACGATATGAACTACAACACCATTGGCTGCTTCGGCTGCCCTGTCGACAGCATATCCCCCAACCTGGACAAGCTGGCCCTGGAGGGGATCCGCTTTGACAATGCCCATGTGACCATTGCGGTTTGCCAGCCTTCCCGGCAATGCATGCTCACCGGCCTGTATCCCCACCATAACGGCGCGCCGGGCTTTGACCCCATTGGGGAGGACGTGGCGACGCTGCCGGAGATCCTGCGGGAACACGGCTATTTGAACGGCATTATCGGCAAAACGAAGCACTGCCTGCCGGAATACAAGTTTGCCTGGGATTTTTTTGATGATGTGTATAATCACGAAAACAACCATGGCAGAAGCCCGTATATCTATGGACGGGATTCCGCCGCGTTTTTCAAGCGGGCCAAGGAGCAGGGAAAGCCCTTTTTCCTGATGGCCAACTCCCACGACCCCCACAGACCTTTTGCCGGCAGTGAGGATGAATTGACCCAATTCTACGGGTACCATACCTATGCCTCCAGAGTATATACGCCGGAGGAAGCCTGGGTACCCGGATTTTTACCCGGCATCCCCGGTGTGCGCACGGAATTGGCCCAGTATTATACCAGCTGCCACCGCTGCGATGAAACGGTCGGCGCCGTCTTGAAATCTTTGGAGGAGTCCGGGCTGGCGGAAGACACGCTTGTGGTTTTTATGAGCGACAACGGCATGGCTTTCCCCTTCGCCAAGGCAAACTGCTATCTGAACAGTACCAAGACCCCCTTCATTGCCAGGTGGCCGGGCCATATCCCCTGCGGGCAGTGGAATAAAAAAGACTGCATCGCCGGTGTGGATTTCATGGCCACGGCCTTGGATGCCCTCCAAATCCCCTATGGCGGCCCGGCGGACGGCCGCAGCTATCTGCCCCTCCTGACAGGGGAGGCGCAAAAAGACCGCGGTTTGGTATACACGCAGTTCAATATCACCGCGGCAAAAGGCGTGTACCCCATGCGCTGCATCCAGAGCCGCAGCTTCGGCTATATCTTCAACGCCTGGTCCGACGGCACCGCTTTTTATAAAAACGAGTCCATGTCCGGCCTGACATACGGCGCCATGAAAATGGCTGCAACAGAAGATGAAAGCATTGCGGAACGTGTGCGTTTTTTTAATTACCGCTGCGTGGAAGAATTTTATGACTTCGCCAAGGACCCGGATGCGCTTCACAATCTGATTGACGAGCCCGGCTATCAGGCGGAGGTTTCTTGCTTTCGCCATCTTTTGAAGCAGCAGATGGAAAAGACAGATGACCCGGTATTGCCGGCGTTCAGGCAAATGGTATTGGGGTAATCCTGGGACGCATCCCCCGCAAGCATGCATGGGCGGAAGCCTGATTTATAAGGAGTTGAAGCAATGGAACCTGCTCTGCTGTCCGCCGCCTTTTGTGAAAGGGAGAACCGGCGGCTGTTTGAAAAAGCGGGAAACGACGCATCGCGGCCCCGGTACCATTTTGTTCCGCCGGCCATGTGGATGAACGATGTCAACGGCGCTTTGGAAGCGGACGGCTGGTATCATCTGTTCTACCTGCACGATCCGTTTCAGGCGGACGGGGAATCCCCGGCGGTGATGCCTTCGGGCCTTGAAATTCCCGGGAAGCGCAGGCCCAACCGCGTATGGGGCCATGCGGTCACGCGGGATTTTGTGAACTGGGAGTATCTTCCTCCGGCTCTTGTCCCCAGGCGGGACAAGGGGGAGATCAAGGCGATCTCCGGAAGCTGCGTGCTGCTGCCTAACGGCACGCCCCTGATAATGTATACCTCCGTCCAGGAGGATGCGGACAAGGCCGGCCAATGGGCCGCCCTGGGGGACAAGGCGCTTTTGTCCTTTTGCCAGCAGGGGGAAGCCCCTGTGATCCGGCGGGACCAGCCCGGCGGCCCGTGTTTGGACACGGGGTTCCGCGACCCCTTCCTCTTTTTTCAGAAAGGGATGCTGTACGCGGCGGTGGCCGGGCTGTACACGCAGGAGGGGGAGGAACGGGCCGGTATACACCTGTATAAGGCGCAGGGGGAAGGCTTCGGTGCATGGCGGTATCTTGGCATGCTTATCGGCAGCCCCGTTGCCCAAACCCCCTATTACGAATGCCCCAAGCTTTTTCCCGTGGACAGCCGGTGGGTACTCGTATACTCACCCTATGGGCCGCCGCGGTATGTGACCGGCCTGCTGGACGCAGAGAATTGCCGGTTTGAGCCGCTTTATGAGGGACGGCTGGACGAAACCGACAATGCCTACGCCACCGTGAACCTGAACGGCCTGAACGGGCTCGCTTACCTCATGTCCTGGATCCCGGGATGGCACAGCCAGCATCACCCGGGCATGCTCTGGGGCGGATGCCTGTCCCTCCCCAGGGAAGTCTCCCTCAACGAAAAAGGCGCCCTTTTCCAGCGCCCGGCCAGGCAGGTGCGGGAGCTTGCGGGCGCGCCGGTGACGGCCTACGGCGGCATGGAAATACGGGACACGGGTTTTTGCCTGTCCGTTGACCATGTTCCCGCGGGCTTTCGTCTGGAGATAGCCTCGCAGCAGGAAACAGCCTTTGCGGCGGAATGGGACGGGGCCGGCTTTTATATCAACGGCGAACGCCTGGCCGTTACGCCCGAAGGCGGCTTCCAGCTGTATTGGGATGTATGCGTATGGGAGGTGTTCATCGGCAGCGGAGCGCATTGTATTACGGGTATGCGGGACCGGCCCCTTCAAACAGCCCGCCTTTCCCTGCGCGGAAATGCGGAGGTCCTGTTTTTCAGCATGCGGGCGGGCAGCTGCGGGTATGACGTTCCAAACGGGTACCTCCGCCGCTGATTAAGCCCGCGCATGGCTTTCGCCCCTCCGGCTTTTTGCGCTGGCGCGTCCCTATGCTGTCAGCGGCCCGGTTTCGCTTTGGATCACCTTCAAAATTTCCCTTTCCTCCCCGGTGAGAGCGTCGATATAAACCAGATACTGGGAATCGTTCCATGCGCCGGTAAACTCGTAGCACAGCTTTTCGGTGTTCTTGAAGGGGATCAGACACAGGCGGACCTGCAAAATTTCCAGCCGGCTGCTGACCATCTCCCTCGCCTGGTCCGCGGTGAGCTTGGGCGTTTCAAGCTCTCTTTCCCTGTGGTTCATCCAGTAGTTGTTGGCTTCAAACCCCACGATATCCCCGGTGTCCATCCGCACCTGCACTTTGATAAGGTCCGGGTAGAGCAGAACATCCCCCTGCACGGCGGCATAATTGATCACTGCCAGGCCGTTGTACACCTGGTAATAACTGTCAGACATTTCCCCAAAGCCGCGGCTTGTAAGAAAAGCCATGGCTTTTTCCTTGCACTGGTCAATGGTCAATGTCTCCGCAAACTCCGCGTGCTCCGGCATCATCCACAGCACCTTGCCCCCCTGCTTGGTGATCTCCACCATGAGGCTGTCATCGGGAAGCGTCACCGTCACCCCATAGGCCGGGATCACGCCCTGTATCTCCCCCGCCTCCTGGGCGCTTTGCACCCTGTCCGCGCCCACAAATTCCTTTGCGATAGCAAGGGCCTGTTCTTTGGTGACCGTCTCTGCCGGCAGGCCCTTTGGCGCGCCCAGATGGCGCGCGTCGGAAAAGGCGCCGTCATAGATCAGCGAGGGATAGTCTATGCCGCTGTCCTTGTCGGACATCTGTTCCAGGGGCCGCGCCTGCGCCTGGGCATCCGCATAAAATACGGATGAATCGGAGGTGTATTGCAGGCTTTGGGCGATCATCTCCTGCTGGGCGGCCTGCAGCTGCCCTGCCAGCAGCACGCAGCTGGTGAGCAGGTTGCCGAGCTGCTCCTGATCCGTGTCGGAAAGCGGCGTACCGTTGGCCACCTGTATCACCAGGGTATCGGTGTAATCGCCCACCTGCCCCGCGAATTTTACCGTGGGCTCCAAAACCGTATAGGAAAGCGGCAGGATGGCAAGGTTGCTCTGCACGGTAAAGGCCTGGCGGCTCAGGTCCGACAAAAGTTGCACCCCTGTTTGGGGTGTCCCGGCCACCAGAAGCTTGTTCATTTTGATTTCCATGCTCTGCAGCTGGCTGATGGTTTCCAGCACGGCGCTTTGGTATACGTCCTCCAGCGCCCGCTGCGCCCGCGCCGCCCGCTGCCCCTCATAGACCGCGGTGCCCACGGCCGCAACCACCGCCAGAGACAGGAAGGTGTACAGCAGAAGATGATGCTTTTTTTGCATAGGATAATCCTTCCTATATGGCGAAGTTGTGGCGTCCGATGGACAGGGTAATTTGCCGCGTCCAGATCCAGCCGCTGGTGGCCGTGGCGGGGTTATAGTAGTACAGCGCCCCGCCGGTGGGGTCCCAGCCGTTCATGGCGTCCCTGGCCGCGCGGATGCTGTCCTGGCTGGGGGTCAGGTAGATCTGCCCGTCCGACACCGCATCGAAAGCGCCGGTCTGATAGATGACCCCGCTGATGGTGTTGGGGAAGGAGGGGCTTTTCACACGGTTCAGCACCACCGCGCCCACCGCCACCTGTCCGATATACGGTTCGCCCCTGGCCTCCCCGTTGATGAGCCTGGCCAGGGTATACACCTCGCTTTCGTTGAAACTGCCCACCGACACCGAGCCCCCGGAAAGGGTGATCCCCAGCGCCGCGGCCGTGGCGGCGCCAACTACCCCGTCCACCGTCAGCCCGTTTTTCCGCTGGAAATAGACCACCGCGTTGTAGGTCTGCTGCCCGAAATAGCCGGTGATGCTGCCGTCATAATATCCGTACTGCTTCAGCTTTTTCTGCACGGCGCTCACCGTGTCCCCCTGGGAGCCCCAGGCCACCACCTGGGCGGACGCTATCTGTATGGCCACAAGCAGCACCGCGGCCACCGCCAGGGCCGCTGCTTTCCGCCTTTGCCCCTTCATGCGCATTCCCCTTTGCGTTTTCATTCAGGCAAAGTATGGCATCCTGAAAGCAAAATCATACGGTCATCTCCATGGGCCAGAAGCCGAATACTTTCTCAAGCCGCCAGGAAAATGAAAAATCCTCCCCCTGGCCGGTTTCCGGCGGTGTTTCCGGCGGTGTTTCCGGCTCCTCCCCCGCCAGGCTCAGGCACAGGCAGGGGAAAAGCACGCACCACCAGTTATGGCCCTGCCCCTCCCCCAGCACAATGCGCAGCGCCTTGTATTCCCCCGCCGGTACCAGCACATCGCCGTACCATCTGTCCGGGAAGGAAAAAATGCCCACTTGGGCGGATACCTCCCCCAAAAAGCCCTCCTCCTGGGCAGTCTCACACGCCGCCGTTTCCAATGCCGCCCTGTTTTCGTTCAGGAAGGCCATCATGTCCTTAACGCTTTCCTGCCTGCCAAGCGCATCCCGCCAGGCGGAAAGCACTTTGTCACGTACGCACAGCTTGATCCGCTGGCTTTCCGCGTCGTCCCCCGCCGCCACCACGTGCAGGCGGATGATTTCGCCCGTCAGCACGGCTTCCCGAAGCCGCTCCGCCTCCGTCTGCGCCTTTGCCGGGCCGCCGCTCAGCAAAAGCGCGGCAGCTATCACAAAAAGAAACACCCTGCGCATGCAGTTCCCTCCTTCAAGGTTTCTGCATACAGGGTGCCCCGCAAACGCAGGTATTATGTATGTTCACTCCTGCCTGAAAATGACCCCTTCCCCGCAGGTATGGGTCAGCCAGGCGCCCGGCCACAGCCGTTTGAGGGCCTCCCAGGCACTTTCCGCCTGCCCGGCGCTTTCAAACACGCCGTATACCGCCGATCCGCTGCCCGTCATCACCGCCCCAGCTGCTCCCAGGCGCCTAAGCGCCGCCACCGCCTGGCCGATCTCCGGCCGCAGCGTCTGGCTGGTGGGCATCAGCGCGTTGCCCATGGCGCGTGCCAGGCCGGAAAGATCCCCCAGGGCCAGAGCCTGCGCCGCCGCCTCCGTGTCGGGCCTTTTTTCCGGCGGAATCTCTTCCCAATTGAGCGCAGAAAACACTTTCTTGGTCCCCAGTCCACGGCAGGGCTGCACCGCCGCAAGCCAGAAAGGCCGCGCGCAGGGGAGCGGCGTCAAAATCTCCCCGATACCTTGGGCCCGCATCAGCCCGCCGGCCAGGCAAAAAGGCACATCCGCTCCTACGGAAAGGCCGATCTTCTGCAATTCCGCAAGAGGCATCCGCAGCCCCCACATCCAGTCAAGCGCCAGCAATACCGCCGCCGCATCGGCACTGCCCCCGCCCATGCCGGCTCCGATGGGGATGCTTTTGCGCAAATAAATATCCGCGCCCTTCTCCGTTCCCGCAAATGCTTGCAGTGCCCTGGCCGCCTTCAGTACCAGGTTGTCCCCGGATTCCGGGACCCGGGCGCCCCGGTTCAGGCGCAGGGAAAAACCCTGGGCGGGGCGCAGGATCAGGGAATCGCTCAGCGATACGGATTGCAAAAGCATATCCAGCCTGTGGTAGCCATCCGGGCGTTTCCCCACGACATCCAGCGTCCAGTTGATCTTGGCCCGGGCCATTACCTGCATGTCCATCCCTCCGGACGCCATTATACAACAAAAGCTTCCGCCAGGCAAAGTGATTCTTGTTTTCACCAGGATACGCTTCATGGTATAATAATAATATCCTAAGCGAGGGGAGGAAGACGCCGTGATGCTGCCATCGATCCCGGTATTGCTGTCCGTGGTGGGGCAGAGCCAGCAGGATGGCCAGAAAGAAGAGCACATCCGTTTGATCACCACCGGGCACCTTAACAAAACGGAGCGCGGCTTTTCCCTGCAGTATGATGAGACCCAGCCCGACGGCGGCGAGACCAGCCATGTCACCATGTCCCTGGAAAAGGGCAGCGTTACCATGGTAAGGGACGGTTCCTATGCCACCAGCATGGTGTTTGAAAAGGGCCGCCGCTTCCAGGGCAATTACCATACACCCATGGGGGACCTGGAAATGGGCATTTTCGCCACCCGGGTGCAGTTTACGGGGGACGAGGACAAGGGGGATGTCTCCCTGCAATATCAATTGGACCTGCAGGGCCAGTTCGTGGCCATGCATGAGCTTCGGCTGAATTTCGTCAGGCAGGATACGCCCTCATGAGCTCGCCTCTAGCGCGCCTCCGGCTTGAGATAAACACACTGATTGGGGAAGTGGAAAGCCCCGCCCGCAAGCCTTTTCTGAAAAGGGCGGACGCGGAGGCGTTTCTGCTTACAAGTGACGCGCCCCAAAGGCTGCGGGATCCCCGTGCCGCCCTGGAGCGGCTTGGGTCATCAGGGTTTGTCATTTGTGAGCAAGGGAACCTGTGGCAGCTTGACGCGCCTCCCGCCTGGTACGGGACGCTTTTAAGGTCCCTGCCCGCCAAACTCCCCGCCTTGCCTGAGAAGGAAGCATACCTGCCTGTCCATAGTCTCTGCCGCACACTTCTTGACCACCCCGCCAGCCTTGAGGTGCAGCCCTTTTCCCTGATCCGTTTGGCTGTGAAGGCCGTCGAAGCGGGGGAAGCGGAAGTCCTGAAGCTGGCGGATATCTTGCCGCCGCGCCTGGCGGTGCTTATGCGTAAAAAGGAGCCCCTGCCCGCCCTGGCGGGTGGACTGCTGGCGGGCTGGCTGATGGAGCGGTCCGGAAAGGAGACGGCAGTATGATTATTACTTATTACGGCCACGCGCTTTTTTCCCTGGAAGCGGCGGATGGGCATATCGTGATCACCGATCCCTATGACGCGTCCGTGGGCTATCCCATGGGCAGGCTGCGGGGGGACGCAGTCACGGTAAGCCACGAACACCACGACCACAACAATACTTCCCTGGTGGAAGGCGATCCCCCCGTCCTTCGGGGGATGGGTGCCCGCTCCCCGCTGCCAGGCGTAATCGTTACTGGCTTCCCCTCCTACCATGATGATCAGGAGGGCGCGAAAAGGGGTGCCAACACCATGTTCATGATCGAAATGGACGGCTTGCGGGTGCTGCACCTGGGCGACCTGGGGCACAGCCTGGACGGGCATACAGTAAACACCCTGGGCCGGGTGGATATCCTGATGATCCCGGTGGGCGGGTATTACACCATCGACGCGGCGCAGGCGGCGGCGCTTTGCCGGACGCTGATGCCAAGGGTCATTCTGCCCATGCACTACCGCACGGAAAGCAGCGGCAGGCTGCCCATCGCGGCGGCGGAGGATTTTCTTGGAGCCATGGACGTCCATCCATCGCCCATGCCGCTGATCCGGGTGACGCGGGAAGATCTTTCCCAGCAGCCCCCTGTGGCGCTTTTGACGCCGAAGCCTCTGCCCAGAGCCTTCGGCGGGTAAGCGAGAATCTTGCGGTCCTAATATGCCTCGTTCTCTTTCCAAAAGAAGGTTTTGAAGCGGGGTGCGGGGAGGGACTTTTTGAAAAAAGTCCCTCCCCGCTATTC
>JAEWVC010000095.1 GCA_023459275.1 Bacillota bacterium | reverse complement strand
GCGACTTGGTTTCCTTAAGGAAACAAACCTTCCGCGCGAAAAGAACCGTCGCAACGACGAAATAATGTTTGGAAATAGTATCATGCACACGCAGGCTTCCCCGCTTTTCATAAGGTCCCTATGGAGGTTCCGCGCCGCCCCGCGCAGGGCAAGGGTAAGCTGATAGCCCGTTCCCCGTAGGGCGGGGGCTCCGTAGCCGAAGCCGCCCCCAGTGGGGGCAATAGGCAAGGCGGAGGAGGCTAGCGAAACAAGCAGTACGAGCGGCGCTGGAACCTGACCGCCCCCTGTGGGGGCAATAGGCAAGGTGGAAGCGGGAAGCGAAAAGGAGGGTCGGAAGCGGCAGCGTACCGGGCCGACTATTGAGCTTCTGGGATGCGAGTAATGCGACGATTGAGCCAGATGGAAATGCCCCCGCCGGAGCACCTCCGCGCAAAGCCCAGCCGCACCGTTCCCCGCCGCCCCGCTTCAGCCCCCGCACACCAAAGGAGCGTCCATGTTTCCTCCGGCCCTACTTCTGCGCATACCTGTACAGCCTGCCGTTTTCCTTTGCCCAGCTTTCCGCGTAGGAACCTTCCGCCACAACAAGATACATCCCGGGGTTATCCGGGATAGCATCCAATCCAATGGAAGTAAGGCTTCCCGGCAGTGTGAGGAAAATCAGGCCGTCGCAGCGGTGAAAAGCGTAGCTGCCAATGCTTTGCAGCCCCTCCGGCAGCGTGAGGGCGGTCAAACCATCGCAGTAGGAAAACGCCTTGCTGCCAATGCTTTGCAGCCCCTCCGGCAGCGTAAGGGCGGTCAAACCATCGCAGTAGGAAAATGCCCCGCCGCCGATACTATGCAGCCCGTCGGGCAGCGTAAGGCTTGTCAGGCCGCTGCATCCGTAAAACGCGCTTTCGCCGATACTTTGCAGCCCGTCGGGCAGCATAAGGCTGGTCAGACCATCGCAGCCTTCAAACGCCCAGTCGCCGATGCTTTGCAGCCCATCGGGCAGCATAAGGCTGGTCAGGCCTTTGCAACCGAAAAACGCGCTTTCGCCGATACTTTGCAGCCCATCGGGCAGCGTAAGGCTTGTCAGGCCTCTGCATCCGGAAAACGCGCTTTCGCCAATGCTTTGCAGTCCGTCGGGCAGCGTAAGGCTCGTCAGGCCTCTGCAGTAGAAAAACGCTAGATTTCCGATGCTTTGCAGCCCGCCGGGCAGCGTGAGGCTGTTCAGGCCGCTGCATTTATAAAATGCGCGTTCGGCGATGTTCAAAACCCCCTCGGGCACGCTGTAGCTTGTCCGTGGATCACCATAAGGAAAAGAGATCAGTGTTTTTGTTTCCTTGTCAAACAGCACGCCCTGCTCATCCGCAAAGCGGGGATGGCCGGAGGGCACCACGAGCCGCGCGCCACAACTCCAAAATGGATTCCCGGTGATTTCTTGAAGGCTCATGGGCAGCGTAACCTCCCCAAGAGCTTCGCAAAAAGCAAAAGCTCCCACGCCGATGCTTTGCAGCCCATTAGGCAGTGTGAGGCCGGTCAAGCCGCCGCAGCCGTGAAATGCCCCGTCACCGATGCTTTGCAGCCCGTCAGGCAGCGCGAGGGAGCTCAGGCCGCCGCAATTTAAAAACGCCCGGCCGCCGATTTCCTGCAGCCCGTCGGGCAGCGTGAGCTCGGCCAGGCCATCGCACTTGTAGAACGCATAGGCGGCAATGCGCAAAACCCCCTCGGGCACGCTGTAGCTAGTTCGTGGGTCGCCGTAGGGAAAAGAGATCAATGTTTTTGTTTCCTTGTCAAACAGCACGCCCTGCTCATCCGCAAAGCGGGGATGGCCGGAGGGCACCACGGGCCGCGCGCCACAACTCCAAAATGGATTCCCGGTGATTTCCTGAAGGCTCATGGGCAGCGTAACCTCCCCAAGGGCTTCGCAAAAAGCAAAAGCTCCCACGCCGATGCTTTGCAGCCCATTAGGCAGCGCGAGGCTTTTAAGGCCGCTGCATTCGTAAAACTCCCAGTCGCCGATGCTTATAAGCCCCTCCGGCAGCGTGAGGCTAGTCAAACCGCAGTCGCCAAACGCATACGCTCCGATGCTCTTAAGCCCATTGGGCAGCGTGAGGCTGGTCAGCCTGGTGCAACCGTAAAACACCCCGTCCCCGATGCTTATAAGCCCCTCCGGCAGCGTGAGGCTGTACAAGCGGGTGCACTGGGTAAACGCCTTATCGCCGATGCTCTGCAATCCCTCCGGCAGCGTGAGAGAGATCAGGCTGTTGCAAAAGTAAAACGCCTCATCCCCGATGGCTGTGACAGGGTGCCCGTCCAGCGTCCCGGGCACCTCAAGCTCCGGTTCCTCCCCAGTATACCCCGTGATCTTAGCCGTACCGTCCGCGTTCAGGGCATAGCGGTAGTCCCCGCTTTCGTATTCCCGCGCATTATCCGCCAGCCCCGGCCCGGGCAGCAGCAGCGCGCACACAAGCGCAAAAGCCATCAGGATGGAAAACAGCCGTTTCATGGAAAAACCCCCTCTTTATCAATCAACGGTCAAGTCATGTATCCGCAGGCTTCCCTGCTTTTCATACGGTCCCCATGGATGATCCGCATCGCAACGCGTAGGGCAAGGGTAAGTTGATAGCTCGTCCACCGTAGGGCGGGGGCTCCGTAGCCGAAGCCGCCCCCAGTGGGGGCAATAGGCAAGGTGGAGGAGGCTGGCGAAACAAGCAGTACGAGCGGCGCTGGAACCTGACCGCCCCCTGTGGGGGCAATAGGCAAGGTGGAAGCGGGAAGCGAAAAGGAGGGGCGGAAGCGGCTGCGTACCGGGCCGACTATTGAGCTTCTGGGATGCGAGTAATGCGGCGATTAAGCCAGATGGAAATGCCCCCGCCGCCCCTGTGGTTCCGTAAACCCGCCCCCGCCTGTAGCGGAGTAGGTCGAGGTGGAGGAGGTCGGCGAAACGAGCCGGAGGAACGACCTCCTTCCGGCACGGCTTCGCCGTGCCACCTCCCTGGAAGGGAGGTGGCG
>JAEWVC010000094.1 GCA_023459275.1 Bacillota bacterium | reverse complement strand
TAATGTAGGGGCGATTATCAATCGCCCGCCTGTCCCGGTGGAAGGCTGCTGCGGCAAAGGCGCCGGACACAACAACCCTAATGTAGGGGCGATTATCAATCGCCCGCCTGTCCCGGTGGAAGGCTGCTGCGGCAAAGGCGCCGGACACAACAACCTTAATGTAGGGGCGATTATCAATCGCCCGCCTGTCCCGGTGATGATGTTCAATGATGACGCAGGAGGGAGTAGGGGGGATTTCGATGTCCCCCCTTCACGAACTTGCTCAATCGTCGCCGCATTTCGCTGTCGCTCATGCGGCTCGTTTCGCAAGCCTCCTCCATCCCGGCTATTCTGCCACTGGCAGGGGCGGGATTACGGAGCCTTGGGCAGGGTTCCAGGGGCGGCGCCCCTGGCGGCAGCGTCCAGCAGGGCCGCTTTTTCGTTGGGCAAGTCACCTGCCATCACCAGGTTAAGCAGCGCCTGCAAAAGCCGGCCCATCTCCGGGCCCGGGGGGATGCCGGCGGCCTTGAGGTCTTCGCCGGTGACGGCCAGGTCTTTGAGGGCGTAGGGGAGCTTTTTGTTAAGCGTCGAGCGCAGGCATGCTTCCAGGGCGATAAGCTCCGCAAGCTTCTTCTCCCGCTTGTCCGGGCTTTGCCCGGCGGCGTCGGCGCGCTTGATGGCCAGCAGCTGCCATAGGCGCTCCTCGCCCAGCCGGTTCAGCCACTTGCGCACGCTCTTTTCCCTGGCCGGAATGGTAACATCATGGAAGAGCACCAGCTCTTCCACCGTTTTTTTCGTGCGGTTGTCAAAGCGCAGCCGGGCCATGATCTTTTCCGCCAGCGCCCCGCTTACCTTGGGATGGCCGTAGAAGTGGCCCACGCCGTTCGCGTCCCGAAAGAAGCAGGCGGGCTTGCCCGCGTCGTGCATCAGCATGGCAAAGCGGAGCGCCGCGTCCGGCGGAACGGCGCCAAGGGCCGAAAGGGTGTGCTCCCACACATCCAAATGATGGTAGGGATTATGCTGGTCAAGCCCGACCATGGGCGCAAGTTCCGGCAGGAAAACAAAAAAAACGGGCGCGTACTTCCGCAGAATGCCCGCCGCCCCGGGGCCGCAAAGCAGCCGCAGAAATTCTTCCCGGATGCGCTCCGGCGCCACGGCATGCAGGCGTTCTTTCAGGGAAAGCAAGCTTTCGCCCGTCTTTTCTTCTATGGAAAAACCGTAGGTAGAGGCAAACCTAAGCGCCCGCAGAATGCGCAGCGCATCCTCCGTAAAGCGCAGAGCGGGGTCGCCCACGCAGCGGATGAGCTTGTTTTGAAGGTCTTCCTTCCCGCCGAAGGCATCGTACAGGCCGCGTTCCGGGTGGTAGGCCATGGCGTTGACGGTAAAATCCCGGCGGCTCAAATCCTCCCGGAGGTTTGTGACAAAGGCCACGCTGTCCGGGCGCCGGCTGTCGCTGTAGGTGCCGTCCACCCGGAAGGTGGTCACCTCCAGGGGGCCGTCCTCCATGAGCACGGTCACGGTGCCGTGCCTGAGCCCGGTCAATACCACCCGCCGGCCTTTGAAAACCTCCAGCGTCTGGTTGGGCAGGGCGCCGGTGCAGATATCCCAGTCATGGGGCGGCACGTGAAGCAGGCTGTCCCGCACGCAGCCGCCCACGGCCCAGGCCTCATAGCCCGCCGCTTCCAGCGCGCGGATCCCTTTTGCCGCGCCTTCGGGCAGCGCGATCATGCGTCCACCGCCTTTTATTCCGCAGGTTTTTCAGGGGAAGGCTCCGTTTGCGGCTCCTCCCTGACAATATCGAATTTGCCCAGCTTGACCAGGAACCATTCCTTGGCCATGTCCAGCACGAGCCCGATAAGCGCCACCGCGGCCACGGCGATGACGATATAGACCCACAGCGCCATGGAGGACGTTACACTGTCGCGCAGCAGCCGGACGAACACCATAAACGCCAGCAGCAGCACCCAGATCAGTACATCCCAGACGCGGTACGCCGGCTTTTTCACAAACCGGATGTCCTGGCCGCAGGCTTTGCAGCGGAAGGTGTTCATCAGGATGCCTTCCTTTTTGAAATATTGCTTCATGAATTCCAGGCAGGATAGCTGGGGCCTGTGCTGGCAAGTTTCGCTCATGGGGACGCCTCCTTTTGTACGGACATCATTCTTTCCCTTATGATACCCCAATTTGCACCGCCTGTCCATCCTGTAAAAAGGCCGGGGGAAGGGGAAAACGGCAAACGCGCTGAAAGTTATTCCTGCGGAGATAGAACTTTCCGCTCCTTTCGGCCGTATTATCTGCGAAAGGAAAAACCTATCCAAATGCATTTGAATTCTGGAGCGTACAGAGGATGGACGAAGCTTCCTTCACCCGGGAAACCCTTGCCCTTGCGCCCGCGCTGTACAGGATTTGCATGAGCATCCTTCACTGCGATGCCGATGCACAGGACGCTGTGCAGCAATGCCTGCTCAAAGCGTGGGTCCACAGGGAAAACGCGCATCAGGAGCGCTTCCGCGCCTACGTGGCGAAGATCGCCGTCAACGAGTGCTACAACATCCGCAGATACCGCAAACGCGTGTGCCCCGTGGAGGAAATTTGGGACGCGCGGGAAGCGGAACCGCCGGATATGGACATCCGTGACGCCGTGGCCGCGCTCCACGAAAAGCTGCGCGTGCCCCTGCTGCTCAAATACCGTGAAAACTTTTCTGAAAAGGAGATCGCCCAGGCGCTGGGCATCCCTGTGTCAACCATCAAAAGCCGCCTGTACAGGGCGCGCCGGACGCTTCAAAAAGCCTTGCGGGATGTGGAGGTGTCGTTTGAGTGAAACAAAAAATCAACCTTTCCAAGGCGCTCCTGCGCCTGTCGCCTCCCGCGCCCCCGGAGCTTGACACGCGGGTCCGGCAAAGCTTGGCGCTGCTTGCGGCGCAAAAGGAGAAAAAAATCGTGAAGAAAAAGGTATCCCTTGGTTTGGTGCTGGCCATCGGCCTGGTGCTTCTGCTCACCGGGGCGGCCTTCGCCCTGACGGAGCTTGGCATTTTCGATTTCACCAAGGATTACGGGGAAACGCCCCTGCCCGAGGCACAGAGCATGCTGCAGAAGGACTTCGGGGAGAACACCTACGCCCTGGGGGAGGCTTCCGTCACGCTGAAGGAAGCCATCAGCGACGGGCTGATGGGCAGCATCGTGGTGGAATACCGGGTCCCGGAAGGCAGCTACCTGTACGCGCCGGATTCCATGCAAAAAGGGGAAAAGCCGGTCTACGGCGAGAAGGCCACCATGGAGGAGATCTTCCAGAAATACGGCGTTTTCTACCATTCCACAGATGAGCACATCGGCATCCGGGTGAACGGCGAGGAACTGCCCTTAAGCTCCGAAACCGGATTCGAGCAGGTCAAAATTGCGGACAATGTCATGGTGGTGAATATCAGCTTCCCCTTGCAGGGCATTGACCCCAACACCCTGGAGTACAGCCCCGGCCTGTTCAAAATGGAAAGCGCGGATTTCGATAAGCGCCAACGGATTGCGGTGGAAATCCCCCTTAAGCTGCAAATGAACGCCGACAAGACCCAAAAAGTCACGGCCACGCTTGGCGATACGGCCAAGGCCGCCGGGATTAAGGCCGTCACCGTTACCAGCACGCCCCTTACCCTGGCGGTGACGGTGCGGTTTGATAAGACGCAGGGGGAGGGCTTGGATGGCTATTTCTTTGAGGTGCAGAAGGCGCCGGGCGAGGAACTGGATTCCAGCTTCCTGTCCTCCTTCGCCTGGTTCGATGACCCGGAAAATGAAAGCCTTACCCGCGGATACGCGCCGGTTGCGCAGCTTCCCGATACGTTGTACCTTCAGATGAAAGGCTACGATCACCAGACAGGGGAAGAGAAGCTGCTGGGCGAGCCGGTGGAAGTAAAGCTCAAGTAATCCCACGGCAAGACGCAAGTGCTTCCGTCCATCGTCCCATGGTTGCTTCGCCGCCAGGCCGGAAAACTTTCCGGCCTGGCGGTCTTTTCATACGTAGAATTGTTGTCTTGCAAGATACGTCTTGCTTCTGTTTCATCATAACAATTGTTTTGCCGCAACCGGTAGGGCGGGGGCTTGCCCCCGCCGGGTGCGGTGGTATAAGCCACGATGGCAAAGAAGCCGGCCTTTCGGCGGGGGCAAGCCCCCGCCCTACGCACGCCGTTGTGATGCTCGCCTACAGATGGCATACGCCGCGGATGCACGATTCCGCGGCAGTACCGCCAGGCCGGGGAATTCCCCGGTCTGGCGGTCTTTTCATACGTAGAATTGTTGTCTTGCAAGATACGTCTTGCTTTTGTTTCATCATAAACAATTGTTTTGCCGCAACCGGTAGGGCGGGGG